>NZ_JACHDP010000001.1:4463792-5101477 GCF_014201145.1 Micromonospora parathelypteridis
AGCCGAGCGCCGACTGACAGCGCCGCCGGCCGAGGGCTCAGCCGGCGGGCTCGTCGGTCAGCTTCTCGCCGCGACGGCGCAGCATGCCCAGCCCGGGGATGCCGGCCACGGCGAGCTTGAGATCGCGGGTCACGTCGAGCAGGTCGTGCAGGTCGGGCCCGACCCGGTCCAGGGTGGCCAGGATCGGCAGGATGTCGGCCGTCAGGTGCTCCTTGAGCTTGGGCAGCTCATCGATCAGGTGGATCGCCGCGCTGATCTCCTCATGGCTCAGCTCCTCGACGAACCGCCCGGCCATCGGCGCGGCCCGGCGCAACGCCGGCTCGTACGCCGCCAGCAGCTCGGCCGCCGTGGCGGCGGCCTCCGCCGCACTGCCCACGGTGACGGCGGCCCGACCGGCCACCCCGTCGGCCTCGGCGACCACCGTGCCGGCGGCCCGGGCCACCCGGTCGGCCTCGGTCACCACCACGGCAGCGGTGGCCGCCACCTCGGTGGCGGTGTCGATGGCGGTGGTCGCGGCGGCGCTGATGACGGCCACCTCGCGGACCGCCGTCTCGGCGTCGGTGAGCACCTGATCGGTCCGGTCCAGGGTGGTCTCGATCCGGTCCACCACCTTGTTGATTCGGGCCAGCAGCGCCTCCACCCCGTCCAGCACCGCGAACGCGCGGGCGGGCACGGCGGCGAACGAGGCGGCCGAGCCGAGTGCCTGGTCGAGAGCGGAGCGGGTCAGGCCGACCACCGCGGTCGGTGTGGGGAGGGGAATCGCCATGGGATCAAGTGTGCGTCGGCCGCGCCGCAACCGCTCGACGGCGACGCGGCGGTGATGGTCATCGATGGTCCCCGTGCTGCTCGACGGCGCGCTGCACGGCCCGGTAGATCTGCCCAAACCGTAGCGCGTCCGGGGTGCGCACCAGCAGATCCTCCCGGCCGTGGTGCTGCACCCACAGCTCGTGCACGTGGCTGCCGCGCTCGTAGGAGCGGTCCAGCCAGCCGAGGGGGATCTCCAGAAACGGCAGCATCACCAACGTCCCCACCGCGCAGGCGGCGAGGATGATCAGCGCCAGCTGCCAGTTGCCCCGGTCCTGTGCCGACCAGGCCAGGGACAGCACGCAGACCACCGCGACCAGCGGCGGCAGCGACAGCAGCAGGACCAGGACGCCGCGACCCAGCACCCGGCCGCGGACGGCGAGGGTCTTCTGCCCCCGCGCGTGCCAGACGAATGCCACGTCGGACAGGGCGATCACGTGACCGCCCGCCCGGATCGACTCGGAGGTCACCTGCACCGCGTCGTCCCGGTAATAGAGGGTCATCACTAAGCCTAACCACCGGCAGGCAACCCTCGCCCCGCCCGACTCCCGTCAGGCCGAAACCCGACGCTCAGCGGCGGGTGCCGGGGCGGGCCGGTTGGCTGTGCTCGACCGCGCGTTGCACGGCGCGGTAGATCTGACCGAAGCGCAGCGCGTCGCCGGTGCGCAGCAACCGCACCGGCTGGCCCCGCCAACGGGCCCAGATCTCCAGTTGGCGGCTGCCCCGGGCGTACGAGCGGTCCAGGTGTTCGAAGAGGAAGTCGGCGACCGGCCCGACGGCCAGCCCGACCAGCACCGAAGCGCCGACGATCGCGATCGTCACGGTGGGCGAGCGGTGCAGCCAGACGGCCAGGCCGATGCCGAGCACCGCCGCGACCAGCGGACCGGCGAGTGCGGCGCCGATCGCGCCCCGGCCCACGAGCACGCGCCAGGAACGGGTGCCACGGCGGTGCCAGATCATGGTGATGTCCCTCAGCGCGTAGCTGCGGCCGTCGACTCGGAAGGCGGTGGAGGTGACCTGCACCGACTTGTCGTCGTAATACGTGATCATGGCTGGACTCCCGCCCGGGGGGCTGACACCACACTACTTACCCAAACGAGCCGGGTCGTAAGGTTGGCACGCGACTTCGACGAGGAAGTGAGGGCAGCGTGGGCGAGTTCGTTCGGCTGGAGACCAAGGACGGCATCGGCACGATCCGGCTGGAGCGGCCGCCGATGAACGCGCTCAACACCCAGGTGCAGGAGGAGTTGCGCGCCGCCGCCGCCGCGGCCACCGCCGACCCTGAGGTCCGCGCCGTCATCCTGTACGGCGGGGAGAAGGTCTTCGCCGCCGGCGCCGACATCAAGCAGATGGCCGAAATGTCCTACGTGGACATGGTCGACCGGGCCCCGAACCTGTCCACCGCGCTCGGCGCGATCGCCCGAATCCCCAAGCCGGTGGTCGCCGCGATCACCGGTTACGCCCTCGGCGGCGGCTGCGAGCTGGCGTTGGCGTGCGACTGGCGAGTGGTCGCCGAGGACGCCAAGCTCGGCCAGCCGGAGATCAAGCTGGGCATCATCCCCGGTGCGGGCGGCACCCAGCGGCTGGCCCGCCTGGTCGGCCCGGCCCGCGCCAAGGACCTGATCATGTCGGGGCGGATGGTGGACGCGCAGGAGGCGCTGCGGATCGGTCTCGCCGACCGGGTCGCACCGGCCGCCGAGGTGTACGACACGGCCGTCGCGCTGATCACCCCGTACCTGACCGGGCCCGCGCAGGCGCTGCGCGCGGCGAAGCTGGCGGTCGACGGCGGCCTGGACATGGACCTGAACTCGGGCCTGGCCTGGGAGACGCAGCTCTTCGCGGCGCTGTTCGCCACCGACGACCGGCGTGAGGGCATGGTGGCCTTCGTCGAGAAGCGCAAGCCGGACTTCACCGGCCGCTGACACCCGTGGGCCCTGCGCCCCAACTGCCCCTGACCTCGGCGGCGTCCACCGGCCGGGACCACGGTCGGACGGTCAAGTGACTGGCCGGTAACCTGTGATCCCGGCCACGGACGATGGGAGCGACATGACGGAGCGGATCGAGGGTCACGGCGGCGAGTTGGCGCTCGCGGCACTACGCGCGCACGGCGTACGGGAGATGTTCACACTCTCCGGCGGGCATGTCTTTCCGCTCTACGACGCCGCGTACAAGACCGACTTCCCGATCTACGACGTCCGGCACGAGCAGTCCGCGGTCTTCGCCGCCGAGGCGGTGGCCAAGCTGCAGCGCCGCCCCGGCCTCGCCGTGCTCACCGCCGGCCCCGGTGTCACGAACGGCATCTCCGGCATGACCAGCGCGTTCTTCAACGCCTCCCCGGTGCTGGTGCTCGGGGGTCGCGCGCCCGCGTTCCGCTGGGGCTCGGGCAGCCTGCAGGAGATGGACCACCTGCCACTGGTCTCCCCGGTCACCAAGCACGCCGAGACGGTGTTCAGCACCGACGACATCCCGCGCGCGGTGGGCGCCGCCCTCACCGCCGCGCTCAGCCCGCACCGTGGTCCGGCCTTCCTCGACTTCCCGCTCGAGACGGTCTTCTCGGTCGCCGAGGTCGAGCTGCCCGCCGTGACGGGCGTCGATCCGGTCGTGCCGGACCCGGAGGAGGTCGGCCGCGCCGCGATGCTCATCGCCGGGGCGCAGCGACCGGTCATCATCGCCGGCTCCGACGTGTACGCGGGCGACGCCGTCGCCGCACTGCGCGAGGCGGCCGAAGCGTTGCAGGTGCCGGTCTTCACCAACGGCATGGGTCGCGGCTCGCTCCCGCCGGAGCACCCGCTCGCGTTCGCCAAGGCCCGCCGGGCCGCGCTCTCCGGCGCCGACGTGGTCGTGGTCGTGGGCACCCCGCTGGACTTCCGGCTCAGCTTCGGCGACTTCGGTGACGCCAAGGTGGTGCACATCGTCGATGCGCCCAGCCAGCGGGCGACGCACGTGCAGCCGACCGCCGCCCCCGCCGGTGACCTGCGCCTGATCCTCTCCGCGCTGGCCGACCACTCCGGCGACCGGGCCGACCACACCGACTGGATCGCCGACCTGCGCGTCGCCGAGGACGCGGCGAAGGCCCGGGACGCTGCCGAGATGGCCGCCGAGACCGACCCGATCCGCCCGGCCCGGATCTACGGCGAGTTGCGTCGGGTGCTGGCCCGTGACGCGATCACCATCGGCGACGGCGGCGACTTCGTGTCGTACGCCGGGCGCTACCTGGAGCCGGCCCAGCCCGGCACCTGGCTGGACCCGGGCCCGTACGGCTGCCTCGGCACCGGCATGGGTTACGCGATGGGCGCCCGGGTCAGCCACCCCGACCGGCAGATCTGCGTGCTCATGGGCGACGGTGCCGCCGGCTTCTCGCTGATGGACGTCGAGTCGCTGGTCCGCCAGAAGCTGCCGGTGGTGATCGTCGTCGGCAACAACGGCATCTGGGGGCTGGAGAAGCACCCGATGCAGGCCATGTACGGCTATGACGTGGCCGCCGACCTCCAGCCGGAGCTGCGCTACGACACGGTGGTCAGCGCGCTCGGCGGGGCGGGGGAGACGGTCGCCAAGGCGGCCGATCTGGGCCCGGCCCTGCAGCGGGCGTTCGACGCCGGAGTGCCGTACCTGGTCAACGTGCTCACCGACCCGACCGACGCGTACCCCCGCTCGTCGAACCTGGCCTGAGTCGCACCCGCCGCCGCCGTCGCCCCTCAGCGGGCGGCGGCGGTTGCGTTTCACACCTCCGGCCGGTCCTCCTCGCGCGGAGGCTCACCGTCGCGGCGGCGCAGGTCGTCCTCGCGTCGGCGCAGGTCCTCCTCCCAGCGCTGGAAGAGCTCCTGGTCCTGCTGCTTGGCGCGGTCCTGCATCGAGCTGAGGAACTCCGGGTCGTCGTCGGGGGCGACCGGCCGGGGCTGCTGCCGCTGCGCGGTGCCGGTGCCCCCCGGCCAGCCCTTGCGCTCGCCGGAGTTGGGCTTCCGGCCGGCGACGAACCAGGCGATCGAGCCGACCAGCGGGAAGAACAAGATGATCAGCACCCAGGCGATCCGGGGCAGGGAGCGGATCTGGTCCTCCTCGGCGGAGAGACAGCTGATCAGCGCGCAGACCGCGAGGACGATCTGCACCAGGAAGAGGAGTACGCCAAGCCGGGCCATGCACCCATCATGGCTCACCGAATCCCGTCACCACAGTCCGCGAAGCACCAGCAGCACTCCCAGTAACGCGAGCACCACGGTGCCCACCGTGACCAGGGGCAGTGTCCGACCGCCGGTGCGGGCCGGACCGGTGCCGGTGCCACGGGGCCAGCAGAGCACCAGCACGGCGCCCCACACCAGCACGGTGAGGCCGGCGATCAGCGCCCCGGTCGTGCCGCCCGTCGAGGCCAGCCGGACGGCGAGCGCGGCCACCACGGTCACCGTGAGCAGGGTTCGCCGCCAGGCCAGCCGGGTCCGCTCCGGTTGCAGCCCCGGGTCGCGCGCGGTGCTCACCGCCCGCCGATCGCTCGGACCAGGACGGCGACCACCAGCAGTACCGCCCCGGCGCCGACGGCGAGAGCGAGGATGGCGGGGAACCGGGACGCGGGCAGCTCCTGACCGAGCCGGATGGCCCGTTCGGTACGCGCCCAGTGGTCCACCGCGCGGATCGCCACGGCGCCGCCGAGCAGCAGCAGCGCGACCGCGATCACCTCGCGTAGGTGGCTCATCGGCAGGGGCGGCAGGAACTGCGCGGCAGCCAACCCGCCGCCGACCAGCGCCAGCCCGGTGCGTAGCCAGGCGAGGAAGGTGCGTTCGTTGGCCAGCGAGAACCGGTAGTCCGGCGGTTCACCGACCGAGCGCATCTCCGCCGGGTCGAACCATTGCCTGATCGCCGCCCACACGCTGGGAGATTATCCGCTTCCCATGCCGCTTAGCCTGACTCGGTGACTGATCTCGACGTACTGACGCTGCGTGCCGCCTACGACAACCAACTCCGCCCGGAGATCCCCGACCCGGTCCCGGCCGGGGTGACGGTGGAGCGGGACGGACCGTTGGTCCGGATCGTCGGGCTCGACGCCGGCGGGTTCCTCACCTACCGCGACCTCGGCGGCCTCACCGGCGACGCGCTGGACGAGTTGATCGCCCGGCAGGTGGAGCTGTTCCGCGAGTGCGGCCAGTCGGTCGAGTGGAAGCTCAACGGGCACGACGAGCCGGCGGACCTGGCGGACCGCCTGCGCGCCGCCGGCTTCGTGCCCGAGGACCGGGAGACCGTCGTGGTCGGGCCGGTCGCGCCGCTGGCGGCCGCGCTGCCGGTCACCCCCGAGGGGGTACGCCTGCGTGAGGTGACCTCCCGGGCCGACCTGGAGCGGATCGCCGCCATGGAGGAGGAGGTCTGGCAGGAGGATCGCTCGCACCTCGTCTGGGGGTTGGCCAAGGAGATCGACGCCGACCCGCACTCAATCACCGTGGTGGTGGCCGAGGCGGACGGGACGGTGGTGAGCGCCGGCTGGGTCCGCTTCCCGGCGAACACCGGCTTCGCCACCCTCTGGGGCGGTTCCACCCTGCCGCAGTGGCGTCGTAAGGGCATCTACCGGGCGTTGGTCACCTACCGGGCGCGGCTGGCCGAGCAGCGCGACCGAACGCTGTTGCAGGTCGACGCCTCCGAGGACAGCCGACCGATCCTGCAGCGGCTCGGCCTCGTCGCGGTCACCACCACCACCCCGTACGTCTACACTCCGTGATCATGGAGCAGCGGTTGACGGACGAGGAGCGGCTGACCCTCAAGACGGGTGCCTTCGGTGCCGTCTTCCTGGTCTCCAACGCCGACCCGGGGGTGCTGGGGGTGATCCGGGAGAGCCTGGCCGCGTCCGGCGCGCTCGCCGACGCCAGCGGCACCGTCAAGGAGGCGCTGACCACCGGCCCGCTGCCTCGGCTTCCCCGGGACTCGCAGCTGGAGATCGAGTCGGTGGTGCTGCCGGCACTGCGGCAGTCGGTGCGCATCCTGCACGAGAAGTCGCCGCAGGACGTGGAGGCGTACCGCTCGGTGGTGCTGACCGCGGCGGACCGGGTGGCCCGGGCGCACGACGGGGTCGCTCCTGCCGAAGCGGCGGCCATCGACCAGATCCGGGGCGCGTTGGCCGAGCCGGCCTGACCGGCCGCCGGTCGGTGAGCTGTGTCACCCTGAGTGCCCCGGGAGCGCAAGCTACCGACAGGTAACATTGCGCCGTGGGCAACTGCACAGCAGCCCGCGGTTGACCTGGCGTCGACCGACGCGCGACGCTGCGGCCCATACCGGGCGAGCGAATCGCATCACCACACAGGAGGGTCGTCGAAGCGCGATGAATATCGTCGTACTCGTCAAGCAGGTGCCTGATTCGGGCGCGGACCGCAACCTGCGCAATGACGACAACACCGTCGACCGCGGTTCGGCGAACAACGTGATCAACGAGATGGACGAGTACGCCATCGAGGAGGCGCTGAAGATCAAGGAGGCGCACGGCGGCGAGGTCACCATCCTGACCATGGGTCCGGACCGGGCGACCGAGTCGATCCGCAAGGCGCTCTCCATGGGCCCGGACAAGGCCGTCCACGTGGTGGACGACGCCCTGCACGGTTCCTGCGCCGTCGCCACCTCGAAGGTGCTCGCCGCCGCTCTCGGCCAGCTCGGTGCCGACCTGGTGATCTGCGGTGCGGAGTCCACCGACGGTCGGGTCCAGGTCCTGCCGCACATGATCGCCGAGCGGCTGGGCGTCGCGGCGCTCACCGGCGCCCGCAAGCTCACCGTCGACGGCGCCACGCTGACCGTCGAGCGGCAGACCGAGGAGGGCTACGAGGTGATCACCGCCTCCACCCCGGCCGTGGTCTCCGTCTGGGACACCATCAACGAGCCGCGCTACCCCTCCTTCAAGGGCATCATGGCCGCCAAGAAGAAGCCGGTGCAGACGCTGTCCCTGGCCGACCTCGGCGTCGCGCCCGCCGAGGTGGGCTTCGACGGTGCCACCAGCGCCGTCGTCGAGCACACCAAGCGCCCGCCGCGCTCCGGCGGCGCCAAGATCACCGATGAGGGCGAGGGCGGCGTCAAGCTGGTCGAGTTCCTCGCCACCGAAAAGTTCGTGTGAGAGCGGGTCTGGACATGTCTGAGGTTC
Source organism: Micromonospora parathelypteridis (assembly GCF_014201145.1). Lineage (NCBI taxonomy): Bacteria > Bacillati > Actinomycetota > Actinomycetes > Micromonosporales > Micromonosporaceae > Micromonospora > Micromonospora parathelypteridis. The sequence goes on from NZ_JACHDP010000001.1 coordinate 4,471,699, forward strand.
TCGTCGTCGTCGAAGCCACCAAGGAATTCGGCGTCAAGAAGGTCACCCTGGAGATGCTCACCCTCGCCCGCGAGCTGGGCACCCCGAGCGCGGTGGTGCTCGGCGGCGCCGGCGCCGCCGAGGCGCTGAGCGGCAAGCTGGGCGAGTACGGCGCGGAGAAGATCTACGCCGCCGAGGGTGACGAGATCGACGGTTACCTGGTGGCCCCCAAGGCCACCGTGCTGGCCGAGCTGGTCAAGCGGGTGCAGCCGGCCGCCGTGCTGCTGGCCTCGGCCCAGGAGGGCAAGGAGATCGCCGCCCGGCTCGCCGTCAAGCTGGACAACGGCATCCTGACCGACGTGGTCGGTCTCGACGCCGACGGCACCGCGACGCAGATCGCCTTCGCCGGCTCCACCATCGTCAAGTCCAAGGTCACCAAGGGCCTGCCGCTGGTCACCGTCCGGCCCAACTCGGTCACCCCCGCCCCGGCGGCGGCCACCCCGACGATCGAGCAGCTCACCGTGTCGGTCACCGACACCGACAAGCTGGCCAAGGTCGTCGAGCGGGTCGCCGAGCAGAAGGGCTCCCGCCCCGAGCTCACCGAGGCCGGCGTGGTCGTCTCCGGCGGTCGCGGTGTCGGCAACGCCGACAACTTCAAGCTGGTCGAGGAGCTCGCCGACCTGCTCGGCGGTGCTGTCGGCGCGTCCCGCGCGGCCGTCGACTCCGGCTTCTACCCGCACCAGTTCCAGGTGGGCCAGACCGGTAAGACGGTCTCCCCGCAGCTCTACGTCGCGCTCGGCATCTCCGGTGCCATCCAGCACCGGGCCGGCATGCAGACCTCGAAGACCATCGTCGCGGTCAACAAGGACGGCGAGGCGCCGATCTTCGAGCTGGCCGACTTCGGCGTGGTGGGCGACCTGTTCAAGATCGTCCCGCAGGCCGCCGAGGAGATCCGCAAGCGCAAGTGACCCGCCGGTGCCCCCGGGCACCGCACGACGAGAGAGTGGCCGCCCATCGGATGGGCGGCCACTCTCTTTCGTGGGAGCTGACCGGCGGGCCGGGGAGCTGAGCCGGCCCGCCGATCAGCCCGTCAGGGTGCCCCTCAGCAGGCTGTCGCCGGAGTGAGCGGGCTTGTTGTCGTACTGCTCGGCAGAGACGTCGACCACCGAGTAGCTCTTGAGGTCGACGTTCGGGGGCAGGGGCAGTAGCGCGTCCGGGCCGCCACCGAGGGTGCCGACCGAGAGCATCTTCATCGTCGTCGGATTAATCAGCCACACCTCGTAGTACCCCGGGACGCGCGGGAGATTCGCCACATGCAGATGAAGTTGGTGATTCTGCAGAACCCGCGCATCCCCCTGGGCTTCCGGCGGAGTCGATCCATACGCCGCCAACGGCGCGCTCGCCACCACCGCCTGGGTCGGGGTTGGCGTCGGGTCGTCCGGCTGCAGCACGGCTACCGTGCCCACCACGCCCACCGCCGCGGCGGCAGCCGCGGTCACCGCGGTCGCCGCCCAGAGGGACCAGCCACGGCCCTGGCGGGACCGGCGCACCGAATCCAGCCGGACAACCGCCGGCTCGGCGATCGTGCCGGCGGTCGGCTCCGTCGTGGAGCCGCTGGCCTGCTCGGGCACCTGCCGCCGGGTCTCGTCCAGCGCCGACCGGGACTCCGCCGCTCTGACCTGGGCAGCGATGCCCTGCCAGACGTGCTCCGGCGGGTCGGGCAGGTCAGACAGCCCGCGCGTCTCGGTGCCGAGCCCGGCCACCCGCTGGAGGGTCGCCATCTCCGTACGGCAGGGCGCGCAGGTGTCGAGGTGGGTGCTCTCCCCGTCGTCCACCTCGCTCTCACCGAGCGCCAGAAAGACCAGCCGGTCGTGGTCCAGGTGCTGCACCGTCCACCTCCCATCTGCGTTTCAAGCTCGCCATGCCGCGCCGGATGTGGCTCTTCACGGTGCCCAACGGCACTCCGGTCACCGTGGCTATCTGCTGGTGTGTCAGGTCGTCGTAGAAGGCCAGCTCCAGCATGCGTCGCTGGTCGTCCGGGAGGCGAGCCAGCTCGTCGGCGATCACCAGGCGGTCCACCACGCGGTCTGGGCTCGGGTCGGACTGCGTCGGCTCGGGCAGCTGCCGGACCGACTCCACCACCCGGGTCTCCCGGGCCGAGGCGCGCATCCGGTCGATCACCTTCCGCCGTCCAATGCCGAGCAGCCAACCGATCAGCGATCCCTTGGCCGGGTCGAAGGTGTCGCGACCCAGCCACGCGGCGACGAACGTCGCCTGGGTGACGTCCTCCGCGTCGCTGCGGTTGGCCAGCATGGAGGTGGCCAGGTGGAGCACGGCGCGGCCGTACCGGTCGTACGCCTCGCGGAGCGCCACGTCGTCGCCCGCGCAGAACCGAAGATCCAGGTCGTCAGCCGGAGGATCCGGATCCTGTCGCAGCGCCGTCATCGGGCGGCTCGCCTTCGATGGGGCATGCCCGACTGTAGCTGCCACAGCCTCCGCCCCACTCTCCCCGTCGATCTCATCTCACCTGCTCTTCGTCCTCCGACCCTGATCCGGATGCAGCCGGCGGCGGAAAAGAAAAGTGCCTCCGGCGCGCATCCGCCCGTCGGGAAGCCGGCGTAACCCGTTCTGCAAGCCAGGCCTGACGAATCAGCACCAATCAGCAGGAGGCAGACATGCAGCTTTCGTACTTGCGTCGGGTCGCCGCGGGCGGCGCCGTAGCCACGCTGGCCTTCGCCGGCGTCGGCGCACTCACCGCCACCCCCGCGTACGCCGCCACGTCGAAGGTCTCCGTCGTGCACGGCATCCCGGACACCCCGGTCGACGTCTACGTCAACGGCAAGAAGACGCTGGACAACTTCAAGCCCGGGGACGTGGCCGGCCCGCTGAACCTGGAGGAGGGTGACTACGACATCGCCCTCACCAAGCCGGGCGAGGCGATCGACAAGGCGATCCTCAAGGTCGACGACGCGGCGGTGCCGGGCGGTGCGAACATCAGCATCGCGGCACACCTCGACGCCGCCGGCCAGCCGAAGATCACCCCGTTCGTCAACGACGTCTCGAAGGTCGACGCCGGCAAGGCCCGGCTGATCGTCCGGCACACCGCCGCCGCCCCGGCGGTGGACGTCCGAGCCGGTGGCACCCCGGTGTTCGAGGGCCTGACCAACCCGAACGAAGCCAAGGGCGACGTCGACGCGGGCAGCGTGAAGGCGGACGTGGTGCTCGCCGGCACCGACACCGTGGCCATCGGCCCGGCGGACCTCAACCTGAAGGAGGGCACCGCGACGATCGTCTACGCGATCGGCTCCGCCGAGGGCAAGAGCCTCGGCGTGGTGGCCCAGACCATCACCGGCCTGCACTCCGCCCCGGGCGGCGTGCCCAGCGGTGACGGCGGTCAGGCCGGTACGGGCGTTGGGACGTGGTGGTACGTGCTCACCGGTGCCGGCGTACTCCTGCTTCTGGGTGGTGGGGTGCGGATGGCGACCGCGCGGACCGGTCGCAAGTGACGATGCGCAACCGCGGCGCGCTGGCGGCCCTGGCCGCCGGCGTCGCCGCGCTCACCGTGGCCACCGTGGTGGCGTGCGCCTCCCAGCCGGCCGGGAACGTGGGCGCCGAGGAGGCGAGCACGTTGGCCACCACCCCGGCAACCCCGTCGGCCAGCGCCGCTGACGGCCCGTCGGTGCCGGTGACCGCCGGGGAACTGCCGGCCGGCACGAAGACCGTCCCGCCGGTACGGCTGGTGATCCCGGAGATCGACGTCACGGCCACCGTCAACGCGGTCGGCATCAACGAGCGGACCAACGAGTTCGAGGTGCCGCCGAGCGTCGACCAGATCGGTTGGTACCGCTACGGACCCGGCCTGGAAGCGACCAGCGGCTCGGTGGTCGTCGCCGGTCACGTGGACAGCGCCAGGCAGGGCAAAGGCGCGTTCTTCCGGCTGCGGGAGCTGAACCAGGGCGACACCCTGACCGCGACCGGCAGCGACGGCACGGCACGGCAGTACCGGGTCGTCGCCCGGGAGGAGTACGCGAAGACCAGGATCCCGTTGGACCGGTACTTCGCCCGGGACGGCAAGCCGCGGCTGACCCTGATCACCTGTGGTGGGCCGTTCGACGCCAAGGCCCGCAGGTACCGCGACAACATCGTCGTCACCGCGGTGCCCGCCTGACCGGGGCCGTCGGCACGAGCCGGGGTGGGGAAACCCACCCCGGCCGTCGCGCGGAGTCCCCTCCGGCATCCGGTCCCCGAGGTGTCAGCCGTAGGCTGAACGGTGATGGCATACCTGGATCACGCGGCGACGACTCCGATGCTCGATGAGGCACTGGAGGCGTACGTCGCTACCGCCCGCGAGGTCGGCAACGCGTCCTCCCTGCACGCGGCGGGTCGCCGTGCCCGTCGCCGGGTCGAAGAGTCCCGCGAGCGGGTGGCCGCGGTGCTGGGCGCCCGGCCGTCCGAGGTGATCTTCACCGGCGGTGGTACCGAGAGCGACAACCTCGCCGTCAAGGGCATCTTCTGGGCCCGCGGGGCAGCCGCCCCGGACCGCCGTCGGGTCGTCTCCAGCGCCGTCGAGCACCACGCGGTGCTGGACTCGGTCGACTGGCTCGTCGAGCACGAGGGTGCCGAGGTCGGCTGGCTGCCGGCCGACGCCGCCGGTCGCCTCGACCCGGAGGACCTGCGCGCCGAGTTGTCCGCGCACGCCGACCGGGTGGCCCTGGTCACCGCGATGTGGGCCAACAACGAGGTGGGCACCATCCAGCCGATCGCCGAGCTGGCCGCCGTCGCAGCCGAACACGGCGTGCCGTTCCACACCGACGCCATCCAGGCCGTCGGCCAGGCACCCGTCGACTTCGGCGCGAGCGGGGTCGCCGCGCTGACCGTCACCGGACACAAGCTCGGCGGCCCGACCGGAGTGGGCGCGTTGCTGCTCGCCCGGGACGTGGCGGCCACGCCGCTCCTGCACGGCGGCGGCCAGGAACGCGACGTCCGCTCCGGCACCCTGGACACCGCCGGCATCGTCGCCTTCGCGGTCGCCGTCGAGACGGCGGTGAAGGGCCAACAGGAGTACGCGACCCGAGTGGCCGCACTCCGCGACGACCTGATCGAACGGGTACGGCAGGCGGTGCCCGAGGTGATCTACAACGGTGACCCGGCCGACCGACTGCCCGGCAACGCGCACTTCTCCTTCCCCGGCTGCGAGGGCGACGCCCTGCTGCTGCTGCTCGACGCCCAGGGAATCGCCTGCTCGACCGGGTCCGCCTGCTCCGCAGGAGTGGCCCAGCCGTCGCACGTGCTGCTGGCGATGGGCGCCGACAACGACCGCGCCCGCTCCTCGCTGCGCTTCTCCCTGGGCCACACGAGCACCCAGGCCGACGTCGACGCGCTGATCGCAGCCCTCCCCGCAGCAGTGGACCGAGCCCGCCGAGCCGCCGCCCTCCGCACCCCCCGCTAAAACCCCCACCCCGCACACCCCGCCCCGCCGCGCGCCCTGTCACGCCGCGCCCCCCTTCCCGCGCCGATCTTGCACTTTCGGACTGCTGTTCGTGGCTTTTGCGGCCTTTGCCGGGACAGAAACTGCAAGATCGGCGCGGGGGAGGGGCGCGCTCGGGGTGTGGTGTTCGCGGCCCGGCGCGTTGCCTGCGTCGATCATGGAGTTGTGGTGGGGACAAAAGGTGCCTTCGCCCTCTCTTCGGGCACCACAACTCCATGATCGACGGCGACGGGGGCGGGGGCGGCGACGGGGGGTGGGAGGGGTGGTGGCGGGTTTGGGGGTGGGGTGGGCTGGGTGGATAGGGTTGTGTGGGGGACGAGCGCGCGGGGGAAGGGAGTGGGCTGGTGAGGGTTCTGGCGGCGATGTCGGGTGGGGTTGACTCGGCGGTGGCGGCGGCACGGGCGGTGGCGGCCGGGCACGACGTGACCGGCGTGCACCTGGCGCTGGCCCGCAATCCACAGACCTATCGGACCGGGGCGCGCGGCTGCTGCACCCTGGAGGACTCCCGGGACGCGCGACGGGCAGCCGACGTGATCGGGATCCCGTTCTACGTGTGGGACATGGCCGACCGCTTCCACGAGGACGTGGTGGACGACTTCGTCGCCGAGTACGCGGCCGGCCGTACGCCGAACCCCTGCCTGCGCTGCAACGAGAAGATCAAGTTTGCCGCGGTGCTGGACCGGGCGGTTGCCCTGGGCTTCGACGCGGTGGTGACCGGGCACCACGCCCGGCTGGGCGCGGACGGGCTGCTGCGGCGCAGTGTCGACGTGGCCAAGGACCAGTCGTACGTGCTGGCCGTGCTCACCCGCGAGCAGTTGGACCGGTCGATCTTCCCGCTGGGCGACTCGACCAAGGCGCAGGTCCGCGAGGAGGCCGCCGAGCGCGGCCTGGCGGTGGCCGACAAGCCCGACTCCCACGACATCTGCTTCATCGCCGACGGTGACACCCGCGGCTTCCTGGCCGGCCGGCTCGGCGAGGCCCCCGGCGACGTGGTGGACGCGAGCACCGGCGCGGTGGTCGGCAGTCACAGCGGCGCGTACGCGTACACCGTGGGGCAGCGTCGTGGTCTGCACCTGGACCGGCCTGCCGCGGACGGGCGGCCGCGCTACGTGCTCTCCATCACGCCGAAGACCAACACGGTGACCGTGGGCCCCGCTGAGGCACTGGAGGTGTCCGAGGTGCGCGCCGTTCGTCCGGTCTGGACTGGCAGTGCCCGTCCGGACGCGCCGGTCGAGTGCGAGGTGCAGTTGCGCGCACACGGTGCCGTGGTGCCGGCGACCGTCGCCCTCGACGGCGACAGGCTGCACGCCGAGCTGCGTCGGCCGGTACGTGGCGTCGCCGCCGGTCAGGCAGTGGTGGCGTACCGGCCGGATCCGGCCGGCGACGTGGTCCTCGGCTCCGCGACCATCACCGGCTGACGGCGCGGCCTGGGTGTTCGCGGGATAGCCTTCGGCCGTGACAGATCAGGCATGGCCCTGGCCGGCCGGCGCGGCGACCGGAATTGGTTCGCTGCCCGGCACCGACATCGCCGAGGCCCAGCGGGTGGTCCTTGGTGAGCTTCCCGACCTGCCCCACCTGCCCGAGTTGCCGGCCCGGGGCCCCGGCGCGGACCTGATCGGTCGCGGCGCCGGGCTGCTGGTCGAGTTGCCTGTCGAGGTGTACGCCGGGCGGTGGCGGGTGGCCCCGCGCGCGGGCCGCGACCTGCGCCGGGCCCGTGACCTGATGGAACGCGACCTGGACCAGCTCGCCGAGCAGGCCGAGGAGTACGCCGGGCCGATCAAGGTGCAGGCCGCTGGCCCGCTCACGCTGGCCGCTTCACTGGAGTTGCCGATCGGTGGCCGCCTGTTGCGGGACCCCGGTGCGGTCCGCGATCTGACCGGCTCCCTCGCGGAGGGGCTGCGCGCGCACGTGGCGGCGGTGGCCCGGCGGTTGCCCCGGGCGTCGGTGCTGCTCCAGTTGGACGAGCCGTCACTGCCGACCGTGCTGGCCGGGAGGGTGCCGACCGAGAGTGGGTTGGGCGCGTACCGGGCGGTCGAGTCGGTGGACGCGGCCGCGCTGCTGCGCACGGTCGTCGAGGCGGTCGGTGTGCCGACGGTGGTGCACTGCTGCGCCCCGGACGTGCCGCTGGAGCTGATCCGCTCCACCGGCGCCGTCGGGGTCGCCCTCGACCTGGATCTTGTCACCGAGCTGGACCCGCTCGGCGAGGCGATCGACGCCGGCCTCGGGTTGCTGGCCGGGGCCGCACCGACCCGACCGCCGTCGGCCGGTGGCGCGCCGACCTCCGCGCAGGTCGCCGACCGGGTACGTCAGCTCTGGGACCGCCTCGGGTTTCCTCGTCGGCAGCTCGCCGAGCAGGTGGTGGTCACTCCGGCCTGCGGTCTCGCCGGCGCCAGCGAGCAGTACGCGCGGGCGGTGCTCGCCGCGTGCCGGGACGCCGGCCGGCGGTTCGCCGAGGACTGAGGTTTGGTGTCGTACCCGCTGGGCAGAATGGCCGTCATGATTGGACAGCTGCGTTCAGTGGTGATCGACTGCCCGGATCCGCGGGCGTTGGCGGCGTTCTACGCCGAGCTGCTCGGCGTGCCTCTGGCCGAGGGCGACTCCAACGACGACTGGGTGGTGCTGGGCGGCCCGCCCGGGCACCAGCCGCGCCTCGCCTTCCAGCGGGCGCTCAATCTGCGGCCACCAGCCTGGCCCGACCCGGAACGCCCTCAGCAGTTCCACCTGGATGTGACGGTGGACGACATCGAGGCCGCCGAGAAGGCGGCGCTGGCGCTTGGTGCGCGGCGGCTGCCCGGTGAGGGCGAGGGGTTCCGGGTCTACGCGGATCCGGCCGGCCACCCGTTCTGCCTCTGCTGGGACTGAGCCTGGCGTGGGTCGCGCCGGCCGGGCATCATGGCCGCCTGGCCGGCCGGGTCGACCGCATCGCGCACGCGGACCAGCTCGTCACGCTCGGCGCTGCCGGGGACCGACGCTCCCGGCCGACCCGACCTGGCGGCCGCGAGCGCGGTCAGCGGGTGGGCAGGTGGCGCAGGCTGCGAATCTTCTGCCACAGGTCGGCGTCACAGCGGCCGGCGTGGTCGGCGAAGGCGGCCGGGCTGATCCGGATCGGCTCGGTCAGGCTGAGGTAGCTGTCGTGCTCCGCGCCGGGGTCCCACTCCTGGGTGGGGATCCGCACGTGGTCGTCCCGGTCGCTCTTGTCCTGGCTGGTGATCTTCAGGACGTCGACACCCCGGGAGTCGGCGCGCAGCACCAGACAGGGGCGCACCTTCGACCCGCTGCCGTCGGCGTACGGCACGTCGGCCCACCAGATCTCGCCGGGTGCCGGCGTGCCCGCCTTCCGGTCGGCGTCGCCCGAGCGGGGCTTGGTGGCCGGCCGGTCGGCGCCTCGTGGCCGGGGCGGCGCGGGACGACGACCACCGGTGCGGGCGGTTGTGCCTCGACCCGGCCGGGTTCCGGGACGCCGGTTCGCCACCCGGTGCCGCCAGCTGTTCCACGCCCAGCCGGCGGCCACCGCCAGCAGGATCGCCACCGCCCAGAGCAGCGCGTCCGGCATCGCCACCTCCGCCTCTCGGCGGCCCACCGGCCACCCATCGTCCGGCGATCCTCGCACGCCGCCGCCCGTGCCGCCCGCCAACCACACCGCAGCCGCCCACCGCCCCGAGGCACTCCAGAGCGACCCTCGAGCACTTGCTGCGGAGCAGTTGGATCGGCCTGTCGACGACTGCCGAGCGTCGAGTGATCACGGGAACGCGGGAGAGAGGGACGTCCCGCACGGACGCGGGTGGGCGACGGATTGTCACCCCGGCCCGATACCGTGCCCGGGTAGCGTGATCAGGGAGGTCGCAGGCGTGTCCGAAGGTGGCGGTGTGTCCGAGGAGCAGATCGGTCAGCAGATCAGCCCGGAGCAGGAGGCGGCGGCCGGGGCGGAGCCGACGCCGCAGGCCCGGGAGCGGCACGCCACGCTCAGCCAGGAGCTGACCGAGCACCAGTACCGCTACTACGTGTTGGACGCGCCGACCATCGCCGACGCCGAGTTCGACCGGCAGCTGCGCGAGTTGGAGGCGTTGGAGGCGGAGTTTCCGGCGCTGCGTACGCCCGATTCCCCGACCCAGCGAGTGGGCGGCACCTTCTCCACCGACTTCACCCCGGTCACCCACGCCGAGCGGATGCTCTCGCTCGACAACGCCTTCGCCGACGAGGAGTTGGCGGCCTGGGCCGAGCGGGTCGAGCGGGACGCGGGTGGCCCGGTGCCCTACCTGTGCGAGTTGAAGGTCGACGGGCTGGCGATCAACCTGACCTACGAGCGTGGCCGGCTGGTCCGGGCGGCCACCCGGGGCGACGGCCGCACCGGCGAGGACGTCACCGCCAACGTGCGCAGCATTCGTGACGTGCCCAGCCAGCTCGCCCCGTCCGCCGAATTCCCGGACATTCCGGAGCTGCTGGAGGTCCGGGGCGAGATCTACTTCCCGATCGCCGGGTTCGCCGACCTCAACGCCAGCCTGGTCGAGCAGGGTCGGGCACCGTTCGCCAACCCGCGTAACGCCGCCGCGGGCAGCCTTCGGCAGAAGGATCCGCGGGTGACCGCCTCCCGGCCGCTGCGCCTGGTCGTGCACGGCATCGGCGCTCGCCGTGGGTTCCAGCCCACGGCGCAGTCCGAGTCGTACGCGGCGCTGAAGTCCTGGGGGTTGCCGACCAGCGACCGGTGGCGGGTCGTGCCGGATCTGGCCGGCGTGGCCGAATACATCGCCTACTACGCCGAGCACCGGCACGATGTCGAGCACGAGATCGACGGCGTGGTGGTCAAGATCGACGCGGTCTCGATCCAGGGTCGGCTCGGGTCGACCAGTCGCGCCCCGCGCTGGGCGATCGCCTTCAAGTACCCGCCGGAGGAGGTCACCACCAAGCTGCTCGACATCGAGGTCGGTGTCGGGCGCACCGGCCGGGTCACCCCGTTCGCGGTGCTGGAGCCGGTGCACGTGGCGGGCTCCACGGTCGCCCAGGCCACGCTGCACAACGCCCGCGAGGTGGAACGCAAGGGCGTGCTGATCGGCGACACGGTGGTGCTGCGCAAGGCGGGTGACGTGATTCCCGAGGTGCTCGGCCCGGTGGTCGACCTGCGCCCCGCCGACGCGCGTCCGTTCGTGATGCCCACCACCTGCCCCTCCTGTGGCACCCCGCTCGCCCCGGCCAAGGAGAGCGACGTCGACATCCGCTGCCCCAACACACACAGCTGCCCGGCGCAGTTGCGGGAGCGGGTGTTCCACCTCGCGGGCCGGGGCGCGTTCGACATCGAGGTGCTCGGCTACAAGGGCGCGGGAGCACTGCTGGACGCGCAGATCATCACGGACGAGGGTGATCTCTTCCAACTCGACGCCGAGCAGCTGTCCCGGTCGCCGTTCTTCGTCAACAAGGACGGCACCCTCGGCAGCAATGCGACGAAGCTGCTGGACAATCTCGCGGTCGCCCGGGAGCGCGAGCTGTGGCGGGTGCTGGTGGCGCTCTCCATTCGGCACGTCGGTCCCACCGCGGCCCGGGCGCTCGCCCTGCACTTCCGCTCGGTGGACGCCATCGACGCGGCAACGGAGGAGGAGCTGTCCTCGGTCGACGGGGTCGGGCCGACCATCGCGGCCAGCCTCCGGGAGTGGTTCGCGGTGGACTGGCACCGCGAGGTCGTCCGCAAGTGGGCCGAGGCGGGCGTACGGATGGCCGAGGACGCGGTCGACGAGGGGCCGCGCCCGTTGCAGGGGCTGACCGTGGTGGTGACCGGCACGCTCGCCGGCTTCTCACGGGACCAGGCCGCCGAGGCTGTGCAGAGCCGAGGCGGCAAGGTCAGTGGTTCGGTCTCCAAGAAGACGAGCTTCGTGGTCGTGGGGGACAACCCCGGGTCCAAGGCCGACAAGGCGGCCAGTCTCAAGGTGCCGGTGCTCGACGAGGCCGGGTTCCAGGTGTTGCTGGACGCGGGTCCGGACGCCGCGCGCGAGGTCGCCCAGCCGGGCGGTTGATCTCGTTGGTGGCTCGATGCGCCGACTGACCGCGTATACCAACTTAATTACGACTACGACCGATTCGTGACTGTCATACCGGGAAATCGGGGGCTGAGGGCGTTTCATTGGGTCACGGCGTGCGCATCGGCACGCCGACGATCGGTCGGGAGGTGTCGTGGAGGTCGCCGACCCACGCAACTCGCTCCCCCCGGGACGGGTGACACCGTTCGCCGCCTTCGTCGTCGGCATCCTGGTGGTCGCCGCGCTGACCGCCGCTGGTCCACTCGCGACGCTCCCCGGTGAGGTGTCCCGGCTGCCGGTGGCGTTCTGGACGATGGCTGCGCTCGCCGTGGTCTGCGACGCCCGCCCGTTCGTCCCGCCCGGGCGTCGGCAGACCTCCGCGGTGTTCCCGTCCACCTGCTTCACCTTCGCGATCCTGCTCGGTTGGGGGCTGGGCCCGGCGGTGGTGGTGCAGGCGGTGGGGGTGGTCGTGTCGGGCTGGCGGATGCGGCACGCGGCGTGGCGGACGGCGTTCAACGTCGGCCAGTACGCGTGTGCCCTCGCCGCCGCGTACGGGGTCATCCAGCTCGGGCCGGGCGCCATCTTCTCCGGTGACCGGTTGCACTGGACGGACGTGGCCGCCGTCGGGGGTGCCACGCTCGCCTGGTTCGTCGTCAACTACGGGCTGGTCAGCTGGGCGGTGCGGCTGCGCTTCGGAGACCGGTGGTGGCCCACCCTCCGCCAGGGCCTCGGCTTCGAGTTGCTCTCCACCGGCTCGTTGCTGCTGCTCGCCCCGGTGCTGGTCGCCGCCGCACGGGTCAGCGCGGCGCTGATCCCGCTGGTGCTGGTGCCGCTCTTCGCCGTCTACCGGATGGCCCGGCTGACCGTCGAGCAGCAGCACCTCGCCGCCGCCGACCCGCTGACCGGGCTGCCCAACCGCAAGGCCCTGCTGGCCGAGGTGGCGGAGCAGGTGCACCTTCATGCCGAGCGGACGGCCCGCGGTGAACCCGACGGGCAGTTGGCGCTGCTGCTGATCGACCTGGACCGCTTCAAGAACGTCAACGACGCCCTCGGGCACGCCGTGGGCGACCGGCTGCTGGTCGAGGTCAGTGCGCGGCTCACCGACGTGTGGCCCCGGCCACAGATGATCGCCCGGCTCGGCGGCGACGAGTTCGCCATCGTGATGACCGGGCTGACCGACGTCGGTCAGGCACGTGAACTGGCCGACCGGGTGGTCCAGGCGCTGGCCGAGCCGGTGCCGCTCGACGGGCTGCCGTTGGACGTCGGCGGGTCGATCGGGATCGCCCTCTTCCCCGAGCACGGCGAGGACTTCGCCACCCTCATGCGCCACGCCGACGTGGCGATGTACGACGCCAAGCACCGCAACGACACGGTGGCCGTCTACGCCCCCGAATCCGACCACAACTCCGCGGAGCGACTCGGCCTCCTCGCCGACCTGCGCCGGGTGCTCGAATCCAGCCCGTCGGCCGACGGCCCGTTCGACGCCGAGCCGGCGGGACAGGGGCACGTCGAGCAGGCCGACGGGGTCGGCCCGGTCGGAGTGCCGGACGGCACGGAGCGGATGGACGTACCCCTCGCCGTGTCGGCGGAGGTGCGCGGCGGTGACGGGGCGGCGCTGCCCACCGGGGCCCCGGCCGAGGCCCCGCCACCCGCGGACCCGGCGCCGGCGATCGCCACGCCGACACCGACCGCCGGCCGGTGGTGGGGACGCCGCCGGCGCGGCGACGCGGAGCTGGCGCACGCCGATGAGCTGATCAACCGCATCGCCACCGGCGCCGACCCGATCCGGGGCCGCAGCACCCGTGCCACCGTCACCCGCCCGAGCCCGGCCCGGGAACGACGCGCCGGGCTCGGCAACGGCCGGCGGTCGCCGAGCGCGGGCACGGTCGCCGCGATGGGTATCGGTGGCCCCGGGCCGCGCCCTGACGGCGGGTCGGGCACGTCGCCGCAACCGCTCGAATCGACCGAGTGGGCGCACGCGGCCGGCGCGCTGGCTGACGACCCCGGCGAGATCACCATGTACTACCAGCCGCAGATCGCCATCGCGACCGGCGAGGTGATCGGCGTCGAGGCTCTCCTGCGCTGGCGGCACCCGCGGCGGGGCATGGTCGACCCGGAGGAACTCATCCGGGTCGCCGAGCAGAGCGCGGTGATGCGGCTGCTCACCCGGCGGGTCGTCGACGACGTGGTGGAGCAGATCGCCAAGTGGTCGGCGGCCGGCATCCGGCTGCGCGCGGCGTTGAACGTGAGCGTGCGCGACCTGCACACCGGTGAGATCGCCGACCAGATCGCCGACCGGCTGGCCCGCTACGAGGTGCCGGCCGAGCGGCTGCAGGTGGAGATCACCGAAGGCGCCCTGATGGCCGACCCACGCCGGGTGCTGGCCACCATCTCCCGGCTGCACCGGATCGGGGTGGCCATCGCGCTGGACGATTTCGGCACCGGATATTCGTCTCTGCAGCACCTGCGCCGGTTGCCCCTGTCCGAGGTGAAGGTGGACCGGTCGTTCGTGCTCGGCATGGCCGAGGACACCGACGACGCGGCGATCGTCCGGTCGATGATCGACCTGGCCGGCGCTCTGGGGCTGCGGGTGGTGGCCGAGGGCGTGGAGGACGAGCGGACCTGGCGACTGTTGCACGCGGCCGGTTGCGACGCTGCTCAGGGCTGGTTCTACGCCCGGCCCATGCCCGCCGAGGAGTTGGTCACCTGGCTGGCCCGTTACCGGCCGGTCCGGCCGAGCGGCGGGCACCCGGAGCCGGACGCCGGTCGCCGCCCCACCCGCTGACCGACCGTCGACACGACATCAGGGCCGGCGGAGGGGGAGTCGGGGACGCGGCACCGGAGCGGAACAATAGACTCGCTCCGGTCACCGCGCGTCACTCTCCACCCGCCGCGCGACCGGCACACCGCCCGACCAGCAGGACATCAGAAGGGGGCACGGATGGCCGCCATCTCCCGCGAGGAGGTCGCGCACCTGGCGCGCCTGTCGCGGCTCGCCGTCACGGAGGAGGAGCTGGACATGTTCGCCGGCCAGCTCGACGTGATTCTCCAGGCGGTCGCCCAGGTTGGCGAGGTCGCCGCCGCGGACATTCCGCCGACCTCGCACTCGGTGCCGCTGACCAACATCTTCCGCGAGGACGTGGTCACGCCGTGCCTGACCCCGCAGGAGGCGCTGTCGGGCGCGCCGGACGCCGAGGACCAGCGGTTCCGCGTACCGCGGATCCTGACCGAGGATGTGGCTTCATGAGTGATCTGACCAGAATGACCGCGACCGAGATCGCGGCCCTGGTCGCCGGCGGCGAGACCTCCGCCGTCGAGGTGACCCAGGCGCATCTGGACCGGATCACCGCGGTCGACGACCGGGTGCACGCCTTCCTGCACGTGGACACCGACGGCGCGCTCGCCGCGGCCCGCGCGGTCGACGAGCGTCGCGCCGCCGGCGAGGAGCTTGGCCCGCTGGCCGGCGTGCCGGTCGCGGTCAAGGACGTGCTCGCCACCCGGGGCGTGCCGACCACCGTGGGGTCGAAGATCCTGGAGGGCTGGCGCCCGCCGTACGACGCGACGATCGTGCAGCGTCTGCGCGACGCCGGCACGGTGATGCTCGGCAAGACCAACATGGACGAGTTCGCGATGGGCTCCTCCACCGAATACTCGGCGTACGGACCCACGCACAACCCGTGGGACCTGAGCCGGATCCCGGGCGGCTCGGGTGGTGGCAGTGCCGCCGCGCTGGCCGCGTACGAGGCGCCGCTGGCGATCGGCTCGGACACCGGCGGCTCGATCCGTCAGCCCGGTGCGGTCACCGGCACCGTGGGCGCGAAGCCCACCTACGGCGGCACCTCCCGCTACGGGCTGGTCGCCTTCTCCTCGTCGCTGGACACTCCCGGCCCGTGCGCGCGTACGGTGCTCGACGCGGCCCTGCTGCACCAGGTGATCGGCGGGCACGACCCGCGTGACTCCACCTCGATCCCGCAGCCGATGCCGGACGTGGTGGCGGCGGCGAAGCTCGGCGCGACCGGCGACCTGACCGGTGTGCGGCTCGGCATCGTGAGCGAGTTCGTCGGCGAGGGCTCGGAGCCGGGCGTGATGGCGGCGTTCCGGGAATCGGTGGACGCCCTCGCGAAGCTGGGTGCGGAGATCGTCGAGGTGTCCTGCCCGACGTTCGCGTACGCGCTGCCGGCCTACTACCTGATCGCCCCGAGCGAGTGCTCCTCCAACCTGGCCCGGTTCGACGGCGTCCGGTTCGGCCTGCGGGTCGGCGACGACGGCAACCGGTCGCTGGAGGAGGTCATGTCGCTGACCCGCGAGGCCGGGTTCGGTCCGGAGGTCAAGCGCCGGATCATGATCGGCACGTACGCGCTGTCGTCGGGTTACTACGACGCGTACTACGGGCAGGCGCAGAAGGTCCGGACGCTGATCACCCGGGACTTCACCGCCGCGTTCGAGCGGGTCGACGCGTTGATCTCGCCGACCACCCCGTCGGTGGCGTTCCCGATGGGCGCGCGGACCGCCGACCCGTACCAGATGTACCTGGCTGACCTGTTCACCATCCCGACCAACCTGTACGGCGGGCCGGGCATCTCGGTGCCCTGCGGTCTCTCCGAGGGGCTGCCCGTCGGCCTGCAGGTGATGGCCCCGACGATGGCCGACGATCGGATGTACCGGGTCGCCGCCGCGCTGGAGTCCGCGGTCGGCACGTTCACCCCACCGGCGCTGTGAGGCAGGAGCCCAGATGACGACGACACTGCCCGCGTACGACGAGGTCGTTGCGCGCTACGAACCGGTGATCGGCCTGGAGACCCACGTCGAGCTGGGCACGAACACCAAGATGTTCTGTGGTTGCCCGACCGACTTCGGTGGCGAGCCGAACACCCGGGTCTGCCCGGTGTGCCTTGGCCTGCCCGGCTCGTTGCCGGTGGCCAACAAGGCCGCCATCGAGGCGATCATCCGGATCGGTCTGGCGCTGAACTGCTCGATCGCCGAGTGGTGCCGGTTCGCCCGGAAGAACTACTTCTACCCAGACATGCCGAAGAACTTCCAGATCAGCCAGTACGACGAGCCGATCTGCGTCGACGGTTACCTGGACGTCGAGGTCAACGGCGAGACGGTGCGGATCGAGATCGAGCGGGTGCACCTCGAGGAGGACACCGGCAAGACGCTGCACGTCGGCGGTGCCACCGGCCGCATCCACGGTGCGACCGAGTCGCTTGTCGACTACAACCGGGCCGGCATTCCGCTGGTCGAGATCGTCACCAAGCCCATCCCCGGCACCGGTGCGCTCGCCCCCGACGTGGCCAAGGCGTACGTCGCCGAGCTGCGGGACGTGATCCGCACCCTCGGCGTCTCCGACGTGCGGATGGAGGAGGGCTCGCTGCGCTGCGACGTGAACACCTCCCTCAACCTGCCGGGTGCGGAGTGGGGCACCCGCACCGAGACGAAGAACGTCAACTCGCTGCGCTCGGTGGAGCGGGCGGTCCGTTCGGAGATGCTGCGGCAGGCGTCGGTGCTGGACGCGGGCGGCCGGATCACCCAGGAGACCCGGCACTTCCACGAGGACACCGGCGACACCACCCCGGGTCGCTCGAAGGAGACCGCCACCGACTACCGGTACTTCCCGGAGCCGGATCTGGTGCCGATCGCCCCGGACCCGGCGTGGGTTGCCGAGCTGAAGGCCGCCCTGCCGGAGCTGCCCCGGGTGCACCGGCGTCGGCTGCAGCAGCAGTGGGGTCTGTCCGACCTGGACATGCAGTCGGTGCTGAACGCGGGCGCGGTCGAGCTGATCGAGGCCACCGTAGCGGCCGGCACCACCCCGGCGGCGGCCCGCAAGTGGTGGTTGGGTGAGCTGTCCCGCCGGGCCAACGAGAGCGGCGTGGAGCTGGCCGAGATCGGTGCCACCCCCGCCCAGGTCGCCGAGCTGCAGGGGCTGGTCGACGCAGGCAAGCTCAACGACAAGATGGCCCGTACGGTGCTGGAGGGCGTGGTCGACGGTGAGGGCTCACCCACCGAGATCATGACCAACCGGGGCCTGGAGGTCGTCTCGGACACCGGCGCGCTCACCGCGGCCGTGGACGAGGCCATCGCCGCGAACCCCGGCATCGCCGACAAGATCCGCAGCGGCAAGGTCGCGGCGGTCGGCGCTCTGGTCGGCGCGGTCATGAAGACCACCCGGGGCCAGGCCGACGCGAAGACCCTGCGTGAGCTGATCCTGGAGCGCCTCGGCGTCGAGGGCTGACCCGGCACACGTCACCCCCGCCGCCTCGCGCGGCGCGATCCGCACCCCTCACGAGGGCGTCAACGGCGACGCCCGAATGGAGCCACCGTGACCAAGCACGACCTCGATGTCCTCGACGAGATCCAGCGGCGGGTGCTCTGGCTCGCCACCCGGATCGTGGACGCCGCCAACCACGACCGGGCCACCGGGGACGGTGTGAAGGTCGGCGGCCACCAGGCGTCCAGCGCCTCCCTGGTCACGGCGATGACCGCGCTGTGGTTCGCGCACCTGGACGCGGAGGACCGGGTAGCCGTCAAGCCGCACGCCTCGCCGGTGTTCCACGCCATCCAGTACCTGCTCGGCAACCTGGACCGCTCCTACCTGCCCCGGCTGCGGGCCCGTGGCGGCCTCCAGTCGTACCCGTCGCGGACGAAGGACCCGGACGAGGTGGACTTCTCCACCGGTTCGGTCGGGCTGGGCGCGGCGGCGCCGCTCTTCGCCGCCGCCACCCGGCGGTACGTCGACGCGCACTTCGGGGCCCGCCCGCACTCGCGGTTCGTGGCGCTGATCGGCGACGCCGAGCTGGACGAGGGCAACATCTGGGAGGCGGTCGCCGACCCCGCCACCACCGGGCTGGGCAACGTCATGTGGCTTGTCGACTTCAACCGCCAGTCGCTGGACCGCGTGGTGCCGGGCATCCGGATCAACCAGTGGCGGGGTCAGTTCGAGGCGGCCGGCTGGCACGTCGTGGAGGTCAAGTACGGCCGTCGGCTCGCCGAGGCGTACGCCCGGCCGGGCGGCGAGAAACTGCGCGACTGGATCGACGCGATGCCCAACGAGCAGTACCAGTCGCTGTTCGGGCTGGACGGCCCGTTGCTGCGCAAGCAGTTCCTGGACGGTGCGCCGGCCGAGGTGGAGGCCTTCGTGGCGGGCATCGCCGACGAGGAGTTGCGCCCGCTCGTCACCGACCTGGGCGGGCACGACCTGCAGGCGATGCTCGACGCGTACGCCCAGTGTGACGCCGTCACCGACCGGCCGAGCGTCGTCTTCGCGTACACCGTCAAGGGGTGGGGTCTGCCCATCGCCGGCAACCCGCGCAACCATTCCGCGCTGCTCAGCTCGGAGCAGGTCGACACGTTGCGCGCCGCGCAGGGGTTGACCCGGGAGACCGAGTGGGACCGCCTCGACCCGGCGTCACCGGCCGGCATCCAGGCCGGCGCCCGCCGCGAGGCGCTGTCCCGCGCGCCCCGCGAGCGCGCGCTGGGGGTCACCGTCCCGGAGAGCACAGGAGTACGCGCCAACAAGCCGATCTCCACCCAGGAGGTGTTCGGTCGGGTGCTGGTGGACCTGGCTCGGGACCGGGAGGTGGGCCGCTACCTGGTGACCACCGCCCCGGACGTGGCCACCTCCACCAACCTGGCCGGGTTCATCAACAAGACCGGCGTGTTCGCACCCACCGAGCAGCGTTCCTGGACCGAGGACCGGATGCTGCGCTGGACGGAGAGCCCCGCTGGGCAGCACATCGAGCTGGGCATCTCGGAGATGAACCTGTTCCTGCTGCTCGGCCAGCTCGGCCTGTCCTGGGACCTGTCCGGGCAGCCGCTGCTGCCGGTGGGCACGGTCTACGACCCGTTCGTGCTGCGGGGCCTCGACGCGTTCCTCTACGGCACGTACTCCGGCTCCCGGTTCGTGGTGGCCGGCACCCCGTCCGGCATCACCCTCGCCCCGGAGGGTGGCGCCCACCAGTCCACCATCACCGCATCGGTCGGCCTGGAACTGCCCGGGGTGACCTTCGTCGAGCCGGCGTACGCGGCCAGCCTGGACTGGCTGCTCTGCGACGCGCTCGGGCAGATCGCCGGTGGGTCGGCTCCCGCCGCGACCGCGGCACCCGCCGAGGATGGCGCGTACTACTTCCGGTTGAGCACCCGTCCGCTGGACCAGGCGCCCTTCGAGGCGGCTCGGGCCCGGCTCGGCGACGCGGTGCTGCGCCGGCAGGTGGTCGCCGGGGCGTACCGGCTGGTCGACGCCCACCAGACGTACCCGCACCTGGTCGACGCCCCGGTGGTGCAGCTGGCCGCCTCCGGCGCGGTGCTGCCCGAGGTGCTGACCGCCGCGGCGGAGCTGGCCGAGGAGGGCATCGCCGCGCACGTGGTGGACGTGACCTCGCTGGACCGGCTCTACCGGGCCTGGCAGCGCACCCTGCGTCAGGGCGTACGCACGGCCACGGTGCCGAGCGTGCCGGGCGCGCTGCGGTCCGCGTTCGCCGACCGGGTGCCGGTGGTGACCGTGCACGACGCCGCGTCGCACGCGATGGCCTGGCTCGGGTCGGCGCTCGGCGCGCCGGCGGTGCCGCTCGGCGTGGACGAGTTCGGCCAGTCCGGCAGCGTCACGGAGCTGTACGAACTGCACGACCTGCTGCCCGGCAGCATCGTCAACGCGGCCCTGGCCGCCATCGCCCTGCGCTGACCTCCGACTCCCGGCCCGCGTTCAGCGGGTCGGGGTCGGCGTCGGGGTTGGGGTGGCCGAGGCGGGGGTGCCGGCGGTCGGGTTCTCCACCAGGCGTCGTTCCAGGTTGACCTGGGCCTGCCCGGTGCCGCCGACGGTGATGGTGTCGTACGCCTGGAGCATCTTCTGCTGGTCGAAGTAGAGCACGCTCATCGACAGCGGGGTGGGCTTCTCGCCCTCCAGGCCACGCAGCCCGGCGCCGCCGGTGGAGCCCTCCACCATCAACGTGGTGGGCTGCTGCCCCGGCGCCTGCGGCAGTTTGGAGACCTGCCGGGCGTGGGTGTGCCCGGCCAGCACCAGCGGGCAGGTGCCGGCGAGCGGCCCGGCCGACGCCGGGTCGTGCACGAGGGCGATGTTGACCGGTCGCGGTGAGTTGCGGACCGTCTCGGCGAGCTGGTTGCCGACCCCGATCACCTGGTCGGCCACCTGCTGGGTCAACCCGCTGCCGGCGGGGGAGGTGTTCTTGTCCGGGGTGAAGCGCGGGTCGCCGATCCCGGCGATGGTGAGCCCCGCGACGGTCGTCGTCGAGTTGTTCAGCACGATCGCGTTCGGTTGGCGGGCCACCGCGGCGGCGGTCTTGCCGGAGTCGTGGTTGCCCCGGATGAAGACGTACGGCTTCTTGAGCAGACTGATCGAACCGACGAAGGACGCCTCCGGCTCGCTGCCCCAGTCGGTGATGTCCCCGGTGTCGATCACCACGTCGATGCCGAACTGCTCCACCACCGTCCGGATCAGCTGCCAGCCGGTCGGGTTGAGGTGCATGTCGGAGACGTGCAGAACCCGGGTGGTGCCCGGGGTCGGCTCCAACAGCGGAAGCGCCGAGACGGTGGTGTAGAGCTGGCTGACGTTGCCGACCAGGCGCTGCAACTGTTCCGCGTACTTCGTGTAGTCGTTGGCGATCCGGCGGGCGTCACCGACGATGGCCGGCGCGTTGACCAGCAGCCCTTCGTAGCGTGGTTCCTCGATCGCCTGCGGGCGAAGGGTGGCCGCCGCCGTGCCGAGGCTGCCGGCGGTGACCAGCAGCGCCAACCCGCCCGCCCAGGCGGTCCGTCGGGCGTTACGGAAGATCAGCCCGGCCAGGACCAGGGTGACCAGCACCGACGCGCCGAGGGTCCGCAGGCCGAGCCGCATCACCCCGGAGCGGACGTCCTCCACGGCGCTCTGGCTGGCCCTGCTGATGCTGGCCGGGTCGTCGATCAGCGCCTCGGTGCGCCCCTGGTCGAGTGCGCCCAGCCGGACGGTGAGGTGGGTCGGCCCGTCGTGGCTGTCGAGCAGCAGCGCGCCGAGCGGCGGTATGTCGACGGTGGTGCCGCCCTCACGGGCGGGGGAGATGCTGAGGTTGGCCCGGAACGGCCCGATGTCGGTGTCCACCTGACCGCCGGCCAGCACCCCGAGCACCGCCCCGGCCAGGGCCACGGCGAGGACGGCGACGATCAGCCCGACGCGGCGCAGCGGGCCGGCCAGGTCGCCCCGAGAGCGCGTCGCGCGCGGCAGATCGCCGCCGGTCACCGGGTCGTCCCGGTCACCGGCGTCGTCGTGCTGCTCGTCGCGCTGCCCGTCCATGCTGAAATTCTCACCTGCCCGTCGGCGGATCTTGGCAAACCTGAACGGATGGTGACGAACGTCAGCTTCGGCCGCCGTCGCCGCCCGCGAAGACCACCCGCAGGAGCCGGTCGTCGTCGCCCGCCGGGTTGCCCCGCCCGTCGTGGTTGGAGGTGCTCACCCAGAGCGATCCGTCCGGCGCCGCGGCCACCGCGCGCAGCCGGCCGTACCGGTTGGTGAGCAGTTCGCTGGGCTGCCCGAGCAGCGTGCCGGTGTCGGTCAGCTCCATCACCCAGAGACGCTTGCCGCGCAGGCAGCCGGTGACCAACAGCCGGTCCGTGGAGGCCAGCCCGGAGCAGGACGCGTCCGCGGTCCCCCACTGCGTGATCGGGTCGGTGAACCGCCTGTCGTTGGCCTGCCCCTCGACGTCCGGCCAGCCGTAGTTGCCGCCCTTGGTGATCTGGTTGATCTCGTCCCAGGTGTTCTGGCCGAACTCGACGGCGTACATCCGCTTGGCGGCGTCCCAGGTGAAGCCCTGGACGTTGCGGTGGCCCAGCGACCAGACCGGAGAACCGGGGTACGGGTTGCCCGCGGCGGGCTTGCCGTCCGGGGTGATCCGCAGGATCTTGCCGCCGAGGCTCTTCACGTCCTGGGAGAGGGGGCGCTGGCCCGCGTCACCCGTGCTGACGTAGAGCTGCCCGTCCGGGCCGAAACCCAGCCCGCCGCCGTTGTGCACGTTGGCCTTGGGAATGCCGGTGAGGATCGGGGTGGGCTGCCCGCCGAGTTGCAGCCGGGCGACCCGGTTGTCCCGCTCGGCGGTGTAGTAGACGAAGACCGTCTTGTCTCGGGCGTAGTCGGGGGAGACGGCGATGCCGAGCAGGCCGCCCTCGCCGGCAGCCGCCACGTCGGGGATCGTCTGCACCGGGCGAACCCGCAGCCCGTCCGGCCCGGACTCGGGGCCGACCTGCAGGATCCGGCCGTTGTCCCGTTCGGTGACCAGCGCGCCGCCGTCCGGCAGGAAGGCGATGCCCCAGGGCACCCGTAGACCCTTGGCGAGCACCGTCGCCACCGCCTGCTGGCCAGCGCCACCGGGTCTCGCCGAGGCGGACGGGGTCGGCAGGTTGGGCGGCTCGCCGGCCGGGTCGGGCTCCGGTTCGCCGAAGCTGCAACCAGCGGTGAACAACAGCGCCGCGCAGGACGCCGCGAGGGCCACCCGGAGGCGAGGGATGCGAGGGTACGGGGGACGGGCTCTCACCCGGCCCAGGGTATCCCGCCGGACGGCCCGGCCGGGCCCGTCGGAACTGACCGGTGCCGGTGACCCACGGCGGGTGGTCCCCGGTGGACCGCTCACCGTGCCCGTACGGCCAGCAGCGCGGTGTCGTCCTCCCGGTGGCGGATCGAGGCGAGCAGCAGGTCGCACAGCTCGTCGAGGGGCAGCTTGTCGGCACCGGTCAGCCGGCCGACCAGCTCGGCGAACCCCTCGTCGATGGACCGGTCCCGCCGCTCGATCAGCCCGTCGGTGTAGAGCAGCAGGGTGTCACCGGTGGCCAGGCTGGTCGACTGGCTGGTCCGCGGTGACGGCCGGGTCAGGCCGAGCAGTGGCTCCGGCGTCGCGTTGAGGGCCTCCACCGCCCCGCCGACGCGGACCACCAGGGCCGGCGGGTGCCCGGCGTTGGACCAGGTCACCTCGTGGACGCCGGCGACCTGCGGACAGATCCGGACCAGCGTCGCGGTGGCGGCGATCGGCAGCCGCAGGCCACGGATCGCGCCATCCAGGTTGCTCATCAGCGCCCCGACCGTGTCCGGCCGACCGAAGGCGTTGCCCCGCACGAGGTTGCGCAACTGGCCCATGGTGGCCGCGGCCTCGATGTCGTGCCCGGCCACGTCCCCGATCGCCACGATCACGTCGCCGTCGGGCTGGACGAAGGCGTCATACCAGTCGCCGCCCACCTCCACCCGGTCGGCGGCCGGTTGGTAACGGGCCGCCAGCTCCAACTGCCCCACGACCGGCAGCCTCGGCAACATGCTGTGTTGCAGGACCTCGGCGACGTGCCGCTGCTCGCCGTACATCGAGCTGTTGCCGACGGCCTGGCCGGCCCGGCGGCCGATCTCGACAGCGGTGAGCAGGTCGCGGTCGTCGAACTGCTGACGCTGAGCGCCGTTGACCAGGGTGATCGCGCCCAGCACGGTGCCACCGACACCCCGCACGGGCACGCACAGGTAGGAGGCGATGCCCAGACGGCCGGCGATCGACGTCATCTCCGGGATCGTGGTGCCCCTCGTCACGTCGGCCAGGGACGCGACGCCGCCGAGCCGGGGCTGGCCGGTCCGGAGCACCGTCCGGATGATCGACTCCGGGCGCAGCCCAGTGCGCAGCAGCTCACCGAAGCGGCCGACGTCCGCTGTCCGGGCCGGGTCACGGTGCACCGAGACCACCTCCCGGGGCAGGCCGGTCGGCCCGATCAGAGTGAGCAGGCACCAGTCCGCGAGCAGCGGCACCATGGCGGCAGCGAGCCGGTGCAGCGCGGTGCCCACGTCCAGGGTGCCGGCCAACGTCTCACTCACCCCGGCCAGCAGTTCCAGCCGCTCGTGCGCCTGCACGACCCGCCGCCGTGCCTCCTGCGCGCCGTCGAGCGCGATCCGCAGTCGCAGCTCCGACGAGCAGGCGGCCGCCAGGTCGGCAAGTGTCCGCAGCTGCGCGGCGGTCCACGCGCGAGGTTTGCTGTCGATGGCGCAGAGCGCGCCGAGCACCCGGCCGGAGAGGTCGGTCAGTGGCACCCCGGCGTACGCGACCACGCCGAGGTCCTCGATGGCCGGGTTGTGTCGTACGCGGGGATAGAGCCGGGCGTCGGGCAGCACCATCGGCGCCTCGACGTCCACCACGTGCTGGCAGAACGAGTGGCTCAGCGGGGTCTGCCGGCGCTCCGACCAGGGCTCCGGCAACCCGACCGCGCCCGGAAAGAACTGCCGGTCGGCGGAGACCAGGGAGACCAGCGCGACCGGCACGTCCAGCAGGTCGCTGACCAGCCGGGCGAACCGATCGAACGCCTCGTCCGGGGCCGCCTCCAGCCCGGTGTCGGCGAGCGCGCGCAGCCGCTCCGGGTCGGCGAGCGCCGCAGGTGGGGCGACCGGAGGCCGGGCGGTGGCGGGGGAGCCGTCGGTCATCGAGCACCTGTCTGCTGGGGCGGAGGCCGACCGGCCCTCCGACCCTTCGTTATACCTCGTCCAGGCCCGGGTCGAACATCGGTGTGCTGAGTCTCGCCCGCCCCGGCTCCGCGCGCCATCCCCCGGGACGCCGGTTCGCGGCCGTGCCTGCGCCGGCCTCGGCGGCGGGGACTATCGTCGGCTGACGTGAAGGTATGGATTCCGCACCAGGCCGGCCTGAACCTCATGGGGGAGCTGCCCCCGGACGTGACGGTGGAGGTGTTCGAGCACGCCGACCGGATGCCCTCGGAGGTCGCCGACGTCCGCGTCTGGGTGCCACCGTTCCTGGGCGGCACGGACGCGACGGCCCTCCTGCGTGAGCTGCCCGACCTTTCGGTGGTGCAGTTGCTCTCCGCCGGAGCGGATGCCTGGGCCGGCCGGACGCCGCCGAGTGTCACGCTCTGCGACGCACGCGGCGTGCACGACCCGTCCACCGCCGAGTGGGTCGTCACCGCGATCCTCGCTCAGCTGCGGGCGTTCCCGACGTTCGTCCGCGCGCAGGCCGAACGGCGCTGGGCGAACGAGGGGAACACCCCGACCGGCGAGCTGACCGGCAAACGGGTGCTCATCGTCGGCGCGGGTGCGATCGGCACCGCGGTGCGTGACCGACTCGCCCCGTTCGAGGTGAGCTTCACCCTGGTCGCGAGGACGGCCCGCCCGGAGCAGGGGGTGCACGCCGTCGAGGAGTTGCCCCGGCTGCTGCCCGAGGCGGACGTGGTGGTGGTGCTGGTGCCGCTCACCGACCAGACCCGTGGCCTGATCGACAAGGAGTTCCTGGCCGCGATGCCGGACGGGGCGCTGCTGGTCAACGCGGCCCGGGGGCCGGTGGCCCACACCGAGGCGCTCGTCGCCGAGCTGGGCACCGGTCGGATCTCGGCCGCGCTGGACGTCACCGACCCGGAGCCACTGCCTGCCGACTCTCCGCTCTGGGCGATGCCGAACGTGCTGCTCACCCCGCACGTGGCCGGGGCGGTGCGGGGCTTGCTGCCGCGGGCCTACCGACTGGTCGGTGACCAGGTTCGCCGGTTCGCCGCCGGGCAGCCACTGATCAACACGGTGGTCGACGGCTACTGACCGGGCGCCTCGGCCGCGTTGTCCGGCAGCGCCTGGCCGGTGGCCGACACCAGGCGGGGCAGGTCCACGCCGCGGACGGCCGGCAGGGAGACCTGCTGGCCGTCGTCGAGCCGGGCGACCGCCCGTCCGCGCTGGTCGGTGGTCAGCTCGAGGACCTGGTCCCAGTTGATCCGGCGTTGCCCGACCAACGCCCGTACGCGCAGCTCCCGCGCGTCGGCGTCGGTGCCGGCACGCCAGGCCCACAGCCCGACGGCGAGCGGGACGAGCAGCACCGGCAGCAGGTAGCCCCGGGCGTTGGCCAGCGGCAGGGCACCGATGAAGGCGATGACCGCGGCGACCAGGATGGCTTGGTTGTACCGGAAGCGGACCGTGTCGGGCTTACTCACCCTCCGATGATCCCACCCTCGGCCGGTCCGGCTCGCGGCGGGCGGTGCCGGCAGGGTGCGGTGCGTCGTACAGTGACACGGGTCGTTGTCTCCACCGGGTGACCGGCACGTAACCGATCTGGCCGTCGATCGTTGTCAGTAATTGGACAGCGGATCAACAAACTCCGATGTCCTGCACCGTCGCACCGCCCCCGTGCCCCCTCACGAAGGCGACCGCTGTGCTCCTCGCGTACCCGTTCCGCGTCCTCGTCCCCCGCCGGGTGGCACCGGAGACCGCCACGTCCACGGCGGTGGCGCTGCTCCTCCTCGCCGGTGCCGCCGACCTGGTCCCCGCCCCGGTGGTGATCGCGCTGGCAGCTGGCGCCGGCGCCACCCTCGCCGGGGTGCGGCTGGCCCGGCTGGCCTCCCGGCGCCGCACCGATCCGTCACCGCGTGCGGCGGGCGTGCTGCTCGACGCGGCGGTGGTGGCGGCTGGCCTGACCGCCGTCGTGCTGCCCCTGGTCGACGGCGGGCACACCTCGGCCGTGCTGGTCGGGTCGCTGGTCGTGGCGGCCCTCTCCGTGACCGGGCTGTGTCGGCTTCCCGGCCGGACGCGACCGTCGGCCGGGGTCGGGCTGCGCTGGCTGGTCGAGTCGACCAGCCCGGCCGTCGGGATGGCCCTCGCCGGTTGGCTGCTGCTGCCCCATGACGGCCTGCCGGTTTCGGTCCGGCTGGTCGCCGCGTTGGCGCTCGGCGGGCTGGGCATGGCCGTGCTCAACGCGTTCGCCGGGCCACGGCGACGTTCTCCAGCGGCGGTGTGTCGGGGCGGCGTCCTGCTCACCCTGGGCGGGCTGGTGCTGCTGGCCGCGCTGCCGTCGCCGGCCGGGCGGGTGACCCTGCTGGCCGTACCCCCGCTGGTGCTCGGGATGCTGCTCGTCGCGGTGGGTGCGGCCGACGCGGCGGACGCCGGTGATCCCGGGCCGGCGGATCCGATCGCTCCGGCCTGGCCCCGGTCGGTGCTCCCGGCTGCGGTCCTGCTGCTGGCGGCGGGTCTGCACCTGAGCGCCGGCCGCGCGACGGACCGGACGAGCGTGTTGTTGGCCCTGGCGGCGGTGCCGCCCCTGGTGCTGCGCGAACTGCTTCGGGCCGGTGACGCGCCCACCGCCGAACGCCGCGCCGCACATCGCCGACCCGCCGGCAGCGCCGTCCGGCACCGCTTCGCGGCGCAACCACGCTCGCTGGGCACGTCGGATCTCCCACCTGGGCAGCCCGCGCACGGCCAGCCCGGCCGCCCCGGTGACTCGGATGGTCCGGTCACCGCAAACGGTGCCGGCTCGGCCTGGTCGCCGGATGACGGCGCCGGCTGGCCGACGTTCGACCGGCGGCCCGTTGCGGCGGGCGGCGGTCCTCCGGGCGACCGAGCCGCCCTGCTGGACGCCCTCGCCGCGATCGGTGACGTGCCGGCGCCGTCCGGCGCGCTGCTCCTGGTGGACCTGCACGGCACCGACGGGATCGGCCCGACCGCGCGGGAGGACGTGCTGGCCGAGGCGGTGCACCGGGCCCGCGCGGTCGTCGCCTCCGACGACCTGATCACCGGGTGCACGGGTGCCGGCTTCGCCGTGGTCACCGGTGCCGGCCCGGTGCTGGCGTACGCGCTGGGCAACCGGCTGCTGACCGCGCTCGCCCCGCCCTACCAGCTGGCCGGTTCGGTGCTGCGCGTGCAGACCAGCATCGGGTTGGCCGAGGTGAGCGGTGACCGGCCGGCGGACGTGCTCCGGCAGGCCGAGCTGGCCCGACGACGGGCCGTGCAGCTGGGCCGGGACCGGGTCGAGTGGTACGACGCGTTCCTGGAGGAACAGCTGGTTCGCCGGCTCGACCTGGAACGGGAACTGCCCGGTGCGGTGGCGCGTGGCGAGCTGGATCTCGTGTACCAGCCGGTGCTCGACCTGGCGGACGGGCAGCCGGTCGGCGCGGAGGCGTTGCTGCGTTGGCGGAGCCCGGTGCTCGGCACGGTGCTCCCGGCCGAGTTGCTGCCGGTCGCCGAGGATCTGGACCTGGTCGGCGAGCTGGAATGGTGGGTACTGGACCGGGCCTGCCGGCAGTTGTCCAATTGGTCGGCGGGCGTCCGGGAGCTGTGGATGGCGGTCAACGTCACGACCCGGGAGCTGACCACCCCCGACTTCGTCCAGCGGGCCGCGGCCGTGCTGGCCGCGTACGGGGTGCCGCCGGAGCGGTTGGTGGTGGAGGTGAGCGAGCCGAGGGTCGCGGGTGACCTGCCGACCGTGGTGGCGCGGCTGGCCGGGCTGCGGTCGCTGGGCGTACGCACCGCGTTGGACGACTTCCGGCCCGAGCACGCCTCGCTGGCGCAGCTCCGCCGCCTGCCGATCGACCTGCTCAAGGTTGGCCCGGAGCTGGTGGGCGCACGGCCGGACGGGCAGCCACCGCTGATCGACGTGGTGGTCAACGTCGGCGAGCGGCTGGGCGTCGAGATCGTTGCCGAGGAGCTGGAGTCGTCGACCCAGGTCGAGGGGGCGCGCCGGGGCGGCTGCCGGTACGGGCAGGGATTCGCGCTGGCCCGCCCGGCGACGGCCGAGCGGGTCGAGGCGTACTTCGAGGAGTTTCCGTCGGCGTCCCGCTGAGCCTTCGCTGAACCGGTTCATCTCTCCCGGGGTGGCGCGGTGCTGCCACGAGGGGTGAGCTGCGGCGTCTCGTCCTGCACCCGGCTCGCCGGCTGTCCGGCGATGACGGCGAGCAGTTGCCGGGCGGCGTGCGCTCCGTACGCCGGGATGTCCCGGCCCAGCGCGGTCAGCGGCGGGTGCACCAGTCGGCACAACGGCGAGTCGTCCCAGGCCACGATGGACAGATCGCCGGGCACCGTGAGCCCCATCTCCTGGGCGACGGACAGCCCGGCGATGGCCATCACGTCGTTGTCGTAGATGACCGCGGTGGGCCGGTGGGCGGAGCTGAGCAGCCGGCGGGTGGCCCGGCCGCCCTCCTCCCCGGTGTAGTCGGACCAGACGGTGACCGCGTCGACCAGGTCGAGCCGCTGGCACAGCGCGGCGAAGGCGTCGGTACGGATCTCGGTGTGCCGCAGGTCGGGCAGGCCCGCGACCCGGGCGATCCGCCGGTGTCCGAGCGCGACCAGATATTCCACCGTCTCGGTCAAGGCGGCCTCGTCATCGGACCAGAGGCTGCCCAGGTCGCCGGTGCCACCGGGCCCGCCGATCACCACCGCCGGCAGTTGCAGCTGCTCGAGTGCGGGGATGCGCCGGTCGTCGGTGCGCAGGTCGCAGACGAGCACCCCGTCCACCCGACGCTCGCCCCACCAGCGCCGGTAGACCGCGATCTCGGCCTCGGGGTCGGCCACCACCTGGAGGGTCAGCGCGTACGAGCGGGCGGAGAGTTCGGCCTCGACGCCACTGATCAGCGCCATGAAGAACGGCTCGACGCCGAGTGTCCGGGCCGGCCGGCACAGGGCCAGACCGACCGCCCCGGCGGTGGCTGCGGAGAGTGCGCGGGCAGCGCTGCTGCGGCTGAACCCGATCTCCGTGGCGATGGCCAGGATGCGCTGCCGGGTGGCCTCGGAGACGCCGGGCTGCCCGTTCAACGCGTACGAGACGGCACCCTTGGACACCCCGGCGTACCGGGCGACGTCGGCGATGGTCGGCCGCTTCACCGGCGTGCTCCTTCGCTCTGGCCGTTGACCGTCCGGATTCCGAACCGTACGGTGGCTTAGCTTATCCGGTTCAGTCAACGTCTTTCGATGCAGAAGGTGCGGTGAAGTGTTGAGCCGACAGGCACTCTACGACGGTTGGACCCTGCGGGCGGCACCCGGAGCGCACGTGCCGGCCGAAATTGCCGGGCAGACCGTGCCGGCGACCGTGCCCGGTTGTGTGCACACCGACCTGCTCGACGCCGGGCTGATCCCCGATCCCTACCTCGACGACAACGAGGTGGCGCTGGCCTGGATCGGGCGCACCGACTGGCACTACCGGACGAGCTTCCGGCGCCCGACCGAACACCACGACCGGGTCGACCTGGTCTGCGCCGGCCTGGACACCGTGGCCACGCTCACCGTCAACGGTGTCGAGGTCGGTCGCACCGAGAACATGCACCGCGGCTATCGGTTCGACGTCCGGTCGTTGCTGCGCGACGGCGACAACGACCTGGCCATCACGTTCGACTCCGCGTACCGCTACGCCGAGGCGCAGCAGGAACGGCTCGGCGACCGGCCCAACGCCTACCCGGAGCCCTTCCACTTCATCCGCAAGATGGCCTGCAACTTCGGCTGGGACTGGGGGCCGACCCTGGTCACCGCCGGCATCTGGCAGGAGATCAGCCTGCACGCCTGGTCCACCGCCCGGTTGGCCACCGTCCGCCCACTGGTCACGATGGACGGCCGCGACGGCCAGGTCGAGCTGCACGTCGACGTCGAGCGGGTCGCGGACGTCCCGCTGACCGTCCGGGCGGCCGTCGCCGGCGTCAGCGCCGACGTGGTCATCCCGGCTGGCCAGCGCACGGCCGTGCTGACCCTCACCGTCCGCGAGCCCGCGCTCTGGTGGCCCCGGGGGTACGGCGAACAGGTGCGCCACCCGATCGAGGTGACCCTGCACGGACCGCACGGAGACGTCCTCGACAACTGGTCCCACCGGATCGGCTTCCGTTCCGTGCGACTGGACACCACCGCGGACGACCACGGGACCCCGTTCGCGTTGTCGGTCAACGACGTCCCCGTCTTCGTACGCGGGGTCAACTGGATCCCGGACGACGTGTTCCCCACCCGGATCACCCGGGACCGGCTGGCCGAGCGGTTCGACCAGGCCATCGCGGCCAACATCAACCTGCTGCGCGTCTGGGGCGGCGGCCGGTACGAGTCGGCGGACTTCTACGACCTCGCCGACGAACGCGGGCTGCTCGTCCAGCAGGACTTCCTCTTCGCCTGCGCGGCCTACCCGGAGGAGGAGCCGTTCGGCACTGAGGTGGCTGCCGAGGCCGCCGAGCAGGTGACCCGGCTTTCGCCGTACCCGTCGTTGGTGCTCTGGACCGGCAACAACGAGAACATCTGGGGCTGGCACGACTGGGACTGGCAGCAGGACCTCGCCGGGCGTACCTGGGGGCGCGGTTACTACCTCGACGTGCTGCCCCGGATCGTCGGTGAGCTCGACCCGACCCGTCCGTACTGGCCGGGCAGCCCCTGGTCGGGCACCGAGGCGATCCACCCCAATGACCCGGCGCACGGCACCACCCACATCTGGGACGTGTGGAACACCGACGACTACACCAAGTACCGGGAGTACGTGCCGCGCTTCGTCGCCGAGTTCGGCTACCAGGGCCCACCGGCGTACGCCACCCTCCGCCGGGCGCTCAGCGACGAACCCCTGGCGCACGACTCACCGGGCATGGCGCACCACCAGAAGGCGGCCGACGGGGACGCCAAGCTCCAGCGTGGCCTCGACGCGCACCTGCCCGCCCCGGCGGACTTCGACGACTGGCACTACCTGACGCAGCTCAACCAGGCACGAGCGATCCAGCTCGGGGTCGAGCACTTCCGCTCACACCGGGGCGTCTGCGCGGGCACCATCGTCTGGCAGCTCAACGACTGCTGGCCGGTCACGTCCTGGTCCGCCGTCGACGGCGACGGCCGTCGCAAACCCCTGTGGTACGCGCTGCGCCACGCGTACGCCGATCGACTGCTCACCGTGCAGCCCCGCGACGGGGGCCTCGCCCTGGTCGCGGTCAACGACGGCGGCACGACCTGGCGGGCGTCGGCCTCGGTGACCCGGCTGACCCTCGCCGGTGAGCCCCGGGCGAAGACGACGTTCGAGCTGGACGTCCCCGCGTACGCCTCGGTCGTGGTTGCGCTGCCGGCGGAGCTGGCCCGGCCGGACGAGACCCGGCGTGAGCTACTGGTCGCCGAGGCGGGTCAGAGCGCCGAGCGGGCGCTGTGGTTCTTCGCCGAGGACCGGGACGTGGACTGGCCGTCGGCGGTGTGGAACGCCACGGTCGAGCCGTTCGACGGCGGTCAGCGGGTCCGGGTCACCACCGGCACGGTGTTGCGCGACCTGACGCTCTTCGCGGACCGGCTCGACCCGTCGGCGTCCGTCGACCAGGCCCTGGTCACTCTGCTGCCGGGCGAGTCTGTCACCTTCACCGTGCGGGCCGATGGGTTGCTCGACGCTGCGGCCCTGACCGCCCGACCGGTGCTGCGCTGCGTCAACGACATCGAACGGAGCTAGCTTCCCTCCCAAGATCGTGCTCGATCCATGAAGTAGTGGCCTCCCTCGACGATGAGGCCACTACTTCCACGTTCGAGCACGATCATCACGCCGGGGACGATGCTGACCTTGTTCAGTTCAGGCGACAACGAGAAGGTCGAACTCGGCCAGTGAGGATCTGAGGTATGGGCAGCCGTTCGGAAGCGGGATCCGCTGCAGGCAGTGTCACCCAGCTCGCCGATCAGCTCCGGTCTTTCGCGGAGGAGCGCGAGTGGCAGCAGTTCCACACGCCGAAGAACCTGGCGATGGCGCTCTCCGGCGAGGTCGGCGAACTCCTGGCCGAGTTGCAGTGGCTGACACCAGATCAGGCGGCCCAGGTGATGGCGGACCCGCAGGCGGGTGCGCGAGTACGCGCTGAGATCGGCGACGTCATGATTTATCTGGTCCGGCTCGCCGACGTCCTCGACATCGACCTGGTGGGCGCGGCGACCGACAAGCTGGCCGACTCAGCCCGGCGGTACCCGGTGGAAATCGCCAGGGGGTCCGCGGCGAAGGCGCCACGGTCGTAGTCCTTGGTTGATCTTCTCGCTACAGTCATCGCAGTAAGGCGGTCCGACGGGCTTCCAGTGCACGGATATGCCCCCATCCGCACGATCGTTTCGTGCTGCCCGGGAGCACCTGTCGATGTCGGCGTACCGTACGTCCGCTGCTGGTCTGTCGCGTCTCGCCACTGATGGCACCCTCGTCGAGGTGCTGACCGAGCGGGCTCGCTTCGGCGGTCATGGAGTGAGCCCCGCTGAGAAGCGCTCTTGGGCGCGTAGTCTGCCGGTACTCGCGCAGGATCTCGTCGACACGGGCTTGGCCGAGGTCGAGGTGTTGGTCGAGTACCAACTCCCGTTGACCAGCCGCCGCGTCGACGCGGTACTGGCCGGTGTCGACCCGCGTACCGGAGATGACTCCTACCTCGTCGTCGAACTCAAGCAATGGTCCTACGCCACGGCCTTCGAGGACTCCGACACTCTCGTCGCGGTCGAGCAGGTCCGTGGGCCACGCCTGCATCCCGGTGTGCAGGTGCAGGATTACTGCCGCTATCTCACTGACTTCCTCGGTGTGCTCGGCCGCGATCAGAAGCTGTTATGGGGTGCCGCTTACCTGCACAACGCGGTGGACCGTGACGTTGCGGACCTGTTCGACCGGCCAGCCACGGAGCAGAGCCGGATCTTCACCGGGCAGCGTCGGGGGCAGTGGCTCGATCACCTGCGTAGCCGATTCGCACCCGTTTCGGGAGCAGACCCGGCGGACCGGTTCCTGACCAGCACCGTGCGCCCCAGCCGGCATCTGTTGGCGTACGCCGCCGCTGAGCTGAAGGAACGCTCGCACTTCATCCTGCTCGACGAGCAGCATGTGGCGTACGAGTTGGTCATGCACGCGATCGAGCGGGCCCGGACGGCGAACCACAAGCGCGCGGTCGTGGTGGCGGGCGGGCCGGGCAGCGGCAAGAGCGTCATCGCCCTCTCGGTCCTCGGGGAGTTGGCCCGGCAGAACCGGTCGGTGCTGCACGCCACCGGCTCGCGGTCGTTCACCCAGACGCTGCGTCGCTACGCCGGCCGGGGATCGACCCGGCTGCAGAGCCTCTTCAAGTACTTCAACAGCTTCATGGACGCCGAGCCGAACGACATCGAGGTGCTGATCTGCGACGAGGCGCATCGGGTGCGGGAGAACTCGGCCAACCGCTACACACCTAAGGCCCGGCGGGATGTCGCCCGCCCGCAGTTGGAGGAACTCATCTCGCTCGCCCGGGTGCCGGTCTTCCTGCTCGATGAGCATCAGGTGGTAAAGCCGGGTGAGCTGGGCAGCGTTGAGGTCATTTCCGCCTTCGCGGAGAAGCTCGGCGTGGACGTCGACGTGGTCTCCCTGCACGACCAGTTCCGCTGCGGCGGCAGCGAAGCGTACGAGGAATGGGTTCTTGACCTGCTCGGCCTCGATGGGGGCGAGCCGTCCGTCTGGAGCGGCGACGGCAGGTTCGACGTGCGGGTCGCCGAGTCGCCGGAGGAGATGGAGGCATACCTCGCCGAACGGCAGGGAACCAGCGGCACGGCTAGGATGTCGGCCGGCTACTGCTGGCCGTGGAGCGACCCGAGGCCCGACGGCACGTTGGTGCCGGACGTCACGATCGGTGACTGGGCGCGACCGTGGAATGTCCGGAGCGAACGCAGTGTTGGCGAGGCGCCGGGGAGTGCGTTCTGGGCCACCGACCCGAATGGCTTCGGCCAGGTCGGCTGCGTATATACCGCCCAGGGCTTCGAGTACGACTGGTCGGGGGTCATCATCGGCCCGGACCTGGTGGCGAGGGACGGCCGGCTGGTGACCCGCCGCGAGGAGTCGAAGGACTCGTCGATCCGCAGCCGCAAGTCCGTCGGCGACGGGGAAGTTGACCGTTTGATCCGCAACACCTACAAGGTGTTGCTGACCCGGGGCATGCGCGGCACGGTGCTGTACGCGACCGACCCGGAGACGCGGGAGTTCCTGCGCGATCTTGTGCGGGTCCGACGGGCACCGGAGATCAGGTTCGAGGTCGAAGCCGGGTAGCGGCAGCCACACAGTGTCGATACTGTGACCGTCAGTTCAGCGGATCGACGGGCTTCCTGCGGAGGACACGCCCCCACCGCACGAGATCTTCGTGCCTCGGGGGCCTGTCAGTGCTGGCGTTCCAAACCACACCAGCTCAGATCGTCGCGCTGCATGACGACGAACGACTCGACGACGAGTTGGCGGCCTATCTGACCGCCTCCGGATACAAGGTGAACGGGCCTGAGCGACGCTCCTGGCGAAACAGCCTGCCAGCCCTTGCGCGACACCTGTGTGCGCTGGGATACGGCGATCTCGACGCGCTCGTGGAGTACCAACTTCCTCGCAGTAGCCGGCGGATCGACGTCATCCTCGCCGGAGCCGAACCCTTGACGATGCGGGCGACGTACCTCGTGGTGGAACTGAAGCAGTGGAGCGAGGCTTCGCGGTACGACGACGACGGGAGCGTTCTGCGCGTCAATTACCTCGAACAACCGCAGCTGCATCCCGCCCTGCAGGTGCAGGCGTACTGCGCGTACCTCGTGGACTATGTCGAGAAGGTAAGGGAGTGGCCCAACGCCGTGCACGGCATGGCCTACCTGCACAACGCCAAGCGCGACCACATCCCGGACCTGCTGCGTGAGCGCAGCTACCAGAGCATGGTGTGGACCCCGGACAAGGCTGAACAGTTCCCTGTCTATCTCGAGCGTAAGTTTCATCGAGTGCGGCACCCGCAGGCTGCGTATCGGCTGCTGACCAGCCCAATTCGGCAGAGCAGGCAACTGCTGTCCCTCGCGGCGGATGAGGTGACCAACCGGGCGCTCTTCCCCCTGCTGGACGAGCAGCGGGCGGCATACGAGCTGGTGCTGCGAGGGGTGCGTTGGGCCGAGGAGGGGCGCGGCAAGCGAGTCGTGATCATTTCGGGAGGACCGGGCAGCGGCAAGAGCGCGATCGGGCTCAACCTGCTCGCCGAACTGGCCCGCGAGGAACGGCAGATTGCCCACGCTACCGGTTCGCGGGCATTTACCCGGACCCTCCAGCAGTATGCGCGGCGTCAACCCGCGGACCCTGCGCAGCGGACCAGACCGTTGTTCAGCTACTTCATGGACTTCATGGATGCCACTCCCGATAAGCTCGACGTGCTCATCTGCGACGAGGCGCACCGGATTCGTGCACGGTCGACCAAGGGGTCGCGGCAGGGCAGCAAGCCCCAGGTGCAGGAGCTGATTGAGGCCGCCAAGGTGCCGGTCTTCCTGCTCGATGACAACCAGGTCGTACGCCCAGACGAGGTGGGCAGCGTAGACACGATCACGGAGGCAGCAGGCCAGTTGGATCTGGAGGTCGACCGGATCGAGCTAGGCGCGCAGTTCCGCTGCGGCGGTAGCCCACGCTACGAACGGTGGGTGCTGCACCTGTTGGGATTGGCCCGCGCGGCTCCGTACCGCTGGAAGGGCGACGAACGGTTCCGGCTCGCCCTGGTGGATTCTCCCGAGGAAATGGAGACGATCCTGCGGGGATGCCAAGATCGGGGGGAGAGCGCGAGGATCTCGGCCGGATTCTGCTGGCCGTGGACCCATCGGGCGCAGAACGGCCGGCTCGTGCCCGACGTCCGCATCGAGAGCTGGGCAAGGCCGTGGAACGCGTACGACGACTATCCGCCCAAAGGAATTCCGACCAGCGCCTACTGGGCCACGGATCCGCGCGGGTTCGGGCAGATTGGCTGCATCTACACCGCCCAGGGGTTCGAGTACGACTGGTCCGGCGTGATCATCGGCAAGGACCTCGTCGTGCGCGATGGCCGATTCGTCTCCGATCCGAGAAAGTCGTGCGACCCGGCAATCGTGAATGGCGAGGGCAGGGTCATCGCCAGGAACGCGGACCGGCTGATCCGAAACACGTACAAGGTCCTGCTCACCAGAGGGCTTCGAGGCACGCTTCTGTTCGCGGATGATCCGGAGACTCAGGCTTTCCTGTCGCAGCTTATCCCGGCACCGCATAGGCCAGGTCGACTGATTGCTCCGGGCGTAAGGCGGATCGATGCGGTCAGAGCCGACCGCCCAGCGGGTTCGCATACCGGCACCCCGGCCACCCCTAGCGAGCGCTCGGACACCGGTTCGATGCCCGCCCGTTCGGGCGCTGCCGATGGTGAGCTTGACGAGCGCTGAGCGTCGGTGCCGGATCCCGGACTCTGTCGGGCTCCCGAGTCGTGCTGCCCAACCCAGGGGTTTGCAGGTCGCATGCCGGTATGGACGTCAATGGGCCGGATGGACCGGAAAGCCGCCTCATTTAACCGCCGAATGGAGACTGGGCACTGTCCGATAGGGACGGTAGCGTCCCCGAGACCGGCACAGGGCATTCGTGGGGAGTGGTTGTCATGACTACGCGGGCGCGCACGGTGCCGTATGCGTGAGGATTCGCCGCGCTGGGAGCAGATCAATTCGAGCGCGTTCCCGCACGAGCAGGACGGTCTGCGCGAGCTGGCGTCGTACCTGCCGGATGCCGAGCCGTACCACGTCTGGGCGAACGTCGAGTTTGTCGGCACCGACGGTTCGATCAACGAGGTCGACGCGCTGGTGCTCACCTCGCGCGGCCTCTATGTGCTGGAATTGAAGCACTGGCAGGGCGTGATCGCCGGAGACGGCCAGCAGTGGCGACGCAAGATGCCGGGCGGCAGTCGCCGGACGTTGGACAGCCCGCTCATCCTCGCCAACCGCAAGGCCAAGCGGCTGCGCAGCGTGCTGCAGCAGTACGCCCCGCATGGCGCCCGGGTCCCCTACGTCAACGCGGCGGTGTTTCTGCACGCGCGGAACATGCGCTCCGAGCTGGATGACATCGGCCGCCAGCACGTCTACGGGCTCGACGGCAACTCGTCCCAGCTGCCAGGTTTGAAGGAGATGCTGCTCGCCCGCCCAGTCGACGCCAAGCACCATGTCGACGCGGTGCGCGGGCGGCAGATCGTCGAGCTGGTCCGCGGCGCGAAGATCCGCCCTTCGGTGGCCGACCGGCGGGTCAACCAGTTGGTCCTGCGCCAGCGGCCCTTCGCCGAGGGCCTCGGCTGGCAGGACTTCCTGGCCGACCACACCGTCGATACCTCCCTGCTGCGCCGGGTGCGGTTCTATCTGACCAGCCGTGCGGCTGAGGAGGACGTGCCGGCGATCCGGCGGGCCGCTGAACGCGAGTTTCGCCTGTTGCAGGGCATCCACCATCCGGGGATCGCGCGGGCGTTGGATCTGGTGGAACACCCGTGGGGGCCAGCCGTCATCTTCGACCACCGGCCGGAATGGGTCCGCCTGGACCAGTGGCTGGGCGAGCGGGACGGCAAGCTGCAACTGGCCCAACGGCTCCAGCTCGTGCAGGATCTCGCCGAGATCGTCGACCACGCACACTCCCGGAGGCTGTCGCACCGTTCGTTGAATCCCCGGGCGATCTACGTCTGTGACCCGGAGAGTGCCCGTCCGACCCTGGTGATGACGGACTGGCAGACCGGGGGGCGATTGCCGGGGACCAGGCTTACCTCCTTCGGCTCACCGACCGACCCGGCCAGTCTGGAACTTTTCTTCGACGATGCGGTCCGCCGCTACCAGGCACCGGAAGCGGCCAGCCTGGACGAGTTGCCGGGGCATCAGCTCGACATCTTCTCGCTCGGCGCCCTCGCGTACCGGATCTTCGCGGGAGCGGAACCGGCGACCTCGGCGGAGGAGTTGCTCGCGGCGGTCGCTGACGGCGGCCTGCACCTCGACTCGGTCGCCGACGGCATGCCGTACGCGCTGGTGGAGGCGGTCTACGACGCCACCCGGGGTGACCCGGCGCAGCGGATGAAGCGGATCGGTGACTTCCGGGCCTGCATCGACCTGGTCTGGGAGGAGCTGACCGCCCCGGAGCCGGTGCCGGTGGTCGACCCGCTGCAGGCGCATCGCGGCGATGTGCTCGACGGCGGTCTGACGGTGCTCCGCAATATGGGCAGCGGTGCCACGGCCATTGCCCTGTTGGTCAGCCAGGACGGGCCGGAGGGCAGCCCGGAACTGGTGCTCAAAGTGGCGCGTGACGAGCAGTTCGCTGACCGTTTCGCCGCCGAGGCTCGCACGGTCGAGCAGCTCCGCGACTCCCGCGTGGCGGCCCTGGTCCAAGGCCCGATCAAGGTCGGCGGCCGGACGGCCCTGTTGTTGGAGAACGCCGGGCAACGCACCCTCGCCGAGGATCTGCGGGGTGGTCGGCTGGCGCTGGATCTGCTGGAGCGCTACGGCCGCGACCTGCTGGAGATCGTCGCATTCCTCGACGGGCAGGGAGTGTGGCACCGGGACATCAAGCCGGC
This sequence comes from Micromonospora parathelypteridis, assembly GCF_014201145.1. Taxonomy (NCBI): domain Bacteria; kingdom Bacillati; phylum Actinomycetota; class Actinomycetes; order Micromonosporales; family Micromonosporaceae; genus Micromonospora; species Micromonospora parathelypteridis. The sequence goes on from NZ_JACHDP010000001.1 coordinate 4,511,167, forward strand.
CAACCTGGCGTCCCGGCCCCGACCGAAGGACAAGCAGCCGCACCTGTGCGTCTTCGACTTCTCGCTCGCCGCGGTGCCGGCCGATCAGCTCACCGCCGGCACCACCGCCTATCTGGACCCGTTCCTCGGGCCGCCGCGCCGGCTGCGCTTCGACGCCGCCGCAGAGCGGTTCGCCGCGGCGGTGACCCTCTACGAGATGGCCACCGGCACCCTGCCCCGGTGGGGCGAGGGCGCCAACCCGTTGGCCATCACCGACGAGGTCACCCTCGATCCGGCCGCCTTCGATGTCTCCGTCGCGGACCGCCTGGTCGCCTTCTTCGCCAAGGCGCTGGCTCGGGACACGGCGAACCGCTTCGACACGCTCGACGAGATGACCGACGCCTGGCGGGCGGTGTTCCGGGAGATCCCGGAGCCGGAGGCGGGCACCGACGACACCGGCACGCTGGCGCCCCTGGACCGGATGTCGCCGTTGGAGGCCACCGAGTTGACCGCCCGTGCGCGGTCGGCGCTGGAACGGCTCGGCATCCTCACCGTCGGGGAGCTGTTGGACGCCGAGCCGTCGGCGCTGACCCGGGCCCGGGGGGTGCCGGACGCCACGCGCAAGGAGATCCTGGCGCGCACTCGTGAGCTGCGTGACCTGCTCGGGCCAGACCCCGAGCCGACTCCGGCCCGGCCGCACGTCCAGGGCATCGAGGCGCTCTGCGCCAGCCTGCTGCCGGCGGAGACCACCCGCAACGCCGGGCAGCGGCCCATGCTGCAGGTGCTGCTCGGGCAGACCGCCGTCGACGGCAGCTTTCTGCGTTGGCCGTCGCAGGCGGAGGCGGCCCGCGCCACCGGCAAGCAGCAGCCGCAGTTCTCCAACCTGCTCAAGCGGGTGATCGCCCGGGACTGGCAGCCGAACGCCGCGCTGAGCCTGGTCCGCGACGAGATCGTCGCGCTGCTGGACGCGCGCGGCGGGGCGATGTCCGCCGAGGAGGTGGCCGAGGCGCTGATCGCCACCCGTGGCTCGTACTCGGCCGAACCGAGGCGTACCGCGCAGGCCATCGGCCTGGTCCGGGCGGCGGTGGAGACCGAACTGGCCCGGGGCGGCGACGCCCGGTTGGCCGAGCAGCGGCTGCGCGGCAGTCGCGGCGTACTCATCGGTCGGGAGCCGGACGACCCCGGCACCGTGCGGACGGCTGCGGACCTGCTCGGGTACGTGGTCCGGCTGGGTCGCCGCGCGGTCGCGCTGGCCGGCGCGGACCCGCTGCCCACCCGGGCCCGGGCCGTCGAGGAACTGCGGGCGTTGGAGCCGCCGCCGACCGGCATGCCAGCGCTCAGTGACGCCCGGCTGTTGCAGCTCGCCGCCGCCGGCAGCGGCGGCGAGGCCGCCGTCAACGCGCAGGGTCAGCTCTACCCGGCGGGGATGTCCGCCGAGCGCGCGGTGCGACTCGCGGCGGGCGCGCTGGTCGGTCAGAAGCTCGACCCCGAGACGGTACGCGCCAGAGTCCGTACCCGATTCCCGCACGCCGTGCCGTTGCCGGCCCGGCCGACGCTGGACGCGTTGCTCCGCGAGATACCTCTGGTCTGGGATCCGGTGGCGGGCCATTACCTGCCGCCGGACCGCTCCTCATCGGTCACCGGGACCCGGGTGTTGAGCACGGTCGGGCCGCTCCTGGAACCCGACGCCGCGGCACAGGCAGCGGCCCGGCTGGCCGGAGTGATCGACCGACGCGGGTTCGTGGTGCTGCTCGCCTCCATCCGGCGGCTCGGCCGGGCCCGGCGAGCGCTGCTGGACCGGCTTGACCTGGTGGAGGTCGACGTCACCGCGATCCTGCTGCGGGAGCTGCGCACGCTCGGCTTCCCATGGGAGGCGATCGTCGCCGCCGACAACGGCTCGCCCACCGACCCCGATTTCCGTTCGCTGGTCGAGCTGGTGCGCCACGAGGTGGTCCCGGCGATCGAGCGCGCGCTCGCCGAGACCGACCGCCCGGTGCTGATCACTGAGGCCGCGCCGCTGGCCCGCTACCAGCAGTTGCGGCTGATCCAGGAACTGGCCGATCCGACCCGAACTCGCCCGGCCGCCCGGCTGCTGCTGGTGCCGGCCCGCCGCACCGAGCCGGTGCTGCTCGACGGGCAGCAACTGCCGCTGACCTCACCGGCCGGCCAGTCACTGTGGCTGCCCGAGGACTGGCCCCCCACCCCCGCCCTGGAGAGGACCACCCCCCGATGATCGCGCTCAAGGCGCTACAAGGCCAGGTCACCGCCCTCACCGATGACCTGCGCGACCAGGTGGCCCGGGATTCCGAGCTGGAGTCGTCACTGCGCAAGGAGCACGCCCAGGCAACCGAGGCGCGGCGTACGGCGGGGACCTTCGAGACCTGGCTGGAGGACGTCCTCGACCAGGCGACCGTGGCCTGGGTGCTCGGCTGCGTCTTCGTCCGTTTCTGCGAGGACAACGCGCTGGTCGAGCCGCTGTGGATCGGTGGCCCGGAGCCGGTGGCGCCGGTGGAACGGGCGGTGCAGCACCGCCAGCAGTACCTGATCGACAACCCCCGGCACAACGACCGGGAGTGGCTGCGGGAGGCGTTCGGCTACCTGGCGACGCTGAAGGCCACTGGCAAGATCTTCGACGAGCACAACCCGGTGTGGCGGTTCGGCATCTCCGGTGAGGCGGCCGAGAAACTGTCGGAGTTCTTCCGGCGCGGGCCGGGGCTGGTGTCGCTGCGGGTCGCGGACCTCGACACCCGCTTCCTCGGCGACCTCTACCAGGACCTGTCGACCCACGCGAAGAAGACGTACGCGCTGCTCCAAACGCCGGACTTCGTCGAGGAGTTCATCCTGGACCGGACGTTCGAGCCGGCGGTCAAGGAGTTCGGCCTGTCGGAGACGTCGGTCATCGACCCGACGTGCGGGTCAGGGCACTTCCTGCTCGGGGCGTTCGGTCGACTGGTGGCGAAGTGGTGGCAGCGGGAACCGGCTACCGACATCCGAGTGCTGACGGAACGGGCGCTCGGGCAGGTCACCGGGGTGGACATCAACCCGTTCGCGGTGGCGATCGCGCGGTTTCGGCTGCTGATCGCCGCGATGAAGGTGTGCGGCCTGACGTCCCTGGAACGCACACCGGCCTGGCCGGTCCGGGTGGCGACGGGCGACTCGTTGCTCGACTGGGGCCGTAAGTCGCGGCACCAAGGGGATCTGTTGGCGGTGCTCGGAGGTCGGGACGCCTTCGCGTACGCGACCGAGGACGCCGACGTGCTCGGTGACTACCTGCGCAAGGGGCAGTACACGGTGGTAGTCGGCAACCCGCCCTACATCACGGTGAAGGACAAGGCGCTCAACGATCGCTATCGCGAGGAATACTCGTCGGTTTGCCACCGGCAGTACGCGCTGACGGTGCCGTTCGCGAAGCGCTTCTTCGATCTGGCCAAGCGGTCGGACGAGCATGGCGACGGCGCGGGTCACGTCGGCCAGATCACCGGCAACGCCTTCATGAAGCGCGAGTTCGGCAAGAAACTCATCGAGGACTACTTCGCGCACACCGTCGAGCTGACCGAGGTCATCGACACCTCGGGAGCTTATATCCCCGGCCACGGCACGCCCACGGTCATTCTTGTCGGTAGGGCAAAGGATCGCCGGCACTCTCGAAAAGTCTTGGCAGTTCTCGGGGTTCGCGGAGAGCCCTCCCAGCCTGCTGACCCGGCAGCAGGATTGGTGTGGTCTGCGATCAAGGCAGGCGTCACTCGGTCGGAAGGCAACTCAGAGTGGGTGACCGCGGTTGACTTGGACCGCGGGCGGTTGGAGACGCATCCCTGGAGTCTGAGTGGCGGCGGCGCGAGCAATTTGGTGGCTTCGCTGGAAGCCGAGGCCAGACGGATGTCGCAGGTTGTGGATCTGCCAGTGGGCCGAGCGATCCGCGCGGGCGCTGACGAAGCTTTCATGCGGCCGCTGGGCCGGAAGATGCGGGTAGCAGCCGACGCCCGAGCGTTGCGTCCGTTGATAATTGGTGAAGCTGTCAGAGACTGGGCCTCCTCGCCCGAAGACGCAATCTGGTACCCCTACGATTCGAGTCTGGGTCAGGCTGGTCTGTCGGTTGAGCTATGGCCGTGGCGAACCATGCTTGCCGCTAGGCGGACCTTCCAGGGCAGTATGGCTGATGCCGGATTGCGCTGGTGGGAATATCATCAGCACACTGCGTCTGCGTATCGCACTCCGCTCTCCATTCCCTTTGCGTTTGTGTCGACGCATAACCATTTTGTGTTGGATCGGGGAGGGAAGGTCTTCAATAGGTCGGCACCAGTGATTAAGTTGCCGGAGGGGGCAGCGGAGGACGATCACATGCGGCTGCTCGGGGTGCTGAACAGCTCGACCGCCTGCTTCTGGCTCAAGCAGGTGAGCCAGAATAAGGGCAACGGTGGGATTGGTGGCGGGATCGGCGATGAGGCGTGGGAGCCCCGCTACGAATTCACCGGGACCAAGTTACAGGAGTTTCCGCTGCCAGGGGCTTACCCGTTGGAGCGGGCGCGACTGCTCGATTTGCTGGCGCAGCGGCTCGCCAGCCTGACGCCGGCGGCGGTCGCAAAGTCTGGCGTGCCGACGAGGGAGCGGCTGCGGACGGCGCAGGTCGACTACGACACGACCCGAGCCCGCATGATCGCGGTGCAGGAGGAGGTGGACTGGGAGGTCTATCGCCTCTACGGGCTGCTCGATGACGACCTGACCTGTGCCGAGCCACCGGGTCTTGCGCTGGGGGAGCGAGCGTTCGAGATCGTGCTGGCGCGGAAGATGGCCGCCGGCGAGGTGGAGACGCAGTGGTTCGCGCGGCACGGGTCGATGCCGATCACCGAGGTGCCGGCGCATTGGCCGGATGACTATCGGGCGCTGGTGCAGCGGCGGATCGAGGTCATCGAGTCGGATCGCAACATCGCGTTGGTCGAGCGGCCGGAGTGCAAGCGCCGCTGGGCTACCAACGGCTGGGACGCGATGCAGACCAAGGCGTTGCGGGACTGGTTGCTCGACCGGTTGGAGTCGCCCGAGCTGTGGGGGGACCGGCCGATGCCACAGTCGGTGGCGCAGCTCGCCGACCGGGTACGCCATGACGAGGACTTCCGTTCGGTGCTGGAGCTGTGGGTCGGCCGCGACGACCACGACCAGACGAAGACCCTTGCAAAGCTGGTCGCCGACGAGCATGTGCCCTACCTGCCGGCCCACCGCTACAAGCCGTCCGGGCTGCGCAAGCGGGCACAGTGGGAGCGCACCTGGGCGCAGCAGCGCCTGGAGGACGCGGGCGAGGATGTGGACATCAAGGTGCCGCCGAAGTACACCTCGGCGGACTTCACCCAACCGTCGTACTGGCGGGCGCGGGGCAAGCTCGACGTGCCGAAGGAGCGCTTTATCTCGTACCCGAAGGCGGGCCGGGATGGCGACGGCACGGAGCTGCTCGGCTGGGCCGGGTGGGACCACCTCGCCCAGGCCCAGGCGCTGGCGACCGTCTACCTGGACCGGAAGTTGCAGGCGGCGTGGCCGGCGGATCGGCTGCTGCCGCTGCTGGCGGGCATCGCCGAGCTGGAGCCGTGGCTGCACCAGTGGTACGCCGACGAGCGACCGGGCTTTCCCGGCTCGCCGGCCCAGTTCTTCACTGAGCTGGTCGACGCGGAGCTGTCGCAATTAGGGGCGGATCGCTCGAGTCTCGTTCCGGCGTGAGGGCAAGGAAGGACCAGGAGCGGCTTGTTGTCGCACCGGTCGATGGTGCTGAGGTAAACGGGACACCGTGACTGAGAGTGTGGATCGCATGGAGAACGCCAGCGGAGTAGCGCAACTGATCCTGCAGTTGCGCGGTGGTGCCAATATCCGGGGGCCGCAAAACTACGCCCACTCCGTCGAGCACGGAATCCGGCTGGGAGACGTCGCGGCGGAGCTTGGTCCCGACCTGGCGGCACTCACCGCGCTCTACCCGGACGGTGTTGCTCGCTTCTGGGGGTCGACGCCGACGAACCAGATGAACAACTACAAGGCGCGAGCACTGCGCGACCGGCGCGTCGGCGATGACGTCCTCTTCTACGCCGACACGGCGTTTTTCGCACGTGCTCGGATCCTGCACCTGCTGCACAACCCTGCCGCGGCCAAGCGGATCTGGGGAACCGATGACGACGGGCGGACCTGGGAGCACATGATGGCGCTCGGCGACGTCGAGCGCCTTGAGCGGCCAGTTCCGGCCGCTCCGATCCTACGTCGGCTCGGGCTGAGCGTCCCGTTGCGGAGCCTCACCCTGGCCACTGCGGCTGACTACGCCACGATCCAGCCCCTGCTGGCCGCGGCAGGGGTCACGCCCCGCGAACCCACATTCACCGCTCCTCGCAAGATGACCCGCAAGCGGCTGTTCAAGGCGTTGAAACGAGTCGTCGATGCCTGTCATGGGCAAGACGTTGACCCGTCCGCAAGGCGCCTGCCGCTGACTGTGCTCTGGAACATCGGGCAGATCGCCTCAGCTGACGGTCACCCTGCAGAGCCACAGCACCTCAGGTCCGACCTTGAGTCGATCCTTCAGCGGTACGACGCGACGGACAGCCGACCGGGCGATGCGGAGCTGTCCGGGAAGCTGCGTGATAGCGGGCTGTGGGAGATCGCCAGCAGCAGCGAACTCTGGGAGGTCGATCGTTCCGGCTTACATGGGAGGCAGCGCTCCGATCGCCGTGCCATGGATGCGGATGTCCCGTTGATTGGTTTCGCCTCGGCAGTGACGGCTCTGCTCGGTGACCCGGAGACTCAGGGCCGCGCGGTGGCCGTCCTGTCGCCTGCGCTGCCGGTCGACATCGACAAGGCGGCGTTTCTGGCGGACGTCGGTCTTGCCGGCTACGACTCCGCATCGGGGGTGCTGGACGCAGAGGAGGTTGCCGGATCCGAGGCCGGTGATCAGGGTCCGGCAAGGCGAAAGACGGTGCAGATCGAGCGCATCGTCCGTAGTTCGGCCGTCGCCGAAGAGGTCAAGCGACTCCACGGGCACCGCTGCCAAATCTGCGATACCCGGCTGGCGACTCGCTTTGGCTTCTACAGCGAGGCGGCCCACATCAAGGGGCTGGGTAGACCTCACGTGGGCTCGGATCAAATCGACAACGTGCTCTGTCTATGCCCGAATCACCACGTCCAGTTCGACGCCTTTGCCATCTTCATCGACAGCGACCTCGTCGTGCGGTGGGCAGTTAGTGGCGAGAAGATCGGCAAGCTGCGGCTACACCCGAAGCATCCGATCGGAGTGGACAATCTTCAACACCACCGCCGGTTCTGCGGAAAGGCGGACTAACAGCCAACGCAGTGCGGCGATGAATTGCTTGACTGAGGTGGACGGTTCGCTCTTTTGAGGGCGGGCCGAGCCGATCAGCCATGGGGTCTTCGCCTTCCTTCCTAGGCTCGATCTCGGTCTACAGTGCGGCGAGGATGCGCCCTCGTCCTTCTCCACGAACTAGATCTCGTCGCGGCGCGCGATTTCCTCGGCGTTAACGGTGTCGAGCAGGGCGGCGTGGTAAATGATGAAATTCACTTGACGGATAGCCGACAGAACTGGGCATCGATTAGATGTTCTTAGTCGCCCTCGAATGTGGCCTTGCAGGCCTATGCTTCGGCCTAATGTCTGACGGTTGGGTCATCGGAACGGGTGCCTTCTCAGCAAACCCGTCGTACGGGTCGAGCCGGCTGGACGACCATTGCCTCGGATAACTGTGGCACCGTGGGGAGCGCGTTGCGCATCACGCGGCAGCATCAATCAAAAAGACCCGGGAGAAGCCAGTCAATGACGGCCCCTTACGAGCCTGTTCCAAATCAGCCGCCCGCCGGCCAGCAGCCGACCCCACCGAGCGCCCAGTTCTCGCAGGTGCCCGCCGGACAGTTCGCGCCGTCGCACGGGGGCCAGCTTCCTCCGCCGACGCCCGGCCAGTTTCCTCCGCCGCCCGTCACCAAGAAGCGTGCCCCTTGGCTGCTGCCTACCCTCATCGGTGTCGGCGCGTTCGTGGTGCTGTGCTGTGGCGGCACGATGGTGATTGGCCTGGCCAGCGATGACAAAAAGACCGAGGCTACGTCCGTCAGCAGCGGCGCGCCCGCTGCCGGCAGCAGCAGCGCCGCCTCGGCGAGCGCAGCGGCACCGGTGGCGAGTGCGGTGGCGGAAGCGCCAGCTAAGACGACGGCGGCTCCCGCGCCTGCGAAGCCGAAGACCTCCGGCATCGGCGACAAGGTCCGAGGCGGTGACTTCGAGTTCACCGTCAAGAGCGTGAAATGCGGGATCTCCAAGGTTGGCACCGAAATCCTCAACACCAAGGCACAGGGTGCCTTCTGCAAGGTCAGCGTGACCGTCAAGAACGTCACCAAAGGCGCGCAGAACTTCCATGCCGACGGCAGTCTCACTGCCCAGGACGCCAGTGGTCGAGAGTACGAGGTCGACGGGGAAGCCGGAATCTACGGCAACAGCGACGGGCAGGGATTCCTCGACGAAATCAACCCGGGTAACTCAGTGACCGCAAACGTCTACTTCGACGTGCCGAAGAACACCAAGCTCAAAACCATCACGCTCGACGCTGGCCTGTTCACCCTCGCCGAGGATGCCGTCGTCGCCCTGTAGCGGCGTGCGAAGTAATGCGGTTCGACAATGGCTGACCATGAGGTCGTGCCTCGTAGTCAGCCGAGGACGCTGATGTAGCGGCGTGCCGCCTCCGAGCTGCCCTGCACGAGGGCCATGGCTTCGGCCAGGCGCTGCTTGCTCTGCTCGCCGCGGGCGATGGCTTCGGCGATCGTCGGATGACCGGTGCCGGCGGAGATGGCGCGTAGTCGGGTCAGCATTTGTTCGGTGTTCTCGGCGGCGGCCCGGATCTGGTTGATAGTGGCGTTGCCCTGCTCGGCGGCCTGCATCAGTGCAGCCTTGACTTCCTCGATGCTGGCCATGCCACCCTCCGTCTGCCGATCGCGCGAACAAGTTCACGTTTGCGTGGTCGGACGGACACTATCGGAGATGAGGGTGGCACGCAGTCCCGCTGGCTACAGGTACTCGGCGGCCGTTCGTTCCACGTCGGCGATGAACACTTCAAGCTGCGTCTCGGTGAGGTCGCGGTCCTGAAGCAGTTTGCCGAGGAAGACGATCTGCATCTGAAGAGCGGTCTCGGGGCTGAGATTGTCGATCAGCCCGACCTCACCGAGGGCCGCGCGGACGAGCCCTTCCATCTCCAGGGTGGGCAGCGACTCGGCGCCGGGGAACTGCGAGCGCGTCTCGGTGACGAAGCGGGCGACGTCGGTGGGGGAGTGGGCGGCGGCGAAGCGATCGTTGATCGCGATGGCGAACGCCGCACCGATCACCTGGTTACCGCCGTGCCACCCGGAAGCCTCCAACCCGTCCAGGAGTCGGTCCACGGTGCCCCAGTCACGCCGTGCCATCGCGCGGATCAGGTCGCTGAACTCGGTCCGTACGCTCACGATCTCGTAACCTCGCTATTCCCTTGCGAATCGACTGAACAGAGCGCTGGACGGCGATGCTTGCCACCAGCCCCACCACGACGAGGTGCCCCGCCGCGTCCGGTGCTTCGTTGAGAAGACGTTGTCCGAGCGAAGGGCCGGCCGTCGGGGCTGCGGTGCCGGCTTGCTGAGCCCCGGATGGACCTTTTGGGCCGCGGATGATCGTGAACGCTTCCCTGGCCGCCGCCACCGACTTCTGGGTGTTGTCCTGGACGTCCTCGACCTTCCTGGTCATCGTACTCAGGAAGGAAGCGACATTTTTTCGTGCGGATTCGCGCTCGACGGTCTCGGTGAGCAGATCCTCGCCCGACGGTGCGGCCGAATCGGTCGGTTGTCGGGTCGGGGCGGAGCCGGGAGCGACTGCGTTCAAGTAGTTGCCGATTCGGTCAGCCGCCTCGCTGATCAGGCGGGCGAGCTTGCCGGCCTTCTCGCCAGCGGTCTTGCTCTCTGTCACAGCGCCGCTGAGATGGGGATGACTGCTGCCCTGCGCTGCCTGGCTGTAATGCGCGTGGGCCTCTTCCGCGTCAGCCTGAGCGCGTCGCGCGACAACCGCAGCGTTGTGGAGAGTGTCGATGGCGCTCCGGAGTTGGGCGACGACTTGCCCGAGGCTTCCGCTCATCGAATGATGGCGAGGTAGGAGGCAGCGTGGTCCTTGGCCGCCTCTAACCGGCGAAGCACCAACTCAACCTCGTCCGCAGCCTTACGGAGTGCCTTGCGCGACTGCTGAGCGTCGTCGCCCTTGCTGTCGTGCAGGGTGGCGATTGCCAGCGCCGACGCCTCGGCGAGTTTGGCGTTGGCCTTCTCGATGCTCATCCGGGCGTCGTCGAGGGCTTGGCTGCCCTTTCGGATCGTCACCTTGACATCGCCGATGGTCACGGCCGCACGTTAGTCGAACCCGGCCGCCGAGCGCAGCCCCGGCGATGGGCGGGGTTTCCCAGGCGGCCCTGAGACACCCACCGATCCGTCAGCGGAAGGTGCGGGCCGTTCGCACGAAGGTGATCCAGGCGGTGGGGGTGAAGGCGAGGGCGGGCCCGTGCGGGTCCTTGCTGTCGCGTACAGCGATGATGCCGGGCAGGTTGTCGGCAACCTCGACACACTCACCGCCGTTCCCGCCGCTGCGGGTGCTCTTGCGCCAACGAGCGCCGGTCAGATCAGTCATGGTGGACCTCCCCGATGATCTTGTGGATCAGTTGCTTTGATTGTTCCTCATCAAGGGCGAGCGAGAGCAGTCCCGACCAGACCCTTTCGTAGGCGGCCACCTCGGTGGGCCTGTCGAGGTACAGCGACCCTGTCCACGACTCGCTGTAGACCACATCCGGCTCCGGGGTGCTCCTGTTGCCGGGCGGGAAGCCAAGCAAAACAAACTCACCTCCGACAGCACCATGATGCGGACCAGCGGCGAGAGGTAAGATCTGAATCGATACGTTCGGGAGGTTGGACATCGTCAGCAGATGGGCCAGTTGCCCCGCCATGGTCCCGGCAACGCCTACCGGCCGAAGGAGCACGGACTCGCAGAGCACCACCTGCACCTGCGGCGCCTTTGGCAGGCGGCGGGTCAGCAGGGACTGTCGCTGCAGGCGAAGCTCGACAGCGCGTTCCCGGTCGTCCTCGCTCATGTCGGGCTGGTCGATGCGGTAGATGCCTCAGGCGTAGTCGCGGCTCTGCAGAATGCCCGGCACGAGGCTGTTCTTGTAGAAGCGGAGTCTCGACGCTGCGGATTCGAGGCCGACGTACAGCTCGAACCATTCGGGGACGGCATCGCCGTACGCGTGCCACCAGCCTTTCGCTCTGGTCTCGCCAGCCAGGGAGGTCAGCGCTCGGGCCAGCTCGCCCGTCGCCCCGTACAGCTCGCACATGGCGCGGACGTCGACGCCGCGCATCGACCCGAGCCCGCTCTCGATCCGCCACACCTTCTGCCGGCTGCACTCCAGCGCCTCGGCGGCGGCGTCGAGGGTTATCCCCGCCTCGGTGCGCAGGTCACGCAGCGCTCTGCCGAGCTGTCGTCGGGGCACCGTCGAGCCCATGTCGTCGGCCACGCGGGCTCTCCTTCCTGTTGAATTTTGCAACATCCCGACGGCGGTTTTGCAACAGGGGAATGTTGCCCACAAATAACGGAACAGCGTGAGTCGACATTCATTGCGATAGTGCCTCTGACCTTACAAGATAGGTCCGACAAAGGCGACGACCGTGCAATTCCCGTCGCCTGTCAATTGTCGACCGAATCCGTCACCGAAGAAAAGGTGGTGCTGCCGTGCGCGCGTTTCCCCGAGCCGAGCCTTCCCGGCCGGAGTCCTGGCGAGGAGCCCGCCGGTGAGCGCCCGTTGGGTGGCGCACCTGCCGTTCACCGCCGTCGATCTGCCGGCCGCTCGGCAGTTCGCCGGCACCCTGGCCCGATCCCTGACTTTCTTGCCCGAGGTGGACGCGGGCGAGACCACCGTGTCCGCCGAGGACGCCCAGGGCGTACGCCATCGGGTCTTCTGCGACCTGCCCCTCGACGGCGGTTGGCGGTGCGTGCGCCGCGTCGAGCACGACGGTGAGTGCACTGTCCGGCGGTGTCGGTGACCCCCCACACCCGCTGTCGTCACCTGTCCCGACTGCGACGGGATGACCTTCACGCTGGACCCGTGCCGGTGCACCGCCTACGGCGACCGGTTCCTCGCCGACGCCGACCTCCCCGGCCCGAGCCGGGAAGCGTACCGGGGCTGCGAGCAGTGTCGGGGCGCGGGCAGCGTCGCGTACCCCTGCTATCGCTGTGGACGGCGCGGCCGGCGGCGGGCGCAGCTCGTGGCCAGCGTCGCCAACCTGGACACCGGCGCGGTCGCGTCCCACCAGGTCGTGCCCGGCGGCCTCGACCCCCACCGCGACCCGGCGGGCCACTGGGTGGTCGACCTTGCCTCCCGGGTACGCGAACTCGCCGCCTGCGTCGGCGCGGTCGTAGCCGACACCGACGCGCCGTCACTGTGGCTGTCACAGCAGTGGCGACCCGACCTGCCCGCCGCGCAGCGGTACGAGTTGGAGGCCCATGCCATCCTGCGGGCCGATCACGCCCCCTGGCGGCTGCTGCTGGGCCGATCCACGGCCACGCCGATTGTCGACCCGGCCGCCCGGCTCTGCGCGCTGGCCGACCTGCTGCTGCTTGACCTGGTCGTCGAGGCACGCCGGCAGGGCGCGGGGTTCGGCTGGGCCATCCGGTACGAGGTGCCCGGCTCCCCGGTGCCCTCTGGGCCGCCCGGCGGGTGTCCGGACCTGCCGGAGGCGCTGATCCACACCGACGTCGACAGCGCGCTCGCCGGCCTCGCCGAGCGCGGCCTCGCCGCCCCTGCCCGGCTGCTGCGCCCCGACTCGCCGCGCCCACCCGTCGCCCCGGCCGAGGACGTCGACCAGCTCGAACGGCGTGTCCTCGCCGACTGCGTCGACGCTGTCGACGGCGACGAGCTGCCCGGAGCGCAGGCGGTCTGGCGGGACGGCCGCTGGTGGCACACCACCCTGCGTGTCGGCGAGCCGGTGGAGATCCTCGCCGAGCAGCCCACCGGCCAGGTGGTCCGCCGCGTGCAGGTGCCACTGGGTCGCGGCTACGAACCGCCCGACGCGTCCTGGCTGGGTGAACACGTCGAGTGGCGGCCCTGCCCGGACTGCCGGCCGCACTGCCGGTTGCGCGCCTGCGACTGCCGGCTCGGCGGTCGCCCTGCCGACTCCGATTGTCCGCAAAGCTCCGGCGCTGGGCTGTGCCCGTCCGCGCTGCACTGCTTCACCTGCGGTGACAACCACCGCCTGCATCGGACCGTGCTGGTCACCGTCACCGATCTGCGGCACCGGGTGGTGCACCTGGCCTGGCAGGCCGGCACGCCCGAGGTCGCCCCGCTGGTCGCCACCCAACCCAACGGCGGGCCCGTCGTGCAACTGCCCGACCGCTACCGGCTCGGCTCCTGGGCGGCCATCCTCGGCGCGCAGCCCGAGGACCTCGCCGACGCGGACGGCAGGCACGAAATCGGCAAGGACCTGCGCGACGGGTACCTCACGCTGCCCTGGGCCGGGGCTGACCCGGTCGGGGAGTACGTGCGCAGTGCCGAGCGGGGCACGGCAGCCGGCCGCCTGATCGTGGTGGCGGCCCCCCGCCGCGCCGCCGCTGCCCGAGCTGCTGCGGCTCGCCCTCGGCCTCGACCTGGCCCTCGTGGTGGCCGTGTGCGACCGGCGGCATCACGCCGGTGACCCGTTGCTGGCCGACGGACTGCGCTGGTCTGTCGAGGTGAAACCGCGTGACGCACCCGTCCTCCCCGACGACCTGCCCTACCGGCCGAGCCTGGCCGCCGCCCGCGCCTGGTGTCGGGAGTGCCTGACCGACGCCATCGCCGGGGCCGCTCCAACCGACCCGGCAGCGCGCCCATCCCGGTGCCCTGGTCGGGGCCTCGGGACGTCGTCGCCGATCCCGCGCCGGATCTGCTGCGGCTCGCTGCCCCGGCACGCCGGACAGGCGGTCACCGTGCGGTTCACCCGCGCCGGCTGCGCGGTGCACCGACACGACGACGACGGCGTGCGCCTCCTCGCCGAAGGCCCCGACCTGCGCGGCGTCCGGTAGCTGAGGCTGCCGAGATGCGTGTGGGACAGCGCGGGTGGTGCTATGGGTCGCCTCAGACTGACGGCGACACTCCGGGAGACCGTCCACCGCGACCGGCGAAAAGATCCCGCAATTCGTCCCGCCCTCGCAGGAGGGTCTGCAGCAGGTTGGCGGTGTTCGTGTTAGGCGGGAGGGGTAGATCCGTGGCCAGATCCCGAATGCCGAACTCTCCCGTCAGCCAGGCGCGGAGGGCGCGGAGGTGCTGCGTCTTCCTGTCGGTCGCCGGCAGGGCCCAGACATCTGTCTCGTACGGTGTGTCGTCGTGCCCCAAGCCGGCCAGCAGACCGGACTGGCGGATCAGGCACGGGAAGCAGTGCCCGCAGTGGTGCGACCTGCTCGCGCCACCGAACTTGCAGGGCGACTGGCCGCAGCTCACGGTCTTCATGAGGGCGGTGAGTGGCAACCCGGCTTCCGTCGCCCGGCGGCAGACCTCACCCTTGGTGGCTGGCAGCAGCGGGTTCACCACCTGAACACCTCCGCCGGCGGCGCCGATGAGTTGATTGACCAGGTGCAGCGTGCGTGGATGGACGGATCGCGTGGAGCAGGCGGCCACCCGTGCGCCGGTCAGCGGCGGATTCACCGCCAGTTGCCCGTTTTCAGGCACAGCGACGTGGCGGGCCTGATGAGCGGCGGCCGCGAAGACCGCAGTGGCCAGGAAGAGCAACCCGCGCGACCGTGAACTTCGATCCAGGCGTACGCCGTTGGCCCGCGACTGCAGCAGCACCGCCCGGTGCTCGACGGGACGTGCACTCAGGCGGCTCACATGGGCGAGGATCTGCTCCTGGCGGCGTTTGAGCGTGGGGTCGTAGTAGGACACCAACAGCAGCGGGCCCGCGGTCTGTTGGACCCGTTCGGCTGCGTAGGCAGTGGAGTCGAGACCTCCGGAGAAGAGCGCAACCTCTTCGACCTGTGCGTCGTCCAGCAGTCGTCCCTGCACGCCGGGGTGCCTGCTTGCGCCGGCGTGAAACCGGATACTCCACCGATCGGCCGTGAGTAGTTCCAGCAGCGTGGTGAACATCGGCTCGCCATGTTGCCACCGATCCGGGTCGATCACCTGAACGGACAACTCGATGGTCCGGGTCCAGCGGTCCGCTGCGCGCTCACGCCCGGAGAGCTTGTCGGCCAGATACACGGCCTTTGCGACACGGAGAAAATCCTGCGCCCAGTCCGGTGGTGGTGGTGCGGGAGACAGGGTGCGTTCGATGGCACTGCCTTTGGCCCGGAAAAGCCGATCGCCGAGAGGTTGGTGAGAAGGGGGAAATGTGACCCTGCCGTCGGTGGTGTAGTGGTAGGCGTACTGGCCCTCGTTCACGGCTGTACCTCCCGTATGCCGAGTGCTGTATCCACCGTTTGCGTCAGCAGTTCGCGGGCGGTCTCGACGAGCAGACCCTGGCTGGGGGTCCGACTGGCAGCGTCGGTGCAGGGGTCGGGCAGAGCACCGAGAACCTGGGCGGTGACCCTGCTGGCGACCAGCCCGGTCGGATCGAACGGAACCGCGAGCGCCATCGCCAGCGGAAGGCCCTCGGCTATGACGGTGCCGACGTAGCCGCCCACGAGTTCGCCGAAGAAGAACCGGTAGATGCTGCAAAAGAGGTCGCCGGGGAGGCGTACAGAGCCGTCGCCTGCACGCAGCGCAGTGTCCACTGGTGAGTCGGCGTCCAACAGTTTCTCGGCTGTTCGTCGGGCTGCGCGACGCGCGACGGCGTCCCCGACCAGCCCGCCGTCTCCACCCACACTGGCGACGAACCGGGCTACGAATTGGTCCTGACGTTCCGCGGTGGTCGCACCCGGGACGTCGACCAGCCTGGACCTGCCGTGCAGCAGATCCCCGAGAACGTCCACCAGATGGTTGCCCGCGCGGAACGCCGCGGGGCGGAGACCTGACATGTCAGGGTCGTCATCGATTGACTCGGCCAGCGCCCGGCGGTACTGCCGGGCAACCTGTTCCGCCCAGTCGCGATTCGCTGCGGAGGGGCTGTCAGCCGCCCACTGCCCCAACCGGGTGTGGGCGGGGCTCCAGGGCCCACCGCGGGGCCCAGGCAACTTCGTGGACGTGCCCATCGTCACCTCGCAGGGCGTAGGCGGCAACGATCAAAGCTTATGGGTACGCACGGTATCCGTCCATGTCCTATCGGTTACATCAGTAGCCGGTGATCGCGCGTGAACTGGGGACGAGTGTCTGTTCATCTGTCAGGAAGCCGACTCTCGGCTGCCGGGCGTCCGGTCCGGCCGGCCACCTGAGCCTCTGGTAAAGCCTCCTGACCTGGGTCGCCTCGACTTTCCGGCCACTGTGGTCAGTGAAGGAGGTTGGGTCGAGGGCTCATTCAGCCCGCACGGCGGTCATCCAAGCCGGTATCCGGACATCGGGGCCGATGGGTAGCGTGTCGGGCACCCTGGGGGAGGCTGGAGGAACACCGGTGACGCTGCTGCGCGACCTGATCGACATCCCGACGTCGGTTGGTGAGGGCGACTTCGTGGTCAAGGCGGCCGAAGGCGCCGACCTGGACCGGTACGTCGTCACCGACCAACTTCGGGAAAACTTCAGCAGCGCGCTGCAGAAGATCGGGCATGCCGTCACCACCGGCCGCTCGCAGGCGATGTTCCTGCACGGCTCGTTCGGTTCCGGCAAGTCGCACTTCATGGCTGTGCTGCGGGAGATCCTGGCGCACAACTCGCGGGCCCGGCAGATCCGCGGGCTGGAAGGGCCTGTTGTCGCCGCCGACGCGTGGCTGCCGCAGCGGACATTCCTCACCCTGACCCTGCACATGCTCGACGCGCGTTCCGTGGAGCAGGCGATCCTGGAGGGTTACCTGCGCCAGGTCACCGACCTGCACCCGGACGCGCCCACTCCCGCCGTACACCGATCGGACGCGCTGCTCACCGACGCGGCCGGCCTGCGCGCCACGATGGGTGATGACACGTTTTTCGCCGCGCTGCGCGGCGGCAGCTCCGGGCCTGGGGCCGGCGGCGGGCTCGCCGCGCTGCGGGCCCGCGCCGAGGGTTGGACCCCCGACCGGTACGCCGAGGCCGCCGCTCAGCCGCCCGGCACGAAGGACCGCGACGCCCTGGTCAGCGCGCTCACCGAGACCTTTTTCAGTGGCGCGGTGCGCAGCGCCGAATACCTTGACCTGGACACCGGCCTCGCCGTCATCACCCGGCACGCCAAGGCCCTCGGGTACGACGCCATCGTGCTCTTCCTCGATGAGATGATCCTCTGGCTCTCTGGGCGGATCGCCGACCACACCTTCGTCAACACCGAGGGCGCCAAGCTCAACAAGCTGGTCGAGTCGGCGGACTCCGCGCGTCCGCTGCCGCTGATCTCCTTCGTCGCCCGGCAGCGCAACCTGGAGGAGTTCCTCGGCCCGCAGGTCGGCGGCACCGAGCGGGAGGCGCTCGCGCACGTCATGCGCAGCGTGCAGGGACGGCTGGGTGAGATCGTCCTCGCCGACACGAACCTGCCCGAGATCACCGAGAACCGGCTACTCAAGCCGAACGACGCCGCCGCCCGGGCCGTCATCGACAACGCCTTCGCCGCCGTCCGACACAACCGCGAGGTGTGGGACATCCTGCTGCTCGGCGCCCAGCATGGCGACGCCGGCATCGGCTCCGACGCCACCGCGTTCCGCCAGCTCTACCCCTTCTCGCCGGCTCTCGTGGCGACCCTGGTCGCGCTGTCCCAGGCGCTGCAACGGGAACGCACCGCGTTGAAGGTGATGACCGAGCTGCTGGTCGACCGGCGCGACAGCCTGCGGGTCAACGACCTGATCGGTGTCGCCGCCCTCTTCGACCCGCTGGTGCTGCACGGCGAGCTGCCCGACCGGCCGAAGCTCCGGCAGCAGTTCGAGGCGGCCCGATCTCTCTACCTTCGCAAGCTGCGCCCGATCCTGCTCTCCCTCAACGGCATCGATGAGGAGAAGGCCACCTCGCACACCCAGTTCCAGCTTGACGACAAGTTGGTCAAGACGGTGCTGCTCGGCGCGCTGGTGCCCGAGGTGCCGGCCCTGCACGGCCTGACCGCGGCGAAGCTGCACGCCCTGAACTTCGGCTCGATCGCCGCGCCGATCCCCGGCTACGAGAACACCATGGTGCTCAACCGGCTACGCAAGATCGAGCAGGACGCCGGCGAGCTGCACCTGACCGACGACCACGACCCGGTCGTCTCGCTGAAACTGCACACCGTCGACTTCGACAAACTGCTCGAACTCGTCCCGCTCGGCGAGACCTCCGCCGGCGTACGGCAGCAACTGCTCCGCGAACTGATCAGTGCCGAAATGGGGCTCGCCGGCAGCGAGGGCAGTCACGGCGAGCTTCAGCAGCCACGCGACTGGCGGGGCCGGCGGCACGTCGTCCAGGTCAAGTTCGGCAACGTCCGCGACCAGGACGCCATGCCGATCGCCGCGCTGATCGCCCCCGGTGAGTCCTGGCGAATCGTCGTCGACTACCCGTTCGACCCGCAGGACTATCCGCGCAGCGCCGACCGGGCCCGGATCGAGAGCCTGCCCCGCGGCTCCAACACCGTCTTCTGGCTGCCGCTCTACCTGACTGACGACATGATGGGTCGGGTCGCCCAGCTCGCGAAGATCAACTACCTGCTCGGGGTCGGTGGTGCCGGGGAGCGGCTGAACACCCTCGCCGCCGACTGGCCCAAGGCCGACAGGCAGCAGGGCCGTGTCTACCTGCTGCAACGGCAGACCCAGCTCCGCGACGGCCTGATCACCGCCCTCAAGCAGGCGTACGGGGCAGCCAACCCACAGCCCTCCGACGTGCACGATGACACCGTCGGAGTCCTGCACACCCTGGCCGAAGGGCTGCGCATCGGCGACCCGCGCGGAGGCACGCTCACCGACGCCTTCCGCAACCTCACCGGGGAGTTGCTGGAGTGGTCGTACCCGGGCAGCCCGGCCCTGCCCGTCGACGAGAAGCCGCT
Source organism: Micromonospora parathelypteridis (assembly GCF_014201145.1). Lineage (NCBI taxonomy): Bacteria > Bacillati > Actinomycetota > Actinomycetes > Micromonosporales > Micromonosporaceae > Micromonospora > Micromonospora parathelypteridis. Next base: position 4,530,180 of record NZ_JACHDP010000001.1, read on the forward strand.
CACCAGGGCAGACCTGGCCAAGGTGCTCGAGTACGCCCGGAAGGCCGCCGCCGACCCGACCCACGGCATCTCCGTCGCTTCCCCGGTGGACCAGAAGACCCTCCGCCGGATCTGCAACCCGCTGCAACTCGGCGAACTGGTGGACCACCGGTACGTGCTCGACATCAGCACCTGCTTCTGGAGTCGGCACCTGCTGCAGGAAGCAGCCAAGCAGGACTACCGCGACCACTTCCCGGTGCACATGCTGCGCGAGCTGCTCGACCTGCCAAAGGCCCGCGGCTTCGACCGTGACCTGCAGAACCTCATCATTGCGGTCTTCGCCCTGGAGCAGCAGCTCAGCTGGTACGACAGCGGCGGGAAGACCGCCGTTGCCGCCGTCCACGGGGTGGAGGATCGTTTCGAGCTGCGCCACCCCGTGATGCCTGACGAGAACGTCTGGAAGGCTGCCGTCCGGTTCGGTCAGCCGTTCTTCGGCGAGGTGCTGCCCCTTTTCCGCAATCCGGCGAACCTCGGCACTCTCGCCAGCACCATGCGAAAGGTGGCCAGGGACCACGCCAGTCTCGGCGGCCAGCTCGTCACCGAACTCGAGCGACACGCCGATCTCCTGGGCCTGGACAAGACGGCCACCACGGGCCGGCTCGCCACCGCCCGACGGGTCGCCCACCTGCTCACCCAGGTCGCGCACGAGCAGGACGACGTGGTGCTCGTCGCCGTGGTCGCCGACGGCGACCAGCACCTCGGAGGGCTGGACGGACAGGCCGCGAGCGGCGTCTACAAGCAGGCACAGAGGCTGATCACCGCCCTCGCCGCCACCCAGTGGCCCCTGATCGCGGCGCTCGTCACGCGTGCCGGCACTGACGACCGCGCCCGGGTCATCGTCGAGCAACTACGCGCCACGGCTGGCGACGAGCACCACGGATCAGATCTGATCAAGGCGCTCCAGCAGGCCGTGGGTTCCGCCGCCGCCCTGTTGGCGGAGAACAAGCCGACCGTCAGCCCTCAGCCGACCAAGGTTCCAGGGGTCGGCGGTGAAACGCCGTCGACCGGGCCGGGTTCAAACTCCACACCGCCGCAGGTCGGCCCCCCGACGCTGATTCCCGGTCCGCGTCCCCCCGTTGACCAGGTCACTGCGGGGACCTCGGCTCAGAAGCTGGTGGTCTCCAACGACGACGAGCTGGTCCGGCTGACCGAGCAGATCCGGGCCGAGGTCAGGGCCGGCCGGCGGGTCGAGGTGGCCTGGCAGGTGCAGCGGCAGGATCTGCGGCAGTGAGCATCAGTCGGGTAGCCGTCCGCCCGGCTGCCGTCCGTCGCAAGGTTGAGGCGTGGCTCGCCGAGCGGGACGACGCCGAGGCGATCGTGCTGCTCGCCCGCCCGGAGTGGACCGACGATCCCGTCCTCACCATCGACGACACCCGGGTGCGCGTCGTGCCCTGTCCGACGCCGATCGCGGCCCGGGCCGCGCTGGCCGACCGGGCGGACCACGAGAAACTCGTCCTGCTCACTGATCTGACCGACACCGAGCTGGGCGACGGATTGCTCGCCCACGTCAGTCTCCAGACCGGCCGCAGCGTCGACCCCTGGGACCTCGTCGGCCAGGCGTTCGGTGGCCAGGTGCGGCCGGAATCGACCCTGGTCCGTACCGGTCGGTGGGTCGCCGACGCGCTCACCGAACTGGCTCCGGTCGCCGGTTGGCCGCCGCCCGCCGGCACCATCCTCACCCGCGACCATGCGCTGCGGCACCTTGCCGGAGCGGTACTCGCGCTCGATCCGGACGAGCTGGACGGTGCCGGGCTGTTGCAGTGGAGCACGGACGCGCCCACCCAGATGCGGTTCGTCGAGCTGCCGGCTGTCTGGGCCGATGGCATCGAGGCCTTCCTGGTCGAGGCGGCGGGGCCGATCGCCGTCCCGGTGCTGGCCGCCGTGCGTGCCGGCCACGGAACCGACGCGATCCCGCTCGGTCTCCTGGCCGGCGTGCTCTGGCCGCGCAGCCCGGGGAGGGCACCGGACGTGGAGATCGCGGTCGCTCGTACCCGGCTGGAGCCGCGCTTCGGCGGCACCAGGCTCACCGACGGCCAGGCGACCCTGTTCGCCGAAGCCGCCGAGGCGTGGATCTACCGCGCACTCGACGGTGACGATGCGGTACGGCACGACGCGCACCGTCTGCTACGCCGGGCCGAGGAACTCGCCGCCGAGATTGACGTGACCGAGCGGCTGGTCGCTTCCACCCTGCTGCCGGCCGGCTTCACCCAGCGGATGCGGGCCTTCGGCGCTGCGGTCCGGCTGGCCCTGCCCCGGTCCAGCGCCCTCGCACCCGCCCGCGACCTGGTCGAGAAGGCGCAGGACCGGCTCGCCGAGGTCGAAGCCCACCGCTCCGCGGACCGCTCCCGGGTGGAGACGGCGCGGATGGCCGTGCGGCTCCTGCGCTGGTTGGCGATCAGCGAGGGACGCGCGCCGGCCACCATGCTCGCCGCCCTGCAGCGGCAGATCCGCGACGACGGCTGGGTGGACCGGGCCCGACTCGACGTGTTCGCCGGCGACGTCGACCAGCAGGTCGCACAGGCGTACCGCGCCTTGCACGCAGCCGTCGACGTGCGGCGTGCCCGGCACAACCGGGAGTTCGCCGAGCAACTGCAGGACATGATCGGCGCCGAGCGTGAGCCGGGGACTCTGATTCAGGTGGAGGACGTCCTGAACCGGGTGGTCCGGCCGATCCTCGACAACGGCCGCCGGGTCCTACTGCTGCTTCTCGACGGCATGAGCGCGGCGGCCGGCATCGAGATCGCGGACTCGCTGGGGCGCAGCGGGGCCTGGACCGAGCTGACCCCCGACGGAGGCCCGCGAACCGGGGTGCTCGCCGCCCTTCCGACCGTCACTGTCGTCAACCGGTGCAGCCTGTTCACCGGACGCATCACTGTCGGTGACCGCGCCGCCGAACAACGGGCTTTCTCCGCCCAGTTCCCGGACAGCGTCCTGCTGCACAAGGCTGATCTGCGCACTCCGGCTGGGCTGGCGGTCGACCCCGAGGTCGCTGCCGCGATCGCTGACTCGGCCGTCCCTATGGTGGCGGCCGTGATCAACACGATCGACGACGCCCTGGACCGTAGCGATCCGGGCACCATCGAGTGGAGCACGGACACCGTCAACGGCCTGCGCGACCTGCTGGCGGTTGCCCAGGACCGGGTGGTGGTGCTGGTCTCCGACCACGGTCACGTAGTCGACCGTGGCTCGGAGGCCGTGCTGCTGTCGTCGGACTCCAGCGAGAACCGGTGGCGCCCGGCGACCGTCGCCCCCCGCGACGGAGAGCTGCTCTTCGCCGGTAGTCGGGTGGCGCTCGGCGACGGTCGGGTGATCCTGCCCTGGCGGGAGGAGCTGCGATACGGCCCCAGGAAGGCTGGTTACCACGGTGGCGCCGCACCCGCCGAGGTCGTCATCCCCCTCCTGGTTTTCGCCGCTCAGGACGAACACGCGGTGCCGGGGTGGGCTGGCGCCCCGGTTTCCAGCCCTGAATGGTGGCGGGAACCGATCCGGCAGCCAGCGTCGAACGGCACCGCCGTCGTGGCTCCCCGACCGGGCACCAGACCGACCAGCCGGTCGGCCAGCGGTCCCAAGAAACCAGTTCAGGACGAGGGCCTGTTCGACCTGCCGTCGCCCGCACCCGCCGCTCCGCCACCGCCTACGGCGACACCGGTCCCGGCGGAGCCCGCGCTGGTACTCGTCGATGCGCTGCTGGCCAGCCCCGTGTACGCGGACCGCCGGGACGCCCGAGCGCCGATCCCTGACGAGCGGGTGGCCGCCATGCTCACCACGCTGGTCGTCGGCCACGGCCGAGCGGCCCTGGAGACCCTGGCCACCCGGGCCGGTGTCCCGGTCCACCGGATGCCCGGCACGTTCGCCGCCCTGCGACGACTGCTGCAGGTCGAGGGGTATCCGGTTCTCAGCCTCGACCCGGACGGACGGACCGCGAAACTGGACATCCCGCTGATGATTGAACAGTTCGGGCTGGAGCCGACGTGACGGTCGGGGTGAGCGCCCGTCGTCGTCGGGACATCATCGACGCGCTTCGACGGGGGGCCGTGCCCTCCAATGGTCTGGACGCCCTCGCGGTCGGACTGGACCGTTTCACGGCCGCGCTCGCAGAGGACCTCGACCGGGCATCCGGAGGCGGTAGCGTCTTCAAAGCAGTGCGCGGCGACTACGGCGCCGGAAAGACGTTCTTCACGCGTTGGCTGGGGGAGCAGGCGAAGCGACGCGGATTCGCGGTCGCCGAGGTGCAGATCTCCGAGTTGGAGACGCCGCTGCATCGGATGGAAACCGTCTACCGACGGCTCGTCGAGCAGTTGACGACGGAACAGTTCGCCCCGAGCGCGCTCCGACCCGTGCTGGACGGCTGGATCTTCGCGCTCGAAGAGGACGTCCTGGCCGGGGGCCAGGTTTTCGAGGCGGACGCCGAGAGTCTCGACCGGGAGGTTGGCGAGCTTCTCGAACGTCGTCTGGCGGGTATCTCCCGGCGTACCCCTGGCTTCGCGGCGGCCCTGCGCGGCTATCGCACCGCCGTCGCCGTCGGTGATCAGGCCACCGCCGACGGGCTCGCCGCATGGCTCGGTGGGCAACCACACGTGGCGGCGTCCGCCCGGCGGGCGGCCGGGGTCAAGGGTGACCTCGACCACTTCGGCGCGTTGAGCTTCCTGCAGGGCCTGCTCGCGGTGCTGCAGGACAGCGGGCATGCTGGTCTCCTTGTGGTCCTCGACGAGGTGGAAACCCTGCAACGGGTCCGCTCGGATGCCCGGGACAAGGCGCTGAACGCGCTGCGACAACTCGTCGACGACATCTACGCCGGCCGGTTCCCCGGCCTCTTCCTCCTGATCACCGGGACTCCGGCGTTCTTCGATGGTCAACAAGGCGTGCAGCGGCTCCCTCCGCTGGCGCAGCGACTCGCCACCGATTTCGGAGCTGAACCCCGTTGGGACAACCCGCGAGCCACCCAACTGCGGCTGCCCGGCTTCACCGAGGACGCGTTGGTGCAACTCGGCGTACGGGTTCGGGCGATCTACGGCAGCAGCCGGGTCTCTGACCTCGTTGACGACAACTACCTGAGCGAACTGGCGCGCGCGGTGGCGGGTCGGCTCGGTGGCCGAGTTGGTGTGGCACCCCGGGTCTACCTCAAGAAACTTGTCGCCGACGTGTTCGACCGTGTCGACCAGTTCGACGACTGGGATCCGCGCCGCAACTACGAGTTGACGCTGCGTTCCGACGAGCTGACCGAGATCGAGCGCAACGCTGCCTCAGCCGACGACATCAACCTGTCGATGTGAACGAGGAACGCCTGCTCGACCCGGTCGTCCTGCACCACGTCGTCAACAGTCTCGGCTGGCCCGACCTACGGCCCCTGCAACGCGCGTCGATCGGGCCTTTGGTGCAGGGCGACGACGCGCTGCTTCTCGCACCGACCGCCGGAGGGAAGACCGAAGCAGCGCTCTTTCCCTTGCTCTCCCGCATGGCCGAGCAGAGCTGGACCGGTACCTCGCTGCTGTACCTCTGCCCGCTGAAGGCGCTGCTCAACAACCTGCTGCCTCGACTCGAGCGGTACGCCGGGTGGCTGGGGCGCGCCGTGGCGCTGTGGCACGGCGACGTCGCCACGTCCGCCCGCCGTGCCGTGCTCTGGCAGCGTCCGGACATCCTGCTCAGCACACCCGAGTCCCTGGAGGCGATGCTGGTCAGCGTCAACGTCGACCACCGGCTGTTCTTCGCCGGCCTCCGGGCGGTGGTGGTGGACGAGGTGCACGCGTTTGCCGGGGACGACCGGGGATGGCACCTGCTCGCTGTCCTCGAACGATTGACGCGGGTGACCGATCGGCCACTGCAGCGGGTGGGACTGTCCGCAACGGTCGGTAACCCCGACCAACTGCTGACCTGGCTGCAGGGATCCGGCGCAGGGTCCCGACCGGGTCGCGTGATCGCCCCGGAACTGAGGGACAAGCCGGCCGCAGATTCCACCGCTCCGCCACCCGGGCAGATCGAACTCGACTACGTCGGGTCGCTCACCAACGCCGCGAAAGTCATCTCCGCCCTGCACGCCGGAGAGAAGCGGTTGGTCTTCTGCGAGTCCCGGCAGACCGTTGAGGAACTCGGGCAGTTGCTGCGCGAGCGTGGAATCACCACCTTCCTGTCGCACGCCTCCCTCTCCGCCGACGAGCGACGCCGGTCCGAGCAGGCATTCGCCGAGGCCAGAGACTGCGTCATCGTCTCCACCAGCACCCTCGAACTCGGCATCGACGTGGGTGACCTCGATCGGTTCATCCAGATCGACTCCCCGGCGACGGTGGCGTCGTTCCTGCAACGACTGGGCCGGACGGGGCGTCGACCGGGCGGCACCCGGAACTGCCTCCTCCTCTGCCGCAGCGGAGCGGAGCTGACCAAGGCGGCCGCATTGCTGCTGCTGTGGGGACGTGGGTGGGTGGAGCCGGTCGTCGCGCCGCCCGAGCCCCGGCACATCGTCGCCCAGCAGGTGATGGCGCTCTGCCTGCAGGAACACCGCATCGGCGACCGACTCTGGTCTGCCGAATGGAACGGGCTGGGACCATTCGGACCCGGTGCCGAGCCGATCGTCCGTCACCTCGTAGATCAGGGATATCTCGACGGTGACGGCGGGCTGCTCTTCATTGGGCCGGAGGCGGAACGGCGCTTCGGTCGTCGCCACTTCATGGAAATGACGGCGGTCTTCACCGGACCACCCGAATTCACCGTGCTGCACGGCCGGACCGAGTTGGGGCGGGTGGACCCGAGCCTGCTCACCGAAAAGGTTCCCGGTGAACGCAGGCTCCTGCTCGGCGGACGGGCCTGGCGGGTGACGTACGTCGACTGGCGTCGTCGCCGGTGCTTCGTCGAGCCAGCGGACGGGGGCGGGCGTGCCCGCTGGACCGCGTCGGGCTGGGTCGGGACGGGACACGCATTGACTCGCGCGATGCGAGATGTCCTCCTTGGCGCGGATCCACCGGTTCAGCTGACCGCACGGGCGAAGACTCGGCTGTCAGTTGAGCGCGACGAGCGCTCGGCGCTGGTACACCCGGGCGGCAGTATGGCCGTTCGTACCGCCAAGGGGGACCTGCTGTGGTGGACCTGGGCCGGGCTGCGAGCGAACGCGACGTTGGCGGCGACTCTCAGCGAGGTCGTCGACCCGGCGCAGCGGTTCGATGACTACGCCATCCGGCTCCGCGACAACCTGACATCGGAGGATTGGCGGTCCCTGGTTGCCGACGCCGGCCACCGGATCTGCCTGCCGGAGGTGAACGACCGAGCCGTCGCTGGTTTGAAGTTCAGCACCGCCCTGCCGGAGCGATTGGCGCGGGCCACCCTCGCCGCACGTCTCGCGGACCTCCCCGGAGCTGCGGCCCTACTGGACGAGCCCGTCCGGTTCGTTGTCCTCTCCCCCTGATCAGTCGGCCGACTCCACTACGCCCACAGGACGCCTATGTGGGAGTCCAAGCCGGCCCCGTGGGCGGTGGGCAGGCCGCTCGGTCAGTGTGCGGCGGGCCTTCTCTGCCGGTCGGCGGGCTCGTTGCTGTCGCCTTTCGGATAGCTGGGGCTGCGCGGTTGCGAAATGACCGTTCAACGGCAGGCATGCGGAGATTCGGTGGCAAGGCCGCGGCGAAGGCACTCATCCTGGCGGCGATCCCCATCGGTGGCGTCGGCATCTTCGTCGCCGAGCCGTGGGCAGTCGCCTCGATCGCGGCCAACCTCGTCCTCCTGGCTGGCGCCGGTGGGCTGTGGTGGCTGGCCGTCCGCCGTGACCGGCGTTGGCACCATCTGCACCGCAGCTGCGAACCCGGTGGCGCGGCTGCCAAGGGCGACGGCGGCGGCCCCGGTGCCCTTGCCGACTACGACGACCCTGACGCGCTGGTGTTCGCCTCGCGATCGGTCCCCAGGCATCGGCTGATGGTGTCGAGCACCAGCCGGATTCGCCGGGCCGGCATGGGGCACAGCATTTCGCGGATCGAGAGACTGGCCGATTCGGCGCAGCGACAGTCCCGACGCGAGCAACTGTGGTGGCTGGTCGCGGGGCTGGCGGCGTCCATCCCGATCGGCGTGGCCATCAACCTCGTCACCGGGTAAGGGCTGGCCGCGCAAAGAATCACCGAGCAGAGGACGTAACGCACCACGCACGCCAGTTGATCTCTTTATGGGTCCCCTACGCGCAGGCACCTACGTTTCCTCCGTACCCGAACCCGCGTTCGATTTGGAGGTCTCCACGTGCCGATCAACGGACGGCTGCTCGTGCCGATCTCGTTGGCGTTGGTCATGGCGTCGACCGCATGCGGGACGGCCGCGCCGGTTTCCGGTCAGGCCGGTGTCGTGGTGACGATGACGCCGGATGCCGGGAGCAACGCCTCGGCCGCTGGTTCGGCCCCCGACGACACCCCGAGTCCGGAGGTCCCGACCGACGCGGAGATCCCTACCAGGGCCGCCGGCACCTTCGCCACCGCCACGGGCCGTGGTCGTGTCATCGGCACCGGCAAGAAGCGGGTGCGCTACCGGGTCTCGGTGGAGAGGGGGATCGTCTGGGGTGACATCCCCGCCTGGGAGCCGAACGAGTTCGCCGAGAGCATCGAGCAGGTGTTGGCGGCGCCGAACGGGTGGGCCAGTTCCGCGCAGCACCCGGTCACCAACGCCGCGGTGAACCTGACCCGGGCGTCATGGTCGTTCCAGCGGGTCGACAGCTCGAAGATCGACGTCGACGTCCGGCTCGCGACGCCGAGAACGGTGGACAGACTCTGCGGTGCGAGTGGGGTCGACACCCAGGGGGTCTACTCCTGCAAGTACGGCAAGACGATCATGATCAATCTTCGGCGTTGGCTCCAGGGCGCACCCGGCTACCCGGTAAGCATGGAGGACTACCACGCCGGTGTGATCAATCACGAGTTCGGCCACTTCCTCGGCTTCGCCCACATGAGGTGTGGCGGTCGCGGCAGACCCGGCCCGGTCATGATGACCCAGACAATGGGCCTGCACGGGTGCGTGCCCAACGTCAGTCCGTTCGCCAGGAACGGCCAGTTCATCAGCGGACCGTGGGCGCCGTCCTGACCCGGCCCGATCCCAAGAGGTGCGGCCCCCGCCCCGGACGGGGAGAGGGCCGCACCTCCTGCGCTACGTGCCAGGTCAGGCCGCTGGCAGGCTGGTGAAGACCAGCGGACCGGACGGACCTGGCGTACCGCCGTTGGGGTAGCCCCACGACGCGCTGTTGCCCGCCGCGGTGGTGAGCGTGAAGCCCACCGTGTACGTCCCCGGCGGCAGGTCCCGGAAGTACACCGACAGCGAGACGTGCCCGTCGGGCTCGACCTGGATGCCGCCGTTCGCGCCACCCACGGAGTGGCCGAGGGAGTTGTAGATGGTGGTCGAGAATCCGACCACCGGAGCGAGCGTGACGTCGTCGATGGTGACGTTGACTGCGATGCCGTTGGACACGTCGCCCGGAGCGCCTTCGGTACGGCTCAACGCCGCTGCGGTGGCCACCGGCCGGGACGTGTCGGGCACCCGGGTGGCCTGCAGGTCGAGCGCGGGCCGGCCGTAGTGGGCGCCGTACACCGAGACAGAACCGGCCGAGTCGGTGAGCAGGATGCCTTCGATGGTGCAGGTGCTGTTCAGCTCGTTCAGCACCACCGGGAGCGAGTACGTGCCGGCCGGTCCCTCGGTCAGGACCTGGTTCCAGGTCGAGCAGCCCCGGGTCTCGACCGTGGCGGTCAGCTCGCCCTGTACGCCACTTGCGGTGAACGTCAGATTCGTCGTCGCCGGCCCACGCCAGTTGTTCACCTGCGTCGGGTTCAGTGCGAACCCGGACGCGCCGATCGCCTCGTTGCGGGTGACCCGTACCGTCGCCGCCTCGAGGCCGGTGTAGCGCTTGGTGTTGCCGGCTCGGTCGGTGAGGCTGACCGCCTTCACCTTCCACTCGCCGGTGGGGCTGCCCGCGGGCAGGGTCACCGGCACGCTGCACTCGACGTGCCAGGGATCCCAGTTCTGTGCGTCGCCGCAGAGCAGGCCGCCCTGGTCGCTGTTGGTCAGAGTGATCGGCGCGGTGATCTCGGCGGTGCCGGGACCGTCCAGCACGAGGCGACCCTTCCAGAAGCCGGCGCCCGGCTCGTCGAAGGCGTACAGGCCGTAGTGCAGGGTCACGCCGGAGCCGTCGTCGTACACCGGACTCCTGGTCGGCGGGACGAGCCAGACGTACTCGGTCGTCGGCGGCGTGGTGTCGGGCGTCTGGGTGGCGGCCAGCACGGCGGCAGGGCTGATCTTCTGACCGGAGAGGGTCCGCGTGGTGCCCTGGTCGTCGGTCGCGGTGATCTTCGTGACGCGGTACGTCACCGGCGCGGCCGGGCCGTACTCGGTGACGAGGAATTCGTACCGGTAGGACGAACTGGCGATCCCGCCCTGATACGGCCCGGTGACGGGGTAGCCGGCACGGAGGCCGAACCGGATCTGCTCGACCGGCCCGATCGCGGTGGTGCCGGTGTACCGCTGCACGTAGATGCTGCCGCTGAGGTCACTGGCGGTGGTCGACGTGTCGGTCACCGTCCAGTTGAGATTGACGGTCGTGCCGCCGGTGGTGGTGTCGACCTGATCGGTTTCGAAGGCGATGCCCGAAAAACCGATCTTCGGCTTGGCGGCCGCGACGGCCGGCGCGGCCACCGCCGTGAGCAGCGCCGTGGTCACGGTGGCGGTGGTCAGGATGCGTGAGATGGTGCGAAGGCGCGCTGCAGCCATGTGTCCTCCCCGTTGGACGATCGGCCGGACCGCAATGGCCCGGCCTGCGCCGCAGCATATTGGACAGACGCCAGCCCGGGGATACGAATATGAGGCGTCCCCGGCCTACTCCGGGACGCGCCGGTAGGCGCCGTCGCTGGCCGAGGTGGCCATCGAGGCGTACGCGCGCAACGCCGCCGACACCGGGCGCTGCCGGTCGGTCGGGGTGTACGGCTTGTCGCGCTTCTCCTCGGCCACCCGACGCGCCTCCAGCTCGTCGGCCGGCACGTTCAGCTCGATGGACCGACCGGGGATGTCGATGACGATCTCGTCGCCGTCGCGGACCAGGGCGATCAGCCCACCGGAGGCGGCCTCGGGGGAGACGTGCCCGATGGAGAGCCCGGAGGTTCCGCCGGAGAATCGGCCGTCGGTCAGCAGCGCACAGGAGCGACCCAGCCCTCGTCCCTTGAGGAACGAGGTGGGGTAGAGCATCTCCTGCATGCCGGGGCCGCCCTTCGGGCCCTCGTACCGGATCACCACGACGTCCCCGGCGACGACCTGCTTGGCGAGGATCGCGGTCACCGCGTCGTCCTGCGACTCGTAGACCTTCGCGGGGCCGCGGAAGGTCAGGCAGTCGTCCGGCACGCCGGCGGTCTTCACGACGGAGCCTTCCGGGGCCAGGTTGCCGTGCAGGATGGCCAGCCCACCGTCGGCGGAGTAGGCGTGCTCGCGATCCCGGATGCAGCCGCCGGCCGCGTCGGTGTCCAACGTGGACCACCGGTTGGTGGTGGAGAACGGCTCGGTGGTCCGCACCCCGCCCGGGGCGGCGTGGAACAGCTCGACCGCCGTCGGCGTCGGGGAACCGCCGCGCACGTCCCAGTCGGTCAGCCACTGGGCCAGCGAGGGGGAGTGCACGGCGTGCACGTCCCGGTTGAGCTGCCCGGCCCGGTCCAGTTCGCCGAGGATCGCCGGGATGCCGCCGGCCCGGTGCACGTCCTCCATGTGGTAGTTCGGCGAGTTCGGTGCGACCTTGGCCAGGCACGGCACCCGCCGGGAGATGGCGTCGATGTCGGTGACGCCGAAGTCCATCTCCGCCTCGCGGGCGGCGGCGAGCAGGTGCAGCACCGTGTTGGTGGAGCCGCCCATCGCCACGTCCAGGGCGACCGCGTTCTCGAAGGCGGCCTTGGAGGCGACCGTGCGGGGCAGCACCGAGTCGTCGTCGCCGTCGTACCACCGCTTGGAGATCTCCACGATGGTGCGGCCCGCCTCGACGAAGAGGGACCGGCGCGCGGCGTGGGTGGCCAGCGTCGAACCGTTGCCGGGCAGCGCCAGCCCGATCGCCTCGGTGAGGCAGTTCATCGAGTTGGCGGTGAACATGCCGGAGCACGACCCGCAGGTCGGGCAGGCGGACCGTTCGATCTCGCCGAGCTGCTCGTCGGTGACCGCCTCGTTCGAGGAGGCGATCATCGCGTCGATCAGGTCGATCTTGCTGTGCACGACGCCCTCGATGGCCATCGTCTTGCCGGCCTCCATGGGACCACCGGAGACGAAGACGGTCGGGATGTTGAGGCGCAGCGCGGCCAGCAGCATCCCGGGCGTGATCTTGTCGCAGTTGGAGATGCAGACCAGGGCGTCCGCGCAGTGCGCGTTGACCATGTATTCCACCGCGTCGGCGATCAACTCGCGGCTGGGCAGCGAGTAGAGCATGCCGCCGTGGCCCATCGCGATGCCGTCGTCTACCGCGATGGTGTTGAACTCCCGGCCCACCCCGCCGGCCTCGGCGACCGCGTCGGCGACCAGGCCACCCATGTCCTTGAGATGTACGTGACCAGGCACGAACTGGGTGAAACTGTTGGCGATGGCGACGATCGGCTTGCCGAAATCGTCGTCGGTCATCCCGGTGGCCCGCCAGAGGGCCCGGGCGCCGGCCATCGTCCGACCGTGTGTGGAGGTCCTCGACCGCAGCTCAGGCATGCGTACCAGCATGACACCGCTGCCGCACCGACCCTCCCCCGTATGCGCCGTGTCCCAACAGATGCACACCCAGCCCCCCACGGCGTGCGCCCATCCGGCACTCTTGGGAGCGTGCAACTCCCCCCGGGCATGGTCGCTGTCGCGGCGCTCAGCGGGCTCGTCGCCGCTGCGGCTGCCGTGCTGCTGACCGTGGTCGCCCGGCGGCGTACGGGGGCGCGTCGGCCGGCACACGTGCTGCTCGCGGCGGCCGCCGGGGGTGCCCTGCTCAGCCTGCTGGTCGGGGTTGTCGCCGCGCTCAGCGCAAACGACCACTGGGCCCACGAGCAGGGGCAGCGGACGGGCTGGGCGACCGCGGTGGCGATCGGCGCGGCGGTGAGCGGGCTGGCCTTCGCGGCCGGTCTGCTCCGGCTGCCCGGGGTGGCCGCCACCGCGGCGGGAACCTCGCGGCTCGCCCTGGACGGCTTGGTCATGGCAGCCGCGCTGTGGTTCGTCGGCTGGGTGCTCTTCTCCGAGCCCACCCGGTTGCTCGGCGCCGCCACCCCGACGGCCTGCCCGGCGATCCTGCTGGCCACGGTGAGCGCCGCGCTCGGCGCCGGGCTCGCCGTGATCGTCATCTTCCGGGCCGCTGCCCCCCGCGGACGGCTCGCCGCGCTCGGCTTCGGCATCAGCGCGGTGAGCTGCGGTGGGCTGGGTCTCAGCGCCGGGCTCTGCCAGGGCGGGCCGACCATGGCGCTGACCGGCGCGGCGGTGCTCGCCACCGGCCTGCTGACCGTCGCGCTCGCCGTGCACCGGGCCGACCGGCCAGGGCAGGTCGAGTTGGACCTCGTCGGTCGCGACGGCGAATACGCGATCGCCCCGATGCTCGCGATGGCCGCCTCGGCGATGTACCACCTCGGCCAGGACGGCCGGTTCACCGCGGCGGGCATCGTGGCCGGCAGCGTCGAGGGCTTCGCCCTGGTGGCACGGCAGTACCTCACCCTCCGCGACGTCCGGGGGTACGCGGACCGCCTGGCCGAGCGGGAGGCGCACTTCCGCGAGCTGGCGCACACCGACCCGCTGACGTCGTTGGCCAACCGTCGTGGGCTGCTCCGCGCACTGCACAACAGCGCCGCGGCGGGCACCCCGTGCGTGCTGCTCGGTCTCGACCTGGACGGCTTCAAGAACGTCAACGACATGCGTGGCCACGACGTGGGCGACGCGGTGCTGGCCGAGGTGGGCCGGCGGCTGCGCGGCAACCTGCGCCCCGGCGACGTGGCCGCCCGGCTGGGCGGCGACGAGTTCGCCGTACTCATGCAGGGCCGGCAAGCCGAGGCGGACCGCGTCGCCGAGCGGTTGCTCGGGGTGCTCAACCGGCCGTACGACGAGCCGGAGGGGCCGGTCTTCCTGTCGGTGAGCATCGGGGTGGCCGGGTGGGCCGACGAGCCGGATGTGGAGCTGCTGCTGCGCCACGCCGACCTGGCCCTGCGCTACGCCAAGCAGCGTGGCAAGAACCGGATCGAGCGCTACGACGCCGCGTACGACCAGCTGCTGCGCCGACGAACGACGGTGGAGCACGAACTGCGCGGCGCCATCGACCGCGACGAGCTGCGGTTGGCCTTCCAGCCGGTGGCGTCGCTGCCGTCGGTGCGGCCGGTCGGCGCCGAGGCGCTGCTGCGCTGGCACCACCCGGAGCTGGGCAACGTCGGTCCGGACGAGTTCATCCCGCTCGCCGAGGAGTGCGGGATGATCGCCCCGCTGGGCGCCTGGGTGCTGCACCAGGCCTGCTACCAGCTCTCCCGGTGGCTGGCGGACGGGCACGACGTCTGGGTGTCGGTCAACGTCTCCCCGCGCGAGCTGCACGCCCCGGAGTACGTGGTCCAGGTCGCCGAGGCGCTGCGCGCCCACCACGTGCCGCCGCAGCGGCTGGTGCTGGAAGTCACCGAGCACGCGGTCGCCACCGACCTGGACGAGCTGATCCGGCGGCTGACCGCGCTACGGCTGACCGGTGTCCGGATCGCGCTGGACGACTTCGGGGCCGGCTACTCCTCGCTGGGGCAGTTGCGCCGGCTGCCGATCGACATTCTGAAGATCGACCACAGCCTGGTGGCCGAGCACGAGCCGGTCCGCCCGATCGGTCAGGACGGTCCGGCGTTCGCGCCGATGGTCGACATCGTCATGCGACTGGGCCACCAGTTGGGGCTGGAGGTGATCGCCGAGGGGGTGACCACACCGACCGAGCTGGCCGCGGTGGTGGCCGCCGGCTGCCGGTTCGGCCAGGGCGCGCTCTTCGGCTGGGGGGTGCCGGCCGAGCACCTGGAGGCGATGCTGGAGGCGGCCACCTCGCCGGGCGCGCGGCCCGCGCCAATGCCCGCGCCACGTCGTGTTGCGCACGGGTCCGGGCAGGTCACCCCAACCGCCGCTGGCGCGTCGCCGGCCGACGCGCCGACCGCCGTTGACCAACATATGGGATCAGTTGACTCATCGCGTGAGATGCGTCAGGCTTAGCCGCATGTCGTCGTACCGGTCGCTGCGAGTACTTACCTGAGCGCACTCTCCCTCATCGAGAGTGCGCTGGCCCCGTGCATCTGCACGAGGGCCGTTTTTATTGCCATCGGAACCTGGCGAGGCGGGCCCCGCCCGTGTCGCAACGCTTGACTAGCCACCAGCCACTCCAGCCGAAGGCCAGAACCGCCATGACGAGACCCACGCCCGAGACCCTCGCCCACACCGCCCGCCGGGCCCGCGCGGCCGCCGACCCGAGCGTCGACGTCGACCCGGCCGCCGCGCGAAGCGCGGCCACCCCGACCGTCCCGGCGGTACGGCCCTCCGCTCCGGCCCAGGTCTCCGGGGCCGGCTCGCTTGTGCGGTCCCTTGAGGCGCTCGGCGTCGACGTCGTCTTCGGCATCCCGGGCGGCGCGATCCTGCCGGCCTACGACCCGCTCTACGACTCCACCGTCCGGCACATCCTGGTGCGGCACGAGCAGGGCGCGGGGCACGCGGCGACCGGGTACGCGCAGGCCACCGGCAAGGTCGGTGTCTGCATGGCCACCTCCGGCCCGGGGGCGACGAACCTGGTCACCCCGATCGCCGACGCGTACATGGACTCGGTGGCGATGGTGGCGATCACCGGGCAGGTGGCTCGCCCGTCGATCGGCACCGACGCCTTCCAGGAGGCGGACATCCAGGGCATCACCCTGCCGATCACCAAGCACAACTTCCTCGTCCAGAGCGCCGAGGAGATCCCGCGGGTGTTGGCCGAGGCGTTCCACCTGGCCAGCAGTGGGCGACCCGGCCCGGTGCTGGTCGACATCCCCAAGGACGTGCTGCAGGCGCCGACCACCTTCGCCTGGCCGCCCACCCTGGACCTGCCCGGCTACCGGCCCACCCTGCACCCGCACGGCAAGCAGATCCGGGAGGCGGCGCGGCTGATGGCCGCCGCCCGCCGGCCGGTGCTGTACGTGGGCGGCGGGGTGCTCAAGGCCGGCGCGACCGACGGGCTGCGCCGGCTGGCCGAGCTGACCGGCATCCCGGTCGTCACCACGCTGATGGCGCTCGGCGCGTTCCCCGACTCGCATCAGCAGCACCTGGGCATGCCCGGCATGCACGGCACGGTCGCTGCGGTCTACGGCCTGCAGAAGGCCGATCTGATCGTCGCTCTGGGCGCACGGTTCGACGACCGGGTCACCGGCAAGCTGGACTCGTTCGCCCCGGACGCGACAGTGGTGCACGCGGACATCGACCCGGCGGAGATCGGCAAGAACCGGCACGTGGACGTGCCGATCGTCGGGGACGCCAAGCACGTCATCGACGAGCTGATCGCCGCGGTGACGGTCGAACGGTCGGCGGGGCACACCACCGACCTGGGCGACTGGTGGACTCAGCTGGACGACCTGCGCAACCGCTACCCGCTGGGCTACGACGAGCCGGCCGACGGCACGCTCTCCCCGCAGTACGTGATCAAGCGCCTGGGCGAGATCGTCGGCCCCGACGCGATCTTCGTTGCCGGGGTGGGCCAGCACCAGATGTGGGCGTCCCAGTTCATCTCCTACGAGAAGCCGTACACCTGGTTGAACTCCGGCGGCCTCGGCACGATGGGCTACGCGGTGCCGGCGGCGATGGGCGCCAAGGTCGGCAAGCCGGACACGGTGGTCTGGGCCGTGGACGGTGACGGCTGCTTCCAGATGACCAACCAGGAGCTGGCCACCTGCGCGTTGGAGGGCATCCCGGTCAAGATCGCCGTCATCAACAACGGCAATCTCGGCATGGTCCGGCAGTGGCAGACCCTGTTCTACAACGAGCGCTACTCCAACACCGAGCTCGGCACCCACAAGCACCGCATTCCTGACTTCGTCAAGCTTGCCGAGGCGCTGGGCTGCATCGGGTTGCGCTGCGAGAACGCGGCCGACGTGGACAAGACCATCGCCGCCGCCATGGAGATCAACGACGCCCCGGTGGTGATCGACTTCGTGGTCGGCAAGGACGCGATGGTCTGGCCGATGGTCGCTGCCGGCACCAGCAACGACGAGATCATGTTCGCCCGCGGCGTCCGCCCGGCCTTCGACGAGGATGACATCTGATGACGATGCACACCCTGTCCGTGCTCGTGGAGAATAAGCCGGGTGTCCTGGCCCGGGTCTCCGGCCTGTTCTCCCGGCGCGGGTTCAACATCGACAGCCTCGCCGTGGGCGAGACCGAGAACCCGGACGTCTCCCGGATCACCATCGTGGTCAACGCGGAGTCGTCCCCGCTGGAGCAGGTCACCAAGCAGCTGAACAAGCTGGTCAACGTGCTCAAGATCGTTGAGCTGGACCCGCAGGTTTCGGTTGCCCGGGAGCTGCTGCTGGTGAAGGTCCGCGCCGACCGGTCCGCGCGGTCCCAGGTGCTGGAGACCGTCAACCTGTTCCGCGCCCGGGTGGTCGACGTCGCACCCGACACGCTGACCATCGAGGCCACCGGCACCCCTGACAAGCTCGACGCGCTGCTACGCGACCTCGAGTCCTTCGGCATCAAGGAAATGGTCCAGTCCGGGTTGGTGGCGATCGGGCGCGGCTCGCGTTCGATCACCGCCGGTCCCGCTCTCCGGGCCGCCTGAACCGACCCATCCGCACCAACCACGACGGGCCAACGGGCCGTCGTACCGAAAGGGAAGTTCTCATGAGCGTTGAGGTGTACTACGACGACGATGCCGACCTCGGCCTGATCCAGGCCAAGAAGGTCGCGGTGATCGGCTACGGCAGCCAGGGCCACGCCCACGCGCTGTCGCTGCGTGACTCCGGCGTCGACGTGGTGATCGGTCTGCCGGAGGGCTCGAAGAGCCGTCCCAAGGCCGAGGAGCAGGGCCTTCGGGTGGTCACGCCGGCGCAGGCCGCCGCCGAGGCCGACGTGATCATGGTGCTCGCACCGGACACCGCCCAGCGGTCCCTCTACACCGAGTCGATCGCGCCGCACCTCGCCCCCGGCAAGGCGATTTTCTTCGGTCACGGCTTCAACATCCGCTACGGCCTGATCAAGCCGCCGGCCGAGGTGGACGTGGCGATGGTCGCGCCGAAGGGCCCCGGCCACCTGGTCCGCCGCCAGTACGCGGACGGCAAGGGCGTGCCCTGTCTCGTCGCCGTCGAGCAGGACGCCAGCGGCAACGCGCTCGCGCTCGCCCTCGCGTACGCCAAGGGCATCGGCGGCACCCGCGCCGGCGCGATCAGGACCACCTTCACCGAGGAGACCGAGACCGACCTCTTCGGCGAGCAGGCGGTGCTCTGCGGCGGAGCCTCGGCGCTGGTGCAGACCGGTTTCGAGGTGCTCACCGAGGCGGGCTACGCCCCGGAGATCGCCTACTTCGAGTGCCTGCACGAGCTGAAGCTGATCGTCGACCTCATGTACGAGGGCGGCATCGCGAAGATGCGCTACAGCATCTCCGACACCGCCGAGTACGGCGACCTCTCCCGCGGCCACCGCATCATCGACTCCCGGGTCAAGGACGAGATGCGCAAGATCCTGGGCGAGATCCAGTCCGGCGAGTTCGCCCGCGAGTGGGTCGCCGAGGACGAGGCCGGCCGGCCCAACTTCACCAAGTGGCAGGCCGAGGGTGCGGCGCACCCGATCGAGGAGACCGGCAAGAAGCTGCGCGGCATGATGAGCTGGGTCGACCGCCCGATCACCGAAACCGCCTGACATCGCGGCGCGACCGCCCGGCCGTCCAGAAACGGCCGGGCGGTCCCCGCGCCTCGTCAGTCGCCCTGGACCGCCCTGGCCTCATCGGCCGTCCAGACAGCCTCCTCGTACCGGCCGGCGGTGTGGAGAACGCCGGCCAACGTGCGCAGCGCGGCGACCAACCAGTCGCGGTACCGGACGGGATCGTGCTCTGCCAGCCAACGGGCCTGCGCCACCGCCTCCTCGGCCGTCGTCACGGCCGCCTCCGGTTCGCCGAGCTCCGCGTGGCACACGGCGATCACGAGCAGCAGTCGGCCGAGCGTCGGCCGGGCCCGTAGCGGCTCCCACCGGGCCCAGAGGGTCAGATCCTCGCGGGCGGTCGCTGCCAGAGTCAGCGCCTGCGCCCACCGTCTGTCGGCGCTGAGGGACTCGACCAGCCCGGTCACCGCGAGGAGTCGGGCGGGCATGTACCGCAACCGCGCCCAGCCGGGTAGCCGCCGGAAGATCTCCACCGCCTCCTCACGAGCGGCCAGTGCCTCGGCCGGCGCGTCCAGCTCCGCCCGGCAGTCGCCGAGCACGGTGAGCGACCGGGCCAACCCCGTACGCTCTCGGAGGCCGAACGGCGCGCAGCGCAGCCAGGTCGCCCGTGCCCGCTCAGCGAGCGGCAGCGCGTCCTGCGCGGCGGTCGGTGCGAGCAGGTTGGCCATCATCAGGTGCGCTGCGGCCAGGACGACGAGACCCTCCCGGTCGGTCGTGTCCTCGACGTACCCGACCGCCTCCCAGCCCTGTTCGAGCGCCGAGGTCATGGTGCGGTCGTCGGGGACCGAACCCTGCGCGACGAGCGCCCGCGCGAGCCCCACCTCGTGCCGGCCCGGGCGGTCCCGGACGAGCCGGCGGTAGAGCGTGGCCGCCTCGTCCGCGGCGGCGGTGCGCCGGAGCACGAAGCTGCGCCGGATTTTCACCTGGTGGGACCGGGTGATCAACGCCTCGGCCAGCATCGGACCGAACCGCGCGAGATCGACGCGGGTCAGCTGTCGAAGCAGCGTGATGCGCACGGCGAGCGGCACGATGGCTCCTCCTGCGGGGGCTGTGCCTCCGTTTGTAGCCGGCCAGGGCAACCATGTCGGCCCGGTGAACGGCTGATGTCCGTCGCTCGACCCGCGTGTGAGGGCCCTCACCCCGAAGACCGGAACATGCCGGGCAGCGAGGCCCCTACGATCGCGGGTAGGTGTGCAGCCGGCACCTGACGGCCACGGCACGGATCAGCGCAGGGCGCAGTGCGGCGCCCCGCCGCCCGAGCCGATCGCAAACACGACCTCTACGAGGACCGATGAATCCTGTCGTACTGATCGCCGAAGAACTCGCCCCCGCCGCCATCGAGGTGCTCGCCCACGACTTCGACGTCCGTCACGTCGACGGCACCGACCGTCCGGCCCTGCTCTCGGCGCTCTCCGAGGCCGACGCAGTCATCGTGCGCAGCGCGACCCAGATCGACGCCGAGGCCATCGCCGCCGCGCCGCGACTCAAGGTGGTCGCCCGGGCGGGCGTCGGGCTGGACAACGTCGAGGTGCCGGCCGCCACCGCCCGGGGCGTGATGGTCGTCAACGCCCCCACCTCCAACATCGTCTCCGCCGCCGAGCAGGCCGTCGCGCTGTTGCTCGCCGTCGCCCGTAACACCGCCAGCGCCAGTTCCGCGCTGAAGGCGGGGGAGTGGAAGCGGTCGAAGTACACCGGCGTAGAGGTGCAGGGCAAGACCGTCGGCGTGGTCGGGCTCGGTCGCATCGGGGTGCTCTTCGCGCAGCGCATCGCCGCGTTCGGCACCCGGCTGATCGCGTACGACCCGTACATCCAGCCGGCTCGTGCGGCGCAGCTCGGCGTACGCCTGGTGGGGCTTGAGGAGTTGCTGCGGGAGAGCGACTTCATCTCCATCCACCTGCCCAAGACGCCGGAGACGGTCGGCCTGATCGGTGAGAAGGAGCTGGCGATCGTCAAGCCTGGCGTTCGCATCGTCAACGCCGCCCGTGGTGGTCTTGTCGACGAGCAGGCGCTCGCGAACGCGATCGCCGAGGGTCGGGTCGCCGGCGCCGGTGTCGACGTGTACAGCAAGGAGCCGTGCACCTCCTCGCCGCTGTTCGCCTTCGACAACGTGGTGGCCACCCCGCACCTCGGCGCCTCCACCCACGAGGCGCAGGACAAGGCCGGTCTCGCCGTGGCCAAGAGCGTCAAGCTCGCGTTGCAGGGCGAGTTCGTTCCGGATGCGGTCAACGTGCAGGCCGGCGGCGTGGTCGCCGAGGACGTCCGGCCGCTGCTGCCCCTGGCGGAGAAGCTCGGCCGGGCATTCACCGCGGTCGCCGGTGGGATCGCCGCCAGCGTCTCGGTCGAGGTACGCGGCGAGATCGTCAGCCATGACGTGTCGGTGCTCAAGCTCGCCGCCACCAAGGGGCTGTTCAGCTCCGTGGTCGAGGAGCAGGTCACCTACGTCAACGCCCCGCACCTGGCCGCCGAGCGTGGCGTCGAGGTCACCCTGGCGTCGCTGGCCGAGACGGCCGAGCAGCCCAGCCTGGTCACGGTGCGTGGCGCGCTGCCGGACGGCCGGACGGTCAGCGTCTCCGGCACGGTCACCCACTCCGGTGCGAAGGACGTCCTCAAGCTCACCGAGGTGGACGGCTTCGACGTGGAGATCGGCGCGGAGGGCATCCTGCTCTTCCTGCGCTACGCCGACCGGCCCGGTGTCGTCGGCACGGTCGGCACGCTGCTCGGCGAGTCGGGCATCAACATCGCCGCGATGCAGGTGGCCCGGCGTGAGGCGGGCGGCGAGACGCTGATGACGCTCACCGTCGACCAGGCGCTCGGCGCCGACCTGCTCACCTCGGCCGCCGATTCGATCGGCGCCACGGCGGCCAGCGCCGCCGACCTGCGCGACGAGTAGTCAACGGCAAGCATCATGGGGGCCCGGCGATCCGCTGGGCCCCTTGTCGTACCCCCGGGGGTGGGGTCGAACCCGCGCCGGGCCGGGTCAGCCGGGCCGGGGCCGCTGGGCTGGGTCAGCCGGGCAGTCGAGCTGGGGGCGGGTAGACCGAGCCGTCCTGGGGGTCGAACAGCATCAGCCCGTGCTCGCCGGCCAGCCGCTCGATGTCGAGTAGCACCTGGTCCGCGCAGGTCGGGTGCAGGTTCAGCTCGACATGGTCGTGGGCGGCGTGCAGTGGTGCCACCGCCCACGGGCTGTCCGGCCCGGGGTGACGGTCCGGATAGGAGGCGGTGATCGCCCGGTAGAAGCTGACCACCCGCGGGTCCGGGTAACGGTCCACGTGTCGCCCCTGCCGGCAACCGTCGACCGCTGTCCGTACGTCCTCGGGCGTCGCCCCGTCCTCCAGGGCCCACACGCTCAGATCGAAACTCACGGCGGATAGCGTGCCATCCGCCGTTCACCATGTCGAAACTGCCTCGCCGCCGGTCAACCGTCGATTTCCGCGGCCTCCGCTCGCGACGGTCCGCTGTAGAGACTCTTGCGTAGAGTTGCGTCGATTCGCTAGCGTACGCACTGCGGTCACTGGCCGAGTTCGAGGCGCCGGCCCGTCTTCGGGTGGCGCGGTCGACGTCCGGCCCGACCGGTCCGCACCCCTCGATTGTGCGAGCCACGCGCACTCGTCGCTGACCGGCCCCCACGGTCGTTGCCGAGAGCGTGGGGGCCGATCGCATGCCGATCAGCTGACCGAGGGGCTGCCGAGGGCGAAGCCGTCCGGAACACAGCGGTGCGGCGGCCTCGAAGCGGCGACGTCCCGCTCAGCGCCGGTGTGCGAAGAGCGCGCGATAGTCCGAGTTTCCCTTGAACCACGCCAGGCCGGTGGGGCCGGCGGCGTAGAGCGCGGTGGCGTAGGCGTCGGCGATCGCCAGGTCGGGGCCCACGACGGTCGCGGCGACGAGTTGGTCGGCCGGCTCGCCGGTGTGCGGGTCCACCACGTGCCCCTGCCGCCCGCTCACCCCGGAGGTGCCGACCGCGCCAGCGGTCATCTCCAGCACCAGCGGCGCGCGCTCGGGCGCGGTCGGGTGGTGCACCGCGACCCGCCAGGGGCCACCGTGCGGCGCGCGGCCGCGGACAACGAGGTCAGCGCCGGTGAGTACGGCGTAGTCGTGGATGCCGGCGGCACGAAGCCTCTCGGCGACGCGTTCCACCGCCCAGCCGCCGAGCAGGCCGCCCGGGTCGAAACCGCCGGGTACCGCCCAGGCGTCGAACCACCCGTCGGTGGCCGCGCGCATCGCCGTGCAGCGGTCCACCAGGTCGGCGAGCGGAGGGTACGAGTCAGGGCCGATCTCGCCTCGACGCAGCCGGGAGACCAGGCTCTCCGGCCGATTGGGGCCGTAGGTGAGGTCGATGGCGCGCAGTTCCGCGACGCTGTCCCGCAGAGCCTCGCCCACGCCCCGGCGGCCGAGCCACTCGGGGGCGTTGAGGAGAAGTGTGTACTCGGCGGTCGCGGTGCGTACGGTGTGCTGCACCGCGATCCGGCCTTCGGTGGCGCCGGTCGGGTCGATGCGGTTCCGGCGGCTGCCGAGTCGAAGGTCCGGCCGGCGGTTGCGGAACGCCGACGGGTCCGGCCAGCGGGTCCGCGGCTGCTCGTCGATGCGCATGGCATCTGCCCCCTCGCACTTGGCGCCGCGTCGTCGCGACCGGTCGTCAGCAGGCCGCCGTGACCCGCCGACTACCACGGTAGGCAGCGGAGATGACCGCCTCATGAGTCTCAGCTGAGAGGGTGCTGTGCATCCGGGCGTCCCAAATCGTGGACGCCACGTACCGGGAGGCGGGACGGCGACGTACCGTTGCCCGGACCGAAAACGTTGAGCAGAGGAGTGCGGTCGTGGCGCGGATCGCGGTGTTGGCCGGGGACGGCATCGGGCCCGAGGTGGTCGCGCAGGCCCGCAAGGTCCTCGACGCGGTGCTACCCGACGTGCAGGCCACCGAGTATGACCTCGGTGCGGCCCGCTGGCACCGTACCGGAGAGGTTCTGCCCGACTCGGTGCTGGCCGAGCTGGCCGGGCACGACGCGATCCTGCTCGGCGCGGTCGGTGACCCCACGGTTCCGCCGGGTGTGCTCGAGCGGGGGTTGCTGCTCAAGCTCCGGTTCGCCTTCGACCAGTACGTCAACCTGCGCCCGTCCCGGCTCTGGCCCGGGGTCGTCGGCCCGTTGGGCAACGTGAAGCCCGGGGAGGTCGACCTCGTGGTGGTCCGCGAGGGCACCGAGGGCCTCTACGCCGGGGCCGGTGGTTCGCTGCACCGGGACACTCCCGCCGAGGTCGCCACGGAGGAGAGCCTGAACACCCGGCACGGCGTGGAACGCGTGATCCGCGACGCGTTCGCCCGCGCCGACCGCCGGGAACGGCGCAAGGTCACCCTGGTGCACAAGACCAACGTGCTCACCCACGCCGGGTCGCTCTGGGCGCGCACCTTCGACGCGGTCGCCGCCGAGCATCCGGACATCGCCACGGAATACCAGCACGTCGACGCGGCCGCCATGTTCCTGGTCACCCAGCCGCAGCGCTACGACGTGGTGGTCACCGACAACCTCTTCGGCGACATCCTTACCGACATCGCCGCCGCCGTCACCGGTGGGATCGGGCTGGCCGCCAGTGGCTGCATCAACCCCGAGGGGGCGTACCCCTCGATGTTCGAGCCGGTGCACGGCTCGGCGCCCGACATCGCCGGGCAGGGCATCGCCGACCCGGTCGCCGCGGTGCTCTCCGCCGCTCTGCTGCTGGAGCAGCTCGGGCACCCGGAGGCCGCGGCCCGGGTCAACGCGGCGGTCGCCGCCGAGCTGGCCAGCCGGGTTCCGGGCGTGACGCTGCGTACCGAAGAGGTCGGGGACCGGCTCGCTGCCCACGCCGTAGCGTGATCGCCCCGGCGTAGACCTGGCCGGGCGAACCGTCTCGCCCGACCGGCGCTACCCGCTGAACGACCGTTCGGGGTAAGTTTCTGGCACAGCCAAATCGGTGTGCGGTCCCGCATGCCGTTGTCCCGCAGGGAGGTCAGCGCGATGAGCGGTGGTGACAAGCTCGACTTCGAGATCCGTCCGAATTCCGCGCCGGTATCCGCCGCCGATCGGGCCGCCCTGCTGGCCAACCCCGGATTCGGCCGAGTCTTCACCGACCACATGGTCACGGTCCGCTACGCCGAGGGCAAGGGTTGGTACGACGCCCGGGTGGAGGCACGCGGGCCGATCCCGATGGACCCGGCCAGCGCGGTGCTGCACTACGCGCAGGAGATCTTCGAGGGCCTGAAGGCGTACCGCACGGCCGACGGCGGCGTGACGATGTTCCGGCCGGACGCCAACGCCGCCCGCTTCGTCACCTCGGCGCAGCGGATGGCGATGCCGGTGCTGCCGCCCGAGGTGTTCGTCGACTCACTGCACAAGCTCATCGAGATCGACCAGGAGTGGATCCCCACCGGAGCGGACGGCAGCCTCTACCTGCGGCCGTTCATGTTCGCCAGTGAGGTCTTCCTCGGCGTCCGCCCGGCCAACGAATACCTCTACATGGTGATCGCCTCGCCCGTCGGGGCGTACTTCACCGGTGGGGTCAAGCCGGTCACCGTCTGGGTCTCTCCGGACTACACCCGTGCCGCACCCGGCGGCACCGGCGCGGCCAAGTGCGGCGGTAACTACGCCGCGTCGCTGGCGGCCCAGGCGGAGGCCATCGAGGCCGGCTGCGACCAGGTCGTCTTCCTGGACGCGGTGGAGCGCCGGTTCGTCGACGAGTTGGGCGGCATGAACGTCTTCTTCGTCTACGACGACGACACGGTGGTCACCCCGCCGCTGACCGGCACGATCCTGCCGGGCATCACCCGCGACGCCGTCCTCACGCTGGCCGAGTCGGCCGGGCATCAGGTCGAGGAACGGCCGGTCAGCTTCGCCGACTGGCAGGCCGACGCTGCCAGCGGTCGCCTCCGGGAGGTGTTCGCGTGCGGCACCGCCGCGGTGGTCACCCCGATCGGTGGCGTCCGCTTCCCGGACGGCGAGTTCCTGATCGGCGGCGGTGAGCCCGGCCGGGTCACCATGGCACTGCGTCAGCAGTTGGTGGACATCCAGCGCGGCCAGGCGGCCGACCCGCACGGCTGGGTGCAGCGGGTCCTCTGACCTCCACCACTGCGCCGGCCCGTCCAGACGGACGAGCCGGCGCAGTCGGCCCGGACCTCGACGGTCTACGCCTCGGCGGGCTCGTCGAGTAGGTGGTCGCGGAGGGCGGCGAGCTGCTCGTCGGTCACCCCGGCGTGCCGCAGGTACGCCTCGACGGACCCGTACCCCTCGCGCAGCTCGTCGAGGAAGATCTGCATCGCCTCGGCGGGTGAGGCCAGGAACGGCGCCGGCACGTCCACGCCGTTCGGGGTGGTGGCGGCCAGCCAGGCACTGTACCGAGCCGACGCCTCGGTGGTGAGCGCGTAGTCCGCGGCCACGTCCGCGTCGTCGACGCCGAGCACGGCGAGGGTCAGCGCGCAGACGATGCCGGTGCGGTCCTTCCCGGCGACGCAGTGCACCACCACCGGGGCGTTGGCGGAGTCGGCGATCAGCCCGACCGCCTCGGCCAGCCCGGCGGTGCCGGTCTGTGCCAGGTCGGCGTAACGGTCCGCGAGGTAGCGGGCCAGGCTGGCGCCCTCCTCGTGCGGCGTACCCATCCAGTCGGCGTGCTCCGGGTGGATGTGCCGGTAGGTCAGCCCCTGGTACGCCGGCACCCGGCCGTCCCGCTCCACCTCGCTGGGGCGACGCAGGTCGATGACGGTGCGGATCCCGATCGCGGCGAACGCGTCCCCGTCCTGTTCGGTGAGGCGGTGCAGCGAGTCGGAACGGTAGAGCCGGCCCCGGCGTACGGGTCGGTCGTCGTGGCCGAGGTAGCCACCGACGTCGCGGAAGTTGAAGGTGGCGGGTAGCGAGATCTGGCGGTTGTCGTCGATGGCGTCCACGCTCACACCGTAACGGCCGGTGGGGCCGCACCCCACCGGCCGTCGGGTCGAACAGCTACCGTGCCGTCCCCGGCGGGAGCGCGCCGTACGTCTCGTCGTAGTAGCCGCCCAACTGATCCCGGTAGCTCGGATCGCTGTGGCTGCTCTCGTCGTACTCCGGGGCGGCCTTGATCTGGTCCCGGGTGCGGTCGATGGAGACAACGCGTTGGTCGTGGTCGACCTGGTTGACGGTGCCGGCCGGCAGCAGCACCTTCTTGCCGAAGATCCAGGTGCCGGTGTCCACCACCAGGTAGCTCCCGTCCACCTCGTGGCTGGCGCTGTCGATCTTGCCAATTCCACCGTCGGTCGCCTCGACCTTGTAGCCGACCAGGTCAGCATCGGCGACCCCAGCCTGGTCCCGGTAGCGCCAGGGGTCGAACGTGCCGGCCGGCGCGCCGCCGGGCACGGCGCCCTGGTCACCGCCACGCAGCGGGTCCGGCCCGGCGTGGGTGGCGTGCGGATCGATCCTGTCCATGCCGTTCACTCCTGACTGTCGCCGATCGTCTCGGCGTAGGTGGGTGCGTCCCCGCAGGAGCTACCCGGCCGTCGGGGGCCGGAAACGGCGAGAGGCTGGAGCCGCGGTGCGGCGAGAGGCCGCGATACGGCGACGGGCCGATGCCGCGAGGTGGCGGCATCGGCCCGTCGGGGCGTACGTGCTCAGGCCAGTGCGGCCTCGGCGTCCAGGGTGACCGCCGCGGCGTGCACCACGGCGGAGATCCGCAGGGCCTCGTGTACCTGCTCGCGGGTGAAGCCGCTGCCGCGCAGCGTCTTCTCGTGCGACTCCAGGCACACCCCACAGCCGGTGATGGCCGACACGGCGAGGCACCAGAGCTCGAAGTCGCCCTTGTCCACACCGGGCCGCGCGATGATCTGCATCCGCAGCCGGGCCGGCATCGAGGCGTACTGCTCGTCGCCGATGAGGTGCTTGGAACGGTAGTAGATGTTGTTCATCGCCATGATCGCCGCGGCGCCCTTGGCCGCCTCGACACCCTCCGGCCCGAGGTGCCCGAGGGCCTCGGCCGCGATCTCCCGCAGCACCAGCGGGTTGCGGGCGGCCACCGCACAGGCCAGCGCGGTGCCCCAGGTCTGCACCGGGGTCAGCGTCGAGGTGCCGACCGTGGAGCCCAGGTTGAGCTTGATGTCCTTGGCGTACTCCGGCAGGGCCGCCTTGATCGCGTCCAGACCCATGGTCAGACCCCGGCGCTGGCGAGGAGCGCGTTGGCGTCGAGGGTCTCGCCGCCCTTGTTCCAGTTGCAGGGGCACAGCTCGTCGGTCTGCAGGGCGTCGAGCACCCGCAGCACCTCGGAGACGTTACGGCCGACCGAGCCGGCGGTGACCATGGCGAACTGGATCTCGTTGTTCGGGTCGACGATGAAGGTGGCCCGCTGGGCCACGCCGTCCTCGCCGAGCACGCCGCAGGCGGCGGAGAGCTCGCGCTTGATGTCGCTGAGCATCGGGAACGGCAGCTCCCGAAGGTCCGGGTGATCCTTGCGCCACGCGTAGTGGACGAACTCGTTGTCCACGGACGCCCCGAGGACCTGTGCATCCCGGTCGGCGAACTCGCCATTGAGTCGACCGAACTCGGCGATCTCCGTCGGGCAGATGAACGTGAAGTCCTTCGGCCAGAAGAAGACCACCCGCCACTTGCCCTCGTGGGACTTGTGGTTGATCGTCTCGAACGCCTTGTTGGCGTCCAGCGATACGCAGGCGGTGAGTTCGTACTCAGGGAAGCGGTCACCGACAGTGAGCACAGGTCCTCCTTGTGAGCGGCACGGTGGCCGTTAACTGGATCCGTTCAAGATGCTTCCGCATCGCTGTTTTCGCCGGTCGGCGGCGTTAGTGCATGTGAAGCCGATCACCGACGGCGGGTTCTGACCGAGGCCCGACGACCGCTGGCTAAGAGCACTCTCCGTTACTGTCCCGCGATGTGGATTGTTCTTCCCAAATTCGAGGGAGGAGTGGCAGAGTGGCGAAGGTGACCAGCACCGTCCTGATTATTGCGACCTAGCGCGCCGGCCCTCCCCTCCGCCGAGCGCGCAGACCTCCCGCATCCGCGGGAGGTCTTTTTGTTGCTCCGAGAAAGGATCCTGATGACGTTCCAGGTCTACGACACGACGTTGCGCGACGGCGCCCAGCGCGAGGGGCTCACCTACTCGGTGGTCGACAAACTGGCGGTGGCCCGGCTGCTCGACGAGTTCGGCGTCGGCTTCATCGAGGGCGGCTGGCCAGGCGCGGTGCCCAAGGACACCGAGTTCTTCCGCCGGGCGCGCACCGAACTGGACCTGCGGCACGCCGTACTGGTCGCGTTCGGCGCCACCCGCAAGGCCGGTGTCGCGGTCGCCGACGACCCGCAGGTGCGCGCCCTGCTGGACGCGCAGACCCCGGCGGTGGCACTGGTCGCCAAGGCCGACACCCGGCACGTCGAGCGCGCGCTGCGCACCACCGGCGCGGAGAACCTGTCGATGATCCACGACACCGTCAGCCATCTCGTCCGTGAGGGCCGACGGGTCTTCGTCGACGGCGAACACTTCTTCGACGGCTACCGGCACGACCCCGCGTACGGCGCGGCCGTGGTGCAGACCGCACTGGCTGCCGGCGCCGAGCGGATGGTGCTCTGCGACACCAACGGCGGCATGCTGCCGTCCCAGGTGACCGCTGCCATCGTCGATCTGACCGACAGGCTGGGAATCGACGCCGGGCTGCTCGGCATGCACGCGCAGAACGACACCTCCTGCGCGGTGGCCAACACGATCGCCGCCGTGGAGGCGGGAGTCCGCCACGTCCAGGGCACCGCCAACGGGTACGGCGAACGTCCGGGTAACGCCGACATCTTCGCGGTCGTCGCCAACCTCCAACTCAAGCTGGGCATGCCGGTCCTACCGGAGGGCTGCCTGGCGCAGATGGTGCGGGTCTCGCACGCCATCGCCGAGATCGCCAACATCGCCCCCGACACCCACCAGGCGTACGCCGGGGCTGCCGCCTTCGCTCACAAGGCGGGGCTGCACGCGAGCGCGATCAAGGTCGACCCGTTGCTCTACAACCACGTGGACCCGTCGGTGGTGGGCAACGACATGCGGATCCTGGTGACCGAGATGGCCGGCCGGGCCAGCGTCGAGCTCAAGAGTCGCGAGCTCGGTCTGGACCTGGCCGGCCGTCCGGAGGCGCTGACCCGGGTCACCAAGCGGGTCAAGGAGTTGGAGGCGGGGGGCTGGTCCTTCGAGGCCGCGGACGCCTCCTTCGAGCTGCTGGTCCGCTCCGAACTGCCGGAGGGTGGCCCGGCCCGACCGTTCACTCTGGAGTCGTACCGGGTGTTGGTCGAGCACCGTGAGGACGGCGCGGTGGTCTCCGAGGCAACCGTCAAGATCCGGGTACGCGGTGAGCGGGTGATCGCCACCGCCGAGGGCAACGGCCCGGTCAACGCCCTCGACGAGGCGCTGCGGGTGGGGCTGGCCCGGCACTACCCACAGCTGCGAACGTTCGAGCTGGCCGACTACAAGGTGCGCATCCTCGAGGGCAGCCACGGCACCGGCGCGGTGACCCGGGTGCTGCTGGAAACGGCCGACGGCACCGGCCGAGACTGGACCACGGTAGGTGTGCACCCCAACGTGGTCGAGGCCAGCTGGCACGCCCTGATCGACGCCCTCACCTACGGCCTGGCCCCCGCCCCCGTCCAACCCCGTCCCTGACCCCACCCCACCCCCACCCTCGCGATCTTGCACTTTGTGTCGTCGATATACGGCTTTTGAGCCTTATGACACGACAGCAAGTGCAAGATCGCGGGGGTGGGGCGGGGTTAGGGGGTTGGGAGGGTCAGGGTTGCTAGGACGGGGCGGTGGTCGCTGCCGGGTAGGGCGAACACCCGCACCGAGCGGACCGCGATGCGCTTGTCGACCAGCACGTGGTCGATGGTCACCGGTGGGATGAGATCACCGTCGTAGGGACCCCAGGTGCCGGTCAAGCCCTCCCCGGCGGCGTCGGCGGCGTCGACGTAACCGCTGCGCAGCAGGGCCCGCAGTGGGCTGTGGTCGAGGGTGGCGTTGAAGTCCCCGGCGAGGATCTGCAGGCCACCGTCCGGGGTGGCCGGTGGTTGGGCGGTCAGGTCGGCACGCCATGGGCCGACCTGGTCCAGCGCGTACGGGGCCGAGGGGTGGGCCGACTCGACGCGAACCGGGGGCGCGCCGGGGACGGTGACTGTCCCGTACGCCTGGGTGAAGCCCCAGCCGTTGAGGTTGCGCCGAAGGCCGACGTCGGTGACCGGCCACCGCGAGTAGAGCCCGGAGCCGGGTGTGCCGATCTCCGGGTTGAGCTGCCGGTGGGGCAGTAGTTGGTCGAGGCCGAGCTGGTCCAGAGCGGCCTGCGCCTCCGGCGTGAACTCCTGCACGGTGAGCACGTCCACCTGGTGCCGCCGGACCAGCTCGACCAGCGTCCCCTCGTCGCCGGCCCCGGCGAGCAGGTTGGCGGTGAGCAGCCGCACCGTCGGCCCGGCCGCCGCGGGCTGCGGTGCGGCCAGTGCCCGGGGGGCGACGACGCCGACCAGTGCCACCGCCGCCAGGGCCGCGACCGCCGCCGGCCACCAGCGCCGCAGGGCGAGCGCGAGAGCCAGGGCCAGCACGCTGAAGCCGGCGACGTACGGCGTGAAGGCGAGCGCCTGCACCAGCGGCCCCCGGTCCAGACCGACCAGGCGGACGGCGGCCCAGAGGGCTGTCGGTACGACCGTCAGCCAGCAGAGCACCGTGCCCAGCCGGGCACCGCGGTGCCGCCCTGGAGCGGGCGTGGGCGTGGGCGGAGCGTCGACGATCATGATGGTGATCCTAGTGGGTGGGCCGAACGCATTTCATGAATGGCAATGCGTTCACATTTCACGATTATCTGACGGCTGATTGACAGCTCGATAAACCGAGATCAACTATTGACGTCCGGCTTTTTACGGTGCTACGTTCCATCTGGCTCAAACGACGCAACTCTGAGTAGTATTGCCAGCTCAGAGGGGATGAAATTGTTGAGGAATCAACCTCACCGGGTGTAGCTAAGTGAGCTTTCCCTCGCCCTGCTGCCGTCGTTTTCCTATTTGCTGGCAGTCATCCGTCCCGCTCTGCGGGTCGGCCGAATTCGCACGGTCACACAAGGGGGACCTGTCATGGAAACATCCTTCCGACGCAAGGCGGCAGCGGTCACGTTCGCTGTCCTGGCGCTCACCCTGGCTGGTGGGGGGATCGCCGTCGCCCAGCCGTCGGCGAAGGCGCCGCAGGAGGCCGTCAAGCCGACGGCCCGTGGCACGAACAGTCAGCCGCCGGTCTCGGCCGAGTCGGCGCGCCTGTCGAAGGCCGCGTTGAAGGCGGGTGGGGTCAGCACGATGGCTGCCTCCGTCAGCATCACTGTCGTCAACTCCAACGGCACCAAGGCGCGCGGCGCCGGCACTGTGATCAAGTACGGCACCGGCCAGTACGAGGTCCAGTACGGGTACAACGTCACGAACGCTGTCATCGTGGCGACCGTGGGCCGGGCCGACAACTGCTGCATTCCGCCGGCCGGCGAGATCTCGGTCGCGCCCCGGCTCCTCACGCCGAACGGGGTCTTCGTGCAGACCCGCAACTCGTCCGGCAGCCCGACCGACCTGGGCTTCCACCTGGTCGTCCACACCTCCTGACCGATCGACGTCCGGCCCCCGCGCCTCGTGCGCGGGGGCCGGATCCCTGTCCGCCCGGACGGTAAGCGCGGTCGTCGCCGTCGATCGACTCCGCTCGCGCTGCTCGTCCTCTTCGTGGCCGGTCCGGAGCCGTCCGGCTCTTCCTGGACCGGCTCGTGCCGATCGTCACCCTTCCGCGCGGCTCATCCCCATTCGGACCACTCCGGGCCTGTCCGGGCCCCACAATCCGACGTTTGCCAGGCCCTCGGCTCGGGAAGCAAGCACCGTGACGGACATCTCGGACACCCTGGCCAGCATGCCCAGCTCGGTCGAACCCGAGCCGACCGGCGTCGAGCTGGAACAGACCCTCTTCGAGGTCAAACGCGTGATCGTCGGGCAGGATCGGCTCGTCCAACGCCTGCTCACCGCACTGATCGCCAACGGGCACTGCCTCCTGGAGGGCGTGCCCGGGGTGGCCAAGACCCTGGCCGCGCAGACCCTCGCCACCGTGGTCGGCGGCACCTTCACCCGGATCCAGTTCACCCCGGACCTGGTCCCCAGCGACATCGTCGGCACCCGGATCTATCGGGCCTCCAAGGAGACGTTCGACATCGAACTGGGCCCGATCATGGCCAACCTGGTGCTGGCTGACGAGATCAACCGCGCCCCGGCCAAGGTGCAGTCGGCGCTCCTGGAGGCGATGGCCGAACGGCAGGTCTCCATCGGCGGGCGCAGTTGGCCGGTCCCGGAGCCGTTCCTGGTGCTGGCCACCCAGAACCCGATCGAGTCCGAGGGCGTCTACCAGCTTCCGGAGGCACAGCGCGACCGGTTCCTGATGAAGGTGGTGGTCGACTATCCCAGCGACGCCGACGAACTGGCCATCCTCTACCGGATGAGCACCGACCGGCCGAGCCCGCGCCAGGTGCTCGACGCGCAACGGCTGCGGGACCTCCAGGCCCAGGCCGAGAGGGTCTTCGTCCACCATGCGTTGGCCGAGTACGTGGTGCGGCTGATCCTCGCCACCCGTGACCCGGGCCGGTTCGGGCTGCCGGAGCTCGCCCCGCTGCTGGCGTACGGTGCCAGCCCCCGGGCCACCCTCGGCCTCGTCGCGGCCGCCCGGGCGCAGGCTCTGCTGCGTGGGCGGGAGTACGTGCTGCCCGAGGACGTCCGTGAGCTGGCCGTCGACGTCCTCGCCCACCGGCTGGTGCTCTCCTTCGACGCGGTGGCCGACGGGGTGTCGGCCGAGAGCGTGGTGCGGCGGCTTGTCGAGGCGGTGCCACCGCCCCGGCTGGCCACCGGGCACCCACAGCAGGCGCCGGATCTGGCGGCGGCATGAGACGGGCGACAGTCGCGCCGGCCGCTGTGCCGGCTGATCCCGGCCTGGCCGAGCTGGCCCCCGATCAGCGGTTGCGCCGCCTGGAGCTGACCGTCACGCGCCGGCTCAACGGCCTGCTGCACGGCCAGTACCGGGGCCTGCTGCCCGGCCCGGGCAGTGAACCCGCCGGCAGCCGCGAATACCGGCCGGGCGAGGACGAGGTCCGGCGGATGGACTGGGCGGTGACGGCCCGTACCGCCGTGCCGCACGTCCGTCAGGTCGACGCCGACCGGGAGCTGACCACCTGGCTGCTTGTCGACGGCAGCGCCAGCATGGAGTTCGGCACCGCCGAACTGGACAAGCGGGAACTGGCGGTGGCCGCGGTCGCGGCGGTGGGCTTCCTGACCGCGGGTGTCGGCAACCGTCTCGGTGCCCAGGTGCTGCGTGCCGACGGGGTACGTCGCTTTCCGGCCCGCAGTGGGCGTACCCATCTGCTTGCTCTGCTCCGCGCGCTGCTCGCCGCCCCGCGCCCCGGCGCGACCGACGGCGGACCGGGGTTAGGGCCCGCGGCCGGGGCGTGGGCCGAGCCGCCCGATCTGACGGACGGGCTCGACGCGTTGCACCGGATCGCCAACCGACGTGGGTTGGTCGTGGTGGTCTCCGACTTCCTCGACGGCCTGCCCGACGACCCCGGCCAGTCGGCGCCCTGGGAGCGGACCCTGCGTCGGCTCGCTGCCCGGCACCAGGTGCTGGCGATCGAGGTGACCGACCCGCGTGAGCTGGAACTACCGGACGTCGGTCTGATCACGCTCGTCGACCCGGAGACCGGTCGCCGCCGCGAGGTGAGCACATCGGACCGCCGGCTGCGCGAGCGGTACGCCGAGGCCGCCTCCGCCCAGCGCGAGCAGGTCCGTCAGTCGTTGCGCCGCAGTGGGGCCGCCCATCTGGCCCTGCGCACCGATCGGGACTGGAGCGCGGACATCGTCCGGCACGTACACGCTCAGCGTCGGCTGGCGGCCGCTCCGGCCGGCCGGCCACGGGGAGGTGCCGCGTGATCTGGCAGTCGCCGCTGCGACTCTGGCTGCTGCTCGGCGTGCTCGCCCTGGTCGTCGCGTACCTGGTGATGCAGCGCGGACGCAGCCGGTACGCGGTCCGCTTCACCAACCTGCGACTGCTGGACCGGGTGGCGCCGGAGCGGCCCGCCTGGCGTCGGCACGTACCGGCCGGGCTCTTCCTGGCCATGCTGGCGCTGCTGGTGGTCGGCTTCGCCCGCCCCAGCGCCGAGGTCCGGGTGCCTCGGGAACGCGCCACCGTGATGGTGGCGGTGGACGTGTCCACGTCGATGCTCGCCACCGACGTCGAGCCGGACCGGTTGGCCGCGGCGAAGGAGGCGGCCCGGCGCTTCGTCGAGGGCCTGCCCGACGAGTTCAACGTGGGTCTCGTCGCGTTCGCCGGCAGCGCGGCCGTGCTGGTGCCGCCGGGCACCGACCGGGAAGCCCTCGACGAGGGGATCGACCGACTCGCCGAGGGGATCACCGGCGTGCAGGGCACGGCGATCGGTGAGGCGATCAACACGTCTCTCGGCGCGGTCAAGAGCCTCGACAGCGCGGCCGCGAAGGAGACGCCACCGGCCCGGATCATCCTGCTCTCCGACGGTGCCAACACCTCCGGGATGGACCCGATGGAGGCGGCGGCGGAGGCGGTGACGGCGGAGGTGCCGGTGCACGCCATCTCCTTCGGCACCCCGTCCGGGTTCGTGGACCGGGGTGGACGGCCCATCCAGGTGCCGGTCGACGGGCAGACCCTCAAGGCGGTCGCCGAGGAGACCGGCGGGATGTTCCACGAGGCCAGCACCACCGACGAACTGCGGGCCGTCTACGACGACATCGGCAGCTCGGTCGGCTACCGCACCGAGCGGCAGGACGTCTCGGCTCGGTTCATCGGCCTCGGACTGGTGTTCGCGATGGGCGCCGCCGTCGGCTCGATGCGCTGGTTCTCCCGGCTGCCCTGACCACCGCGCACAACCGACGTCGACCGTGAGGAGTACGCATGGCAGTGCAGACCGGACTGGGCGAACCGCGTGGTCCCTGGTTCATCTCACCGGAACTCGACCCGGACGGGCGCGGGTGGTGGGACGCGCCCGAGCGTGACCCGGGCGGGCGTCGGCCTCGACGGCTGCTCGCCGCGCTGGCCGTGGTGGCGGTCTCCGCTCTCTCGGGTGCCGTCGCCGGTGGTGTGGTGGCCGCTCGGGACGGGGGTCCGGGCCCGGCTGCGGCGTCCGCCGCCCCGGTGCCGGCCGAGCTGGTCACCGCGGCTGAGCGGACCGTACCCGGGGTGGTGTCGGTGCTGGCCGGCGGTGCGACCGGCGGGTCCGCGACCGGCTCAGGCTTCGCCGTGGACGACCAGCAGCATCTGATCACCAACGATCACATCCTGGCCAAGGGGGGTGGTGGGCCGGTGACCGTGGAGCTGCCCGACGGTCGCCGGTTCGCCGCCGAGGTGGTCGGACGGGAGCCGCGCAGCGACCTGGCGGTGCTGAAGGTGCCGGCATCGGCCGGTCTCACGCCGTTGCCCCTGGCCAAGCCGGGCGCGACCCGGGTCGGTGAGCCGGTGCTCGCGGTGGGCTCGCCGCTCGGACTCGCCGGAACCGTCACCGCGGGCATCGTCAGCGCGTTGGACCGCGAGGTGCGCCTGGGCGACAACCGGCACAGCGC
Source organism: Micromonospora parathelypteridis (assembly GCF_014201145.1). Lineage (NCBI taxonomy): Bacteria > Bacillati > Actinomycetota > Actinomycetes > Micromonosporales > Micromonosporaceae > Micromonospora > Micromonospora parathelypteridis. Next base: position 4,566,650 of record NZ_JACHDP010000001.1, read on the forward strand.
GGTGCAGACCGACGCGTCCATCAATCCCGGCAACTCGGGTGGGCCACTGGTCAACGCCCGCGGGGAGGTGGTCGGGGTGAACACCGCCATCGCCACCATCGACGGGAATGGCTCGATCGGCATCGGGTTCGCCATCCCGATCGACCAGGTGCAGCAGACCGCCGACACGATCATCGGCAAGGGTGGCTGAGCTGCTCGGACAGCCGCGCCGCGCGGGTGGGAACGCTGCCACTGTCAGATATCCGGCGTGACGGCATCGGGCCATGGAATTATTACGGTCGATCTGGATACTGGCGGAGGTGGAGCGTCCTCTTCTCGCGGTCCTCCTGCTGGTGGGCCTGGTCATCGGATGTGCAGTGGGGTCGTCGTACGCCCGGGCACGACGTGGGTGGAACGATTACCAGACCGTCAAGAAATCGGTGCCGGGCGCCCGTCGAGGCGCCTGGTCGCTGATCCGCGGGGTCGCCGTGAAGGCCGGGGTGATCGCGTTGCTGCTCTTCGGCGCAGCGGCGTACGCGGCGGTCGGCGACGACGACGAGACCGCCGGGCCGGCACCCAGCCCGTCCCCGACGCAGAGTGAGCCCCCGCACCGATGACCCCTGCTGGGTCGTCGCGGGTTAGCCTCGGGGCGTGGACGACGGACTGCGGGTGACCGACCGGTGGGTCGTCCCTGCCGGGGAGCTGCGGGAGCGCTTCTCCCGCTCGTCGGGGCCGGGTGGGCAGGGCGTGAACACCGCGGACTCCCGGGTCGAGCTGAGCTACGACGTGGCCAACTCGCCGTCCGTGCCCGACTGGCTGCGGTCGCGGGCGCTGGCCCGGCTCGCCAACCGGCTGGTCGACGGGGTGCTGACGATCGCCGCGAGCGAGCACCGGGCCCAGTTGGCCAATCGGGAGGCGGCCCGTGAACGGATGACCGCGCTGCTGCGGGAGGCCGCCGCACCCCCACCGCCGCCCCGCCGGGCGACCCGCCCGTCCCGTGGGGCCAAGGAACGTCGGTTGGCCGAGAAGAAACGCCAGTCCCAGCGCAAGCGGGACCGCCGCGCCGACGGCGACTAGCCCTCGGCTCAGGCCGGGACGGCGGTGAGCAGCCGGTCGCGCAGCACAGCGGCCCGGTCGGCGAACGCGCGCTGCGCCGCCGCGTACTCCGCGCGGCCCTCCGGCGTCTCCACCCGCACCGGCGGGTAGCCGAGTGCCGCCAGGTCGTAGGGGCTGGCCCGCATGTCCAGCGTCCGGATCTCCCTGGCCAGGTCGAACGCGTCGGCCACCAGCTCCGAGTCGACCAGCGGGGACAGCTTGTACGCCCACTTGTACAGATCCATGTTGGCGTGCAGGCAGCCCGGCTGCTCGAGGGCGTGCTGCGATTCCCGGGTCGGGGTGAGCAGGTTCAACGGCCGGGCCGGCGGTGTGAAGAACCGGAACGCGTCGAAGTGGCTGCACCGCACGCCCCGCTCCTCGACGACCGCGGCGGTCCGCTCCGGGGTCAGCCGCAGCGGCCAGGCGTTGTGCCGCAGCTCGTCACGGGTCTGTCGGTAGACCATCGCCCACTCGTGCATCCCGAAGCAGCCGAAGTGTGGCGCTCGCACCGCGGTGGCCGCCAGCAGGGAGCGGATCCAGGCGATCGACTCGCCGCGCCGCTCGCGTACCCCCTCGGTGTCGAGGGTGACCCCGGCGGCGGTGGCGTGGTAGTCCCGGCCGAACTCGGCCGGATCGGCGCCGTGCAGCTCGACCCCCGCGCCCGGGTGCCAGCGACGGAGCTGGGCCGGGCGGTGCGAGTAGTAGGTGAAGAGGAAGTCGGCGACCGGATGCCGCTCACCACGCCGCCGCCGGGCCAGGTGCGGGGTCAGCCAGACGTCCACCCGCTCCTCGTGGGCCCGCCTGCGGGCCTGCCACTGGGCCACGTCGAGCACGGCGGGGGCGAGGGCGGCGGTCACGCACCCCAGGGTACGACCGCCGCCCGCTGACCGGTCAGGGCATGTGCACCCGCACGCCGGCGGAGAACACCCCGCTGCGCAGCTCCAACTGCTGGGGCTGGTCCCGCCCGTCGACGGTGAACACCAACGGAAGCACCATCCGGGTGCCCGCGGCCATCGGGTCGGCGAAGACGTCCCGACCCAGGTTCGCCGCCCGCGTGGCCGACTCGTCGGTGCTCACCCAGCGCCCGCCGGGCAGGTACGCCCGTTGCAGCTGGCTGTGCCAGGGTTGGTGGTCGCCCGTGACGTTGCGCACCCCCACGGTGGCCTGGCAACGTCGACCGTTGGCCGGCGCGGCACCGCCGCCGCCGGTCCTCCCGGCCGTGCCGGGCGCGCCGCAGGACATCCGGTACACGGTGAACTCGAACGCCGACTCCCGAAGTGGCACGCCCACCGGCCCGGTGACCCCGGTGCCCATCCACGCGCCGTTGGTGGGTTGCTTCTGCGTGTCGATCGCCGAGACCTGCCGGGTCGCCGTCCATCCGGCGGTGCCGACGACGGCGGCCAGCACCGCCACGGCCGCACCCACCAGCAACCAGACCGGCGGGGTACGCCGACGCCTTGCCGGGCTCGGAGCCGCCGGGCGCGGATAGATCGTTCCGCGACCACTGTCGGGCCCGCCGCTGGTGGCCAGTGCGGCGGCCGTCACCCGACGCCCACGCCGACGTCGCCACACCCACACCAGGGCGGCGCTGACCAGCAGCAGGACCGCCAGACCGGCGAGCAACACCGGGTACCGGCGCCAGGGCGGCGCCTCGGTGACCTCGGCCGCCGGTGCCGCCGCCGCCTTCCAGGTGGCCGTGGCGCAGTCGTACGGTCGGGTGCCGTCACTGGTGAACGCGCACGTCGGCGCGGTCAGCGGCTGGCCGGGCGCGGTCGCGGCGAGCGCGGTGCCCAGCGTGGTGGTGCTGTGCGCCGGCAGCCTCAACCGCCAGGTCACCTCCGTGGTGGACCCGCCAGCCCGGGTGGATCGGCCGCCGGCGCTGATCGCGGTCGGCGACGAGCCGGGCGGCAACTCCTGACGCACGGTGGTGTCCACCGGCGCGTTGCCCACGTTGCGCACCTGGATCCGGTACCTCGGCGCGGGGCTGCTCTCCGGGGCGACCGCCACCGTGACCTGTTGCGGGGGTGCCGACGCCGGTTTCCGCGAGGGCGGAGCCACCGCCGGTGGCGCCGAGGGCGGGGTGGGCTCGGCGCTCACCCGCGCCACCACCGCGACCGGTGGCTGTGTGGCCCAGGCCGGCACGCCCGTCGGTACCCCGGGGGTCGCGGCGCTCGGCCGTGCCGTGACGCCCGGTCGTGGTGTGGTGGCCGGTGCTGGTGTCGCTCCCGTTGAGGGCGTGACTGCCGGTGGTCGTGCGGCGGCGGGTGGCCGTGGTGCGGCCGCCGCCTCCGGGGCCACCGCCGGCAGGGCCGGGATGGCGGCGAGGATGCCGAGGCAGTGCACGAACACTGCGAGGGCTCTGTGGTGTCGTGTCGATGCAGGCATACGAACGAACCTCCGGAGCCGACGCTAGGGGCGAGCTGCGTCCGTGCGGGTACGAAGTCGGGAAGCCCGCCCCGGTCACCTCCAGCTCCGGTAGGGTGCCGCGCGGTGACGGGTTGAGCACACCGGACGGCCGGTCCTGGCCGGTGGCGGTGTCGGCGGGGCTAGATTGGCCGGGTGCGTATCGCTCGTTTCGCCCATGCCAAGGGAATGTCGTTCGGTGCCGTCGAAGGCGAACCGGAGGCCGGGCCGCAGGGCCTGACCATCGCCGAGATCGAGGGCCACCCGTTCGGCAAACTCTCCTTCAGTGGGGCCCGTTGGGCCCTCTCCGACGTCCGGTTGCTCTCACCGATCCTGCCCAGCAAGGTCGTCTGCGTCGGTCGCAACTACGCCGACCACGCCGCCGAACACGGCAACGACGTGCCCAAGGAGCCACTGCTCTTCCTCAAGCCGTCCACCTCGGTGATCGGCCCCCGGGATGCCATCCGACTGCCGATCTTCTCGAAGCAGGTCGAGCACGAGGCGGAGCTGGCGGTCGTGATCGGGGCGCCGGGTGCGCGCCGCGCCGACCGGGCCGCTGCCGAACGCGCCATCTTCGGCTACACCTGCGCCAACGACGTCACCGCTCGGGACCTCCAGCGTTCGGACGGGCAGTGGACCCGGGCCAAGGGCTTCGACTCGTTCTGCCCGATCGGCCCGTGGATCACCACCGGTCTGGACGTCTCCGACCTGGAGATCCGGTGTGAGGTCGGTCGCAACCCGGAGGAGATGGAGGTACGTCAGCTCGGCCGGACGAAGGACATGGTCTTCGACGTACCGGGCCTCGTGTCGTACATCTCGCACGTGATGACTCTGCTGCCCGGCGACGTCGTTCTCACCGGCACTCCGGCAGGGGTTAGCCCTCTTGTCGAGGGGGATACGGTCACCGTGCGGATCGAGGGCATCGGTGAGCTCACCAACCCGGTGGTTCCCGTCGCCTGATCCGTCCGATGCCCCTGTTTCCGCAGCTCAGAGGTGGTTCGGGGGGATCGGATTTGGCCTGTCGGCACCGGGAGGGTAAAGTTCACTCCCGGCGCCGCAAGGGGCCAATGGGGTATGGGGTAATTGGCAGCCCGACTGATTCTGGTTCAGTTAGTCTAGGTTCGAGTCCTGGTACCCCAGCGCTACCGGAATTCGCGAGAATTCCGGACGCTGGATTCTGACGGAGTTCGACTCCGCCCCTCCGGGGGCGGAGAGTGATCCGGTAGAGTGCAGCTCCTCCGCCCGCAGGGGTGGGGGAGCAGAAGTAGTTCTGGCCCCGTCGTCTAGTGGCCCAGGACGCCGCCCTCTCAAGGCGGTAGCGCCGGTTCGAATCCGGTCGGGGCTACATTGTGCACAGCCCGTCTCACCTGGTGAGGCGGGCTGTTTCGTTGTCTGTGCCGGTGCCGCCGTGGGCTCGACCCGGTGCTCACGCCAATGGGCGGTGCCGCTAGACTACAACCGCACCGCCCGCGAGGGCGGTGAACAGCAAAGTTCTGGCCCCGTCGTCTAGTGGCCCAGGACGCCGCCCTCTCAAGGCGGTAGCGCCGGTTCGAATCCGGTCGGGGCTACAACCGAAGGCTCGTCTCGCAAACGCGAGGCGAGCCTTCTGCTTTCCCACCCTCCCCCCGTTGATCATGAAGTTATTGCCCCGACACGCCGGGCGGGATGGCAACAACTTCATGATCAACGGGGGGAGGGTGGGGTTAGAGGCCGGAGAGGCGTTGGCCTGCTCTCACTACTGCCATGGCGTGGCGTTCGCCGGGGCGGCGGCCCAGGCGCTCGATCGGGCCGGAGATGCTGACTGAGGCGATCACGCGGCCGGTGCGGTCGCGGATCGGGGCGGAGACGCTCGCCACACCGGCCTCCCGCTCGGCGACGCTCTGCGCCCAGCCACGACGGCGCACCTCGGCGAGGGTGCGGCCGGTGAACTTGCTGCGCGGCAGCAGCGGCATCACCGCCTCCGGCGGCTCCCAGGCGAGCAGGATCTGGGCTGCGGAGCCGGCGGTCATCGGCAGCACCGAGCCGACCGGAACGGTGTCCCGCAGGCCGCTGGCGCGCTCCGCCGCCGCCACGCAGATCCGCTCGTCGGCACGGCGTAGGTAGAGCTGTGCGCTCTCACCGGTGGCGTCGCGCAGCGCGGCCAGCAACGGCTCGGCGGCGGTCAGCAGAACGTCCGGTGCCGCGTTGGCCAGCTCGCCCAGACGGGGGCCGGGGCGCCACCGGCCCTGTGTGTCCCGCACCAGCATCCGGTGAATCTCCAGTGCCTGGGCCAGCCGATGTGCGGTGGCTCGGGGCAGCTTGGTGCGATCAACGAGTTCGGCCAGGCTGGCGCCGTCGACGCAGGCGGCCAGGATGACCACCGCCTTGTCGAGAACGCCGACACCGCTCATACTGTGTCCCACAAGCCGAAACTTACCTCCCAGAATTTAGGATGTCCAGATGGTGGGAGTCACTCCTGAGCCGAGGACCCTGGCCGAAAAGGTCTGGGACGCGCACGTCGTACGGTCCGCCGCTGGTGAGCCGGACCTGCTCTTCATCGACCTGCACCTGCTGCACGAGGTGACCAGCCCGCAGGCGTTCGACGGGCTGCGGCTCGCCGGGCGCCGGGTGCGTCGTACCGACCTGACCCTCGCGACCGAGGACCACAACACCCCGACCGGGTACGCCGACCCGGCGTTCCGCCTCCGTCGCGGTGACCTGCTCACCATCGCGGACCCGACGTCGCGTACGCAGATCGAGACGCTGCGCCGCAACTGCGCCGAGTTCGGGGTGCGGCTGCACCCGCTCGGCGACGACAACCAGGGCATCGTGCACGTGATCGGCCCGCAGCTCGGCCTCACCCAACCGGGCCTGACGATCGTCTGCGGCGACTCGCACACCGCCACCCACGGCGCGTTCGGTGCGCTCGCCTTCGGCATCGGCACCAGCGAGGTGGAACACGTACTGGCCACCCAGACGCTGCCGCAGAGCCGGCCGAAGACGATGGCCGTGAACGTCACCGGGCGCCTGGCCCCCGGCGTCACCGCCAAGGACCTGGTGCTCGCGCTGATCACCCAGGTCGGCACGGGCGGGGGTCGCGGGCACATCGTCGAGTACCGCGGCGAGGCGATCCAGGCCCTCTCCATGGAGGGGCGGATGACCATCGCCAACATGTCCATCGAGTGGGGCGCAAAGGCCGGCATGATCGCGCCGGACGAGACCACCTTCGCGTACCTCAAGGGTCGACCGAACGCGCCGCAGGGCGCGGACTGGGACGCGGCGCTGGCGTGGTGGCGGACGCTGCCCACCGACGAGGGCGCGCGCTTCGACGCCGAGGTGACCCTGGACGCCAGCCGGATCACGCCGTTCGTCACCTGGGGCACCAACCCGGGGCAGGGTGCGCCGCTGAGCGCGCCGGTGCCGGACCCGGAGGACTTCGTCACCGACTCGGAGCGCACCGCCGCCCGGCGCGCTCTGGAATACATGGACCTGCGCCCCGGCACCCCGCTGCGCGAGCTCCCCATCGACGTGGTCTTCGTGGGTTCCTGCACCAACGGCCGCCTGGAGGATCTGCGGGCCGCCGCCGACGTGCTGCGTGGCCACCGGGTCGCCGACGGCGTCCGGATGCTCGTGGTGCCCGGTTCCGCCTCCGTACGGGAGGCCGCCGAGGCCGAGGGGTTGGACAAGGTCTTCGCGGACGCCGGGGCCGAGTGGCGGTTCGCCGGCTGCTCCATGTGCCTGGGGATGAACCCCGACACGCTGAAGCCGGGTGAGCGCTCCGCATCCACCTCGAACCGCAACTTCGAGGGCCGTCAGGGCCGGGGTGGGCGGACCCACCTGGTCTCCCCGCCGGTCGCCGCCGCCACCGCCGTGGTCGGCCGGCTGGCCGCCCCCGCCGACCTGTAGAAGGGACCGAGGAGATGGACAAGTTCACCACCCACACCGGCACCGCCGTGCCGCTGCGCCGGTCCAACGTGGACACGGATCAGATCATCCCGGCCGTGTACCTCAAGCGGGTGACCCGGACGGGTTTCGCCGACGGCTTGTTCAGCGCCTGGCGGGAAGATCCCACATTCGTGCTCAACGATGAAACCTATTCCGGTGCGTCGATCCTCATCGCCGGCCCGGAGTTCGGCACCGGCTCCTCCCGGGAGCACGCCGTCTGGGCACTACGGGACTGGGGCTTCCGCGCGGTGGTGGCTCCGCGCTTCGGTGACATCTTCCGCGGCAACGCCCTCAAGGAAGGCCTGTTGCCGGTCGAGTTGGAATTGAAGGCCATCGAGGAGCTGTGGGATCTGGTCGAGGTGGAACCGACCACCCCGGTGACTGTCGACCTGACCGCCCGCCAGCTCCGGGCCGGGGACGCCAGCTGGTCATTCCCGCTGGACGACTTCAGCCGCTGGCGGCTGCTTGAGGGCTTGGACGACATTGGACTCACCCTCCGGCACGGCACCGAGATCGACGCCTACGAGGCCCGACGATTGCCGTTCCTGCCCTCCGTGGCATAGCCCAAGACCCGCCCGCGCAGCAGAATTCGCCCCCACCGGCCTGACCGGTGGGGGCGAATCCGTTACGACACAAGGGCTTTTTTCCACCGAATGTTTGTGTAGCGGCAGCACAGGGCATACGGTGCGCGCAGAATGGCTCGCGACGAGTCAGTTGCACAATCGGGAGGAAGTCGTGAACAAGGCCGAGCTCATCGAGGCGCTCGCCGTTCGCCTGGGGGACCGGAAGACGGCGACGAACGCCCTCGAGGCGGTCCTCACCGAGGTCCAGGCGGCGGTCACCAAGGGCGAGAAGGTGGCGATCACCGGATTCGGAGCATTCGAAAAGCGTGTGCGTGGCGCGCGAACAGCGCGCAACCCGCGTACCGGCGAGGCGGTGAAGGTCAAGAAGACATCCGTGCCGACCTTCCGCCCCGGCGCCGGGTTCAAGGAAATGGTGGCCAGCGGCAAGGTGCCGAAGGCCACGGTGGCGACCAAGAAGACCGCCACCGCCACCGCCACGGCCAAGACGGCCGGCACCAAGGCGGCGGGCACCAAGGCAACCGCGGCCAAGGCGGCCAGCAAGAAGACCGCCCCGGCCAAGGCAGCGAGCAAGAAGACCGCCCCGGCCAAGGCGAGCAAGACCGCCACGGCGACCAAGACGGCCGCCAGTAAGAAGACCGCCCCGGCCAAGGCGAGCAAGAGCACCACGGCGACCAAGACGGCCGCCAGCAAGAAGACAACTACCGCGGCGAAGAAGACCACCGCGGCGACCAGGTCGACCGCGGCGAAGAAGACCACCGCGGCGGCGAGCAAGAGCACGGCGGCCAAGAAGGCGCCGGCGAAGAAGGCTCCAGCCAAGAAGGCGGCCAGCAAGCGCTGACCAACCCTCTGCGAAAGGGCGTCCACCCGTGGGTGGACGTCCTTTTCGCGTACGCGGACCGTTGACCCGCTCGGTTCGCTCGCGCAGAATCGCCGTGCCGGCCTCCTCCGCCGGCCCGCCGACACCGAAATGGGGCGCCGGTGCGCTACCGCCAGCTCACCACCGGGACGCTCGCGCTGGGCGTCATCCTCCTCATCGACGTACTGCGGGTCTGGCTGCCCGGCATCATCACCATCTTCGGTCAGGCGGCGTCCACCCCGGCCGAGCTGATGGGCGCGTTCGCCCTCGGCTGGTTCGTGCTCGCGATGGGGGCACCCGCGGTCGTCCGCCGCGTCGGAGCCCGCCCGGTCACGGTCGTCGCCGCCGTACTGCTCGCCGTCGCCCGGCTCATGCTCACCGCCGCCCCCGGAGGGCGTACGCAGCTCTGGTTGGCCACCGCCGGACTGCTCGCCGGGCTGGTCTGGCTGGTCGGCATCGCCGCGGACACCGACCGGCCGGTCCCCGGGTTGGCGCTGGGGTTCGCGGTCAACGCGGCCCTGCACGCGGTGCTGGACACGTTCGACCTGGTCTGGCGAGGCGACTGGGTGGCCTGGCTGCTCAGCTCGGTTGCGGTGGCGCTGTTCCTGCTCGGCACGGCACTGCCCGGTACCCGGGCCGACACGGCACTGCCCGGTACCCGGGCCGACACGGCACTGCCCGGTACCCGGGCCGACACGGCGCAGTCCGGTACCCGGGCCGACACGGCGCAGCAGCCCGGCACCCGGGTCGGTGGCGGTGGCGGTGGCGGTGGCGGTGGCGGTGGCGCCCGAGCGTGGCTGCTGGCCGGGCCCGCGCTGCTGCTGACCGGGATGGTGGCGCTCTCCCCGGCGCTGGCCCGGACCGGAATGTCGTACCTGTTCGTCGGCGACGGGGTGGCTTCTTCGCCGTTGTCCGGCATGGCGCCGGTGCCGGTGGCGGTCGCGGGGTTCCTGTTCGCCGCGTTGACCCGGCCGCCGTCGCGGTGGGGCCGAGCGTACGGACCGGTGGCGCTGCTGGCCGGCGCGGTGCTGTTCGCCCTCGACCGGGGTGACCTGCTCCTCCCGGCCATCCTGCTCGCCGCTGTGGGTCTCGGCGGCTGCCTCGCCCTCACCGACAATGCCAGCCGCCCGGACGACGGCACCGTGAGCGCGAGCAGCGCTGCCGCCACTGACACGGACGGCACCGCTGACGCCGCCAGCGACAGGACGGGCGACGAGACGGGCGGTGGGCGGGCGGCGGCCCGTCGGGGGTACGCGGTCGCCGCCGGAATGCTCGTCTTCGCGCTGGGAGCGGTCGGGTACTACTCGGCCTACGACCTCGGCTACCCCAACGCGGCGGTGCCCGTAGTGGTGGCCGTGCTGGTCGCCGTCGTGGCGTTCGCCGCCCGTCCCGTCGTCGCGTGGCGCTCCGGGCCGTTTCCGCCGCTACGGGCGGCGGGCGCGGTCACCGCGCTGGCCCTCCTGGCGCCGGTGCTCGCCGACGAGGTGCCGGTGGCCAGCAACCGGGACGGCCCGCCAGAGCGGTTGACCGTGGTGGCGTACAACATCCGGATGGGTTTCGGGCTGGACGGTCGGTTCGACCTGGCCGGGCTCACCGAGGCCGTCCAGCAGCAGCGGCCCGACGTGGTGTTGCTCAGCGAGGTGGACCGGGCCTGGCTGCTCAACGGTGGGCACGACACCCTCGACCTGCTGGCCGACCGGCTCGGTATGCCGTACGTCTTCGGGCCGGCGGCCGACCCGGTGTGGGGTGACGCTGTGCTGAGCCGTTGGCCGGTCACCGATCCGCGGTCCCTCCCGCTGCCGGCGGTCGGGGCGCCCACCGGAGCGCAGGCGCTCGCCGTCACGCTGGACCTCGGTGACGGCGTCCGTACCGCCGTGGTCAGCACCCACCTGCAACCTCCGCCCGGGCAGGGCCCGGTGGTCCAGGCCCGCGCGGTCGCCGACTTCGCCATCGGGTACGCGGCCGGCCGGCCCCTGGTGGTGGCCGGCGACCTGAACACCGAGCCGGGCGACGAGGCGTTCGGACAGTTCACCAACGCGGGCCTGGCCGACGCGTTGGCGGCCGCCCGGCCACTGGCAACCAGCCCGGCGGACGACCCGCGCGAGCAGATCGACCACGTCTTCGTCTCGCCCGGCCTGACGCCCAGCGACCCGGTTGCGGTGCGCAGCACGGCCAGTGACCACCTGCCGGTCGCGGTGACCCTGACTCTGCCGCCCCGCTGACGCCCCGCAGGGCCGGCCCTACAGGCGGTCGGCGGCCAGCAGCCGGTCGGCGGTGAAGGCGAGTAACCAGGCGCCGCCCTTGGGGGTGGTGAAATCCTTGTCGGCGCGGCCGGTCAACCGCTCCAGGGCGCCCGGCAGCACCTTCCCCTGGCTGCACACCGCCACCTGCCCACCGGCGCCGGCCAGCGCCAGCAGGCTGGCTGCGGTGGCCAGGATCTGTTCGTCGCCCTGCTGGCCGGGCTGTGGCTCGTCCAGGTCGCCGCAGATCTCGATCGGCAGGTCGAGCAGCGCGGCAGCCGGATCCAGTGTCTGCACGCAGCGTCGCGGTGACGCCGACACCAGCCGGGCCGGCCGGATCAGGGCGACCAGGCCGGCCAGCGCGTTCGCCTGGGCCCACCCCTCGGCGTCCAGGGGGCGGCCGACGTCCGGGCCGGACCAGGTGGCCCGCCTACCGGCGTGGGCATGCCGGGCCAGCACGATCGTCGCCGTCACCGACGGCAGCGCGGCGAACGCCGCCAACACCTCGGAGTCGTGGGGGTAGCTGACCAACCGGATCGCGTCGTCCACCGCGAGCCAACGGATGTCGTCCACCTCGGTGTCCGGTTGGAAACCGCCGCTCGCCGCCGCGAGCATCGACCAGTAGTCGACCAGCTTGTCCTGCCCCTCGCTGCGATAGCGCACCGACGGCAGCCGGACCTGCGGTACGCCCCGCACGTCGGCCTCCTCGGCGACTTCGCGGACCGCCGCGGCAAGCGCGTGCTCGCCCGGCTCCAGCTTGCCCTTCGGCAGCGTCCAGTCGCCGTAGCGGGGGCGGTGCACCACACAGACGCGCACGCCGTCGGAGGTCGGCCGCCAGGCCACCCCGCCCGCCGCCCGAATGCCGGTCACGGCAGCCAACTGGTCCGCCGCCGCCGGGTGGCCCGGTGCCAGGCAGCCGGGAAGGCATCCCGCATCCGGCGGACCGACTGGCGTTCGCGCTCGGCCAGCCGCCCGGCGGTGACCGCCAGCTCGTGGTCGTCCGGCCGCTCGGCGGCGATCTCCAGCCAGGTGTCCGCTGCCACGGCCGCATCCTGGTGCTCGCCGAGCACGTCCTGCACACCGGCGAGGGCGCGGGACAGCCGGCGGGCACCCTTGCCGACGGTCGGTGCCACCGCGTTGACCGCGTACCGGGCCTGTTTGCCCTCCTTGCGCACGGCGTGCCAGCGGTCGTCCGGCGACTGCGCGTCGAGCCCGTCGACGCCTTCCGGCCCGGCCAGCCGCCTCCAGGGGCGGGCCACCAGCGCGGGCAGCGCCTCCGCCGCGGGGGCAGCCGACCGACGGGTGAGCCGGGGCGACCGGGCGGCCAGCACCAGGGAGTCCACCAGGGCGAGGTAGCGCGTGGAGCGCAGCGCCTCGTCGATAGCGGTGAGTGCCCTCCGTTGCCGCCCGGCGAGCACCTCGTCCAGCCGGTCCACCGCGCCCTGGTCGAGCGGGCTGAGCGGATCGGCGCTCGCGGTCTTACGGAGTCGCTTGCGCAGCACCTCGGCGTCGCGGGCCGCGCCGAGAACACCGGCCAGCCAACGCAGCTCGTCACGCAGCGGACGGGACCAGGTCTTGCGGATCAGCGGTTTGAAGGTGCGCAGATCACTGCGCAGGCGTCGACAGGCAACCCGCATCTGGTGCACGGCCGTGTCGCCACCGGCGGCCGGGGCACGCAGCCGGACCAGCGGGTCGTGGGCCAGCAGCCGGCGGATCTCCTTGCGGATCGCCTCGGTCACCACGTCGCCGGCGCTCGGCTCCGCGGTCAGCCCCGCCGGCGCGACCAGGTCCGGATCGGCCTGTGCGGTCGCGCCCAGTGCCCGTACGTGCTTCGGGGTGAACGCGCCGCCCTGGGCGCCAGCCTCGCGCAGCACCGCGCCGACCCGGTCGAGCAGCTTCCGGTCGCCGGCCTTGAGCTCCGCCTCCAACTCACGGAACGTGCCAGTGGTGGCGCCGGCGTCGTCGAGCACGGTCACCCGGTCGTCCACCACCTCGACGAGCACCGTGCCGGACTTGTCACACACCTCGTACGCGTGCCGGACCGTGCGCACCACCGTCACCGGGGCCACCGGGGCCCCGCGGTGCAGCACGGTGACCAACTCCAGCAGGTCCGGCGGTGGCTGACCCGCCGGACCGGGGCGGGAGATCTCGTGCCGGACGCCCGGCGTCCCGGTCGGCAGCTTCACCGTCCAGGGCAGCTGGTCGCCACGGCGGTGGCGCAGCGAGGCGCCGGCTCGGGCCAGCCGCAGGTCGACCGTGTCGAGGTAGCGGGCGACGAGCGTCACCGGTGGTAACGCCCGGACCCGACCTCCGGCCGGGGACGCGGCGGTCAGGTCCGGCAGCACGTAGGCGTCGTCCACCTCGTACTTCTGTTCCTCCTCGACCATCGGTTCAGCCTATGCGCTGATCGGTCAACTGGCCGTGCCACCGACGCGGCGTAGCAGGAGTTCCTGCAGATGAGCCGGGGCTTTCTCGTCCCCGCCGGCACGCCGGGTCCACGTGCCGTCACCGGCCAGTTCGAACGCGTCCACGTCGGGGCTCATCGCGGCGGTCAGCACCTGGTCCAGTTCGGCGCGGGCGATCGGGTCGCTCACCTGCACCAGCGCCTCCACCCGGCGGTCGAGGTTGCGGTGCATCAGGTCGGCCGAGCCCATCCAGAACTCGGCCTCGCCGTTGTTGCCGAACCGGAAGACCCGGGAGTGTTCCAGGAAACGGCCGAGGATCGAGCGGACGCGGATGTTCTCCGACAACCCCGGCACGCCCGGGCGCAGCGTGCACATGCCCCGGATGAGCAGGTCGACGTGCACGCCGGCCTGGGAGGCCCGGTACAGCGCGTCGGTCACACCCTCGTCGACCAGAGAGTTGACCTTGAACTGGACGAGGCCGGGCATGCCCAGCCGGACGTGGGAGATCTCCCGCTCGATCCGCTCGATGAGGCCGCTGCGGATGCCCTGCGGGGCGACCAGCAACCGCCGGTACGCGGTCTGCCGGCTGTACCCGGTGAGCACGTTGAACAGGTCGGTGAGGTCGGCGCCGATCTCCGGGTCGGCGGTGAGCATGCCGAAGTCCTCGTACAGTCGGGCGGTCTTCGGGTGGTAGTTGCCGGTGCCGATGTGGCAGTAGCGGCGAATCTGGTTGCCCTCCTGGCGGACCACCAGCGCGGTCTTGCAGTGCGTCTTGAGGCCGACCAGGCCGTACACCACGTGGCAGCCGGCGCGTTCCAGGGTGCGGGCCCAGCCGATGTTGGCCACCTCGTCGAAGCGGGCCTTCACCTCCACCAGCACCACCACCTGCTTGCCGGCGGCGGCCGCGTCGACCAACGCGTCGACGATCGGGGAGTCGCCGCTGGTGCGGTAGAGGGTCTGCTTGATGGCCAGCACGTTCGGGTCGGCGGCGGCCTGCTCAATGAAGCGCTGCACGCTGGTGGCGAACGAGTGGTACGGGTGGTGCACCAGGATGTCCCCGTCGCGCAGGGTCGAGAAGACGCTGCGCGGCACCTCACCCTCGGCGAGCCGGGGGTGGGTGGAGGGTACGAACGGCGGGTCCTTGAGGTCCGGCCGGTCGGCCTCGCCGTAGACCTGCCACAACGCGGACAGGTCCAGCAGCCCGGGCACCCGCAACACGTCCTGCTCGTTCATGTCCAGCTCGCGGACGAGCAACTCCAGCATGTGATCGGAGATGGACGCGGCCGCCTCCAGGCGGACCGGTGGGCCGAACCGCCGCCGGGCCAGCTCCCGCTCCAGGGCCTGGAGCAGATCCTCGTCGCGGTCCTCGTCGACCTCCACCTCGGCGTTGCGGGTGACCCGGAACAGGTGGCACTCGACCACCTGCATGCCGCTGAACAGCTGGCCCAGGTGCACCGAGATCAGGTCCTCCACCGGCAGCATCCGTACGCCCGGCTGGTCCCGGTCCACGCGGACGAAGCGGGGAACGTTGTTGGGCACCTTCACCCGGGCGAACAGCTCCGAACCGCCATCCGGGTCGCGAACCGCCACCGCCAGGTTCAGCGACCGCCCCGAGATGTACGGGAACGGGTGCGCCGGGTCCACGGCGAGCGGGGTCAGCACCGGGAAGATGTGCTCCCGGAAGTAGGTGCGCAGCCGTTCCCGCTCGGGGTCGCCCAGCTCGGCCCAGCGCAGTATGCGGATGCCCTCGTCGGCCAGCTTGGGCAGCACGTCGTCGACGAAGCAGGCGGCGTGCCGGGCACCCAGCTCGGCGGTCCGCTCGGCGATCAGCTCCAACTGGGTGCGCAGGGGCAGCCGGTCCCCGCCGCGCACGGGCAGGCCGGCGGAGAGCCGCCGCTTCAGCCCGGCGATCCGCACCATGTAGAACTCGTCGAGGTTGCTGGCGAAGATCGCCAGAAACTTGGCCCGTTCCAGCAACGGGGTGCGTTGATCCTCGGCCAGGGTGAGCACCCGGGCGTTGAAGTCGAGCCAGGAGAGCTCCCGGTTGAGGAAACGGTCCTCCGGCAGCGGCGGGGCCGCCGGCGGTTCGTCGTCCTCGTCCTCCTTCTCGGCGTTTGTCGGTAGGTCGCTCGGCAGGACCTGGTGGACGTCACCGGTGGTCGGGCCGTTCACCCCCTCGGCGTTTGACGGCGCGGGGTCGAGGACTTCGTCCAGCCCGGTGGAGGCGGCACCGGGGTCGTCGGCCAGGGTGTCGGCGCGGGCCGCACCGGCGCGTTCGGCGCGGGACGGGCGGAAGCGGCCGTCGGTGCCGCGTACGCGGGAGCCGTTGCGGAGGTCGGTGGCGGGCGGGTGGGCCGGTTGCTCGCGAGGGGTGCTCACCCGCTCATAATCACCCGATTACGGTAAACGCAAAATGAACTTGGCCTCGCTGGCTCAGATCATCGTCGGCAATGTCACCCGGACGACCTCGCCGTCGGGATCGGTGTCGATGCGAACCCGCTGACCGAGCCGGAGCAGCCGCAGCCCGGAGGCGTCGAAGGCCCGGGCGGGGAAGCGCATCTCGGTGCCGTCGTCGAGCAGCAGGACTCCGCTGCGCGTCGCCGCGTCGTAGCTGGCCACCGTGCCCTGCATGCAGGCACCGTACACCCGGAGGTTCAGCCGGCGGAGCGGGCCGGGTGGGTCAGCCGGCGGAGTGGGCCGGGCGGCTGGCGGCGACGAGTGCGGCGGTACGCGGCCCCAGCCCGAGCCGGGCGGCGGCGGTCAGGTCCGCGGCGGTGTCCACGTCCCGGCGCAGGCTGGGCCAGTCGCCGCTCAGCGGCAGCGCCCCACTGGCCGCGTGCGCCACCGCCGAGCCCACCCCGAAGTGCGGATCCAGCGGTACGCCCGGCGGGGCGGTGAGCAGCGTCGTGCCGCTGCCGGGGGCGTCCGGCACGAAGCGGCGTACCGCGGGTCGGCCGTTCTGCGCCGCGAGCAGCGCGCCGGCCAGCTCGGCCGGGCGCAGCGCTGGCAGATCCGCGGTGAGCGCCGCCACCCACCCGGCGATGGTCCCGGCCGCGCCGTGCCGGAAAGCGGCGTTCAGGCCGGCGTCCGGCCCGTCGGGCAGCGCCCGCGCTCCGGCGGCCCGCGCCGCCGCCGCCACCCGAGTGTCGTCGGTCACCACCAGGGCCTCGGCGACCGCCGGGCAGGCCAGCACCGCGCGGAGTGTGTCGGCCGCCAGCGCCAGTGCCAGCTCCTCGTGCGGTACGCCAGGCAGCGCGCCCCGCAGGCGGCTCTTGGCCGCCGTCAGATGCTTCACCGGCACCACCACGGCCCACCTCGGCTGACTCACACCCGCAATCCTGCCAGCCGGACGACGGGACCCTCGCTGGCCGTACCGGGGGCGAGCAGGCATGATTTCCGCTGCGGGTGTCGCGGACGGGTTTTCGCGGCGGGGTTGGGGCGCGAGGAGGAGGCACAGTGGCACGGCGGAGGCTGGGGTTCTGGCAACGGTTCGCCGTGGGGCTGGTGAAGCCCGTGATGACCGTGTGGACCCGGCGCACCTGGCGCGGCCAGGAGCATCTCCGACGCGACGGTGGCGTGATCATCGTGGCGAACCACATCTCGCACGCCGACCCGCTGGTCTCCGCGCACTTCATCTTCGACTCCGGGCTCTGGCCGCAGTACCTGGGCAAGGCCAGCGTGTTCCGGGTGCCGGTGGTCGGCTGGATCCTGCACCGGTGCCGGCAGATCCCGGTCGAGCGGGGCACCGTCGACGCGGTCCGCTCACTGGATTCGCTGGTTGCCGCGCTCGAGGAGGGTGGCGCCGTGGTGATCTACCCGGAGGGCACCACCACCCGACAGCCGGATCTGTGGCCGATGAAGGCCAAGACCGGTGCCGCCCGGCTGGCCCTGGCCACCGGCGCCCCCGTCGTACCGGTGGTGATGTGGGGGCCGGAGCAACTCTTCGACCCACGGACCAGCCGCGTCAACCCGCGCCCCCGGCTCCCGGTGACCGTTGTCGCCGGGGAACCGATCGACCTGAGCCGGTGGGCGGACGCCCAGCCGACCCGGGCCACCCTCGAAGAGATGACGGACACCATCATGTTGCGGCTGCGGGACATGCTCGCCGAGATTCGTGGCGGCACCCCGCCGCCTCTGTGGCAGCGAACGAGCCGGTCCTCCGCCGGACGCGAGCAGCAGGGTGGTGAGGCATGAGCGAGCGATTCATCAGGCTCAGCACCGGCGCCGGGCGGGCCCCAGCGGAGCGAAGCGGAGCGGTGGCATGACCGGCCACGTCGCGGTTCTCGGTGCCGGTTCCTGGGGCACCGCGTTCGCCAAGATCCTCGCGGACGCGGGGCGGGACGTGACGGTGTGGGCCCGTCGCGCGCCGGTCGCCGAGAGCATCCGGGTCGAGCGCCGCAACCCGGAGTACCTGCCCGGCGTGCTGTTGCCGGCCGGAGTCACCGCCACCGCGGACGCGGCCGAGGCGATCACCGGCGCCGAGGTGGTGGTGCTCGCCGTGCCGTCGCAGACCCTGCGCGGCAACCTCGCCGAATGGGCCGCGCACCTGCACCCGGACTCGACCCTGGTGTCGCTGATGAAGGGCATCGAGCTCGGCACCACCAAACGGATGAGCGAGGTCATCGTGGAGACCGCCGGGGTCGCCGCGGACCGGGTGGTCGTCGTGTCCGGTCCGAACCTGGCCCCGGAGATCGCCGCCGAGCAGCCCGCCGCGACCGTGGTCGCCGGGACGAACAGCCACCGCACCGTTCTCGTGCAGGCGTCGATCCGGACGCCCTACCTGCGCCCGTACACCAACGACGACGTGATCGGCTGCGAGTTGGGCGGGGCGGTCAAGAACGTGATCGCCCTGTCGTACGGCATCGCCACCGCGATGGGCTTCGGCGACAACACCCGGGCCATGCTGATGACCCGAGGGCTGGCCGAGACGGCCCGGCTGGGCGTGGCGCTCGGCGCGGACCCGATCACCTTCGCCGGCCTCGCGGGCATGGGCGACCTGGTCGCCTCCTGCTCGTCCCCGCTGGCCCGCAACCGCACCTTCGGCGAGCACCTGGGCCGGGGCGAGACGTTGGAGCAGGCCCAGGCCGCCACCCGGCAGACCGCCGAGGGCGTGAAGAGCTGCCTGGCGATCCGCGACCTGGCCCGGGCACACGGCGTCGAGATGCCGATCACCGAGCACGTCGAGCGGATCTGCCACGAGGGGATGGACCCGCGTCTCGCCGTGGAGAACCTGATGAGCCGAACCGCCAAACCCGAGTCGTACGAGTGAGGATCCGATGAGCGAGTTGGGAGACGGGACCCGCTGCGTACGCGCCGGCCTGCCCGAGCCGGCACCGGGGGACCCGTTCCTGCCCGGACCGGTCTTCGCCGCGCCGTACCACCTCGACCCGTGGCAGGGCCCTGCCGCGTCGCCGAACGGCTACGGCCGCCCCGACAACCCGACCCGACGGTTGCTGGAAGCCGCCGTGGGTGAGTTGGAGGGCGGCGACTGCCGCGTCTTCGCCACCGGTCAGGCGGCCATCACCGGCCTGCTGCTCACCCTGCTGCGCCCGGGGGACACCGTGGTGCTGCCCAGCGACGGATACTTCCCGGTCCGGGCGTTCGCCACGGACGTGTTGGAGGCGATCGGCGTCCGGGTGCTCTTCGTGCCGACCGTCGGGCCGTACCCGTCGTTCGAGGGCGTCCGGCTGGTGCTGGTGGAGACGCCGGCCAACCCGGGCCTGGACGTTGTCGACGTGAGGGCCCTGGCCGAGGAGGCGCACGCCGCTGGCGCGCTGCTCGCGGTGGACAACACCACCGCCACCCCGCTCGGTCAGCGCCCGCTGGACCTCGGTGCTGACCTGGTGGTCGCCTCCGGCACCAAGGCGCTCACCGGCCACTCCGACCTGCTGCTGGGCTACCTGGCCAGCCGGTCCAGCGAGCTGATCGAGGCGGTGACGACCTGGCGTACCACCACCGGGGCGGTCCCGGGCGCGTTCGACGCCTGGCTGGCACACCGGTCGTTGGCCACTCTCGACCTGCGCCTGGCTCGGCAGAGCGCGAACGCCGCCGCCGTCGCCGAACTGCTCGCCGGCCGGCCCGACGTGACCGGTGTGCGCTGGCCCGGGCGTCCCGAGGACCCCGCGTACCCGGTGGCCTCGGCGCAGATGCGCCGGATGCCCGGGGTGCTCTCGTTCGACCTGGGTGACGCCGACCGGGTGGGCCGATTCGTCGATGCCGCCCGGCTGGTGGCGGCGGCGACCTCCTTCGGGGGCCTGCACACCACGGCGGACCGGCGGGCGCAGTGGGGCGACGACACCGCCCCCGGCTTCGTCCGGCTGTCCTGTGGTGTGGAGGACACCCCCGACCTGGTGGCCGACATCAGCGCCGCGCTCGACGCCGCTGGAGGGGTCTGAGTTATCGTGTCGACGGCCCAGATCGGTGGGCCCCGACCGTGAGGAGGTGAGTCCGATCCGCCAATCAGCAGGACCGGCGCTTCCTCCCAGGTCCACGTCGCGATAGCGGCCCTCGGGAGCGCCGGACGTTTTCTCCGGAGGTTCCCATGGCAACACCATCTTTCAGCGACCGGTCCGCACTCGTGGGGCGGCTGCGCGCCGCTGGCTGCGTCTACGCCGAGGACGAGGCGGACCTGCTGCTGGCCGCCGCCGACGATCCGGCGACGTTGGCCGACCTGACCGAGCGTCGGGTCGCCGGCGAGCCACTGGAGTATCTGCTCGGCTGGGCGGAGTTCTGCGGCCTGCGGATCGCCGTCGACGCGGGCGTCTTCGTGCCGCGCGGCCGGACGGCCCTGCTGGTCGAGGCGGCGGCCGCGCTGACCGGCCCGGCCCCGGCCGTGGTCGACCTCTGCTGCGGGTCCGGGGCCACCACGGTCGCGCTGGCGCACCGCCTCACGCCGCGCTGGCTGGCCGCCGCCGACATCGACCCCGTGGCGGTGGCGTGCGCCCGACGCAATCTCGCCGGGCTGGCCGCCGAGGTGTTCGAGGGCGACCTGTTCGCGCCGCTGCCTCGGCAGTGGCGGGGCCGGCTGGACCTGGTGGTGGCCAACGCCCCGTACGTGCCGACCGACGCGGTGGCGCTGATGCCGCCGGAGGCGCGGTTGCACGAGGCCCCCGTGGCGCTCGACGGCGGACCGGACGGGCTCTCCGTGCTGCGGCGGGTGGGTGTCGACGCGGCCCGCTGGCTTGCCCCTGGTGGACACCTGGTGGTCGAGGCCGGGACCACGCAGGTGGAGGCGCTCTGCGCCGCGTTCGACGCGGCCGGCCTGGTGCCGACTGTGCGGCACGACGAGGACCTGGACGCCACCGCGGTAACCGCCCAACGCCCCTGACCCCGCCACCACAGCCCGGCGATCTTGCAGTTTCTGTCGTCGAGATGAGCCGAACACCCCTTATGTCGGGACAGTAACCGCTAGATCGCGGGCAGGGCGGCTGGTCTCTCACCCTGAGTGGGGTGGGCGGGCGTGGCGGGGGAGAGGGGTTGGCACTAGCCTCGGCTCACACTTACGACGGCGGGAGGCGGTTTCGGTGGGCAGCGCAGGGGTGCCGGTGGTCGTCGGGTTGGACAACGGCGGCACCAGCAACAACGCCACCGTGCTGACGGTGGACGGCCACTTCCTGGTGGACGGGCTGTTGGAGATCCCCAGCGAGGTACGGTCCGGGCCGGAGGCGGCGATCGAGGCGCTGGCCCGCGCGCTGGACGGCGCCCTGGCACAGACCGGCGTGCCGCGCGAGCTGGTCCGGGCGGTGGGGCTGGACACTCCCGGCCCGGCCAGCGCCGACGGCGTCATCTCGTCGCGGGGCTCCACCAACTTCTCCCAACCGGCCTGGCGCGGCTTCGACGTGCGGGGCGCGCTGGAGCGACGGCTCGGCCTGCCGGTGATCTACCACAACGACGGCAACGCGGCCGCGCTCTACGCCCACCACGAGCACTTCGGCGCCGACGCCATGAGCCGCTCGTCGGTCTCCGCGATCGTCGGCACCGGCCTCGGTGGCGGTGTGGTCGGGAACGGCCGGGTGATCGCCGGCGCGGCCGGGATGGCCGGCGAGCTTGGCCACGTGCACATCCCGCTGACCGGGCTGCTCGGCTCGGGGCAGGCGGAGCCCACCTGCGCCTGCGGCTTCACCGGGGACGTCGAGAGCATCGCCTCGCTGACCGGGATCGAGCGCAACCTGCTGCCGTACTGGCTGACCCGGTATCCCGACCACCCGCTGGCCGCCGAGCCGTTGGCCCGGGCGGCCAAGTTGGTCCGGGGGTACGGCGAGCGGGGAGACGCCCTCGCGCGGGACCTCTTCGCCCAGCAGGCGATGGCGCTGGGCCGACTGTTCACCGTGGCGGCGAACTTCACCGACCCGCACGCGTACTTCGTCGGCGGTGGGGTGGTGGAGGCGGCGCCGGAGTTCCGCGACTGGTTCCTGGCGACGGTCCGCGAGCACACCGTGCTTCGCGAGGAGCAGGCGGCGGTGGCCACCTTCGCGCTGGTGCCGGACCGGGACATGGCCGGTGCCCGGGGTGTGGCAATCGCCGCGCTGGAGTCGCTGCGTACCGTCGGGGAGCCCCGCCCGCTGGTCGCCTGAGCTGCGGTCCGCCCTGTCCCGGCCGCCGCGCGGCGCGTTCGGCGACGCGGCGGCCGGTTCAGCGGCGGGGTGGTGCGTCCGGTCAGGTCAGCGATGCGGCCGCCCTGTCAGTGGCGGGGTGGTGCCTGGGCGAAGGTGGCCCAGGCGGCCGGCGGAAACAGCAGGGCCGGGCCGGACGGGTCCTTGGAGTCGCGGACGGCCACCAGCCGCGGGATCGCGGCCACCTCCACGCAGGCGCCCTCGTCGCCGCTGCGGCTGCTCTTGCGCCACGCCGCCGCGGCCAAGGCCGCTGTGATCGTCGGTGTCATCGGTCCTACCGTCCCTTCAGGACTGTCAGGAGCATCCCGCGGCTGTCGGCCGGGCTGAGGGCCACACTCCGGAGATGCTCCATGATCTTGGTGCAGGTACGCGTCTCGCCGGCCCGATCGAGGATCATCTGACCGGCGACGGTCTCCACCGACGCGATGATCGGATCCTCCGGGTCGGCGAACTCGAGGATGTGCAGTGAGCCCCGGGTGCCCCGGTGGTAACCGGCGGAGAGCGGGATCACCTGAACGGTGATGTTCGGCAACTCGGCCATCTTGACCAGGTGCCGCAGTTGCCCGTCCATCACCGACTGGTCGCCGACCGGGCGCAGCAGCGCGCCCTCGTCGATGATCGCGTCGAGGATGGGCGGGTCGTCGCCGGTGAGCCGCTGCTGCCGGTCGAGCCGGACCTTGACCCGCTGCTCCACCAACTCGTCGCCGAGGGTGTGCGGGCCACCGCGCATGACGCCACGGATGTAGTCGGCGGTCTGCAGCAGGCCGGGCACCACCGACGGCTCGAAGTTGGCGATGGCGGTCGCCTCGGCTTCCAGTGCGATGAAGTCGATGGTGCGTGGATCCAGCAGGTATGAGTACGAGACCCACCAGCCCGGCTTGCGGGCGTCCTTGGCGAGCTGCACCGCGGCGGCCACCTCCTCGGAACCCACCCCGTACGACGTGAGCAGGGCGCGCACGGTGGCCGGAGTGATCAGGGTCTGGGCGTTCTCGTACCGGGAGAGGGTGCTGCGGGTGCTGTTGATCTCATCCGCCGCGGTCTCCAGCGTCAGTCCGGCGGCTTCCCGGTGGTGGCGCAGGGCGATACCGAGCCGGCGGGCACGGGCTGTCTTCGGGGCCATACATCGATGGTCGCACACATCTGCGGGAACGTCTGCATGAGAGAACGTCGATGAGAGTTGCATTCACGGCTGTACACGTGTCAATCTGTTATCGCGTCCTCACCGCCGGTTGTCGTGGCGACGGTGGTGGTGAGCGACCGGAGGGGATGGGGCGCGCGGCGATCGGGTTTCTCCCCCGTACCCGATCGTCGCGTGCCGCCGCCATCCCGGCCCGCCGGAAGGAGACGACGACGTGCGTAACGGTTCGGAGCCCTCCGCCGTGCATCCGGCCGGCCCTCGATGACCCGCTTCCTGGTGGTGCTCACCGACGTGCGTGCCGTCGAGGGCGTCGACCGCGACGAGCGGACCGCGCCGGAGCGGCGACGTCAGGTGGTCGGCGCCAGCAGTCGGGAGGCCGCCGACCGGATCGCCGGAGCGTTCATGGCGCTGGGCATGGTGCGGGCCGGTCGGCAGCGGGTGAAGGTGATCGCGGTCGGCCGTCGGCACTCCCGCGACTGAGCGGGCTCAGGCCGCTGACCTGCGGCACCGCAACAGTCCCGTCACGCACCGTATATCCTCTGATGACCGATTGCCGTGTCGTGCCGTGGCTCGCCGGGTATCGCCTCGTCTTACCGCCACGCACAGTAAGGTCAACCGGGTGAGCGCCACCGGCGAGCACGACCAGCCGCAGTCGCGTACGAAGAGGTGACCGGAGTGACCACCCCAGGCAAAACCCGCGTGGCGATCGTCTTCGGCGGCCGCAGCCCGGAGCACGGCATCTCCTGCGTCAGCGCCGGCAGTGTGTTCGGCGCGCTCGATCCGGATGAGTTCGAGGTGGTGCCCGTCGGCATCACCCGCGCCGGCCAGTGGGTGCTGACCAGCGGAGATCCCGCCCAGCTGGCGATCAACGCCCGTGAGCTCCCGGAGATCACCGCCGACTCCGGCGACGACATCGTGCTGCGTGCCGACCCCACCGGCAACGGGCTGATGGTGCTCGACCCGACCGAGGGCCCGCGGGTCCTGGCCGACGTGGACGTGGTCTTCCCGGTGCTGCACGGCACGTACGGGGAGGACGGCACCATCCAGGGAATGCTGGAGATGGCCGGCATCCCCTACGTCGGGGCGAACGTCTTCGCCTCCGCGGCCGCCATGGACAAGGAGTTCACCAAGAAGCTCTGCGCCGTCGAGGGCATTCCGGTCGGCACGTACGCCGTGCTGCGCAACGGGATGACCCTCAGCGAGCAGGACAAGGAGCGGCTCGGCCTGCCAGTCTTCGTCAAGCCGTCCCGGGCCGGGTCGTCGTTCGGCGTCAGCAAGGTCACCGACTGGGCGCAGTTGGACGACGCGGTCGCCGCCGCCCGACAGTTCGACCCGAAGGTCATCATCGAGGCCGCGATCGTCGGCCGCGAGATCGAGTGCGGCGTGTTGGAGGGCGAGGCCGGTGGCGCGCCCGAGGCGTCCGTCCTGGCCGAGGTGCGGGTCGTCGCCGACCACGATTTCTACGACTTCGAGGCGAAGTACCTCGACGACTCCTGCGAGTACGACATCCCGGCCAACCTGCCGGAGCGGGTGACCCGTCAGGTGCAGGAGTACGCGGTGCGCGCGTTCACCGCGTTGGACTGCGCCGGCCTGGCCCGGGCCGACTTCTTCGTCACCCCCGAGCTGGACGTCTACCTCAACGAGATCAACACGATGCCCGGGTTCACCCCGACGTCGATGTTCCCGCGGATGTGGGCGGCCTCCGGCCTGGAGTATCCGAAGTTGGTCAACCGGCTCATCCGCACCGCCCAGCGGCGCGGCGTCGGCCTGCACTGAGCCACCCCGCCCCGCCCGCCGGCCCAGCGCGGTCAGCCGGCCCGCGAGGCCGGTTCAGCGCTGGCAGCCGGACGGGACGGCGCCGCCGGAGGGCACGGCCGCCACGATCGTGCTGGAAATCGTCGGCACCCACTGCAACGGCTGCTCGTACGAGCGCGGGACACGGACCGTGATCAGCGTCTCCCGGTCGACCGTGGTGAGGACGTTCGCCTCGGCCTCCTCGGCCAGGTGCCAGCAGACCCGGTTGACCGTCCAGACCTCGTCGGTGCTGGGGAAGGTCGGCTCGGTGCCGCCACAGGCAACGGTGAGCGCGGGGTCGCCGTACGCGGCGTTCTGCTCCGGGCCGGCGGTGACCGGCCGCTGGGTCAGGTCGCGGATGCCCGTCGGCAACTGGGAGAGCAGGGCCCGGCAGACCGTGGCCGGGCGGGCGGCGAGAGCCGGGGCGGCCATCTGCACCGGGTCGGTGGACTGCACCCGGGCGGTGGTCGCGGAGGGGGTCGGCGCGGCGGCCGGCGTGTCCGGGGTGAGCTTGGTGAACGCGAGCAGGGCCACCAGCAGCGTGATCGGCAGCGCGATCAGCGTGGCCAGCAGAGCGGCGCCGCGAATGGTCCGGTCCCGGCCGACCGGCGCGGCGGCGGCTGGATCGACCGGCTCGCCGGTACCGTCAGCCGGCTCGCGCGTGTCGTCGTCGAGAGCTGCGGAGGAAGTCTTCATCTCGTCCACTTACAGCCGCACCACCGAACACGTGAGGGTACGAGTGATGCCGGGCACCATCTGCACCTTGCTCACGATGAGCTTGCCGAGTTCGTCGACGGTGTTCGCCTCGGTGAGGACGACCACGTCGTACGGCCCGGTGACGGCGTCGACGCGTACCACGCCGGTGATGTCCGCAATGAGACCCGCCACGTCACGTGCGCGGCCGACCTCGGTCTGGATGAGGATGTACGCCTGTACCACGACTCGACCTCCGTCCGTCGCCGCCCGGGAGCGGCCCGAAGGGTGAAAGTACCTTACGGACCAGGTCTGATCCCTATCGGTGGTCAAGGAGCAGCGGTGAGCGAGCACGGCGGAGCCGGGCAGCAGCACGGGCGGAACGCCGGCGGCGGTGCCAGCGTGTCCGGGATCGGGGAGTTCGGGCTGATTGGAAAGATCACCGCTCGACTGTCGTACGGACCGACGACCCTGCTCGGCCCGGGCGACGACGCGGCGGTGGTGGCCGCGCCGGACGGCCGGGTGGCGGCCTCCACCGACGTGCTGGTCGACGGGCGGCACTTCCGGCGGGACTGGTCCTCCGCCCGCGACGTCGGGCACCGGGCGGCGGCGGCCAATCTGGCCGACATCGCGGCGATGGGTGCCACGCCGACGGCGCTGCTGGTCGCGCTCTGCATGCCGGCCGACCTGGACACCGGCTGGGCGGAGGAGTTGGCCGACGGGCTCGCCGCCGAGGCGGCGACGGTCGGCGCGAGCGTCGTCGGCGGGGACATGTCGTCGAGCCCGACCCTGACCGTTGCGGTCACCGCCCTGGGCGACCTGGAGGGCCGACCGCCCGTGCTGCGCTCGGGTGCCCGTCCGGGGGACGTGCTCGCCCTGGCCGGGCGCACCGGGCACGCGGCGGCCGGGCTGACCGTGCTCACCCGGGGCTTCCGCACCCCCCGGTTGCTGGTCGAGGCGTACCGGCGGCCGCAGGTTCCCTACCAGGCCGGCCCGCAGGCCGCCCGGCTCGGTGCCACCTCGATGATCGACGTGTCGGACGGGCTGCTCGCCGACCTCGGACACGTGTCGGCGGCCAGCGGGGTCGCGATCGATGTGCGCCGGAACGCCTTCGAGGTGCCCCGGCAGATGGCTGACGCGGCGCAGGCGCTCGGCGTCGACCCGTACACCTGGATCCTCTCCGGTGGCGACGACCATGCGCTGGCCGCGACCTTCCCCCCGGCGGTGGTGCTGCCGCCGGACTGGCGGCCGATCGGCGTGGTGACGGACGGTGGCGGGGTGACGGTCGACGGCGCACCCTACGAGGGCGCGACCGGCTGGGACCACTTCCGGTGAGGTCTGCCAGCCGCCGTATTCTGGACACCGTGAGTGAGATCGAGATCCGGGCGGTGCGGTTCGACGCGCCGGTGGCGCAGCAGTTGATCAGTGCCGCACTGGCCGACCTGGGTGCCCGCTACGGTGGCTCCGGCGACGACACCCCGGTGGACGCGACCGAGTTCGAGTCGCCCGACGGGGCGTTCCTCGTCGCCTACCTGGCCGGCGAGCCGGTGGGCTGCGGTGGCTGGCGCAGCCACGGTGCGGACACCGCGGAGCTGAAGCGGATGTACACGGCCCCGGCGGCGCGTGGGCGGGGCGTGGCCCGCACGGTGCTGGCAGCCGTCGAGCGCTCGGCTCGCGAGCAGGGCCGCAAGCGGGTGGTCCTGGAGTGCGGCGACAAGCAGCCCGAGGCCATCGCCATGTACGGCTCCGCCGGCTACGAGCGGATCCCGAACTTCGGCTTCTACAAGGACGAGGAGGGCTGCGTCTCCTTCGGCCGCACCCTCTGACCTGCGGTCGCCGACAGCTCCGGGCGCGGCCAGCGGTATCCGAGCGCGGCCTGCGGCTCCGGGCCCGCCCTGCGGCAGGCGACGTGGACACGACAGAGCCGGCGGACCTCAGGGTCCGCCGGCTGAGCCGAACGAGAAGTTTGGTGCTGCCGCGTCAGGCGCGGGTGACCTTGCCGGCCTTGATGCACGAGGTGCAGACCTGCAGCTTCTTGGTGTTGCCGCCACCGGCCGGGGTGCGCACCGACTGGATGTTCGGGTTCCAGCGGCGGTTGGTCTTCTTCTTGGACCAGGGCACGTTGTGGCCGAAGCCCGGCCCCTTGCCACAGACGTCGCACACGCTAGCCACGGGATACTCCTGGGATTGAAACGTTCATGAGGTAGCCGGCAGAGGTGCTGCACGGGCAACCGGCTCAGCCTACCCGATGCCCCACCGGCGGGACCAACCGCCCTGGCCCGGTGACCAGCCGCGCCCCCGCCAGCGGATGGTGGGTCGGCCCGCCGGGTGAAGGGGGGTGGTTCCGGCGGCAACTGTACCCGTAGGGCAGGTCCAGCCTGCGACCCGGCGAAGGAGCGCCACCCGGTGCGGGGCAACCGGACACGCCGGACGAGTCCGACGCGTGTCGGTGCGCGCCAGTAGGCTTCTGGCCGTGCTGGACACCCTCGACGCCGCCGCGGTCCGCCGTTGGTGCGCGGGTGGGCTGGCCGCACTGAAGCGGCACCAGGGCGAGATCGACCAGCTCAACGTCTACCCGGTGCCCGACGGCGACACCGGCACCAACCTGGTGCTCACCCTCACCTCGGCCCAGCAGGCCCTCGCGATGGATCTGGACACTCTCCCCGACAGCGGGCCGACCGCGCACGGGCACGCGCTGCGGCTGATGGCCCAGGGCGCGCTACTCGGCGCGCGGGGCAACTCCGGGGTGATCCTCTCGCAGATCCTGCGGGGCTTCGCCGACGAGGTCGCCGTGGTCCCGGCGGTGCGCGGCCGGGAGTTGGCCGCCGCGCTGCGGTCCGGCGCCACCGCCGCGTACACCGCGGTTGCCCGGCCGGTCGAGGGCACCCTGCTCACCGTGGTCGCGGCGGCCGCCGCCGCGGCCGAACGGGCGGACAGCGGCGACCTGCCGGCGGTGGCCCGCGTCGCGGCCCGGGCGGCGGCCGAGGCACTCGCCCGGACCCCGGAGCAACTGCCGGCCCTGGCCCGCGCGGGCGTGGTCGACGCGGGCGGCCGAGGGCTCTGCGTGCTGCTCGACGCCCTGGTCGAGGTGCTCACCGGGGAGAGCGCCGCCCGGCCCGCACCGACGCCGCGCTCCGCCCGTCCGGCGGCCACCGTCGCCCGCGAGGCCGGTTCCGACGAGTACGCGTACGAGGTGCAGTTCCTGCTCGACGCCCGGGCCGAGGCGGTGGCCGGGATGCGGCAGGCACTGGACGCGCTGGGTGACTCGCTCGTCGTCGTCGGCGACGGGCGTGAGCCGGAGAGCACCTGGAACGTCCACGTGCACGTCAACGACGTGGGCGCGGCGGTCGAGGCGGGCGTCGCCGCCGGCCGCCCGTACCGGATCTCGGTGACCCGCTTCGCCGACCAGCCGGAGCCGCCCCGCGGCCCGGTCGCGGACGGCCGGGCCGCGGTGGTGGTGGCCACCGGCGGCGGCATCGCCGAGCTGTTCGCCGCGGAGGGGGCAACCGTGGTGCCGGGCAACCCGTCCACGGGTGAGCTGCTGGACGCGGTCCGCGGCACGGGCGCGGCCCGGGTGGTGGTGCTGCCCAACGACCCCAACACCGAGGCGGTGGCGAGCGCGGCGGCCCGCGAGGCCCATCGGTACGGCATCAAGGTGAGCGTGGTGCCGACCCGCTCGCCCGTGCAGGCGCTGGCCGCCCTCGCGGTCCGCGACGGTGACCGCCGCTTCGAGGACGACGTCATCGCGATGGCCGAGGCTGCCGGGGCCTGCCGTTACGCCGAGGTCTGCCATGCCAGCCGGGAGGCGCT
The DNA here is from genome assembly GCF_014201145.1 of Micromonospora parathelypteridis. NCBI lineage: Bacteria > Bacillati > Actinomycetota > Actinomycetes > Micromonosporales > Micromonosporaceae > Micromonospora > Micromonospora parathelypteridis. The sequence goes on from NZ_JACHDP010000001.1 coordinate 4,596,183, forward strand.
GACGGTGGCCGGCCCGTGTCGTCCGGGCGACGTGCTGGCGCTGGTGGAGGGGGAGGTGCACCTGATCGGCACCGACCTCACCGACACCTGCGCGGCCGTGGTCGACCGGATGCTCGGCGGCGGTGGCGAGATGGTCACCCTGCTGGCCGGGGCGGACGCCCCGGCCGGGCTCACCGATGCCGTCCGCGCGCACGTCGCGAGGCGCTGGCCGTTCGTCGAGGTGCACACGTACCCGGGCGGCCAGCCGTTTTATCCGCTCCTGGTAGGGATCGAATGAGCGAACCAGCCACCGTGGACACTCCGCTGAAGAAGCTGGTCGGGGACAAGACAGCCAAGGCGCTGGCCGCGCACCTCGACCTGCACACCGCGGGTGACCTGGTCTACCACTTCCCGCGTCGCTACGACGAGCGCGGCGAGCACACCGACATCCGCTCGCTGGACGTCGGCGAGCAGGTCACCGTGCTGGCCCAGGTGCAGCGCACCGCCGTGCGCCCGATGCGGCAGCGGCGCGGCAACCTGCTGGAGGTGACCGTCGGCGACGGCTCCGGCGGGCTGCTGACGTTGACGTTCTTCGGCAACCAGGCGTGGCGCGAGCGGGAGCTGCGCCCCGGCCGGTGGGGGCTGTTCGCCGGCAAGGTCACCGAGTTCCGGGGCAAACGGCAGCTCAACGGCCCGGAGTACGTCCTGCTCGGCGAGGGTGGTGACGGCGAGGCGGCGGTCAACGACGAGATCGAGGAGTTCGCCGGCGCGCTGATCCCCGTCTACCCGGCCGCCGCGGCCGTGCCGACCTGGGTAATCGCCCGCTGTGTGCGGGTCGTGCTGGACACGTTCACTCCGCCGGACGATCCGCTGCCGGGCAGCGTGCGGGCCAGCCGCAAGTTGGTCGGGCTCGGCAAGGCCCTGCAGGAGATCCACCGGCCCACCAGCAAGGAGGAGCTGCACCGGGCTCGGCGTCGGCTCAAGTGGGACGAAGCGTTCGCCGTCCAGTTGACCCTGGTGCAGCGCAAGCACCGGGCCGCGGACTGGCCGGCCCGGCCCCGCCCGGCGCACCCGGGCGGGCTGCTGGACGCCTTCGACGCCCGACTTCCGTACGAGCTGACTACCGGTCAGCGCGACGTCGGTGTGGAGATCGCCGCGGATCTGGCCGCCCCGCACCCGATGCACCGGTTGTTGCAGGGTGAGGTCGGCTCGGGCAAGACGGTGGTGGCGTTGCGGGCGATGCTCCAGGTGGTCGACGCGGGAGGGCAGGCCGCGCTGCTGGCGCCGACCGAGGTGCTGGCCGCTCAACACCACCGCGGCATGCTCGACCTGCTCGGGCCGCTCGGGCAGGCCGGCGAGTTGGGTTCCGCCGACCACGCCACCCGGGTCGAGCTGGTCACCGGCTCGCTGGGCGCGGCAGCTCGTCGACGGGCGCTCGGCGAGGTGGCCAGTGGCGCCGCCGGCATCGTGCTCGGCACCCACGCCCTGCTCTACGAGGGCGTCGACTTCGCTGATCTCGGCCTGGTGGTCGTCGACGAGCAGCACCGCTTCGGCGTCGAGCAGCGCGACGCTCTGCGGGCCAAGGCCGACCAGCCGCCGCACGTGCTGGTGATGACGGCCACCCCGATCCCGCGCACGGTGGCGATGACCGTCTACGGCGATCTGGAGGTCTCCACCCTCTCCCAGTTGCCCCGTGGTCGATCGCCGATCGCCTCGCACGTGGTGCCGGCCGCCGAGAAGCCGGCCTACCTGGACCGGGCCTGGCGACGGGTGCGCGAGGAGGTGGCCGCCGGCCATCAGGCGTACGTGGTGTGCCCGCGAATCGGGGAGGGGCCGGCAGCGGACGAGGAGCCGCCGCCCGAGGACGACAACGGCCGACGGCCGCCGCTGGCGGTGACCGAGGTCGCACCGCTGCTGGCCGAGGGGCCGCTGCACGGCCTGCGGATCGGGGTGCTGCACGGTCGCCTGCCGGCCGACGAGAAGGACGCGGTGATGCGGTCCTTCGCCGCCGGTGACCTGGACGTCCTGGTGGCGACCACCGTGATCGAGGTCGGCGTGGACGTACCGAACGCGACCGTCATGATCGTGCTGGACGCCGACCGGTTCGGTGTCTCCCAACTGCACCAGCTCCGCGGCCGGGTCGGCCGTGGCGCCGCTGCCGGGCTCTGCCTGCTGGTCAGCGAAGCGGCCGAGGGTTCGTCGGCACGGGAACGCCTGGACGCGGTGGCGTCCACCAGCGACGGTTTCAAGCTCGCCGAACTTGATCTGGAACAGCGCCGCGAGGGCGACGTGCTCGGTGCCACCCAGTCCGGGCACCGCTCGCACCTGCGGCTGCTGTCCCTGCGTCGCGACGCCGACCTGATCCGCGACGCCCGCGCCGAGGCGATCACCCTCGTCGAGGAGGACCCGGAGCTCACCCGCAACCCGGCGCTGGCCGCCTCGGTCGCCGCGCTGGTCGACGAGGACCGAGCGGAGTATCTGGAGAAGGGCTGAGCCCCGCTGGCTGGTCCTGTCAGGACTCAGCCCTGCCGGCTGGTCCTGGCGGACAGCCGCTTCCCCGTACTGATCACTTGCGGAATGGGCTGAGGGCGCGCCGACCGGATGGTCGACGCGCCCTCAGTTTTTGTCAGAGCGGGTTGTCTCAGGCGGTGAAGCGCACCCGACGACGACGCGCCATCACGAACAGGCCAGCACCAGCGGCGAGCAGCACCACGGCGCCAGCGATGATCCCGCCGGTCGCGGCACCGGTCAGCGGCAGAGCGGGCTCGTCCTTGTCGCCGCCACCCTGACCCGGGGTGCAGTCGGCCGGCTTGACCCACTTCACGGCCTCGGCCGGGTCGCTCTGCTCACCCTCGATGCTCGGGGTGACGGTCAGACCCTCGTATGCCTCGAAGGAGACCTCGGTCTTCTTGCCCGGGACCAGCTCGAGCTTCTTGACGACGTTCTTCTCCGAGGTCAGCACGACGGTCTCGGCGACGCCGTCGGCCGGGTTGTCGGCGGTGACGACCAGCGAGTCACAGTCGAAGATGATCTCGAACACCGGAGCGTTCGGCTCCTCCGGCACCAGCGGGCCGGTCGGCTCGCTCGGCTGCGGGGTCGGGCTGGTCGGGACCGGGCTGGTCGGGACCGGAGTGGTGGGGGCCGGGGTCGTCGGCGCCGGGCTGGACGGCTGGACGGTCGGCGTCACGGTCGGCGACGGCGTGGGCGTCGTCGGCGACGGCGTCGGGGAGGCCGTCGGCGGCTTGGTGCACTTCTTGCTCACCTCGGCGGTGCCGCTGGCCGTGTTGGTGATCCGCTTACCGTCGCGGATCCACTCGGCGGTGACCTTCAGGTCGAGCTTGGAGTTCTTGGTGGTGGTCTGAACGCCGGTCACCTTGCCGTTGGCCGGCAGCTTGCGGCCCGCGGCGATGCCATCGATGGCGGTGCCGGACGGGGTCCACACCTTGGTGATGGTGGCTTCGAGGTCGCGCTCGCTGTTCACCACCTTCCAGTCAACGAGGTACACGCCCTTCGTGGCCGTGGCGCAAGCGGTGCCGGAGACGGTCGTGTGGTGCGCGAGTGCCGGGGTGGCGAACGTCGCTGCACCGGTGAGGCCGATCAGTGCGCCGGCGGCGATGGCCGCGACGCGCCGCAACGGAGACTTGGGGAGGTTCAACGCCTGCTCCTGGTGAGGGGGTACGGATCGCGTGCGGGAGGTCGGGAGGCCTGGCGACCGGACGGATCGTCTGCTCACCGGGACGTCGCGCAACGCGGGGGTGTTCCCGCGCGAAGCGGGGACAGGGGGTGACTGTACTGGCGGGTCACGAATGAAGGGAGTTCATGTCATTGCCATCAGGCAATGTAATCTATTTGTGATCTTTGATGAACGGGTCGTGCTGATCTGATCACTGAGGATCTGCGATGTGGACGGTCGGACGGGGTTCCGCAGTGGACCCGGAGCTTCCGAGGATGCTCCGACCAGCCGGTCGACGACATGCGAGATCGCTGATACCCGAATAGCGATCATTTGCCCGGCCCCGGCGATGCGGGCGGTGTCGGTCGTGGTCCGCGCCGGCTCGCGTAGCGTCGCGGGCATGAGCAGGTGGAAACGGTGACCCGGATCGTGGCCGGGACGCTCGGCGGTCGGCGAATAGCCGCGCCTCCCGGCGCCGGCACCCGACCGACGTCCGACCGGGTGCGGGAGGCGCTGTTCAGTGCCGTCCAGGCCGAGGTCGACCTCGACGGCGCCCGCTTCGCCGACCTGTACGCCGGTTCCGGCGCGGTCGGGCTGGAGGCGCTCTCGCGGGGGGCCCGGCACGTGCTGCTTGTCGAGTCCGACCCGAGGGCGGCCCGGGTGATCCGGGAGAACGTCGCGGCCCTGCGCGCCGGCCCGGCCGCCCGCCTGGTCACCGGCAAGGTGGCGACGGTGCTGGCCGCTGGCCCCGGCGGCGAGACCTACGACGTCGTCTTCGCCGACCCGCCGTACGCGGTGCCGGGCGAGGAGATCACCGCGCTGCTGGCCGCGCTCGTCGATGGTGACTGGCTGGCCAGCGACGCCATGGTGGTGGTGGAGCGGTCCAGCCGCAGCGGGCCGGTCGACTGGGTGGACGGGATCACCGCCGAGCGCAGTCGCCGGTACGGCGAGACCACCCTTTGGTACGGTCGCCGATCATGAGACGTGCGGTGTGCCCCGGTTCGTTCGACCCGGTCACCAACGGACACCTCGACATCGTCGGGCGGGCCAGCAGGCTCTTCGATGAGGTGATCGTCGGTGTGTTGGTGAACCAGTCCAAGAGTGGCTTGTTCACCATCGAGGAGCGGATCGACATGCTCCGCGAGGTGACCTCCTCGTACGGGAACGTGCGGGTCGAGTCGTTCCGCGGGCTGCTGGTGGACTTCTGCCGGGCCCAGCAGGCGAGTGTGCTGATCAAGGGCCTGCGGGCGGTCAGCGACTTCGACTACGAGTTGCAGATGGCCCAGATGAACATCGGGCTGGCCGGCGTCGAGACGCTCTTCATGCCGACCAACCCGCTCTACTCGTTCCTCTCCTCGAGTCTGGTCAAGGACGTGGCCAAGTGGGGCGGCGACATCTCCGCCCATGTGCCCGATCCGGTCCGCGAAGCCCTGCAGTCCCGCCTGGGCCCCCGCCCCTGACCTAACCCCCTCCCGTACCCGCTCCCGCTCCCCGCGATCTTGCACTTGTGGTCCCCGGATCGCCCCTTTCGGGGTGGTTTGGCGCGACCGAAAGTGCAAGATCGGCGTGGGGGAGGGGCGCGGGAGGGGTGCGGGAGGGGTGCGGGGTGACGATGTCGCGACGCGCCGGGTTGGGGCGGATGGGGCCGGTGTGGGGTTCGCACGACATGATTGGTGGCGCGGGGAACGGCCGTAGCCCGCATCATGGAGGTCGGCCGACGAACGACAGGAGTGAGGTACCGGTGGACCCGCTCGATCGCATCGACGAACTGATCACCATGGTGGAGCAGGCCCGCTCCGTCCCGATGTCGCGCAACAACTGCATGGTCGACCGGGGCGAGATGATCGCTGCCCTCGACGAGATGCGCGCCGACCTCCCCGCCGACCTGCGTCGCGCCGCCGCGCTCCTAGAGGAGCGCGACAAGATCATGGAAGCCGGCAAGCGCGAGGCAGACCGGATCATCAGCGAGGGTGAGGCAGAACACGCCCGCCTGGTCTCGGTGAACGAGATCACCGTGTCGGCCGAGCACGAGGGTGCCCGGATCATCGCCGAGGCGCGGGCCGAGGCGCAGCGCCTGCGCGAGGAGGTCGACGACTACGTCGACACCGCGCTGGCCAACTTCGAGCAGTTCCTCACCCGGGCGTTGGCCTCGATAGAGCGTGGCCGAGACAAGATGCACGCACTACGGGAGATCGGCACCTTCGGTGGGGATGAGGCGGATCGCCCGCTACCCTTCTGAGCGGCACCTCACCAGCCGACATTCTCAGGCGGGCGTCGCCCCCGGTTCGACGGTCCGGCGGTCGCCCAGGTAACCTTTTTTGTCGGCCTCTCACCGGCCGGAGTCTGACTATGCCCAAGCACTCGCCATCGACACTCAACCCCAGGTCGCCGCTGGTCCTCGACACGAGGGACCTGCCGCGCCGACCTGGCGCGTTGCGTGAGGTCCAGCGGGTCGTGCCGGCACCGGCGGACCTCGGTGTGGAGTTGATCGGCGTGCCGGAGGGCGCGGACCTCGACCTCGATCTGAGGTTGCAGTCGGTGTCCGAGGGCGTGCTCGTCTCCGGGACCATCACCGGTCCCGTCCGGGGCGAGTGCGGCCGTTGCCTGCGCGAGATCAACGACTCGATGGGCGTGACGATCCAGGAGCTGTACGCGTATGAGGACAGCACCACGGACGCCACGACCGACGAGGACGAGGTGGGCCGGATGCAGGGCGATCTGATCGACCTGGAGCCGGCGCTGCGGGACGCGTTGGTGCTCACGCTGCCGACCAACCCGCTCTGCCGGGAGGACTGCCCAGGGTTGTGCCCCGAATGCGGGGCGCACTGGGATGATCTGCCGGCCGACCACAGTCACCAGCAGATCGACCCGCGTTGGGCGGGCCTGTCGCAACTGACCGTTACAGAGGAGTAAGAACCGTGGCCGTCCCGAAGCGCAAGATGTCGCGCAGCAACACCCGGTCCCGCCGGGCGAACTGGAAGGCGACCGTGGTCGCGACCGTCGCGTGCCCGCAGTGCAAGTCCCCGAAGCTGCCGCACGCTGCCTGCTCCGTCTGCGGCACCTACAACGGCCGCCAGGTTCTCGAGGTCTGACCTGGACGCCGAGTGACGCCCCCGACCTCAGGTCGGGCGCCGCGCGCATCCTGGCATTCGCCCGGTGCCCCGGCTTCCTCCGACGCTGGCCGGCCCACTCCGGTCGGCGTTCCGGTGGAGCCGGGCACCGCGCGGATCGCCGTTGACCTCCTCGGCGGGGACGACGCTCCCGCCGTCGTGGTTGACGGCGCTCTGCGGGCCATGCGCGCCGACCCTGACCTGCACCTGCTCCTCGTCGGCCCGGCCGAGGTCGCCGACGAGTTGATCGCTGCCCTCGATCCGGCGCAACGCGCCCGGATCACAGTGCGGCCCGTCCGCGTTGTCGTCGGCATGGCCGACCATCCCATGGCCGCCCGCGCGCAGAGCACGGTCCGGGCCGCGGTCACCGCCGTCCGCGACGGCACCGCCGACGCCCTGGTCTCTGCCGGCGCCACCGGCGCCACCGTCACTGCGGCCGTGCTCGGCCTCGGCCGCTGGCCGGAGATCCGCCAACCTGCGCTTGTCGCCACCCTGCCCGCCGTGGCGGGGCCGGTCGTGCTTCTTGACGTCGGCGGCTCGCTGGAGCCCCGCCCGGCCACCCTCGCCCGCCACGCCGTGCTCGGTGCCGCCTACGCCGCGGTGGCGCACTCGATCGCCGCGCCGCGCGTCGGGTTGCTCTCGGTCGGCACCGAGGCCGGCAAGGGCGACCGGGTCCGCCGGGCCACCGACCCGTTGCTCGCCGTTGAGCCGCTGCCCGGTGGGGCGCGCTACGTCGGGCTGGTCGAGGGGTACGACGTGACCCTCGGCGCGCGCGTCGATGTGGTCGTCACCGACGGCTTCACCGGTAACGTGCTGCTCAAGGCCATCGAGGGCGCGTACGCGATGGCCGGCGGCCCACCTGCCGAGGGCGGTGCGCCCCGGGCGGCCGCCCTGCTGGGCGTCGCGGGGACGGTGGTCGTCTGCCATGGTTCCGCTCGTGCCGACGACGTCGCCTCCGGCATAGCCTTCGCCGCCCACCTGTGGCGGCGGCGCGCCACCGATTTGGTCTCGGCGTTGCTCGACGGCGACGCCGCGACGAACCGCACCGACCGCTCCACCGACACCGAGGTACGCACATCATGAGCAACGACAAGCGGCGGCGGGCGTCCGTCGGTCACCTGGAAGCCGCGTTCGGCGTGAGCCTGGAACCCGAGCTGCTGCAGCGTGCGCTGACCCACCGCTCGTACGCGTACGAGAACGGCGGGCTGCCGACCAACGAGCGGCTGGAGTTCCTCGGCGACTCGGTGCTCGGCGTGGTGATCACCACCGCGCTCTTCCACAACCACCCGGACCTGCCCGAGGGGCAGTTGGCCAAGCTGCGCGCCAGCGTGGTCAACATGCGGGCGCTCGCCGACGTGGCCCGTGGCCTGGGCCCGGACGGCCTCGGCGCGTACCTGCTGCTCGGCAAGGGCGAGGAGACCACCGGCGGCCGGGACAAGGCGAGCATCCTCGCCGACACGCTGGAGGCGCTGCTCGGCGCGATCTACCTGCAGTACGGGCTGGACACCACGGGGATCGTCATCCACCGGCTCTTCGACCCGTTGATGGCCGAGTCGGCCGGCCGGGGCGCCGCCCTGGACTGGAAGACGAGCCTGCAGGAGCTGACGGCGGCGCTCGGGCTCGGCGTGCCGGAGTACCGGATCGAGGGCACCGGCCCGGACCATCTCAAGACCTTCACCGCCTGGGTGGTGGTGGCCGGCAACCGGTACGGCGGCGCCGAGGGGCGCAGCAAGAAGGAGGCCGAGCAGCGGGCCGCCGAGGCCGCCTGGCGAACGCTCGCCGAGCAGAACGGCCAAGCCGGCGACGACGGCCAGGACGGGCGGGCCGGCGACGACGGCCAGGACGGGCGGGCCGGCGATGAGCGCCCGGACCAGCCGATCGACCCGGACGACGCCGCCGACCGGGACGAGCCGTTCGGGCCGCTGGAGCGCGCCGAGCGGGCGGCCGAGACCGAGCAGGCCGACCACCTGGCGCAGGCTCTGCCGGCCGGGGGTGCCGACGGCCACGAGACGGGGTTGCGGCGTGCCTGAGCTACCCGAGGTGGAGACGGTCCGGCAGGGGCTGGCCCAGTGGGTCATCGGTCGCCGGATCGCCTCGGTGGAGGTCCGTCACCCGCGTGCGGTTCGCCGGCACGTCCTGGGCGGCGTGCACTTCGCCGACGTGCTCGCTGGCCGGACCGTGCTGGACGCCCGCCGTCGCGGCAAGTACCTCTGGTTGCCGCTGGACAGCGGCGACGCGATCATCGGGCACCTCGGTATGTCCGGTCAGCTCCTGATCCAGCCGCCGGGCACCGCGGACGAGACCCATCTGCGGGTCCGGTTCCGGTTCGCCGACGACGGGCCGGAGCTGCGCTTCGTCGACCAGCGCACGTTCGGTGGGCTCTCGGTGAGCGAGGGCGGCGCCGAACTGCCCGACGAGATCGCGCACATCGCCCGTGACCCGATGGACCCGGAGTTCTCCGACGCGGCGTTCGTCGCCGCGTTGCGCCGGCGGCACACCGAGGTGAAGCGGGCACTGCTCGACCAGACGCTGATCTCCGGGGTGGGCAACATCTACGCCGACGAGGCGCTCTGGCGCGCCGGGCTGCACGGCGGACGCCCCACCGACGCGCTGACCGGCCCGGCCGCACAGCGCCTGCTCGGCCACGTCCGCGACGTGCTCGCCGAGGCGATCAAGGTGGGTGGGACCAGCTTCGACGCCCTCTACGTCAACGTCAACGGGGAGAGCGGTTACTTCGACCGAACGCTGAACGCCTACGGCCGTGAGGGCGAGCCGTGCCGTCGGTGTGGGGCGCCGATCCGCCGCGAGGCGTTCATGAACCGGTCCTCGTACAGCTGCCCGCACTGTCAGCCACGGCCCCGGGGCTCCCTTCGGGGATGACCCGGAGCCGGCTCCGGGTCGGTCCCGGCGGGTCGTGGCCGGACGCTCCGGGCTGGCCCCCGGGAACTGTCCGAATCACGGGTTACCGCCCGCCGGGCGGGCCCGCTGCCATGGTGTGCGGGTTCCGGGGCGGGCCAGGGCCGTTCCCCGATGTGACCGCCTCGTCACGTCCCTAACGTCAGCACCGTTGACAGGGGGTTGACGTGACAGGGGGACCCGAGATGGGCAACAGACCGGTGACGGTGCGGTTGGCGCGGTGGAGCGCCGAACACCCGTGGCGGGCGATCGCACTGTGGGCTGTGTTCGTGGCGGTGTGCTTCGTCGGTGGCAACGCCGCCGGCCTCAACGAGGCCACCAGCGCCGACCAGGCGATCGGCGAGGCGGGGCGGGCCAGCCTCATCGTGGACGCCGCCGACTTCGACGACCCGGCCGTGGACAACGTCCTCATCACCTCGCGGGGCGGCGCGCTGGACCAGACGGCAGCGAAGGCAGCGGCAGACGACGCGGCCGCCCGGCTGCGTACGGTCACCGGCGTCGGCGAGGTGGGTCAGCCGATCACCGCCCGGGACGGCTCCGCGCTGCTGCTGCCGATCACCATGTCCGGTGACCCGGAGACCGCCTCGGACCGGGTGCAGCCTCTGCGCGACGCCACCGCCAGCGTGCAGGCCGCGCACCCGCAGCTGCGCATCGAGCAGGTCGGCGGGCCGTCGATCGGCCAGGCTCTCGACGACACCCTGGGCAAGGACTTCAAGCGCGCCGAGTTGCTCAGCCTGCCGGTCACCCTGGCGATCCTGATCATCGCGTTCGGCGCGCTGATCGCGGCCAGCGTGCCGGTGCTGCTGGCGCTCTCCTCGGTCGCCGCCGCGATGGGCCTCTCCACGCTCGCCTCGCACCTGGTGCCGGCCACCGACACGACGGCACCCGTGATCCTGCTGATCGGCATGGCGGTCGGGGTCGACTACTCGCTGTTCTACATCCGCCGGGAGCGGGAGGAACGGGCCAAGGGTCGCTCCGGCCTGGACGCGGTGGAGATCGCCGCCGAAACCTCCGGGCACGCCGTGGTGGTCTCCGGTTTCGCGGTGATCATCGCGATGGCCGGGCTGCTGCTCGCCGGTGACGTGGTCTTCTCGTCCCTGGCGATCGGCTCGATCCTGGTGGTCGCCGTCGCGGTGACCGGCTCACTGACCGTGCTGCCCGCCCTGCTGGCGAGGCTCGGCCGTTGGGTCGACCGGCCCCGGGTGCCGCTGCTCTGGCGGTTGACCGCGCCGCGCACGGCCCGGCACGGCGAGCCGCGCGCGCCCCGGCTCTGGCCCGCGGTGCTCCGGCCGGCGCTGCGCGCCCCGGTCCTGACGCTGGTCATCTCGGTCGGCCTGCTGCTCGCGCTGGCCGCGCCGGCGCTCGGCATGAAGCTGAAGTTTCCCGGCATGGAGGACCTGCCGCGCACCACGCCGGCGATGCAGGCGTACGACCGGCTCACCGCCGCCTTCCCGAGCACCGGCACCAACCACGTGGTTGCCGTCCGGGCGCCGGCCGAGCAGGCCGACCGGGTTCGCGCCGCCCTCACCGACCTCTCCACCCGGGCCACCGCGGATCCGCTGTTCGCGCCGGCCGAGGCGGACGGCCCGAAGATCGAGGTGTCGGCCGACCGGCGGGTGTCGGTGCTGGACGTCGCCACCCCGTACTCCAGTCGGGACGACCGGTCGGTGCGGTCGCTGGAGAAGCTGCGCGGGGACCTGGTCCCGGCCGAGCTGCGGGGCATCCCCGGCATCGAGTACGCGGTGGGCGGCAGCGTGGCCGACAGTGAGGACTACGCGAAGCACGTCCGGAACAAGTTGCCGCTGGTGATGGGCTTCGTACTGGTGCTGACCTTCCTGGTCATGGTGCTCACCTTCCGGTCGGTGGTGGTTGCGGCAAGCTCCATCGCGTTGAACCTGCTCTCCGCCGGTGCCGCGTACGGGCTGCTGGTGCTGGTCTTCCAGGGCGAGTGGGCCGAAGGGCTGCTCGGCTTCACCTCGATGGGCGCGATCGTGTCCTGGCTGCCGTTGTTCCTCTTCGTGGTGCTGTTCGGTCTCTCGATGGACTACCACGTGTTCGTGGTCAGTCGGATCCGCGAGGGAATCCGGGCCGGCATGCCCAACCGCGACGCCGTGTCGTACGGGATCACCTCCTCCGCGGGGGTGGTGACCAGCGCGGCGATCGTGATGGTCGGCGTCTTCTCGATCTTCGCCACGTTGAGCACGATCGACATGAAGCAGCTCGGCATCGGCCTGGCGGCGGCGATCCTGCTGGACGCCACGATCATCCGGGGAGTGGTGCTGCCGGCGTTGATGACCTTGCTCGGCGATGCCAACTGGTGGGCTCCGCGTTTCCTGCGCCAGCGCCCGGCACCCGCCCCCGCCGATCCGCCCGCACCTGCCCCGGAGTTGGTGCCGGTGTCCTGACCATGCGCTCTGGCCGGGCCGCGACCGCGGCCCGGCCAGTGGCATCAGGGCAGCGGGCAGGCTTCCCGCCACGCGTCCAGGTCGCGGTCCTTCCGGATCGAGGCGAAGCCGTAGCCGACGGTGGTGACGCAGAAGTCGTCGGTCGCGCCGGTGTACTCGACGTGGAAGACCGGTTTGCCCGCGTCGGCGAACGGCAGCAGTTTGGCGCACTGGCGCAGCCGGACGCACTCCTCGTTGACCGCGAAGTCGAAGTCCGGGGCCAGCGCCGCGAGCTGCGGCACGTCGTTGACCAGCCCGGGGGAGAGGCTGAGTGAGCGGGCCAGCTGGGCGAGCCGGCGGTTGAACAGCAGTTGGTCGTCGAAGTCGAGCGGGAAGCCGGTCCGAGACGCGTACCCGTCGGCGTCGGCGAGCGCCACCGCACCGAAGCCCTTGCCCCGGCACAGCCGGAACCGGTCGGCCAGCACCGGCTCCAGCGCGTCCCAGCTCCGGACGTCCAGCCACCGGCTGTCGGGTCGGCGAGCGGCCGAGCCCTGCACGATCTCCGGGAATCGACTGGCATCCGGGTCGGCGGAGCGAACCGAGCCGACGTGCACCTGACAGATCAACCGGCGGTCCCGGGAACGCAGCTCGGCGGTCTGCGCGGCGGTGGTGTCCACCGGGTCGAGCAGGAAGACGTCCGCGTCCACCGCAGGGTCGAGCGGGCCACTGAGCTGCCACTGCCACTGCCAGTGCCGCGCCTGTGCGGCCGGCCACGGGGTGGGCGCGCCGGGCGGGGTCAGCTCGGGTCGGCACCCGTACGCCGGCACCACCAGGACGAGCACGACGCCGGCCGACAGGACGCGGCGCAGTGGGCGTGCGGCGGTACGTCGCCGCGGCCGGATCCGCATCGGCAGCTCCCGGGTCCCGGACGGCCCGTCGCCGCCCGCACCGGTACGCCGCCCCCACGCTCCGGCCCGGCGTACCTCACCGGGTCAAACGAGCGCGGGGGCGCGAACGACGCGCGGTCAGCGCGGCGCCGCGAAGACCTGGGTCCAGTACGGCCCGTTGCTGCTGGCGATGCCGACGCCGATTTCGGTGAAGGCGCAGTTCAGGATGTTGGCCCGGTGGCCGGAGCTGTTCATCCAGGCGTCCATCACCGCGGCCGGGGTCTTCTGGTTCCAGGCCACGTTCTCGCCGTAGGTGCGCCAGGCGTAGCCGACCCGGTCCAGCCGGACGCCGGAGTTGCTGCCGTCGCTGCCGGTGTGGGACATGTTCTGGTGGTCGGCCTGATCCTGGCTGTGCCGCTGGGCGGCGGTCATCAGCTTGTCGTCGATGCTCAGAGCGTTGCAGCCGGCCTTGGCCCGCTCGGCGTTGACCAGGTCCACCACCTCGCGGGCCTGGGCGCTGACGGTGCCGCTGGAACCGCCGGAGCCGCTGCTGGTACTCGGCGCGCTGGTACGCGGAGTGCTGCGGCGCGACGCGGCGGTGGAACGCGACGACTCCGGGGTGGGCTTGACGGTCCTGCTCGGTGACGGGCTCGGCGGGGTCGAGCTGGGCGTGCTGGTCGGGGAGGGTGCGGCGAGGGTGTCGAGGGCCGGCGTCTCGCTCGGTGCCGCCGACGCGGCGAAGGTGTCGTCCACCGCCGTCGGCTGACTGGCCCCGTCGTCACCGCCGGGCATCGCGAGCGCGCCGACGCCGAAACTCACCACGAGGGTGGCCGCCGCGGCGGCGCCACCGATCATCAGCGGCCGTCGCCAGCGGCGGGGGGAGCGGTGCCGCCCCTCGCCGGACCGGCCCGCACCGGCGCGCCAGCCATCGGTCGTCTCCGGATCGGTGTCGGCCCGCCAACCACCGGTCGTGTCGGCGTCGTTCCGCCAGCCATCGGTCGGGTCCGGGTCGACGTGCCAGGTGCCGGTGGTCGCCTCGGCCGGGCCGCTGCCGTGCCAGCCGTCGGTGGTCGCCTCGGCCGGGCCACTGTGGTGCCAGTCACCGGTCGGCTCGTGATCCGGCCGGTGTGCCGGCCACGCGGCGGTGTGGGCGTCGGCTGATCCCGCGCGGGTCGCCGGGCCCGGCGGGGGCTGCTCCCGGTGCCACTCCTCGCCGGGCTGATCGGGGCCGTCACCGAACAGGTAGGCCGAGCGGGGCTCCGGGCGGTCGTGCAGCCAGGCCGGCTCGTCGGTCGGCCGCTCGGCGCGCCGGGGGGCGCCGTTCGGGTCCATCGGGTCGGTCCAGCCGTACACGCCTATGCCTCCATGGGTTCGGTTACGGGCCGGGCTGACGCTACGGCGCGCCCGCGACCTGCGGCAACGTGGCTAAGGAAGAGTTAAGGGGAAGTCGGACGCCAGGGTGCGGACTTCCGCGGATCCGGGCGTACAGTAAAGGTGTCCGGACAGAGAGTGTCCGTGCCTTTGCGGCAGCCCCCCGACAAGTGGACAGGTCGACGTGGAGATGATCTACGGCCTGCGAGAACTTGACGAAGGAGGGGTTTGCGGCTCAATATATAGGTGTCGCCAGTCGCGCCCGGTCATGCCCAGATACAGCCTGGAATGACAGCCGCGTACAAATGGGCGCGCGTTGGCCGGCCTTTCCGGCAGCGCATATCAAGGAGTCAGCATGGCGAAGGCCCTCTACGGCCACGTAGGTGCAGCGCCCGATCGGCGTCTGCTCGACGAGGTCACCCGACTGCGTGCCAGGGTTCAGGCGCTGGAGTTCGAGATCACGCGTCTGCGTGCCGACAACGATCGGCTCGCGGCGGCTGCGGCGGAGGCGGACGATCTGCTCCGTCTGGCCGAGCCGGCGCTGACCTGATCTTCGCGTCGAAAAAACTGAATCGCACTATCGCAAAAATGCGCGCCGACACGTCTGTGCCGGCGCGCAACACTGTCCGGCCCCTTTCGGCGTCGACGATTTATGATCTTGTCGTCGGCCCGCGCCGACGGTAACCGAATAGCGTGCCGCCGGATAAGCCGATCATGAACGGTCCTTGTCTTTTTCGCGGCCGACGGAACAACAGCGCGCCCTCGACCGACGCGACCCGGGGCGGGTCGCGTGCCGGCCCGCTTCCACCTCCGGGTTAGTCTGCGAGTTCACCCAGGTCCCCACAGCCGGCGACGGTACGGCGGCCACCGGACGAGGATCGAGAAGGTGTATCTCAAGAGCCTGACGGTGAAGGGGTTCAAATCCTTCGCCTCCGCCACGACGTTGAAGCTGGAGCCCGGGATCACCTGCGTGGTGGGCCCGAACGGCTCGGGCAAGTCCAACGTCGTCGACGCCATCGCCTGGGTCCTCGGCGAGCAGGGCGCCAAGGCCCTTCGCGGCGGCAAGATGGAGGACGTCATCTTCGCCGGCACCGCCGGCCGGGCACCGCTGGGTCGCGCCGAGGTCACCCTCACCATCGACAACACCGACGGCGCGCTGCCGATCGAGTACACCGAGGTCTCCATCACCCGCCGGATGTTCCGCTCCGGCGAGAGCGAGTACGAGATCAACGGCAACACGTGCCGGTTGCTCGACATCCAGGAGCTGCTCTCCGACTCCGGCATCGGCCGGGAGATGCACATCATCGTCGGGCAGGGCCGACTCGACGGCATGCTGCACGCCAAGCCGGAGGACCGCCGGGCGTTCATCGAGGAGGCGGCCGGCGTCCTCAAGCACCGCAAGCGCAAGGAAAAGGCCCTGCGCAAGCTCGACGCGATGCAGACCAACCTCAACCGCCTCACCGACCTCACCGCCGAGCTGCGCCGCCAGCTCAAGCCGCTGGGCCGGCAGGCGGAGGTGGCCCGGCGCGCCGCCGCCATCCAGGCCAACCTGCGCGACGCCCGGCTGCGCCTGCTCGCCGACGACCTGGCCACCCTGCGCACCACCCTCGACCGGGAGATCGCCGACGAGACGGCGCTACGGGAGCGGCGCGAGCAGATCGAGGGCGAGCACGCCGAGGTGCAGGGCCGGCTCGGCGAGCTGGAGGCCGCGCTGGCCGAGGACGCGCCGCTGCTCGCCGCTGCCCAGGACACCTGGTACAAGCTGTCGGCCCTGCAGGAACGCTTCCGCTCGATCGAGCAGTTGGCCCGGGAACGACTGCGGCACCTCAGCGCCAGCGGTGACGACGAGCGGCCCGGCCGCGACCCGGACCAGCTGGAGGCCGAGGCGGAACGTGTCCGCGAGCAGGAGGAGGAGCTGCGCGCGGCGCTCACCGACGACCAGATCCGGCTGGCCGAGGCGGTCGAGCACCGCCAGGAGCTGGAACGGCAGCTCGCCGCCGCCGAGCGGGAGCTGGTCGCCGCGGCCAAGGCCATCGCCGACCGGCGGGAGGGGATGGCCCGGCTCACCGGCCAGGTCAACTCGGCCCGAGCCCGGACCACCAGCGCCGGTGAGGAGATCGAACGGCTCGCCGTCGCGCACGCCGACGCGTTGGGCCGCGCCGAGCAGGCGCAGGCCGACCTGGACGCGGTAGCCGCCCAGTCCACCGAAGCCGACCGGGACAACGCGGACCTGGACGCCCGGCACGCCGAGGCGGTCGCCGTGCAGGAGCGGGCGCAGGCCACCGTGCGATCGCTGGCCGACGCCGAGCGGACGGCGGAGAAGGACGCCGCCACCTGGAAGGCCCGGGAGGAGGCGCTCGCACTCGGTCTGCGGCGCAAGGATGGCGCGGGGGCGCTGCTCTCCCGCGCCGGCGACGTGCCCGGCCTACTCGGCAGCCTCGCCGGGCTGCTCACCGTCGCGCCGGGCCACGAGGCCGCGCTGGCCGCCGCGCTCGGCGGCCTCGCCGACGCGGTCGCCATCAGTGGGGTGGACGAGGCCGTCGAGGCTATGCGGCTGTTGAAGATCTCCGACGCTGGCCGGGCCGGCCTGCTCGTCGGCAGCCCGGCGGGGCCCGGCATGACCGGCTCCGCGGACGCCCTGCGCCCAAAGCTGCCCGACGAGGCCCGGTGGGCACCCGACCTGGTGGAGTGCAGCGCCGAGCTTCGTCCGGCGGTGCACCGTGCGCTGCGGGACGTGGCCCTCGTCGACGATCTCGCCGCCGCGGCCGAGTTGGTCGCCAGCAACCCCGAGCTGCGGGCGGTCACCCCGGACGGTGACGTGGTCGGGGCGTACGCGGCGGCTGGCGGGTCGGCCAAGGCCCCCAGTTACATCGAGGTGCAGGCGGCCGTCGAGGAGGCCCGCGCCAACCGGTCCACCGCCGAGCGCGGTGGAGCGGAGCTGCGTGACCAGCTCGTCGAGGCGCGCGCCGAGGTGGCCGCCGCCAAGGAGGCCGTGCAGCACGCCGCTGCCGAGAAGCGCGAGGCGGAGAGCCACCGCAACGCCGCCGCCCGTCGGCTGGCCGAGCTGGGCGCGGCAGCACGTTCCGCGAAGGCGGAGACCGACCGCCTCGGCGAGTCCCGAGCCCGCGCAGAGGCGGCCCGGCAGCGGGATCTCACCGCGCTCGACGAGTTGGAGGAGCGGCTGCGGCTGGCCGAGGAGACCCCGGTCGACGCCGAGCCCTCCGCCGAGGAGCGGGACCAGCTCGCCGCCATGGTGCCGCAGGCGCGGCAGAACGAGATGGAGGTCCGGCTCGCGGTGCGTACCGCCGAGGAGCGTGTCTCCTCGATCGCTGGCCGGGCCGACTCGCTGGCCCGGCAGGCCACCGCGGAGCGGGCCGCCCGGGAACGCGCCGCGGCCCGGCGGGCAGCGCGGACGCGGGGCGCGGGCATCGCCCGGGCCGTCGCCGGCGGCGCCCGGGAGGCGCTCACCCGGCTCACCACCTCGATCGCGACGGCCGAGGAGCACCGCGACGCGGTCGCCCTGGAACGCGCCGCACGCGAGGCGGAGCTGCAGGAGGTACGCGGGGCGGCCAAGCGGCTCGGCGCGGAGTTGGAGCGGCTGACCAGCCAGGTGCACCGCGACGAGGTCGCCCGTGCCGAGCAACGGCTGCGCATCGAGCAGTTGGAGGCGAAGGCTGCCGAGGACTTCGGGTTGGACGTGGAGACGCTTGTCGCCGAGTACGGCCCCGCGCAGCCAGTCCCGCCGACCCAGGTCGATGTCGCGGCGGCCGAACGCGACGGCCTGCCGGTGCCGGAGCCGGTGCGCTACGAGCGGCCGGTGCAGGAGAAGCGGGCCGCCAAGGCGGAACGGGAGCTGACCCTGCTCGGTAAGGTCAACCCGCTCGCGCTGGAGGAGTTCGCCGCGCTGGAGGAGCGCTACAAGTTCCTTTCCGAGCAGTTGGAGGATCTCAAGGCCACCCGTCGGGACCTGCTCACCGTGGTCAAGGACGTGGACGAGCGGATCCTGGAGGTCTTCGCCAACGCGTTCGAGGACACTGCGCGGGAGTTCGAGCAGGTGTTCACCGTGCTCTTCCCCGGTGGCGAGGGCCGGCTGATCCTCACCGACCCCGACGACCTGCTCACCACCGGTGTCGAGGTGGAGGCCCGCCCGCCGGGGAAGAAGATCAAGCGACTGTCGCTGCTCTCCGGTGGCGAGCGGTCGCTGACCGCGGTGGCCATGCTGGTGGCGATCTTCCGCGCCCGGCCCAGCCCGTTCTACATCATGGACGAGGTGGAAGCGGCCCTGGACGACGTGAACCTGGGCCGGTTGATCACGCTGCTGGCACAGTTGCGGGAGAAGAGCCAGCTGATCGTCATCACGCACCAGAAGCGGACGATGGAGATCGCCGACGCGCTCTACGGCGTGACCATGCGCAGCGGGGTCACGCAGGTGATCAGTCAACGGCTCAACCGGGCCGACGAGGACGACCAGCGGCACAGCCGCGGCGAGGAGAACGGGTAGTGGCTCGGGAACGCGCGACGGCGCTCCTGCTGGATCTGGACGGCGTGCTGCGCCGGTTCGACCCGGCGGTCGCCGCCGGGGTGGAGCGGGATTACGGCCTCGCCGACGGTGTTCTCACCGAGATCGCCATGCAGTGGGGCCGGCTCCAGCCGGTGCTCACCGGCCAGGTCAGCCACGACGAGTGGGTGAGCAGCGTGGCCGACGCGCTCGCCGAGCCGGCCGGCGGTGCGGACCGGGCCCGGGCGGCGGTGGAGCAGTGGCAGCGGTACCGGGGCGAGGTGGACACCGAGGTGCTCGACCTGGTCCGGGAGGTGCGCGCCGCCGGGATCAAGGTCGGCCTGGGCACCAACGCCACCGACCTGCTCGACGCCGACCTGGCCGCCCTCGGCCTGGTCGGCGAGTTGGACGTGGTGGTCAACTCGTCGACGCTCGGGGTGCACAAGCCCGCCCCGGAGTACTTCCAGGCCGCCTGCGCGGCCCTGGCCACCCCACCGGCCCGGGTCCTTTTCGTCGACGACGAGGACTGGGCCGTGCGGGGCGCCCGGTCGGCAGGGCTGTCGGCGCACCGCTGGGGCGGCCACGCCGACCTGCGTTACCTGCGGGCGGCGCTGAACTACTGAGCTCCGGTCACTCGCCGGTGACGCCGTCGATGCGTTCCCGGATCAGGTCGGCGTGGCCGTTGTGCCGGGCGTACTCCTCGATCATGTGCACGTACACCCAGCGCAGGTTGAAGGTGCGCTTCTTGGCGCTGACCTCGGTGAACGTCTCGTCGAGTGAGTGACCCGCAGCGGCCTCGCGGGCCAGTGCCACCTCGCGGTGGAAGATGGCGAAGTCGGCCTCGGCGTCAGCGTCGCTGACGTCGTGGTCGGCGTCCGGCGTCTCCGGGGTGAAGTACGGGTAGTCGACCTGCTCGCCGGCGAAGTTCTCCCGGAACCACCAGATCTCTACCTCGGCAAGGTGCCGGACCAGACCGAGCAGCGTCAGGCCGGATGGCTCCACGCTCGGCGTCCGCAACTGCTCCTCGGTCAAACCGGCGCACTTGAGCAGGAGTGTCTGACGGTGGTAGTCGAGCCAGCCGTCGAGCATGGTGCGCTCGTCGCCGACGTACGGTTCGGGGGTCCGGGTGATCTCCGGTGCGATCCAGGTCATGCCGCGCATCCTGCCCGGCGACCCCGACATGCCGCGACGGGTTATCAGGGCACCACGACGACGGGCCAGCGGCCGGTGCGGACCAGGCGGGTGGCGACCGAGCCGACCAGCCGGTGGCCGGCCTGCTCGGAGGCGCCCACCACCACCATGTCGGCTTGGAACTCGTCCGCCGCCGTGCACAGCTCGCCGTACGCGTCGCCGCGCCGGACCACCAGGGTCACCGGAATGCCCCACTGCTCGGCCCCACGCCGGCACGCCTGGCGTAGCTCGTCGGCCAACTCGTCGTGGGTGCGCTGCACCGCGCCGGCGTCCATGCCGGGAACCAGGGCGGTCAGCCCGCTCGCCGAGCTGACGAAGACCACCACCAGGGCGGCGCCCTGGCGGCGGGCCAGGCCTACGGCGTAGAAGCCGGCCCGCTCGGAGGTGCGGGTGCCGTCGACACCCACCATGATCACCCGAGGACCGTCCGTGCCCCGTTCGAAGGGCAGCGGGCGGGTCCTGGGGCCGTACTCCTCGCGGTCCGGTGCTCCCACGCCCATGGCTCTACCTCACCTCTGCTCGCCGGTACGGACCACTGCGGCGCCAGCGCCGGCGGCGACTGTCGATTCCCGCTCGACCTCGTCGGAAACCGGATCGCCGTTGTGCTGCCGCAGGGGAACCTCCTTGATGAAGATCACCGCGATCAGCGCGATCAGCGCGAAGGGGGCGGCGACCAGGAAGATGTCACCGGCGCCATGGCCGTACGCGCTCTCCACCACCGCCCGCAGCGGGCCGGGCAGGGTGTGCACGTCGGGCAGGGTGCCGCCGCTGCCCGAGCTGGACGCGGGGATGCCGAGTTGGGACAGCCCCTCGGCGGTGTAGTCCTTGACCTTGTGGGCGAGCACCGCTCCGAGTGCCGAGACGCCGATCGCGCCGCCCAGGCTGCGGAAGAATGCCACCACCGAACTGGCCGCGCCGAGCTCGTGCGGGCCGACGGTGTTCTGCACGGCGAGGACCAGGTTCTGCATGGTCAGACCCAGGCCGACGCCGATCAGCACCATGTAGACGCTGAGCACGGTGAAGCTGGTGTCCGCGCGCAGTGTGCCCATCAGCGCGAAGCCGATGGTGAGCAGCGCCGAGCCGATCACCAGGAACCGCTTCCACCGGCCGGTCTTGGTGATGATCCGCCCGCCCACCGTGGAGGCGACCAGCAGGCCGAGGATCATCGGCAGGGTCATCAGGCCGGACATGGTCGGGGTCTCGCCACGGCTGATCTGGAAGTACTGGCCGAGGAAGATCGACGCACCGAACATGCCCACGCCGACCGCGATGCTCGCGATGACGGCGAGGGTGATGGTGCGGTTGCGGAACAGCCGCGGCGGGATCATCGGCTCGGCCGCCCGGGTCTCGACCCGGATCGCCAGCGCGCCGAGGAGCAGGGCGCCGACCACCATGACGGCGGTCTGCCAGGAGGCCCAGGCGAACTGGTCGCCAGCGAGCGAGACCCAGATCAGCAGCACCGAGACGGCCGCGGTGATCAGGGTGGCGCCCCACCAGTCGATCTGCGCCTTCCGCTTGACCACCGGCAGGTTCAGGGTCTTCTGCAGCACGATCAGCGCGAGGATGGCGAACGGCACGCCGACGTAGAAGCACCAGCGCCAGCCGAGCCAGGAGGTGTCGACGATCACGCCGCCGATCAGCGGGCCGCCGATGGTGCCGACGGCCATCACGGCGCCGAGGTAGCCGCTGTAGCGGCCCCGCTCGCGCGGCGCGATCATCGTCGCCATGATCACCTGGGCGAGCGCGGTGAGGCCACCGGCGCCGACGCCCTGCAGCACGCGGCAGGCGATCAGCTCGCCGGTGCCCTGCGCGAGGCCGGCTAGCACCGAGCCCAGCACGTAGATCCCCAGGGCGAGTTGAACGAGCGTCTTCTTGCTGGTGAGGTCGGCCATCTTGCCCCAGATGGGGGTGGTCGCGGTGGTCGCGAGCAGGGCCGAGGTCACCACCCAGGTGTACGCGGACTGGCCGCCGTGCAGTTCGGTGATGATCCGCGGCAGCGCGTTCGAGATGACCGTCGAGGAAAGGATCGCAACGAACAGGCCCAGCAGCAGGCCGGAGAGCGCCTCCAGGATCTGCCGGTGGGTCATGTTGACGGCGGTCGCCTGGGTGGGCGCTGTCGCCTGGCTCATCGTTGTTGCCTCCGAGCGGGGTAGAGGGGAGCGGCGGCGGGCGGCTTGCGCGGCTCGCCTGAGAGTTGCCTGAAGCAACCGTATGCCTTGGTTGCCTAGAGCAACAACTTGTGTGGGCGGCGCCCTATTCCCTGCTCATGGGGCGTTACTGCCAGGAGTCGTTGAAGCGGCCGAGCAACCGCGCGAACTCCTCCACGTCCCGGTCCGGCCAGCCGTCCAGAGCGCGTACGAATTCGCCCAACCGGGCATACCTGGCCACATCGAACCGGCGCTGGCCCTCGTCGGTGAGGCTGATCTGGGCGGCCCGCCGGTCGCTCGGATCCGGGTCGCGGTGGACCAGGCCGAGCACCTCCAGTGCGTTGATCTGCCGGCTCAGCGTCCCCTTGCCCACACCGAGCCGCGACGCCAACTCGGTCAACCGGATCGACCCACTGCGGCGCAACCAGAGCAGCAGCCCGTAGGTGTTCGGCTCGAGAGTCGGGTGCACCTCTCGGGCGATTTCCCACGAAACCGCCCGCCCACGACGCAGCAGAGCGGTCAACTCGTGCTCGACTGCCCGGATCGGTTCCGGGAGGTGCTCGTCCACGGCGTAGAGACTACGGCGATGTTGCTCGATCGGCACCGGAGAGCCGGCGGTGCATCACCGGCCGTAGGTGACCGTCACTCGTCGTGCCCTCGATGGTCACCTCGGCCCCCCGACCCTGATGGGTCAGCGTGGCGACCGCATTGCCGAAGTAGGGGCCGGCCAGCTTGTGCCAGCGCACCCTGGGGCGGCGGACACCCGCCGAGCGGGCCAGCGCCCGGGTGGCCCCCGCCGGGCCGGACGACCAGCCCAACCGCATCAGCGGACGGATGCCGGCCGGCACCTGGTTGTGGATCGGCGAACAGGTGAGCTGATGCACGGGAGTGACCACCGCCGGGTCGAGGAACCGGGCCCGAGCCACGTACGAGTGGTGCACATCCCCGGAGAGCACACTGATCGACGCCGGCGGGGCGTACGCCGGACCGGCACCGACCCGTGCCCCGGACGGACTCGGGGTGCCGGTGCCGATGCGGGCGAAAGTCTCCGCGAGCGCCTCGAAGGAGCGTCGGAACGCCGCCCAGTGCTCCAGGTCCAGTGCGCGGCGCAGCTTCTCCGCCCCCTGTGCCACCCAGGGGCGACGCGATTCGGCCAGCTTCTCGTTCCACGCCTCGATGTGATGGATGCCCTGCGGGAGCAGCCAGGGCAGCGAAGCACCGACCACCAGGTGGTCGTAGACGCCGTGCGCCTGGTCGAGGAACCAGGACCACTCGCCGGGCGGCAGCATGGCCCGACTGCCCCCATCGAGCACCCGGCTGCACCGGTTGTCCAGCATGACCAACCGGGTCCGGCCCAGGTCCAGTGCGTAGCTCCACTGGTACTGCACCGCGCGCCAGCGATCGGTGTCGTGTGCCAGGTCCGACTCCTGATCGACCCGGTGCCCGAACTCGCGCAGCAAGCCGGTGGCGTCCTCGGCGGCGGCGACCTTGGCGAAGACCGGATCGGCGGCGATCTCGTCGGGGGAGAGGTTGCCCAGGTGCTGGTAGACCCAGTACGAGGCGAGCCCACTGCCGATCCGCTCCTGCCACCACGGCTGTTCACGCACCTCCGCACGCCACGCGGCCGAGGTGTTCCAGTCGTCGATGATCTCGTGGTCGTCGAAGATCATCACGCTCGGAACGGTGGAGAGCAGCCAGCGGATCTCCGGATCACGCCAGGACTCCAGGTAGAGCTTGGTGTACTCGTCGAAGCTCACCACCTGGTCGGACGGGGCGCCCTTCGGACGCCGCCGCCGGCGACGCAGCAACCGGCGCACCGTCGGCGAGGTGACGTCGGCGTAGACCTGGTCACCGAGCAGCACCAGCAGGTCGGGAAGCGGGTTCGATTCCGGGTCGGCCATCAACCGCCGGGCGTACGCGTCCAGGGCGTCCGGCGGCAGCTTCCGCGTGGTCGCGTGCTGGGTGGTCTCCCGACACGAGCCGAAGATCAGGCTGACCGGCTGGTCCCGGTCGTCGGCGGCCCGGGTGCGGATCACGCTCGGCGGGAAACCGGTGCTCGGCACCGGCCAGACCAACTCGTCGTCGACCAGCACCTCGTAGGTGGTCTCGCTGTCCGGAGTGAGCCCCTCCACCACCACGAGGGCGTAGTGGTGGTCGTACGCCGAGAAGGTGGGCGCGGTGCCGGTGGCGCCGCCTGCGGTGCGGACGGTGACCACGGCGGGCGCGGCCGTCTCCACCCAGACGGTGGCCCGGGTGTCCACCACTCGCCGCAGAAGTGGACCGATGAGGAGGTGTGCGGCGGACATGCGGCCGAGCCTACCGCCGGTTCCTGGCACCGACCGGGTGCGGTAGCTGAGACTCCGGGCACCGCCCGGGGTGCGGTGGCTGGGACGCCGCCGCCCGCATCTGACAGGATTCCGGCATGGCCGAATATCTCGTCCTCGCTCTGGTCCTGCTCGGTGTGCTGATCGCCGGCACAGTCGGGCTGGTCGTGCCGCGTTTGCGGCGGCGGCCCGAGCCTCCGCTGCCGCGCACCGAGGTCGACACCAGAGCTGAGGAAGATCTCGCCGGCCCGCCGGTCGAGGCACCGGAGTCGGATCTGTCCACCGGTGTCCTGGTCGAGCCGCCACCGGTGCTCGAGGCACCCGTGGAGGTGCCCGAGCCGACCGCCGGGCGGCTGGTCCGGCTCCGCTCGCGACTGTCCCGCTCGCAGAACGTCTTCGGCAAGGGCCTGCTCGGCCTGCTCGCCCGCGACCACCTCGACGAGGACGTCTGGGAGGAGATCGAGGACAGCCTGATCACCGCCGACGTCGGCGTCGACGCCACCCGCGACATCGTCGACCGGCTCCGCGAGCGCACCAAGGTGCTCGGCACCCGCTCGGCCGCCGAGCTGCGGGCACTGCTCGCCGCCGAATTGGTCAACGCGCTCGACCCGAGCCTGGACCGGTCGCTGCGGACCGCCCCGAAGGACGGCGTGCCGGCAGTGGTCCTGGTCGTCGGCGTCAACGGCGCCGGCAAGACCACCACCTGCGGCAAGATCGCCCGGGTGCTGGTGGCCGACGGCCGCAGCGTGCTGCTCGGCGCCGCGGACACCTTCCGGGCCGCCGCCGCCGACCAACTGGAGACCTGGGGCTCGCGCGTCGGCGCGGAGACCGTCCGTGGCCCCGAGGCCGCCGACCCCGCCAGCGTCGCCTTCGACGCGGTCAAGCGCGGCATCGACACCGGCGTGGACACCGTGCTCATCGACACCGCCGGCCGCCTGCAGAACAAGGTCGGCCTGATGGACGAGCTGGGCAAGGTCAAGCGCGTGGTGGAGAAGCAGGGCCCGATCGACGAGACACTGCTCATCCTGGACGCCACGACCGGGCAGAACGGCCTGGAGCAGGCCCGGGTCTTCACCGACGTGGTCAACGTGACAGGTGTGGTGCTGACCAAGCTCGACGGCACCGCCAAGGGCGGCATCGTGATCGCCGTCCAGCGCAAGCTCGGCATCCCCGTGAAGCTGGTCGGCCTCGGTGAAGGCAAGGACGACCTGGCCCCGTTCGACCCCGCGCAGTTCGTGGACGCGTTGCTGGGGACCGAGGCCACCGGACGGGACGCGTAGTCTCGGGTGACCAGTGACAACCGCGCCTACGCGGGCTGGCGCGAGCCCGGCCACCCTTCGCAGCGCCTCGGGAGACCGTACGTGACTTCGCAGGAGATCCCGCTGCACGGCGGCAACGTGAGCACCGTCGTCCGCGTGGGCGACACCGTGCGCCGCAACGCCGGGCCGTGGACACCGTCGGTGCACGCCCTGCTGCGGCACCTGGAGTACGTGGGTTTCACCGGCGCCCCACGAGCGCTCGGCATGGACGAGCGCAACCGTGAGGTCCTGTCGTACCTGGAGGGGGAGTGCGGAGAATATCCGCTCGCCCCGCACTGGGTGACCGACGAGGCGCTGGTCACCGTCGCCACCATGCTGCGGATGTTCCACGACGCGCAGTACGGCTTCACCCCGCCACCGGGGGCGGTGTGGCGTTCGTTCGGGCCCCCACCACCGGACACCGAGGTGATCTGCCACCACGACGCGGCTCCGCACAACGTGATCTGGCGACCGGACGGCACCCTCGGGCTGATCGACTTCGACCTCGCCTCGCCCGGAGCACGGATCTACGACGTGGCGTACGCGGCCTGGACCTGGGTGCCGATCTTCGCGGACCGGGACTCGATCACGCTGGGCTGGAAGCACCCGGACCGGCCGCGCCGGCTACGGCTCTTCGCCGACGCGTACGGGCTGATCCCCCGGGACCGGCACCGGCTGATCCGGACCATCCGCAAGCGGATCGTGGACCACGTCGAGGGGATCCGCCGCATGGCCGCCGCCGGTGAGCCGGCGTTCGTCCGGATCGTGCACAAGGGCCACCTGCGCCGGCCGATGCGCGATCTGCGGCTGCTCGACTACGAGCGGCACGCCCTGGAGAACGCCCTCCGCTGAGCGTCGACCCGGTCGATGCTCGGCCGGTCCGGTCAAGCGGACCGGTCAATGGGTGCGGCCGGTCAGTCATCGACGTCCGCCGTCCGGGTGATCCACCACCGTCCATGCCGCTGACTGTGCGGACTTCGTGACACGTACGAAACAACCCGTCACGAAACGGAAACCCGCACGGGACCTCGGGTGAAACAGCCGGCCGCGAAGCTTCCGCGCAACCGGCCAACGGGCGACGCTGCCCCGGAAAGCCGCGAAGGAGGACTTCACCTTTAGGAGGCCAGCGTGCCTGAAGCACCGACGATCGACGGCGCCAATACCACTTGGCTGCTGGTTTCGACCGCGCTCGTGCTGCTCATGACCCCCGGACTGGCGCTGTTCTACGGCGGCCTCAACCGGGCCAAGGGCGTACTCAACATGATGATGATGAGCTTCTCCGCTATCGGGCTCATCTCTATTCTGTGGTGGTTCTACGGATTCAGCGTCGCCTTCGGGACCGACGTGAACGGCTTCTGGGGCGACCCGGGCGCGTACCTCGGCACCAAGACCTTCCTCGCCGAGACCGACCTGTGGGGGGCCACGGCGGAGAACCCCAGCGGCATCGGGGTCCCGCTCTACGTGTTCATGGCCTTCCAGATGGTCTTCGCGGTCATCACCGTCGCTCTGATCAGCGGTGCCATCGCCGACCGGGCCAAGTTCGCCGGCTGGCTGCTGTTCGCCTTCGGCTGGGCCACCCTGGTCTACTTCCCGGTCGCCCACTGGGTGTGGGGCGGCGGCATCATCGGCGCCGACATCCACGCGCTGGACTTCGCCGGTGGCACCGCGGTGCACATCAACGCCGGTGCGGCGGCCCTGGCCGTGGCCCTGGTGCTCGGCAAGCGGCTCGGTTGGCCGCGCGAGGGCATGAAGCCGCACAACATCCCGCTGGTCGCGCTCGGTGCGGGTCTGCTGTGGTTCGGCTGGTTCGGGTTCAACGCCGGTTCGGAGCTGACCGTCGACTCGGTCGCCGGCCTCGCCTTCATCAACACCCAGCTCGCCACGGCGGCGGCGGTGCTCGGCTGGATCGCGGTCGAGTGGGTCAAGTCGCGTAAGCCGACCATGGTCGGTGCCTCGTCCGGCGCGGTCGCCGGCCTGGTCGCGATCACCCCGGCCTGTGGCTTCATCGCCCCCTGGGCGTCCGTCCTGCTCGGCATCGTCGCCGGGGTCGTGTGTGCGCTCGCCGTCAGCCTCAAGTACAAGCTCGGCTACGACGACTCGCTCGACGTGGTCGGTGTGCACTTCGTCGGTGGCTGGATCGGCTCGCTCTGGCTCGGTCTCTTCGCCACCAACTCGGTCAACGCCGCGATCACCGACGTGGTGGGTGCCTCCGACGGTCTCTTCTACGGGGGCGGCGTCACCCAGCTCGGGCGGCAGGCCCTCGCCGGTCTGATCGTCTCCGTCTGGTCGTTCGGCATCGCCTGGGTGCTCGCCTTCGTCATCGAGAAGACGATCGGCTTCCGCGTGAAGGCCGAGGCCGAGGTCGAGGGCATCGACATCGGCGAGCACGCCGAGAGCAGCTACGACCTGTCCCCGGCCGGTGGCGGCACGGGCAGCGCGTTCGCGATGGCCGGCATCGGCACCCCCGGTGGCGGCACGACGAACGCCGCGAAGCCGGAAGCGGAGCCCGCCGAGCCGGTCAGCGAAAAGGTCGCCGGTTAACGTTCCTGGGATGGAGGGGTTGGACATGAAGCTGGTGACCGCGGTCATCAAGCCGTACCAACTGGACGCGGTGAAGGAGGCCCTGCACGCCCTCGGGGTGGCCGGGCTGACCGTCAGCGAGGTTCAGGGGTACGGGCGGCAGAAGGGGCACACCGAGGTCTACCGGGGTGCCGAGTACACGGTCGAGTTCCTGCCCAAGATCCGGGTCGAGGTGCTCACCGACGAGATCGACGTCGACAAGGTCGTGGACGCCATCGTCGGGGCAGCACGGACGGGCAAGATCGGCGACGGCAAGGTCTGGGTCACCGGTGTCGAAGAGGTCGTCCGGGTTCGTACCGGCGAACGCGGCCTCGACGCACTCTGACCTGGACCACGACCGACATGACCTCGTTGATCAAGAAGAACGCGTCAGGGCACGCCGGCGACGGCGACGCGAACTTCTTGATCAACGAGGTCGTCGGCGTTCCCGGGGGGATCGGCGAGGCGGCTCGGCTGGCACGGGCGGCGGCGTACGACGACTTCCTGCGGGGGTTGCTACCCGCTCAGGACGGGGTGGCACTGATCGCCGTAGGGGGGTTGGGCCGGCGGCAATGCTCCCCGTACAGCGACCTCGACCTGGTGTTGCTGCACGCCGGGGTGCCCGGCACGGACGAGTTGGCCGCCTCGATCTGGTATCCGATCTGGGACGCGGGCCTGCGGCTCGACCATTCGGTACGTACCGTCGCCGAGGCCCTCTCGGTCGCCCAGGACGACGTCAAGGTCGCCCT
The DNA here is from genome assembly GCF_014201145.1 of Micromonospora parathelypteridis. Lineage (NCBI taxonomy): Bacteria > Bacillati > Actinomycetota > Actinomycetes > Micromonosporales > Micromonosporaceae > Micromonospora > Micromonospora parathelypteridis. Next base: position 4,625,269 of record NZ_JACHDP010000001.1, read on the forward strand.
CGGGCTGCTCGACGCCCGGCTGATCGTGGGCGACCAGGCGCTGGCCGACGCGTTGATCCGCACCGCTTCCGACCATTGGCGGCGCACCGCCGTACGTCACCTCCCCGGCCTGCGGGAGGTCACGGCCGCCCGCTGGCAGGCCCACGGTGAGCTGGCGTTCCTGCTGGAGGGCGACCTGAAGGAGGCCGCCGGTGGCCTGCGCGACGTGGGTCTGCTGCGGGCGATCGCCACCGCCGGCATCACCGACGCGCTGCGCCCGGCCGTGCGCGCCGCCCACCTGCGCCTGCTGGACACCCGGGACGCCCTGCACCAGCAGGTCGGCCGACGGGTCGACCGGCTGGTCGCCCAGGAACGCGACGGAGTGGCTCGGCTCCTCGACCTGGACGACGGCGACGCCCTCCTGCGCCGGGTCGCCGGTGATGCCCGCACGGTCAGCCACGCTCTGGACGACGCCTTCCGTGCCGCCGAGCGGCTGCGCTCCGGCCGGTCCCGAGGCGGCAACGGTCGCCCGGCGCGCCGCCCGGTGGCCCGCGACGTGGTCGAGCACGACGGCGAGCTGGTGCTGGCCCGGACGGCGATCGGGGCACGTCCCGACCCGAGCCTCTCGCTGCGGGTGGCCGCCGCGGCGGCCACGACCCGACTCCCGATCGCCCGGGCCACCTGTGAGTGGCTGGCGGCCTACTGCCCGCCGCTGCCCGCGCCCTGGCCGGCTGAGGCCCGGGCCGCGCTGACCACCCTGCTCGGCGCCGGGCCCGGCCTGGTGCCGGCCTGGGAGACCTGCGATCGGTACGGGCTGGTCGACGGCTGGCTGCCCGAGTGGACCCGGCTGCGCAGCCTGCCCCAGCACAACCCGGTGCACCGCTACACCCTCGACCGGCACCTCGTGCAGGCAGCTCACGAGGCCAGCCGGCACGCCCGCGAAGTGGAACGCCCCGACCTGCTGCTCCTCGGTGCGCTCCTGCACGACATCGGCAAGGGCCTCGCCGGTGATCACAGCACCGTCGGTGTGCCACTGGCCCAGGCGGTGGCGACCCGGATCGGTCTGCCACCCGGTGAAGTCGCGCTGATCGGCGCGCTGGTCCGGTTGCACCTGCTGCTGCCCGACGTGGCCACCCGCCGGGACCTGGCCGACCCGGTCACCATCGCCTCGGTGGCCGAGGCGGTCGGCGACACCGGCACCCTCGACCTGCTGCACGCGCTGGTCCGTGCCGACGCGGCGGCGACCGGTCCGGCGGCCTGGTCGGACTGGAAGGGCCGGCTCGTCGCCGAGCTGGTCGCCCGGGTCCGCACCGCCCTGGACACCGGCGTGCTGCCCGAGCCCCCGGCTCCGGACCCGGCTCTGCTGGCCGGGCCACTGCCAGTCGTCCACCTGACCGGGGACCGGGTGTCGGTCGCCGCGGCCGACCGGCGGGGCCTGCTCGCCACGGTTGCCGGCTGCCTCGCCCTGCACCGGCTGGAAGTGATCTCCGCGGACGCGTCCGTGGTCGACGGCCGTGCCCTGGTCGAGTGCCGGGTGCAACCCCGCTACGGCCTGCCGCCGGATCCGGTGTCGCTCCGCGCCGACCTGCGCCGGGCGGTCGGCGGTGACGTGTCGGTGACCCAGCGGCTGCGCGGCCGTGCGCTCGCCGCTCGCGGCGGCGGCGCTGCTCCCCGGGTCGTCTGGCACCGCGAGGCGGCCACCGACGCGGTGCTGCTGGAGTTGCGCGCGGCCGACGCCGCCGGGTTGCTCTACCGCGTCACCTGCGCGCTCGACGACGCGGGCGCCCTGGTCCGGGCGGCCCGCATCTCCACTCTCGGCGCGGACGTGGTGGACGCCTTCTACCTCGTCGGCGGCTGGCCGGACGACGAAGCCCGAGCACGCCTCGAAGCCACAGTCCTCGCCGCCGTCTAACCCCCCCCACCCCCCCCGCGCCCCGCGCCCACGCCCCTCACCCCGCCCGCACTCCCGCGTCGATCTTGCACTTTGTGTCCCCGCAAACTGCGCAAAGAACGCATAGCGGCGACACAAAGTGCAAGATCGCGGGGGCGAGGGGCGGCGGGGACGGGGCGGGCGGGTACGTCTGGGGGCGTAGGGGCGGTGTCGCTTGTGGGCGCACGTCGCGGGGCGTTGGCGCGGGCAGAATGACGGCCATGCGACGAGGCGGGCAGTGGCGGTGGCCGGGGGTGGCGGCGGATGCCGCGCTCGCTCTGGTGCTGCTCGCGTTCGGGTTGCTCGCCACCGGTCTGGCCGGGGACAACCAGCCGGGGTCGCGGCCGGTGGACGCCGCCTGCCGGGTGCTGATCGCCGTCGCCGCGCTCGCTCTGCTGGTCCGGCGGCGTGCTCCGGTCGTCACCCTCGCCGTGGTCACCGTGGCCACGTCGGCGTACCTGGTGCTCGGGTACCCGTACGGGCCGATCCTGCTCGCGTTCCTGATCGCGGTGTACACCGTCGCCGTGCGGCTGCCGGTGGCCCCGGCGGCCCGCGCCGCCGCCGGGGCGTTCGTGCTGTTGTTGGCGCACGTCTTCTTCTCCCGTGGCCCGGCCCCCGGATGGACGGGAGTGCTGCCCGCTTCGGCCTGGGTGGTCGTACCGTTCGCGGTGGGGGTGGTGGTGCGGGTCAACCGCGAGGCTGCCGCGCGTGAGCGTGCCGACCAGGCCCGCAGCCGCGCCGAGGAGGCGCGACGGCAGGCCGACGAGGAGCGGTTGCGCATCGCGCAGGAGGTGCACGACGTGGTGGGGCACGGGCTTGCCGCGATCAGCATGCAGGCGGAGATCGCCCTGCACCTGCTGCCGAAGCGGCCGGAGCAGGCGGAGACCGCGCTCACCGCGATCAGCCGGACCAGCCGGGAGGCGCTGGACGAACTCCGGGTCACCCTGGGGGCGGTACGGCAGGGCGCGGAGCGTGGGCCGGTGCCCGGCCTGGCCCGGCTCGCGGCGTTGCGGGAGCGGCTCGCCGGGGCCGGTCTCGCCGTCGAGCTGCGCGTGGTCGGCGACCCTCGGGAGCTGCCGGCGGCGGTGGACCTGGCCGCGTACCGGGTGGTGCAGGAGGCGTTGACGAACGTGCTGCGGCACGCTGGGGTCTCCGACGCGGAGGTGACCGTCGACTATCGGGCCGACGAGCTGACCGTCGAGGTCACCGACCGGGGCACCGGCGCGGCCAGCGATGGGATCGATCTGGCCGCTGACGGCGTCGGCGGGCACGGTCTGGCCGGGATGCGGGAGCGGGTCGTGGCGCTGGGCGGGCGGTTGACCACCGGGCCGCGTACCGGTGGCGGGTTCCGGGTCCACGCCCGGCTGCCCGTGGGGTCGACCACGTGATCCGGGTGCTGATCGCCGACGACCAGGACCTGGTCCGGCTCGGTCTGCGCGCGCTGGTGGAGAGCGAGGACGACCTGGCGCTGGCCGGCGAGGCGGCCGACGGGCTGCGGGCGGTCGAGCTGGCGCGTCGGGAACGGCCGGACGTGGTGCTGATGGACATCCGGATGCCCGGCATCGACGGCATCGAGGCGACCCGGCGAATCGTCGCGGACCCTGACCTGACCGGTACGCGGGTGGTGGTGCTGACCACCTTCGAGCTGGACGAGTACGTCTTCGACGCGCTGCGGCACGGTGCGAGCGGGTTCCTCACCAAGGACACCCGACCGGCTGAGCTGCTACGCGCGATCCGGTTGGTCGCCGAGGGGGAGGCGCTGCTGTCGCCGTCGGTGACCCGACGGGTGGTGCGGGAGTTCGCCACCCGGCCGTCCCGGGTGCTTCGTCCGCACCCCCGGCTGGACGCGCTCACCGACCGGGAGCGCCAGGTCGTCGGCCTGGTCGGTGAGGGCCTGAACAACGAGGAGATCGCCGTACGGCTGGTGGTCAGCCCGGCGACCGCGCGGACCCACGTCAGCCGGGCGATGGGCAAGCTGGGAGCCCGGGACCGGGCCCAGCTCGTCGTCTTCGCGTACCAGTCGGGGTTGGTGTCGGAGTGACGGCCCCGGCGGGCCGGGCCGGGCGACAGCGGCCCCGCGGCCGGGCGGCTACCCTAGCGGTGGCCGGACTCCGCAGTGCCGGCCGCGTTGTGCCCGCCGGAACACTGACAAACGGGATGTTCGCGTGTTTGACACCTTGAGTGACCGCCTGTCCGGGATCTTCACCAAGCTCCGCGGCAAGGGGCGGCTCACCGACGCCGACATCGACGCCACCGCGCGCGAGATCCGCCTCGCGCTGCTGGAGGCGGACGTCGCGCTGCCGGTGGTCAAGGGCTTCATCGCGGCCGTCAAGGAGCGTGCCCGCAGCTCCGAGGTCTCCCAGGCGCTGAACCCGGCCCAGCAGATCATCAAGATCGTCAACGAAGAGCTGATCAACGTGCTCGGCGGCGAGGGGCGACGGCTCCAGTTCGCCAAGCAGCCGCCGACGGTGATCATGCTGGCCGGCCTCCAGGGTTCCGGTAAGACGACGCTGGCCGGCAAGCTGGCCCGCTGGCTCAAGGGCCAGGGGCACCAGCCGCTGCTCGTCGCCGCCGACCTCCAGCGCCCCAACGCCGTCGGGCAACTCCAGGTGCTCGGTGGTCGGGCCGGCGTCGAGGTGTACGCCCCGGAGCCCGGCAACGGCACCGGTGACCCGGTGCAGGTGGCCCGCGCGTCGATCGAGCACGCGAAGCGGGCGGCCCGTGACATCGTCATCGTCGACACCGCCGGCCGGCTCGGCATCGACGCCGAGATGATGCAGCAGGCCGCCGACATCCGCGACGCGGTCCAGCCGGACGAGGTCATCTTCGTCATCGACGCGATGGTCGGTCAGGATGCCGTCCGCACCGCCGAGGCGTTCCGCGACGGCGTCGGCATCACCGGTGTGGTCCTCTCCAAGCTCGACGGCGACGCCCGTGGTGGTGCCGCGCTGTCGGTGCGTGAGGTGACCGGGCAGCCGATCCTGTTCGCCTCCACCGGTGAGAAGTTGGAGGACTTCGACGTCTTCCACCCCGACCGGATGGCCAGCCGGATCCTCGGCATGGGCGACGTCCTCACTCTGATCGAGCAGGCCGAGCAGGCCTTCGACTCCGATCAGAAGGAGAAGATGACCGCCAAGCTGATGGGCGGTGAGCAGTTCACCCTGGATGACTTCCTCGACCAGCTCATCGCGGTGCGGCGGATGGGCCCGATCGCCAACGTGCTGGCCATGATGCCCGGCATGGGGCAGATGAAGGACCAGCTCTCCGAGTTGGACGACAGCCACTTCGACCGGGTCACCGCGATCATCCGATCGATGACCCCGGGCGAGCGAACCAATCCGAAGATCATCAACGGGTCCCGCCGGGCGCGCATCGCCAACGGCTCCGGGGTCACCGTGATGGACGTCAACCAACTGCTCAACCGCTTCGCCGACGCGCAGAAGATGATGAAGCAGATGGGCGGCATGATGGGCCTGCCCGGCGGTGGCCGGCGCAAGGCGACCAAGTCGCCGAAGAACAAGCGCAAGGGCACCAAGGGCGGCGGTCGTCCGCGTACCGGGGCGGGCGCCGGAATGCCGGGCGGCTTCCCCGGCGGCATGCCGCAGCTCCCGCCGGGCATGGACCCGAACGACCTCGCCGGTGGCCAGGGCCTGCCGCCCGGCTTCAAGCTTCCGAAGATCGACTTCAACAAGCTCGGCAAGGGCGGCGACAACCGCCCCCGCTGACGCTTGACGGTGGCGGCGTCGCCGACGACGAGGTGATCGGGTAGGACTGTGCGCATGGCTCTTCATGTGCGCGGTGTGCTGCTCCCCGACGACGAGGTCCGGGATCTCTGGCTGGTCGGCGACCGGGTGACCTTCACCCCGGTGCCCGGGGCGGAGACGGTCGTCGACGGCGGTTTCGTCCTGCCCGGGCTGGTCGACGCGCACTGCCACATCGGCATCGCCCGTGGCGGCGCCCCGATCACCTCCCTCGACCAGGCCCGCGAGTTGGCCCACGTCGACCGGGACGCCGGGGTCCTGGCGATCCGCGACGCCGGCTCGCCGTACCCGTACCCCGAACTGGACGACGAGCCGGACCTGCCGCGACTGGCCCGCGCGGGCCGGCACGTCGCGCCGCCGAAGCGCTACCTGCGCGACATCGGGGTGGAGGTCGGCGCGGCCGAGGTGGCCGCGACGGTGGCCGCGCAGGCGCGGGCCGGCAACGGCTGGGTGAAGTTGGTCGGCGACTGGATCGACCGGGGCGTGGGCGACCTCGCGCCGGCCTGGGACGCGGACACCCTCACCGCGGCGGTGCGGGCCGCGCACGACGCCGGGGTACGCGCCGCGGTGCACACCTTCTCTGAGTCGGCCGTCGAGATCATGGTGCGGGCCGGGGTGGACTCGGTGGAGCACGGCACCGGGCTGAGCCTCGACCTGATCGACGAGATGGCCCGCCAGGGCACCGCGCTGATCCCCACGATGATCAATATCGCGACCTTCGGGGGCATCGCCGAGCAGGCGCGGGCCAAGTTCCCCGGGTACGCCGAGCACATGCTCGCGCTGCGCGACAACTTCCCCGAGGTGGTGCGTGCCGCCCACGAGGCGGGTGTGCCGATCTACGTGGGCACCGACGCCGGTGGTGGCATCGACCACGGCCTGGCCGCCGAGGAGATGCTGCTGTTGCACGAGCAGGCCGGCATGGCGCCGATCGACGTGCTCGCCGCCGCGTCCTGGGGTGCCCGGGAGTGGCTCGGCTTCCCCGGCCTCGTCGAGGGCGGCCTCGCCGACCTGACCGTCTACCCCGAGGACCCCCGCCGCGACCTGCGCGTCGTCCGCGCCCCCGCCCGCACGATCCTGCGCGGCAACGTGATCCGCTGACCCGTCCCCGTCCCCGCCTCCGTCCCCGTCCCTGCCCCCGTCCCCGTCCCCGTCCCCGCCTGCCTGCTGAACCCGCTGCGGGCGGCAAGATCGCGCTCGATCCAGGAAGTAGTGGCCTCGGCGTTGTGGGATGCCACTACATCCATGATCGAGCGCGATCTTGCCGCCGGCGCGACCGGCGCGACCGGTACGTCGGGTGGGGTCAGCGGGTGGGGTGGGTCGCGGCGGCGAAGAGGCGTACGGCGAGGTCGGCGAGGGCCTCGGCGGTCTGCTCGATCGGGGTGCGGGGGAGCACGATGTGGCTCACCACCAGGCGGACGACGGTGTCGGCGGCGAAGGTCAGCGCGGCCCGGTCCGCCCCCGGCAGGTGGTCGTCGGCCCACTCGATGAGTGCGCCGGACGCCTCGGTGAGCACCACCTCGGCCCGGGTGGTGAGGTATGGGAGTAGCTCGTCCGAGCCGCCGCGAGCGCTGGTCAGGATCGCCTTGACCAGCGGATTGTCGGCAGCCGTGGCGAGGGTGTGCGCGATGGCCGCGTACGCGCCGGCCCGCACGTCGGAGCCGTGCGCGTCGAGCGCGGCACGGACGTCGCCGACGAACCGGTCCACCTCGGCGCGGGCGAGCGCCTCGGCCAGCCCCGCCTTGCTGCCGAACTCGTTGTAGACGGTCTGCCGGCTCACCCCGGCCGTGGTGGCCACCCCGCCCATCCGGACCGCGTCCCACCCGGCGGCGATGGTCCGCGCGCGGGCCGCGTCCACGATCGTGTCCCGCAGTCGCTGGCGCGGCGAGTCCGTCGGCGTAGTCATGGTGGTCGAATTCTACTGGCGGGCCACCGCCCAGCCCAGCGCGGCCACGGCGGCCGACAGCCCGGCGGCACGCCGTGGGCGGCACGCCGGGCGGCGAGCGGCACGCCGAGGGGCCGGCGGCACGCCGAGGGGCCGGCGGCACGACGAGGGGCCGGCGGCACGACGAGGGGCCGGCGGCACGCCGAGGGGCCGGCGGCACGCCGAGGGGCCGGCGGCACGCCGAGGGGCCGGCGGCACGCCGAGGGGCCGGCGGCACGACGAGTGGGCGGCGCAGCGCGCGAGCGGTCCGCGAGACACGACGGCGACTCCCGGGCGCGGTGGCCGTCCGCGTGCCGCATAGGATGTGCGGTCATGGCACGCGTGCTCACTCCCCGTGCGGAGGATTTCCCCCGCTGGTACCAGGACCTGATCGCCAAGGCGAAGCTGGCCGACAACGGCCCGGTCCGCGGCACCATGGTCATCCGACCGGCCGGCTACGCCATCTGGGAGCGTATGCAGGCCGAGATGGACGCCCGGATCAAGGCGGCGGGCGCGGAGAACGCGTACTTCCCGCTCTTCATCCCGGAGAGCTACCTCAAGCGTGAGGCCCAGCACGTCGAGGGCTTCTCGCCGGAGCTGGCGGTCGTCACCCACGGTGGTGGCAAGCCGCTCGCCGAGCCGGTGGTGGTGCGCCCGACCAGTGAGACGGTCATCGGCGAGTTCATGGCCAAGTGGATCGACTCGTACCGGGATCTGCCGCTGCTGCTCAACCAGTGGGCCAACGTGGTCCGGTGGGAGCTGCGCCCGCGGATCTTCCTGCGTACCAGCGAGTTCCTCTGGCAGGAGGGGCACACCGCGCATGCCACCCGCGAGGACGCCCGGGCGTACGCGCGGCGGATCCTGCACGAGGCGTACGAGGACCTGATGGTCAACGTGATCGGCATTCCGGTCGTGGTGGGCCTGAAGACGACGCGCGAGCGGTTTGCCGGCGCGACCGCCACGTACACCTGCGAAGGCATGATGGGCGACGGCAAGGCGCTGCAACTGGGCACCAGCCACGAGCTGGGCCAGAACTTCGCCAAGGCGTTCGACATCAGCTACTCCTCCAAGGAGGGCGGCCGGGAGCACGCCTGGACCACCTCCTGGGGCACGTCGACCCGGATGCTCGGTGGCCTGATCATGGCGCACGGCGACGACAACGGTCTGCGCGTGCCGCCGAAGCTGGCGCCGATCCAGGCGTACGTCATGGTGGTCAAGGACGGCGACGGCGTGGGCGAGGCGGCGGCCAAGCTGCGCGACGGCCTGCGCGACGCCGGTGTCCGGGTCGCGCTCGACGACCGGACCGACACCCCGTTCGGCCGCCGGGCCGTCGACGCCGAGCTGCGCGGCTATCCGGTACGCGTCGAGGTGGGCCCCCGTGATTTGGCCGCCGGCAACGCGGTCGTGGTGCGGCGGACGGACGGCTCGAAGTCCCCGACGCCGGTGGCCGACGTGGTCGGCGCGGTGTTGGCCGCCCTGGAGACCGACCAGCAGGTGCTGCACGACCAGGCGCTGGCCAACCGCGAGTCGCGCACGGTCGAGGTGGCGACCCTCGCCGAGGCGATCGAGGCCGCCGCGACCGGCTGGGCCCGGGTGCCGTGGTCGGCGGTCGGCGTGGCCGGCGAGGCCGAGGCGAACGGTCAGGGCGTCACGGTGCGCTGCCTGCTGCGTGCCGACGGCTCGGTGCCGGACTCCGAGGACGAGCCCGACCTGATCGCCATCCTCGCCCGCGCCTACTGAGGTGCGGCCGGGCAACCCTGTCGACCGGTTCGCGCCCGGTCGGCTGATCATGCATCGAAACGTGCGGCACGGTCGGATCGGGTGGGTTCGGCCGGCCCGTGTGGTCAGTGACGACGATCGAGGGTTGCTGGTGTGGATCGCCCGGGATTCGCCGGTGGCACACGAGGTGACCGAGGCGGGGCTGGGGATGCGGTCGATGCCGTTCGCCCAGTGGATCTCGTCGACGTACCGGCTGGCGGAGGGCCACTGGAACGGCCCGCCGCTGCTGAAGTTCCTGCCCACCGGCGCGGCCCACTCGGTCTGGTGGTTCCGTGACGCCCAGGGGCGCTTCCTGAGCTGGTACGTCAACCTGGAGGAGCCGGGCGTCCGGTGGGACGACGGCTCGGTGGCCGGGGTGGACGTGGTGGACCAGGACCTGGACGTGGTCGTCCACCCGGACCTCAGTTGGCAGTGGAAGGACGAGGAGGAGTTCGTCGAGCGGCTGGCCTTCGGTGCCGACTACTGGGTGACCGACGAGGCCGCGGTACGCGCCGAAGGCAAGCGGGTGATCGGCCTCGCCGAGGCGGGCGTCTTTCCGTTCGACGGCACCTGGTGTGACTACACCCCGCCGCCGAACTGGGGCGTACCGGATGGGCTGCCTGCCGGCTGGGACCGCCCACCAGTTCGCTGACCTGCATCGATTACCCTGTGTCATCCTGCAGACATAGAGGGTGTGCGAGCGGTGTGTCGGCCTAGGGTTTCAGGCAACGACACCCCCAGTGGTGGGAGGCCCGATGGCCGACCAGATCAACACCTTCTCCGACCTGCAGGCCCGCGCCGGCGTGATCCTCGCCCGGCTGAATGCCGCTCCCGCCGTCGCGATCGCGGCAGCCACGAATCCGCTGCTGGCCGTCGAGCACCTCGGCTACGAGTTCAACCCCGAGACCCGTACCGGCATCGGTGACCGCATCCGGCTCGGACCGGCCGCCGCCGAGAAGCTCGCCGACCTGCGTACGACGATCGCCCGGTTGGTCGACCGCCAGGTCGACCCCGACGACGGCCCCGCCGTCCGCCGTCTCCTGACCGACCTGGGCGTGTTGCCGTGCTCGGACGGCGATGAACCGGACACCGACCCGCCGCGCTGGCAGCCCGGCGGTGCCGGCCCCGACCCGCTGGAACCGTTCCGGGACCGGCACCCGGTGATGGAACCGCTGTTGGAGTACCGGAGGATCTCCGCCCGCCGGCCGAGGTTCGCGCCCCCGCAGGCCTTCGCCGCGATCCTCAGCGGCGCGGTGACCACACCGTTGACGGCCGCGAACGGCCGGCTCCAGTCGCCGGAACCCGACACCAACCCCCGCTGACCATCGGGCGGCCCGTCGCGCGGCGACGGCCCCCGAGCATGTCCTGACGTCCGGTCCGGCATCCGGCCGTCCACACCCTCCGGCCTCCACCACATCGGCCCCGAAGGGGGACCAATGGCCGACACCCATGGCTTCGAGGTCGTCGTCGAGGCGACTTCGCCCGTTCTCCGCAAGGCCCTGCAGGGTGCCTGGAAGTCGGCCGAGTGCGGCGACACCAGCACCGACGAGGGACGCATTCCGCAATACCTGCCGGTCCCGGCCGGCCTCGGCATCGGCGGGTTCACCACGGCCGGTGGCCAGGTGGAGATCCCCCGCGACCAGCTCGACGCCACCCCACGACCCGACATCGACGGCTGCGAACTCACCTTCGGCCTGGTCATCCAGGTGACCGTCGCCGACCCGCCGGTGCCATCCGCGCAACTGCTGGACCTCACCGCCACCGCGCACGCCGCCGTGCCGATCGGGGTGCTGCCCGACTCGAAGAACGTGGGGCTGCGCTTTGACGGCCTGCCCCGCAGCGCGGTCACCGCGACCCTGACCAGCGGCGACCCTCTCGCCCCGAAACTCGTCCAGATCCTCGGGGAGTACATCCACTTCGCGTACGAGAACGGCGGCCCCGGGGGCGTGCTGCATCCCGGGATCCCGGCGATCCCGCACGAGCAGGACGACACCGGGCTGGTGCTGGGCCTCGGCGTCGGCAGTTACACCCTCGACACCCACCTGGAGATCTACGACGACCAGGCTGATCCCGCCCACCGGATCGACGTCAGTCAGCCGGATCCGGGGCACGTCCTCATCAGCATGCCGATCTACCTGCGGATGTTCCACATCGTCGGCAGTGGTGCGGCACCCGCGCTGGCCGACCCGATGGCTGTGGAGACGCGGCTCGCCATCACGGTGCCGCTGGAGACCCCGCCGGGGGCGTACACGTTGCGCTTCGACACCGCGACCGTGGTGGCGGGGGCGATCAACCCGGCGCCCGGCATCGAGGGCACCCACTTCACCACCAACAACGCCACCCTCTTCGGGTTCCTCGACAACGCGCTGCAAGCCCAGCTCAACCAGCAGGGGGCGGCGCTGGTGCACGGCTTCGGGTCGCAGAGCGTCGTGGTGCCCACCGTGGCGCAGATCGAGACGGCCATCGGCGACCTGCTCTTCGACGACCTGGCCGCCCGGGGCTTCCTTGCCCTGTGGACGCCGGAGGTCGGTGGCGAGGTGTTCGAGGCCGACAACGTCGCCACCCGGGTCTTCGCCGACCTGCTGGTGATCGCGATCAACGCCGGCGAGGGCGCCGACATCGGGGCGATGACCAACGTCGTACCGGCCGGGCGGGACTTCGCCATCCTGCTCGACGGGACGATCGTGCAGGAGAACATCGACTCCGCCCGGGTCACCAACGGTTGGGCGGACAGCGACCTGCCGCGCCGTGTCGACCAGGGCGACGACAAGGCGGACGTCCGCGAGCTGGACGTCGTACTCCGCGAGGGGTCGATCCGGATGACCGGGGAGTTGACCGTCATCGACGCGATCCTCGGCAGCATCGACGTCGACGCCAGCTTCCGGGCCGACGTGGGACTGCACTGGACCCCGAGCGGCGACCTCAACCCCGACGGCGTCCAGCGGATGGACAACCACCTGATCGGCGAACCGGACGTCGACCCCGAGGAGTCGGTCCTGTTCTGGGTCATCGCCGTCATCCTGGCGATCATCAGCTTCGGTGCCGGGAGCATCCTGATCGGGATCATCATCATCGTGGTCGCCGCGGTGGTCACGGCCGTGGTCAACAACATCGGCGGATCGCGCCTCGTCGACCCGATCACCGGAGCGGTCAGCGGCATCACCGGCTGGCCGCCCGAGCTGGCCCGGATCGGGCGGGTCAGGGCCGTCTTCTTCGACCCGATCGTGATCAACGCCGACGGCCTCGTCCTCGCCGGTGACCTGGAGGTGCTCAGCTCCTGTGAGAGCACCGAGGTACTCGCCGCCCGCAGCAGCGGACCGTACACCGGGACGGCCCAGTCGGCCCTGCTGTTGGCCGCCGGGCACACCAGCGCGGCGGCCGGCTACACCTGGCTGACCGGCGACGGCACGGCACCCGCCGCCACCGAGAACGTCAACCACGTCTACGCCGCCAGCGGCGCCTACCTGGCGGCGCACTCGTTGACGATCAACCAGCCCGGCGGCGCCACCAGCCGCCACTTCGCGTTGGTGTACGTCGCCAACGTGCCGCCCACTGTCGACGCCGGCCCGGACCTCACCGTCGACGAGGGCGAGATGGTCACACTCGTCGGCCGGTTCAGCGACGTCGAGTACGCCGACACCCACGAGACCACCTGGAACTTCGGCGACGCCCAACCCACCGAGCCGGGCACGGTCGTGGAGACCAACACCCCGCCCCGGGCCGAGGGCACCAGCACCGTCCAGCACGCCTGGTGCGACAACGGTGTGTACGAGGTGACCCTGCGGGTCCGGGACCAGAACGGTGGGATGGCGACCGACACCAGGACCGTGACGGTGCGCAACGTCCCGCCCGTGGTCGACGCCGGCCCCGATCTGTTCACCTACCCCTGCACGGTCCTCACCCTCACCGCCCGGTTCACCGATCCCGGTTGGTGCGACACGCACACCGCCGTCTGGGACTTCGGCGACTGCACCCCGCCGCTTCCGGCCGTGGTCACCGAGACGCACGAGCCGCCGGCGGGCCGGGGGACCGCCGTGCTGTCCCACCGCTATCCGGACTGCGGCACGTTCCTGACCCGGTGCACGGTGGTCGACGACGACGGTGGGACCGGGTTCGACGAGTTGGTGGTCCGGGCCATCGACGTGGTCAACCGGCACTTCGAGGACGGGTTCGCCCAGCGCACCACCGGACAGGTCGCCAACGGCTGGGAGCCGTACGTGCTGGCCGGCTCGGCGGCCGGCGGCACCGGCCAACACGTCGCCAGCAACTTCGTGGTGCACGGTGGTCGCCGGGCCCAGGGGCTCGTGCCAGGTCCGCAGCAGCGGGTCGGCGTCCGGCAGCAGATCGGGGCCAACCCGGGCTGGGCCTACCAGCTCACCGCCTGGTACGACCTCGACCAGGCCGAGCCCGCGACGGCTCGGCTCGGCGTCGACCCCACCGGCGGCACCGACCCGACCTCCGCCGCCGTCGTCTGGACCGACGGCACGAGCGCCCAGCGGTGGAGCCCGCTGACGGTACGCGTCGCCGCCCAGGCCGCCGCGGTGACCGTCTTCCTGGAGGCCGCCGCCGGCGGGGGTGAACCCCGAAGGGGCGGCGGACGGGTGTGGTTCGACGACGTGGACCTGCTGGCGGCGCAGCCGTACTGCCCGCCGGAGCAGCCGCCGCCAAGGCCGCGCGACTGCCTCGACTTCGCCGGCCGTCAGCCCGGCACGCAGTACCCGGCGGAGTGGACCGACCACGAGTTCCTCATCCGTTCCCTGGACGGCGCCGGCCGGGTCGTCGTCGCGGTCGGGCTACCGACCGGCGGCGCGGCCCTCCAACTCGGCGCCGGCGTCCAGGTCGAACTGCCCCACCCGGCGGACCGGGTCGTCGTCACCCTGGCCAACCAGGGCGGCAAACCGGTCGAGCTGACCGCGCTCGACGACGACGGTACGCAGCTCGACCGCGTCGACGTGCCGGCGAACTCGCCACCGGGCCCGGCGACGGTGACTCTCGTCGGCCCCGGCATCGTCGCCGTCCGGATCGTCGGACGGTCGGCGGAAGGGCTGCTGGTCCGGCTCTGTGCCGAGTACGACGACGACACCGAGCCCGGCGACAACTCCGCTGACGACCACGGCGACCCCACGTCGCACCCCGCTCCGATCGACCCCGGTGTCACCGGTCCGACGCGTCGGACCGACCCGCCGCTCCGTGGTGGCTGCTGTGGTTGAACCTGACTCGCTCGACGCCGTCCGTGCCGTGCTGGCCGCGCACCGGGCCGACCTCACCCGACGGTTCGCCGCCGTCGGCACCGGCATCGGCCGGCCCGACCCGTCCGGCCCGTATGTCATCACCGTCTACGTCACCAACCCCGTGTTGGTGGCCCTCACCAGCGAGCGCGTCGACGGTGTCGCGCTGCGCTTCGTGCTCACCGGGCCGTTCGAGGCCCGCCGAACCTGATCCATCACCCCGTTGCACCGGCAGGAGGCGGCCATGTCCAATCCGAACGACGACAGCTACGTCAAGGCCCGGGCGTTGGCTCGGGCAGCCCGTCAAGGACCACTGGCCGGGCTGCTCGGCGACCCGAACGTCAGCGGGCTCGCCTACGGCCGACGGGAGGTCAGCGGCCGCCGCACGGACGAGCCGGCCCTGGTCGTGTACGTGGTGCGCAAGGTGCCGAGGCAGTTCCTGCCCACCACCCGGCTGCTGCCGCGGCGGGTCTACTTCGGGCCCGACTTCGTCGAGGTCGACGTGGTGGAGACCGGACCGTTCTTCGCCCAGGAGTTCACCGCCCGGGAACGTCCGGCACCCAACGGGGTGAGCGTCGCGCACATCGACGTCACGGCCGGCACGCTTGGCGCGCTGGTCACCGACAACACCGACGGTTCGCTCTGCATCCTGAGCAACAACCACGTGCTGGCGAATTCCAACGCCGGGGCGATCGGCGACGCGATCGTGCAGCCCGGCTCGTACGACGGCGGCACCGCGCCGGCCGACACCATCGCCACGCTCAAGCGATTCGTCATGATCAACCCGGCGGGCAACCGGGTGGACTGCGCGATCGGCCAGGTCGCCCAGCCCAACGACGTGATCGACCGGGTCAAGGACGACATCTTCCCGGTGGCCAGCAGCGACCATCCGGCGATCGGTCTGCTCTTCGCCGGCTCGTGCAACCGGACTTTGATCAATCCCATCGACGAGGTGCTGCGCCAACTCGACGTGACCTTCCTGAGCGGCGCGGGTGCGATCGCCGGCGTCGACATCGGCAGCAACGTGGAGAAGGTCGGCCGGACCACGGAGTACACCACCTCCACGGTGACCGAGCTGGATGTCAGCGCGAGCATCGACTACGGCCCCGGCGTCGGCGTGGCCACCTTCGAGGGCCAGATCGCCACGGCCCACCTGTCCGAGGGTGGCGACTCCGGGTCGGTGGTCTACCTGGGCGGCGAGGGTGGCAACGAGAGCGCCTGCGGCTGCGCCTCCAGCAGCGCCGCCCGCCGGGTCCTGGACCGTGACGTCGACCTCGACGTGGCGGTCGAGAAGGAGTTCCGGCAGCGCTACCTGCAGCAGACCAGGGTCGGCCGGTTCGCTGTCGACACCTACTTCGCCAACGAGGACGCGCTGGTGGCCCGGGCCCGTGCGTCGAAGCTCTCCGACGCCGATCGGCGGCACCTGCAGAAGCTCTACGACACCTACGCCGAGACGGCCCGTGCGGCACTGCTCCAGCCGCAGCGGTCCGAGGCGACGCTCACGACCGAGCACCTCGACGAGGCCCGCAAGACGCTGCGCCGCTTCGCGGACCGGATGACCGCCGAGGAGGTCTCCGCCGCCGAGGAGGTGCTGGCGCTGGCGAACGACGCCGTCGGTCGTACTCCGGTGGAGATCCTGCGGATGCTCGACGACGAGCAACTGCTGCACAAGGCGCAGGAACTTGTCGAGCGGGTGCCGACGCTGTGTGCTCCGGGCAGTGGCCGGCGGGGCGACGGTGGTTGTGGCTGCGGTGGCGGTGGGAGCGGTGGTGACCCCGGCCAACCGGCGGCTGAGAAGCCCACCAAGCCCAAGCCGAAGCCGAAGCGGAAGCGGTGACAGTGGGCAACGCAACCGGCCCGGACTGGCTGGCCAGCGCCCGTACCCTTGAGGCGCTGGCCGGCCTGGACCGGCGGATGCGGGAGGCCGTCGCCGCGTCGGACCCGGCCTTGTGGGCGATGGCGACGGCACTGCAACGCCGTGGCGGCAAGCGGATCCGTCCCGCGCTGCTGCTGGTCGCGGCTGAATTCGGCACCGTCCGTCCGGCACACCTGCTCGACGTCGCCGCGGCGTTGGAGTTGCTGCACCTCGCCTCGCTCTACCACGACGACGTGATGGACCGGGCCGTCACCCGGAGGCACGGCCCCAGCGTCAACGCCGAATGGGGCGAGCCGGCGGCCGTGGTGGCCGGGACCTTCCTGGTCGCCCGGGCGATCGCCCTGCTCGCCGCCTTCGACGACCGGTACGGCCGGGAGGCGGCCGCCGCGCTTGTCGCGCTCTGCACGGGCCAGCTCCGTGAGACGGAGAACGCGTTCTACACCGGACTGACCGAGGCCGAGCACCTGGAGATCATCGCCGGCAAGACGGCGACCCTGTTCGAGTTGCCCTGCCGGTTGGGCGCGCTGCTCGCCGGGGCACCGCCGGCGACCGTGGAGGCGCTCGCCGGGTACGGCCACGACCTCGGAGTCGCCTTCCAGCTCACCGACGACGCGCTCGATGTGCGCGGCAGCTACGCGGCACTCGGCAAGCGGCCGCTGACGGACGTACGGGAAGGGGTCTACACCATGTCGGTGCTGCGGTTGCTGGCCCGCGACACACCGGCGGCCGGGCGGGTGCGCGACCTCCTGGAGGTACGCGAACCCACTCCGGCGGAGCTGGCCGAGGTGGCCGACCTGGTGGTCGCCTCGGGTGCGGTGGACGAGGTCCTCGCCGAGGCCCGGAGCAGGGCCGCGCAGGCCGCCCGGCGCCTGGACGCGCTGCCGCCAGGCCCGGCCCGGGACTCGCTGGTCCGACTCGCCGACTACGCCGTCAGCCGGGCGGGCTGAGATGGTCACGCCGACCCCGACGATGGTTCCGGACCGGCTCGACGGCTTCGACGCGATCGTGGTGGGCGCCGGCCCCGGCGGTGCGGCCGCGGCGTACCGGCTGGCGGTGTTGGGCCGCCGGGTCCTGTTGATCGACCGGCGCGAGTTCCCCCGCGACAAGTGCTGCGGCGACGGCCTGACCCGCAGCGCCGTGCGTCTGCTCGCCGGAATGGGAGTGCTCGACGAGCTGACGGGCGCCCAGCGGGTCGACGGGGTGCGGATCCGGATGCGCGGGCGAGGTGGGCGCGACTTCCACTACGAGGACTCCGACGGCACCGGGTACGGCATGGTGGTGCCCCGGCTGGAGCTGGACGCGGTGCTCTGCCGCCGGGCGGTACGCGCCGGGGCGGTGCTCTGGACCGGGGCACGCGCCACGCGGCTGCTCGGCGGCGCCGCCGGGGTCCACGGCGTGCAGGTCGAGTACGAGGGCCGCCGATTCGCGCTGCGTGCCCCGGCGGTGGTCGCCGCCGACGGGGCCTCCTCGCGGCTGGCTCACCAGGCCGGGTTGCGTAGTCCGGACCGGGAGTGGACCGGGTTCGCCGCCCGGGGCTACTTCACCCAGGTGGCGGACCTCGACGAGTTGCTGGAGATCCACCTACCGCTGGCGGACGTAACGGACCGACGGGTGCTGCCCTCCTACGGCTGGGTGTTCCCGGTCGGCGACGGGACGGCCAACGTCGGCGTGGGCCTCTTCGACCCGGCCCACCGGGAGAACGTCCGGTTGCTGTACGAGCGTTTCGTCGCCGAGTTGGCGGCGACCGATCACCGGTTTCGGGCGGCCCGTCCGGCCGGACCGATGACCGGTGCGCCGCTGCGGCTGGACTTCGACCCGTCCCGGTGCGGTGTGCCGGGCCTGCTGCTGGTCGGCGACGCGGCGGGGCTGGTAAGCCCGTTCACCGGCGAGGGCATCAGCTTCGCCCTGGAGTCGGGCCTGCTCGCCGCCGACCGGATCGACACGGCGCTCCGTCGCGCCGGAGCAGGACCGGTGGATCCAGCTCCGTACGCCCGGCAGTTGGCCGCCCGGCAGTCCGGCTATTTCGAGACCGGTCGGTACTCGGTGCGCCGGTACCTGCTCGCCTGGCGGGTGCTCGACGCCACGTTCGACGACGACCGCCCACTCTTCGCCCTCTGCCGCCGGCTGGCGCTCTTCCCGGACGGGGCGCGGGCCGGTGTCCTGCTGGACCCGCTGCCCCGGCCGGCTCCGGAACTCGCCCGCGACCTGCGGCGCGATCTCCTGGCGGTGGGCGAACTGCTGGCCGGCTGTGTTCGGGAGGACTGGCCGATGTTCGTCCGGCTCGGCGGGGTGGACGAGGATCTGTCGACCCTCTCGCTGCGTCCGGCGGTGCTGCTGCTGGTCGCCGCAGCGGTCGGGGGCCGTGAACACTCGCTACGGCACGCCCTCGCCGCGGCGGTGGACCTGGGTCTGCTCGCCGGGTTGGCGGTGGACAGCGCCCGGGAGGAGACCCGGTCGGCCGGGCCCCGACCGACGCCGTGGGGCAACCGGTTCGCGGTGTTGGTCGCGGACTTCCTGTTGGCCCGCGCGTACGAGTTCGCCGCGCAGGGCGGTGGCCCGGTGGTCGCCGAGTTCGCCGAGGCGTTGACCGTGGCCTGTGAGGGTCGGGCTCTGGAGTTGCGTGACGACCCGTCGTCGGCCGGTGGTCCTGTCCTGGCCGGGCGGGCCGCCATCGCGTTCGAGTTGCCGTGTCGGCTCGGCGGTCGGCTCGGAGGCGCCCGGGTGCCGGTGGTGAACGCGTTGGCCGCGTACGGTCGCGAGGTCGGTGCGGCCTACGCCCTCGGCGAGCAGCTTCGGGAGCTGGCAGGGGCGTCCCGGTGGGGCGGGTCGGCGCAGCCCGGGGCGGCTACGCGCGACGACCCTCGGGTGGCCGGGCTGCTCGGCCTGGTCGCCGAGCACGCCCAACGGGCGCGCGAGGCGCTGCGGGTGGTGCCCGCCGGCCCGGCCCGCGAGCTGCTGGCTCGGCTGGCCGCCCCCGGGCTGCCGGGCCCCGTGGACCCCGAAGGCAGGGTGATGTCGGTCACGTAGCGGCGACGGGCGGGCCCGCCTGGGGCTCCGGTGCGAGTGATCGGCGCTCCATCTGGCAGAATGGGTCGCTGGTATCCGGCGCGCGTCCGGCGCCCTCTAACCCGGGCACGTCGCTAGTCCACCGAGTAGTCTCCGGCCCAACCCCACGGGTCCGGTCGGCGCTCACCCATGCACACCGCCCGTACGGGTCGGTGAGATCGCAACAGGAGCGAAACAACTGTGGCCGTAAAGATCCGGCTCCTGCGGATGGGCAAGATCCGCAACCCGCAGTACCGCATCGTCGTCGCCGACTCGCGCACCAAGCGTGACGGCCGGGCGATCGAGTTCGTCGGTGTGTACCAGCCGAAGGAAGACCCTTCGATCATCGAGGTCAAGTCGGAGCGGGTCCAGTACTGGCTGTCCGTCGGCGCTCAGCCGAGCGAGGCGGTTCAGCGGCTGCTGGAGCTGACCGGTGACTGGCAGAAGTACAAGGGCCTGCCGGCCCCGCCGCCGCTCCTGGTCGCCCCCGAGCGGGCCGACCGCAAGGCGGCGTACGAGGCTGAGGCGAAGGCTGCCGCCGGGCTCGCCCCGGAGACCCCGGCCAAGCCGGCCAAGAAGGCCGCCAAGGCTGCCGAGGCTCCGAAGACCGAGGCTGCGGCTGAGGCGCCGAAGACCGAGGCTCCGGCCGAGGCTCCCGCCGCTGCCGACGCCGGTGAGCAGGCCTGACATGCCTCTGCGTCCGGCGTTGGAGCACCTGGTCAAGGGCATCGTCGACCACCCGGACGACGTCCGGGTGCGGATGGTCGATTCCCGTCGGGGCAAGCGGCTCGAAGTCCGCGTGCACCCCGAGGACCTCGGCACTGTGATCGGGCGGTCCGGCCGGACCGCCAAGGCGCTGCGCCAGGTGATCGGCTCCATCGGCGGGCGCGGGGTACGCGTCGACATCGTCGACTCGTACTGATGCAGCTCGTCGTCGGCAGGATCGGCAAGCCGCACGGTGTCCGCGGTGAGGTCACCGTGGAAGTGCGGACCGACGAGCCCGAAGCACGGTTCGCCCCCGGCACAGTGCTGCGCACTGAGCCGGGGGCGACACCCCCTCCTGCGGACGGACCCGGGGTGCTGTTCCGGGTTCCGGCGGAGCTGACCATCGAGGAAGCCCGCTTCCACCAGGGTCGGATGCTTGTCGCTTTCGAGGGCATCCTGGACCGCGATGGCGCCGAGGCGCTGCGCGGGACGCTGCTCGTGGTGGACAGCACCGACGTGGCCCCGCCGGACGATCCGGAGGAGTTCCACGACCACCAGTTGGTCGGGTTGGCCGTGGTGACCCCGGCCGGCGAACGGCTGGGCGAGGTCGCTCGGATCGACCACGCACCCTCCTCCGACCTGCTGGTGCTGCGACGCCCCGAGGGGCGTACCGCGTTGATCCCGTTCGTCCGGGCGATCGTTCCGGAGGTCGACCTCGCCGGTGGACGGGTGATCGTCGACCCGCCGGCCGGACTGCTCGATCTTTAGGACCACCCCCATGCGCGTCGACGTCGTGTCGATCTTTCCGGAGTACTTCGCCCCGCTGGACCTGTCGCTGATCGGGCGGGCGCGGGCCAACGGCGTACTCCAGCTTGCCGTGCACGACCTGCGGACCTGGACCCACGACGTGCACCGCACGGTCGACGACACCCCCTACGGCGGTGGGCCGGGGATGGTGATGCGCCCGGAGCCGTGGGGGGAGGCGCTGGACGCCCTCGCGCCGGCCGAGGCCCCGCCGCCCCGGCTGCTGGTGCCGTCGCCGGCCGGTGTGCCGTTCACGCAGGCCATGGCGTACGAGTTGGCCGCCGAGTCGCATCTGCTCTTCGCCTGCGGCCGTTACGAGGGAATCGACCAACGCGTGTTGGCGCACGCCGCCACCCGGATGCCGGTCACCGAGGTCTCGCTCGGTGACTACGTGCTCTTCGGCGGCGAGGTCGCGGTCCTGGTGATGCTGGAGGCGGTCACCCGGCTGCTGCCGGGGGTGCTGGGCAACGCGGGCTCGTTGGACGAGGAGTCGCACGCCCACGGGCTGCTGGAGGCCCCGATCTACACCAAGCCGCCGAGCTGGCGCGGGCACGACGTGCCGGAGGTGCTCCGCTCCGGCGACCACGGCAAGATCGCCCGCTGGCGGCGCGAGGAGGGTCTGCTGCGGACCGCCGCCCGGCGCCCCGACCTGCTCGCCGCGCTGCCCGCCGATCGGCTCGACAAACGGGACATCGCGGCACTGGACCGGGCCGGATTTCAGTCGTCACCGGGGGATGTGGCAAAGTAGGGGGGTTGCCGCATCCGCCCGCGCCCGTGGGCGGCTGCGAGGATCCCCGACCGGGGTCGGCTCGCCGACCACCACCCGGGGATCAGAATCACCCACCCGCGCACCGAGTGACGGTGCGCCGTGAGCCTTACGAGGACGCAGCGATGAACATCCTGGACGCCCTTGACGCCCAGTCGAAGCGGACCGACCTTCCCGACTTCCGGGCCGGTGACACCGTCAAGGTGCACGCCCGCGTCGTCGAGGGCAACCGGTCCCGTGTCCAGATCTTCCAGGGCGTCGTGATCCGCCGCCAGGGTGACGGTCTGCGCGAGACCTTCTCGGTCCGCAAGGTCAGCTTCGGTGTCGGCGTCGAGCGGACCTACCCGCTCAACGGCCCGGGCATCGACCGGATCGAGATCGTGACCCGCGGTGACGTGCGTCGCGCCAAGCTGTACTACCTGCGCGAGCTCCGCGGCAAGAAGGCCAAGATCAAGGAGAAGCGGGAGAAGCTGCCCAGCTGACCCCCCGCTCGCCACGCCGCCTGACCTGCGCGTATGCCGTGACGACCAGACCGCACTACCCTGGTCGTCACGGGCGCAGCAAAGCGGCGGGCCCGCCCACGTGGCGGGCAGCCGTCCACTACCGCCCGTGGAGCCTCGACGAGGCTCCCGGGCGGTGGTGTTTCTGTGGACCGGGGAGTGCGCGTGCAGACGCTTGACGAGGACGGCACCGTAGATCCGTGGCGCCGGCGGGCCCGCCGCAGCCGGCGGCAGATGCCCCTCTGGCAGGAGCTTCCGCTGCTGCTGGTCGTCGCGTTCTGCCTCGCGGTGCTGATCCGCACCTTCCTGCTGCAGGCGTTCTTCATCCCGTCCGGCTCGATGGAGGACACGCTCCTCATCGGGGACCGGGTGCTGGTCAACAAGGTCGTCTACGACGTCCGTGACCCGGTACGCGGCGAGGTGGTGGTCTTCCGGGGCACCGACCGCTGGGCGCCGCAGGTCGACGAGCAGCCCGAGCCGGGCTTCGCCGGCAAGCTGACCCGGACCGTCGGCGACCTGGTTGGGGTGAGTCGCCCCGGTGAGAAGGACTTCATCAAGCGGGTGATCGGCCTACCCGGCGACCGGGTCAAGTGCTGCGACAGCCAGGGTCGGGTGACCGTCAACGGCACGCCGCTCAACGAGCCGTACGTCCTGCGGGACTCTCCACTGGACCTGCCGCCCAACCCGTCGGAGTGCCGCTCCCGGCGCTTCGACGAGGTCGTCGTACCGCCCGGTCAGATCTTCGTGATGGGCGACCACCGCGAGGTCTCCCAGGACGCCCGCTGCCAGGGCCCGGTGCCGATCGACAACGTGGTCGGCCGGGCCTTCATGGTGGTCTGGCCCTCGTCGCGGTGGAGTTCGCTGTCGGTGCCGTCGACGTTCGACGACGTGTCCGGGCCGGGCGCGGCATCCTCGGGCGCGCCCCCGGTGCGACCGACCCCACAGGGCGGTGTGCTGCTGATTCTCCCGTTGGCTGCCGCCCTACGGGGTTCCCGCGCGTTCCGGACGATGACGTCCAGTTCGGCAACGTAGGCTCCTTGGCGTGATTGACGAGCAGACCGACAAGCCGCGCAGCTCCTTCTGGAAGGAGCTGCCGATCCTGCTGGGTGTGGCGATCCTGGTCGCGGTGCTGGTCCGCGCCTTCGTGCTGCAGACCTTCTTCATCCCCTCCCCGTCCATGGAGAACACTCTCAAGATCGATGACCGGGTGCTGGTCAACAAGCTGGTCTACGACTTCCGATCGCCGCACCGCGGTGAGGTGATCGTCTTCAAGGCTCCGATCGAGTGGAGCGGCAACCCCAAGGGTGAGGACTTCATCAAGCGGGTGATCGGCATCCCCGGTGACCACGTGGTCTGCTGCGACCCGCAGGAACGGCTGATGATCAACGGCAAGTCGCTGGACGAGCCGTACATCTTCTCGATGGACGGGATCCGCGACAAGGCGGCCGACCAGGAGTTCGACATCACCGTGCCGAAGGGCCGGCTGTGGGTGATGGGTGACCACCGCTCCGCCTCGGGTGACTCACTGGAGCACTGGCAGCAGTCCGGGCAGAACATCACCGAGGCCACGATCCCCGAGGACGAAGTGGTCGGGCGGGCATTCACCGTCTTCTGGCCGGTCAGTCGGGCCACCTGGCTGACGGTGCCCGACGAGTTCGACGGCATTCCCAAGCCGTAGACCGACGGGGCGTGGGCGATCCGCCATCGGTCTGGCAGGCTGGGGCGGTGACCGTCTACACCCCTCGACGCGCCGCCCGCGTGCTGCTCGTCGACGCGGCCAGCCAGGTCCTGCTGTTCGAGGGCTTCGACCCGGCCCGGCCAGGGCACCGCTACTGGTTCACCCCGGGCGGCGGGCTCGACCCGGGGGAGTCCTCGGCGGCGGGCGCGGCCCGAGAGTTGGCCGAGGAGACCGGGCTGCGGCTCGACCCGGCCGAGCTGGGTGAGCCGGTCTGGTCCGACACGACCGAGTTCTCGTTCGACGGCACGTGGTACCGCCAGGAGCAGGACTTCTTCCTCCTTCGAGTGCAGTCCTGGCAGGTGGACACGGCAGGTTTCGACGACATCGAGCAGCGCAGCATCGCCGGCCACCGCTGGTGGCTCCCCGACGAGCTGGCGGCCAGCGGGGAGCGGTTCTACCCCGCTGGGCTGCCCGCCCTGCTGAACCGGTTGGGGCAGGCGACCGCCGCCGACCTGGACGAGTCGTCGTGCTGACCCCGCCGCGTACCGTCGTGCGCCGGGAGGCCGGGCTGTACGCCCTGGAACGGGCGCTGCAGCGGCGCGGCTTCCGGCACGTCGCCGGCGCCGACGAGGCGGGCCGGGGCGCCTGCGCCGGTCCCCTGGTCGCCGCCGCCGCGGTGCTGCCCGAAGGTCGGCGCGGCGAGATCGAAGGGCTGGCCGACTCGAAGTTGCTCACCCCTGCCAGCCGCGAACGGGTGTACGCGGAGGTCGTGGACCGTGCACTCGCGTACGCCGTGGTGGTCATCCCCGCCGAGGAGGTCGACGCCCGCGGGCTGCACGTGTGCAACCTGGCCGCGATGCGCCGGGCGCTCGCCTCGCTCACCACGCGGCCGGAGTACGTGCTGACCGACGGCTTCGGCGTGGACGGCCTGGGGGTGCCGGGGCTGGCGGTGTGGAAGGGCGACCGGGTGGCCGCGTGCGTCGCTGCAGCCAGCGTGCTGGCCAAGGTCACCCGAGACCGGATCATGGTGGAGATGGACGAGGTGTTCCCGGCGTACGGCTTCGCCGAGCACAAGGGCTACATCACTCCGGAGCACTCCGCGGCGCTGCGCGAGCACGGGCCGTGCCGGGAGCACCGGTTCTCGTACGTCAATGTCGCCGCGGTCTCCGGCCGCGACGGTCGGCCGCCGCGGGCCCGACGGCCCGGCGGTTACGGCCCGGAAGAGCCGATGGAGCGCTCCGGGGCGTCAGGGGGTACCGTCGGCGTGGCGTTGGGCGAGCAGCCTCGGCCTCAGACGCCGGTGGGGGAAGATGTGGCCATGGAAGGCGGAGTGCGATGAGCGCGGAAGATCTCGAGAAGTACGAGACCGAGATGGAGCTGCAGCTCTACCGGGAGTACCGCGACATTGTCCGCCAATTCTCGTACGTGGTGGAGACTGAGCGTCGGTTCTACCTGGCCAACCAGGTCGACCTGCACGTGCGCAACTCCGACGGCGAGGTCTACTTCGAGGTCGAGATGCACGACGCCTGGGTGTGGGACATGTACCGTCCGGCCCGCTTCGTGAAGAACGTCCGGGTGATGACCTTCAAGGACGTCAACGTCGAGGAGCTCGAGAAGCCGGACATCTCGCTCCCGGCCGACTCCGGCTTCGGCGGCTGATCGCACCCGTGCCGCCCGGCCGCGCCACGGGCCCCCCACCCGTGGCGTAGCACCTGCCGCTGGTCACTCGGCCGGCACCACGACCTCGACCCGCTGCACCAGGTTGTTGGCGAAGCCGCCACGGTTCCACGGTTGCTCGACCGGCTGGGTCCGCCCGGACGCGTCGGTCGCCCGCGCGCCGAGCACGTACCGACCGGGCGTCGCGACCCACTCGTGTCGCCAGCGCCGCCAGGCGAAGTCCCCGCCGCCCGCCGGGTCCAGTTCGGCCGGGGTCCAGCTCTCCCCGCCGTCGGTGGTCACCTCCACGGCGACCACCGGCGCGTGCCCCGACCAGGCCCGACCATCCAGGGTGCACGGCCCGGGCCGCACCACCCGGCGACGGGACATGAAGTCCGGAAAACCGGGCGGTCGGACCAACGCCCGCGGCTCGATCCGGGTGACCGGCACGCCCGGGTCGTCGGCGTCACGGCGCACCCGGTAGGCCACCGCGTTCTGGTAGCCCTCGAAGGGTTCGGTCCGGACCTCGATGGAGTGGACCCACTTGACGTGCGCCATGCCATACCAGCCCGGCACGATCAGTCGCAGTGGCGCGCCGTGCTGCGGCAGCAGGGGAGCACCGTTCATCTCGTACGCCAGCAGCACCTCCTCGCGCAGCGCGTCGGCGACCGGCAGCGCCCGCTGGTAGTCCTGCTCGATCCCGCGCTCGACCCCGTGATCCGCGCCGGTGAAGACCACGTCCACCGCGTCCGGCCCGAGGCCCGCCTCCCGCAGCAACGGCGCCAGCGGGGTGCCGGTCCACTCGGCGTTCCCGACGGCCTCGACCAGCCAGGGCTGGCTCACCGGCCGGGGGTGCAGCAGGGCTCGACCGTTGCCCGCGCACTCCAGGGTCACCTGATGGGTGACCCGGGGCCGCTCGCGCAGCTCGGCAAGAGTGACCGTCAGCGGCCGGTTCACCGCGCCGCCGATGGTCAGCGTGTGCGTCGCCGCGTCGACCTCTGGGATGTCGTAGTGGATCAGCAGGTAGTGCAGCCCGGCGGGAGTGACGTCGTAGCGCAGCGCCTCCAACGGGATGCCGTGGTTGCGGGCGGCGAGCTGCAACTCCTCGGCGCTGATCGCCTCGTCCGGCTCCGCGAGCCGGGACGGCTCGCTCACGTCGGCCACCGTCGGCCCGTTGGGGGGCGACGTCCGGTCGTCGAGCGTGGTCATGCGGGCCTCCCCGGTCCAAACGGCGGCACCCGCCGTACGCGGCCCAGCCTAGGCCCTCCGCGCCGGCCCGAACACGGCCCGGGCAGCATCCTCGGTCCCCGGGCATAGCAGATCATCGGCGCTTCTGGTGGTCGTCCACAGCGCCGCCGGTTGTCCACAGCCGGGTCGGCCGGGCGCGCGGACGACCCGGCCTCGGCACCAGGCTGCCGTCATGAGACCGCCATCCGCCCCGCGTACCGGGTCCATCAGCCGGACCGTGCTGCTCTGCGCCGCGTTCCCCCTCGCGCTGACCGTCCTGCTCTGCGGGCTGGCGGTCCTGGTCGCGGCGGTGCCCGGCCGCCCAGCGTCGAGGGCCGTGCCGGTGGCTGTCTCGGTGCCGGTCGCCGGGCCTGCCGCGGCGGGCGTCGGGCCGGGGCGGTTCCGCTCGCCGGTCGCCGGGCCGCTTCGGCCGGTGCGCCGGTTCGACCCGCCGCCCCGGCCGTGGCTGGCCGGGCACCGGGGCGTCGACCTGGCCGCACCGCCCGGAGCGGTGATCCGCAGCGCCGGGTCCGGCATCGTGCTCTTCGCCGGCGTGGTGGCCGGCCGACCGGTGATCACCGTGGGACACGCCGACGGGCTGCGGACCACCCACGAACCGGTCCGACCATCCGTACACGCCGGCCAGCCGGTCACCGCCGGCGCGCCGCTGGGCGAGTTGCTGCCCGGGCATCCGGGCTGCCCGGCCGAAGCGTGCCTGCACTGGGGCCTGCGCCGGGGCACGGAATATCTGGACCCCCTGGCCCTGCTCGGCCTCGGCGCGGTGCGACTGCTTCCGGTCGACGGGGTCAGCGTCAGCGCTGGGCGAGCAGCGCCGGCAGCCGCACGGCCAGCCGCTCGTACTCGTCGGCGGTGTTGTAGACCTGGCCGGCGAGCCGCAGCCACCCCCGGCCGTTCCAGCACATCACCGCGACCTCGGCGGCGAGCCGTTCGCCGATCCGCGTCTGCAACGCCCGCGCCGCGTCGATGGTGGTGGCAGTCCCCGCCGGCAGCGGGATGAGGCGCAGAGACACCCCCGGCCCGCCGGGGTCGGGCAGTTGAGCGGGGGGCACCCCGAGAGCGTCCCCCACCACCCGTTGGCCGTACGCGGCGAGCGCGGCGTTGTGCGCCCGTACCCGGTCGACACCGAGACTGCGCAGCGTGAACAGCCCCGCCGGGGCGGCCAGCCAGGAGGTGTAGTCGAGAGTCGCCTGCCACTCGATCCGGGCCGGGAAGCCCGAGTCCTGCTCCCAGGAGACCACCAGCGGCTCGATCCGGTCCCGCCACCGCGGTGCCACCGCCAGCAGGGCGGTCCCGCGCGGCGCGTACGCCCACTTGTGCAGGTTGCCCACCCAGAAGTCGGCGCCGATGCTGCTCACCGTGGTGCCCAACATCCCGGGGGCGTGCGCGGCGTCCACCAGTACCGGCACGCCGTGTTCGCGCGCCACCCCGACGATGGCGGCGGTCGGGAAGAGCTTCGCGGTGGCCGAGGTGAGCTGGTCGACGACGAGCAGCCGGGTCCGTCCGGAGCGCAGGCCGGCACGGATGGTCTGCACGATCTGCTCGTCGGTGGCGGCCAACGGGATCGGCAGGACGCGGCTGACCGCCCCGGTGCGGCGGCACTCGCGCTGGATGGACAGGCTCACCGCCCCGTACCCGTGGTCGGTGCTGAGCACCTCGTCACCGGCTTGCAGGCCCAGCGACTGAAGCACCACGGCGACGCCGGTGGTGGTGTTGCCCACCAGGGCACTGCCGTCCGGGTCGGCGCCCAGGAACCCGGCGAGGTGCCGGCGGGTGTGCGCGATCCGGTCGACCAGCCCCTGGGTGAAGAAGCGCAGGGGGTTGGCCTCCATCTCGTCGCGCAGCCGCTGCTGGGCTCGCTGCACGCCGATCGGGGCCGCGCCGAACGAGCCGTGGTTGAGATGGCTGACCGCCGGATCGAGGGAGAACAGCAGGCGCGCGCCCGGGATCGGCTCAGGGGGTTGCGGGACGCTCACTTGATGATCGTAACCGCCGGGGTTCCTCGCCCTCCGGCGCTTGATCAGGCGCGCGGGTGCGCCTGCCGGTAGGCGGCACGCAGCCGCTCCGCCGAGACGTGCGTGTAGATCTGGGTGCTGGCCAGCGACGAGTGGCCCAGCAGCTCCTGCACGGCACGCAGATCCGCACCACCCTCCAACAGGTGAGTGGCGGCCGAGTGGCGCAGGCCGTGCGGGCTGGTCCGGGGTAGGCCGGCGGTCTGCGCGTACCCGCCGACGATCTGCCGCGCGGTCGTCGGGTTGAGCCGGCCGCCGCGCGCACCGAGCAGCAGCGCATCGCCCGAACGGGCGGCAACCAGCGTTGGCCGACCCTGTCGTAGCCAGTCGTCCAACGCCCTCTGCGCGGGCACCCCGTACGGCACCGACCGCTCGCGCCCACCCTTGCCGAGCACCCGGATCACCCGACGGCCGTGGTCGACGTCCCCGACGTCCAGCCCGCAGGCCTCGCTGATCCGTACCCCGGTGCCGTAGAGCAGCTCCAGCAGCACCCGGTCGCGCAGCGGCACCGCCTCGGTCGCGGGCTCTTTCGCTGCGCCCGATGCCGACCCGTCCGGTGGTGGGTCCGCGACCGGTGCCTGCCGGGCCGGCGCCTCGACCAGGGCGGCGGCCTGGTCGGCGCGCAGAACGCTGGGCAGCTCCCGGTGTGCCCGAGGGCTGGCCAGCGCGGCGCCCACGTCGGCGGGGAGCAGCCCGGCCCGGTGCGCCCATGCGCTGAACGCCCGCGCCGACGCGGCCCGCCGGGCCAACGACGTGCGGGCCGCACCGATGGTGCGCTGCCGCGCCAGCCAGCTGCGCAGCACCGACAGATCCACCTCGGCCAGGTCGACGCAGCCCATCCGCACGGCGTGGTCGAGCAGCGAGACGAGATCCGTGACGTACGCGCGGACGGTGTGCGCCGAGCGGTTACGAACCCGGGACAGGTGCTCGGCGAAATCGTCGACCGCGTCGCGCAACGCTGGCGGTAGCGCCTGGTGCATGGCCCGGGTGCTGCCCCGGCCCGGTCGGCTCATCGAGGCCGCACTGGTCGCGTCGGCGCGCTGGCCTGTCGATCGGCCCAGGCATCCCCAATGACAGCTGGCACGGCACCAGCCTACGGCCGATCGTCGTCCGTCACCGGCCACGATGATGCCGGTGTTCGTCCACCCCCGACTAGCGGCGGTTGGTCCTCTTGACCAGGAGCGCGACCAGACCGCCAACGAGTGCGATGGACGCGACGAGACAGAACAGGACGGCGATGTGCCACGGCTTGATAGCGCCCATGACCGCGCACAGTACCGGCAGTGTCGGCTGACGGGGATCCCGAGCAGCTTCCGCGGGTGATCGCGTCCGGACGACCACCCAACTGGCCTGCCGCGACGCATCCGCGTGCGGCCCTAAGCCGACGCGGACGTTTCCGCCGCTGTAGCCGGCTTACCGCGCTTCGACTTGGCGGGCGGGGCGAGGGCGTAACCGTCGTCGCGGCGCACCACCAGCGTCAACTCCTCCAGCAGGGACAGCTTGCGCAACGCCGTCCGTACGTCGACGCCAGCGCGGGCGGCGAGCCGGTCCACGCCCATCGCGCCCCGGCGGGGGAGCGCCTCCAGCAACGACCGCGCGTCGTCGTCGAGCGTGTCGGCGGGCCGCTGCGGTCCGCGTGCCAGCGGGGCCAGGTCCGTGCCGATCCGGCCCACCTCCTCAAGCACGTGCGCCACCCCGGTGACCAGCCGGGCCTTGGGGAACTCGCGGAGAAACTCGTGCGTGCCGACGGACATCGCCGAGGTCACCGGCCCGGGCACCACCATGGCCACCCGATTGGCGTAGATGGCCCGCCGAGCGGTCTGTGTCGCACCACTGCGCGCCGACGCCTCCACCACGACGGTGCCCAGGGTGCCTCCGGCGATCACGCGGTTGCGGATCAGGAACCGCGGCCGCAGTGGCTCGGCGCCGGGCGGCCACTCGCTGACCAACAGCCCGGTGTCGGCGATCCGGTCGAAGAGCCCGGCGTTGCCCATCGGGTACGGCCGGTCCAGCCCACAGGCGAGCACCGCGACGGTCAGCCCGCCCGAGTTGAGGGCACCCCGGTGGGCTGCAGCGTCGATGCCGAACGCGCCGCCGGACACGACGGTCCAGTCCCGTTCGGCCAGTCCATATCCCAGCTCGGTCGCCACGTGCTGGCCGTAGCCGGTGGCCGCCCGCGCTCCGACCACGGCCACCGAGCGCTCCAGGGCCTCGCCCAGCGGCCAGCTCCCGCGTACCCAGAAGCAGAGCGGCGGGGCGGTCTCACCGTCCACCCGGCGGGTGACGTCGGGCAGGTGCAGCGTGGACAGGCCGGCCACCCGCGCCGGCCACTCCTCGTCGTCCGGCGTGACCAGCCGGGCGCCGAGGCGGTCCGCCCGTTCCAGCGCCTCGGCCGCCACCGCCCGGGCGTCGCCGGCCGTCGACCGGGCGGCCACCGTGGTGTGCAGCCAGCCGTCCGGGCTGCCGCCGTCGAGCAGCAGGTCGAGCGTCGCCACCGGGCCGAGCCGTTCGACCAGTCGATGCACCGCGCGGGTGCCCGGCTCCGCCAGCCAGGTCAGTGCGACCCGGGCCAGCCTGTTCTCCTCGTCGGCGCTCACGTCGCCTCCCCCGTCCGTAGTTGAAGCGCTTCCCGGACGTCGTCCAGATCTGGCCGCTCCCGCCCGTCCAGATCGGCGATGGTCCAGGCCATCCGGATCACCCGGTCGAAGCCGCGTGCCGACAGCGAGCCCGAGTCGAGCCGGCCACGTAGTTCGGCGGTGACCCGGGCGGGCAGCCGCCACGGCGGTCGGCGCAGGTGCGGGCCTTCCACCTCGGCGTTGAGCCGCCGGCCGAGTCCGACCCAGCGGGTGGCCGCCGCCTGCCGGGCCGCCGCCACCCGGGCGGCGACCGTCGCCGAGGGCTCGGCCTCGCCGTCGGGTGCCATCAGCTCCGCCGCCCGCACCGGCATCAACCGCACCTGTACGTCGATCCGGTCGAGCAGCGGCCCGGAGAGCCGGCCGAGATAGCGGCGGCGGGCCAGCGCGGTGCACTCGCAGTGCGAGTCCCCGGCCGGCTTTGCACACGGGCAGGGATTGGCGGCCAGCACCAACTGGGTCCGGGCCGGGTACACGGTGCCGCCCCCGCTGCGCGTCAGCTGGATGTGGCCGTGCTCCAGCGGTTGGCGCAGCGCCTCCAACGCGCCCTTGCTGAACTCGGGGGCCTCGTCCAGGAAGAGCACGCCGCGGTGCGCCAACGACACCGCGCCGGGTCGGGCCAGCCCCGAGCCGCCGCCGACCAGCGACGGCACGGTCGCGGTGTGGTGCGGCGCCTGGAACGGTGGGCGACGCAGCAACCGGCCGCCCGGCGGCAGCAGCCCGGCGACCGAGTGCAGCGCGGTGACCTCCAGTGCCGCGTCGTCATCGAGCTCGGGCAGGATCGACGGCAGTCGCTCGGCGAGCATCGTCTTGCCGGCGCCGGGGGGACCGAGCAGCGCCACGTGGTGCCCGCCGGCGGCGGCCACCTCCAGTGCCCGCCGACCCACCTGCTGCCCGGCGACCTCGGCGAGATCCGGCCCGTCGGCGGCCGGTGCCGGGGCGGCCGTCGGCGGCTCGATCAGCGGGGTGCCGTCGCGAACGAAGGCGACCAGCCGGTGCAGCGTGTCCACCGCTCGCACCCGTACCCCGGGGATGACCGCGGCCTCGGCGGCGTTGCCGACCGGGACGATCACCCGCCCGACGCCGGCCTGGGCGGCTGCGGCGACCATCGGGAGCACGCCGCGCACCGGCCGGACCGTCCCGTCGAGCCCCAGCTCGCCGAGGACCACCACCCCCTCCAGTGGGAGCAGCGGCAGCTCACCCGAGCCGCCGAGCAGAGCTGCGGCGATGGCCAGGTCGAAGGCCGAGCCGAACTTCGGCAGAGTGGCGGGCAGCAGGTTGAGGGTGATCCGCCGATTGGGCCAGCGCTGGCCGGAGTTGACCACGGCGGCGCGGACCCGGTCGCGGGCCTCGTGCAGGGCGGTGTCCGGCAGGCCGGAGATCACCACCGCCGGTAGGCCGGCGGCCAGGTCGGCCTCCACCTCGACCAGATGACCGGTGACCCCGACCAGCCCGACGCAGAGCACCTTCGCGTAGCTCATGGCGCGTCACCGTTCCTTCGGGGTGCGCATCTCAGAACGCGCCCTTGAGGTGGTCGACCTGGGCGGGGCCGGCGTCGGGCAGCCGTACCGACAGCACGTCGAAACGCACCTCGTCGGCGGTCGTGCCGGTCTCGTCCAACCAACGCGCGGCGAGCCCCCGCAGCCGGCGGGCCTTGGACGGCACGACCGCCTCGGCCGGGGTGCCGAAGTCGTCGCCCCGGCGGGTCTTCACCTCGCAGAAGGCGAGCACGGGCCCGTCCCACGCGATGATGTCGATCTCCCCGGCCGAGCAGCGCCAGTTCCGGACGATCGGGCGCAGCCCTGCCTCGGTCAGGTGCCGGGCGGCGCACCGCTCGCCGTACGCGCCGACCGCCTGGTTCCGTTTCGTCATGGCCGGCACGGTGCTCGACGAGGCGGGCGCGCCGCGACCCCGACGGCGGCTGCCTGTGGACAACGGGTGCCTTGTGGACAGCCGCACGATCAAGCCCAACTGTGCTACGGCACCCCTGGTGCGGGCGGGCGTGGGAGCCCACGCAACGGGGTTCAGCGACTCAGCATCATGTGGTCATGGGCGGGTCGGCTCAGTCCCGGGCCGGGGTTGAAATGGCGCGGGAGCAGTCGGTCGCATACGGTGCCGGACGTGGACGGACGACGGAGCTTTCCCGAAGATCAGGAGTCGCGCTGGTATCCCGAGGAGCGGGGTCGCGGCTACGGCGAGTCGGAGTGGCGTGGCGCGGGTGAACAGCGGTACCGGGACAACGAGGTTCCCGAGCAGCGCGGTGCCGAGGAAAGTCGCTACGGCGAGGACACGAGCGCCGGTCGACGCCGCGAGCCGGACTCCGGCCGCTCCAGCGCGGTTGACCCAGGTCGCCTCGGATCGACCGAGCCGGACTCGGGCCGCTTTGGCGCGGTGGACCCGGGTCTTCTCGGCGCGTCGGAGCCGGACTCGGGCCGTTTTGGCGTGGTGAACTCCGGTCGGTTTGGATCGCCCGAGCCGGACTCCGCTCGCTTCGGGGCCGTCGACGCCCAGTCTGCTCGCTTCGGTGTGCCCGAGTCCGACTCGGGGAGGTTCGGCGCGGTCGACCCGTTGTCGGACGCGCGGTCGGAGACCGACGGTTACCGGGCCAGTCGCTCACGGCGGACGGACCGGGACCCCTCGGAGATCTCCGGTGAGCTGCCCGGTCGCCGGGCAGCGCGGGAGCCGGGCGCAGTGGCCACCCCGCTGACGGTCGGCAGCCGCGAAGCGGCCACCGGTGCGGGGACGCCGCCCAGCGACACGTCGGCTGGGGTGCTCGCCGACCAGGCGCGTCCGGCCCCGCTCGGCGGGTACCCGATCATCGAGCCGACCCGGGGCGGCGGCGAGACGCCACACCCGCTGGAGATGCCGACCGGCCCGATGCCGGGGATCGGCCCGCGCACGGACCTGCCCGCGACGGAGCCGACGGTGTACCCGCCGACGGCCGACGGTGTCTACCGGACCCGCCGGCCCGTGCTGGCCGTACTCTTCGCCGTGCTGGTGTTGATCTTCGAGATTCCCGCGATGCGCGTGTTGCTGGCCGGGGCGACCGGCGATCCGGTGGACGCCGGGAACGTGGTGGTGGGCATCGCCCTGGTCGCTGGTCTGCCGATCTTCGCAACCGGGCTGTACGGGCTACGAACCGGAGGTCTGGCGCTCACCGACGGTGGTCGGGGCTGGCTCCGCCCACCGACGGCCTACCTGACCGTCGGTCTGGTGCTCTTCGTGGCCGCCGCGCTCGCCGCCGGCTGACGCGTTCGGCCGTTTCAGGATCAACTCAATATCGGCGTTGTGGCGGTTTCGCGCCGCCCGGATACCCCAATATCGGCGATGTCGAGTCGATCACCCCCCGCTGGCCCGGAATGCCCGGCCCGATCACGCGCGTACCCCGGGGCGGCTGAACGGGTGAGGGGCGTACACTGGCCAACTGGCGACCGCCTCGCGCGGTCGACCTCGCGCGCCCTCTTCACGAATCGTCGTGGAGCGACGGCCTCCCTGGTCCCGATCTTGATCGGGTCCACCATGGGTCGGCGACCAGGCGCCAGGACGCCCGGCCACCGGCCGGGCGTGACAACCAGGGATCTTGAGGAGTACCCCAACCATGGCCGTCGTGACCATGCGCCAACTGCTGGAGAGCGGTGTCCACTTCGGGCACCAGACCCGGCGCTGGAACCCGAAGATGAAGCGCTTCATCATGACCGAGCGCAACGGCATCTACATCATCGACCTGCGCCAGACCCTCGAGTACATCGAGAAGGCGTACGAGTTCGTGCGTGGGACCGTCGCCGAGGGTGGCAGCATCCTGTTCGTCGGCACCAAGAAGCAGGCCCAGGAGGCTATCGCCGAGCAGGCGACCCGGGTCGGCCAGCCGTACGTCAACCACCGCTGGCTCGGTGGCATGCTGACCAACTTCCAGACGGTGTACAAGCGTCTCCAGCGGATGAAGGAGCTGGAGGGCCTGGGTGACCTGAGCGGCACCGCCGCCGGTTACACCAAGAAGGAGACCCTGCAGCTCTCCCGCGAGAAGATCAAGCTGACCCGCACCCTCGGTGGCCTGCGGGACATGCAGAAGCTTCCCGCCGCGGTCTGGATCGTCGACACCAAGAAGGAGCACATCGCCGTCGACGAGGCCCGCAAGCTGGGCATCCCGGTGATCGCGGTCCTGGACACCAACTGCGACCCGGACGAGGTCGACTTCCCGATCCCGGGTAACGACGACGCGATCCGTTCGGCCGAGCTGCTGACCAAGGTCGTCGCCGCCGCCGTGGCGGATGGTCT
This sequence comes from Micromonospora parathelypteridis, assembly GCF_014201145.1. Taxonomy (NCBI): domain Bacteria; kingdom Bacillati; phylum Actinomycetota; class Actinomycetes; order Micromonosporales; family Micromonosporaceae; genus Micromonospora; species Micromonospora parathelypteridis. Next base: position 4,661,041 of record NZ_JACHDP010000001.1, read on the forward strand.
GATCGCGCGTTCCGGCCGTCGCCGGGGCAACGACGAGAAGCCCGAGGGTGTCGCGAGCGACGAGCCGCTGACCGAGTGGGAGCGCGAGCTGCTCGAGCCGAAGAAGGCCGACGAGTCGGCCACCCCGGCCGAGCAGCCGGCCGCCGCCGCCGAGCAGCCCGCCGCCCCGGAGCAGGCCACCACCGAGCAGCCGGCGACCGCTACCGCGGAGTGATCGCACCGTCGCTGCCCCGCTGTCCGTTTTTCGGACCGAGGGGCAGCGACGGTACGCCGGGCACGATCCGCCCGGATCCGGGTAACCGGCATCTCTGACCATCCACACGCCGTCTCAACATCGAAGAGAGAGCCATGTCCCAAATCACCGCCGCGGACGTCAAGAAGCTCCGCGACCTCACCGGCGCCGGCATGATGGACAGCAAGAAGGCGCTGACCGAGGCCGAGGGCGACTTCGACAAGGCCATCGAGATCCTGCGCGTCAAGGGCGCCAAGGACGTCGGCAAGCGGGCCGGCCGTACGGCCGCCAACGGCCTGGTCGCCCACTCCGGCAAGGCCCTGCTCGAGGTCAACTGCGAGACCGACTTCGTCGCCAAGACCGAGTCGTTCATCGCGCTGGCCCAGCAGCTGGTCGAGCACGGCGAGCGCGCCGGCGTGAACTCCGCCGAGGAGCTGCTCGCCACCGAGCTCGACGGCAAGGTCGTCGCGGACCTGATCCAGGAGCAGTCCGCCAAGATCGGCGAGAAGCTGGTGCTCAACCGGTTCGCCCGGGTCGAGGGCACCACCGCCGTCTACCTGCACCGCAAGGCCCAGGACCTGCCGCCGGCCGTTGGTGTGCTGGTGTCGTACACCGGCAAGACCGACGAGGCGGGCGACGCCGACGCCCGCGGTGTGGCCATGCAGATCGCCGCGATGCGGCCGAAGTACCTCTCCCGGGACGAGGTTCCGGCGGAGGTCGTCGAGTCCGAGCGGCGCATCGCCGAGCAGACCGCCCGCGAGGAGAACAAGCCCGAGGCGGCCCTGCCGAAGATCATCGAGGGTCGGGTGAACTCCTTCTTCAAGGACTACGTCCTGATCGAGCAGGCGTCCGTGGCCGACAACAAGAAGTCCGTGAAGCAGATGCTGGCCGAGGCTGGCATCGAGGTCACCCGCTTCGTGCGGTTCGAGGTCGGCCAGGCCTGAGCCGCCACCGGGTGCCGCGAGCGCCCGTGGGCAGGAGACGTCAACGAGGAGGCCGCCGGTGTACGTGACAGGCACCGCGGCCTCCTCGTCACATAGGGTCAGCAGCGGCAGGTTCGCGGTACGCGCCGCACGGGGCGTGCGCGTGGGGAAGGGCGGGGCGGATGACGCAGGTTGTGAGTGACCGAACGCTGGCGATGGACGATCCGACGGCACCGCCGCCGGGGCGCGCCCGCCGGGTGGTGCTGAAGCTCTCCGGTGAGGTGTTCGGCGGCGGCGCGATCGGCGTCGACCCGGACGTCGTCCAGGCCATCGCCCGGCAGATCGCCACCGTGGTCCGCCGCGGCGTGCAGGTCTCCGTGGTGGTCGGGGGCGGCAACTTCTTCCGCGGCGCGGAGCTGCAGAAGCGCGGGATGGACCGGGCCCGCGCCGACTACATGGGCATGCTCGGCACCGTGATGAACTGCCTCGCGCTGCAGGACTTCCTGGAGAAGGAAGGCATCGAGACCCGGGTGCAGAGCGCCATCACCATGGCCCAGGTCGCCGAGCCCTACATTCCGCTGCGGGCGATCCGGCACCTGGAGAAGGGCCGTGTGGTCATCTTCGGCGCGGGCGCGGGAATGCCGTACTTCTCCACCGACACGGTGGCCGCTCAGCGGGCTCTGGAGATCCGGGCCGACGTGGTGCTGATGAGCAAGAACGGCGTGGACGGCGTCTACACCGCCGACCCTCGGATCGACCCCACCGCCAGCAAGCTCGACTCGATCACCTTCTCCGAGGTGCTGCGCCGCAACCTGCGGGTGGCGGACGCCGCGGCGTTCAGCCTCTGCATGGAGAACGGCCTGCCGATGCTGGTCTTCGGTGCGCAGGGTGACGACACCATCATCCGCGCGGTGGGTGGCGACAAGATCGGGACCCTGATCACCGCCTGAGTCTCGCCGACGGCGATGGCAGCGGCGGTCTGACGACTTTCAGCAGAGCCCACGACGAGCACAGAAGGAGGCGAGGAGACCGGTGATCGACGACACCCTCCTCGAGGCCGAGGAAAAGATGGAGCGTGCGGTTGAGCACGCCAAGGAGGAGTTCGGCGCCATCCGCACCGGTCGCGCCAACGCCGCCATGTTCTCCAAGGTCATCATCGACTACTACGGCACGCCCACGCCGCTGACCCAGATGGCGTCCATCGCGGTCCCCGAGCCGCGGATGGCCATCATCAAGCCGTACGACAACTCGCAGATCAATGCGATGGAGAAGGCGATCCGCGACTCGGACCTCGGGGTGAACCCGAACAACGAGGGCAACCAGTTGCGCATCCTGCTCCCGCAGATGACCGAGGAGCGTCGCCGCGACATGATCAAGGTGGCCCGGCACAAGGGTGAGGAAGCCAAGGTGGCGGTCCGCAACGTCCGCCGCCGTGGCAAGGAAGAGCTGGACCGGATCGTCAAGGACGGCGAGGCCGGCGAGGACGACGGTCGCCGCGCCGAGAAGGAACTCGACGACCTGACCCAGCGCTACGTGGCCAACATCGACGACCTGGTCAAGCACAAGGAAACCGAACTGCTCGAGGTGTGATCGTCCGCCCGCTGCGCGGGTGAGGTGCTCCGAGGCCCGTCCCCCCAAGCGGGGGTCGGGCCTCGTGCCGTACGCCAGCAGGGAATCCAGCCGGTCCGGGGTGGGCCTGCGGCCGTCGCCGTGCCTCGTCCGCCATGCCGGTGCGGCGGGTGCAGTAGGCTCTGCAGGATTCCCGGCCACCGGGCGGTGAACACCGGGAATCGACCGACCGTCGGGGCGGTCAATCGGAGGAACATCGCGCGTGTAGGGGATGCTTGTGGTCTTGCGTCATGTGGTGGTTCTCGTGCCGCGTCGCGGTGCGTGATGTCCCACCCCGACCCCTACGCCAGCGAACCCCGAGGCTGGGACCGCCCCGAGCACCCGGTGGCGCTGCCCTGGCCGGACCAGGACCTGGACGCCGGCCAGTGGAACCGCCGCCCAGCGGCCGGCCCTGAGCTGTACGCGGACCCGCACACCCGGCCGCATGCCGACCCGCACCCGACGGACCCGTACGACGAGCGTGGCCGTGCGGTCCGTCCGGACGACCGGGACCGCTTCGACGACCGCGACCGGCACGATCGTTTCGGCGACCGCGACCGGTACGAGGACGACCGGAACCAGCCCGACCGGTACGACGATCGGGGCCGCGCGGGCCGCTACCTCGACCGTCCGCCCGCCGCTGGCGACGGGCCGCCCCGTTTCGACGGCCCGGACCGGAGGCGCTTCGACGAGCCGCCTCGTTTCGACGGCCCGGGGCAGCCGGACCAGGGCTTTCCTGCCCGCTTCGACGACCCGGGATATCCGACCGAGCAGCTCGCGCCCGTCCGGGCCGACCTGGCACCTGACGTGGCATCGGACGAGGTCCCGGCGCCGACCGGTCGACGGCCGAAGGGCCGACGCCGGGCCAGCGCCGACCGTCCGGCTACCCAGCAGTTGGGTAACGGGCGGGCCGGCCGCAATCTCCCGGCGGCGATCGGCGTGGGGCTCGGCCTCGGCGCGCTGATCGTGGTGCCGCTGGCGTTCTTCCCGTTGGCGTTCCTGCCGGTGATCGCCGCCGCCATCGCCATCGGCATCTGGGAGATGGCCCGGGCGGTCCGACGCAGCGGCGCTCACCCGCCACTGGTGCCGCTGCTCGCCGGTGGTGTGCTGACAGTGGGTCTGGCCTGGTTCGCCGGCCCGGACGCGCTCAGCCTGGGGCTGCTGGTCACCGTGCTGGGCACCATGATCTGGAGGCTGGGCGACGGTCCGGCCGGTTTCCAACGCGATATCACCGCGGCCACCCTGATCACCGTCTACGTGCCGTTCCTCGGCGGGTTCGCGGCGCTGCTGGCGGCGGCCCCCGACGATGGCCCGCGGCGCATCCTGGCCACGCTGATCGCGGTGGTCCTCTCCGACACCGGCGGGTACGCGGCCGGTGTCTCCTTCGGCCGTCACCCGATGGCGCCGTCGATCAGCCCGAAGAAGTCCTGGGAGGGCTTCGCCGGTTCGGTCACCGCCGCGGCCCTGGGCAGCGCGCTGCTGCTGTGGCTGATGTTCGAGGTGGCACCCTGGTGGGGCGCCCTGTTCGGCGTGGCCGTCTCCTGCGCGGCGGTCCTCGGTGACCTGGCCGAGTCGATGATCAAGCGGGATCTCGGTGTCAAGGACATGAGCAACCTGTTGCCCGGCCACGGCGGTCTGATGGACCGACTGGACTCGATCCTGTTCGCGGTGCCGACCGCCTACCTGCTGCTGGCGATCTTCGTGCCGGTGGTGGGCTGAGGCATGAATCACGGCGTTCCGGTTATCCGGCTCCAACGGTCGGGGCCTGTTCGACACCTCCGGATCGGCAGTTGCCGCCGAGGGCGTGACACACTGGACCAGCCATGACGAGCCTGCCGTTGATCCCCGCCCTCTCGGACGCCCCCGCCGCGCGCCGGGCCTCCATGCCGCCGAAGCACCTTGCCGACCTGGACCTGGCCGGCCGCCAGGCGCTGGTCACCGAGTTGGGTGAGCCGGCTTTCCGCGCCAAGCAGATCTCGAACCACTATTTTGGGCGGCTGGTCCGCGATCCGCAGACCATGACCGACCTGCCCGCGGCGACCCGGGAGCGGCTGTCCGAGCAGTTGCTGCCCCATCTGCTCACCCCGGTGCGCGAGCTGGCGTGTGACGACGGCGCGACCCGCAAGGCGCTCTGGCGGCTGCACGACGGCGCGCTGGTGGAGAGCGTGCTGATGGGCTACCCGGACCGGGTGACCGTCTGCATCTCCAGCCAGGCGGGCTGTGGCATGGCCTGCCCGTTCTGCGCGACCGGCCAGGCCGGGCTGACCCGCAACCTGTCCACCGCCGAGATCGTCGACCAGGCGGTGTACCTGGCCGGCGTGGCGGCCTCCGGCGCCGTCGCCGGCTCCCCGCCGCGGTTGTCGCACGTCGTGTTCATGGGCATGGGCGAGCCACTGGCCAACTACTCCCGGGTCATCGCGGCCATCCGTCGCCTGGTCAGCCCAGCTCCGGAAGGGCTCGGCCTGTCCCAGCGGCACATCACCGTTTCCACGGTCGGCCTGGTTCCGGCCATCCGCCGACTGGCCAGCGAAGACCTCTCAGTGACCCTTGCGTTGTCGTTGCACGCGCCCGATGATGATCTGCGCGACGAACTCGTGCCGGTAAACCAGCGCTGGAAGGTAGCTGAGGTGCTGGACGCAGCGTGGGACTACGCCGCCCGGACGGGCCGTCGCGTGTCGATCGAGTACGCGATGATCAAGGACGTGAACGACCAGCCGTGGCGAGCCGACCTGCTCGGGCGGCTGCTGGCCGGCAAATTGGCCCACGTGAACCTCATCCCACTCAATCCGACGCCGGGCAGCCGCTGGGACGCGAGCCCGAAGCCGGTTGAGCGGGAGTTCGTCCGGCGGTTGCGCGACGCCGGGGTGTCCACCACCGTACGGGACACCCGAGGTCGCGAGATCGACGGCGCGTGTGGTCAGCTCGCCGCCGCCGAGGACAACGACACCAACACCGACCGCGCCGGAGAGGCACCGGCGTGACCGGGCGTGGCGAACGAGACCAGGAGACATAGTGGCGAGTCAGGGTCAGCGTTTCCGGCGCAAGGCGCTCCGCCGGGGATACAAGGTCGACGAGGTGGATGCCTTCCTCGACCGGGTCGAGGCGACGCTCGACGGCCGACAGGTCGGCGCGCCGGTGGCCTCGCAGGAGGTCCACGACGTCGTCTTCCGGGTCCGCTTCAACGGCTACGACGAGTGGCAGGTCGACCTGCACCTGGACCGGGTCGAGCGGCAGCTGGCCGAGCTTGAGGAGCGCAACAGCGCCGGGCGCGGCGGCGACCCCCGGATGGGTGACCGGATGGGCCCACCGGACCGCATGGGGCCGCCGATGCGCGATGACCGCGGCATGATCCCGCAGCCGATGCCGCCCCGGCCGATGCCCGCGCAGGCCGGCCCACCCGCCGACCGCTACGGCCGCTACGACGAGCCGACCGGTGCCTTCGCCGGCGGGTACGACGCCCCCCGCGGCGGTTACGACGCGCCGCGAGGCCCGGCCGGTCCCGGCCCGATGGGCCCCGGCGGCCCGATGGGCCCGGGCCCGATGGGTGGGCACGGTGCTCCGCCGCGCGGCCTGCCCGCCGGCCCGACTGGTTATGGCCCGGACGACCACCGGGCTCCCGGTGGCTACGGCCCCGACGACCAGCGTGCTCCCGGTGGTTACGGCCCGGACGACCAGCGCGCTCCTGGCGGTTACCCGCCGGAGGAGCCGCGTTTCGACGGCTTCGAGGCCGGGCGACACGGCCGCACGGACATGACCGCTGAGATCCGGATGCCGGAGCGGGACCTGCGCGACATGCGCCGAGGCCCCGGCGGTCCGCCTCCGATGCCGCAGCAGGGCATCGGTGGCCCGCCGATGGCCGGCCCGCCCGCCGTTGCCGGCCCGCCCATGGGTGGCCCGCCGATGGGTGGCCCCCCGATGGCTGGTCCGCCCGGCAGCGACCTCTACCGGGTCGACCAGATCCGCCGTAGCTTCCAGGTCCGCCGGTTCGGCAGCGGGTACGACCCCGACCAGGTGGACCGGTTCTTCGACACCCTGCTCGGTGGCATGCAGCGCCGCAATCCGATGCCGGTCGACCCGAAGGACCTGGACACGCTCCGGTTCGGCCTGGTGCCCGGTGGCTACTTCGAGGCTGAGGTCGACGCCGCGCTCAAGGACGTGCAGGACATCCTGTTCGGGCGCTGACCCCGACACGTACGGACGAGGGCCCGTCCCCGGGTGGGGCGGGCCCTCGGCGTACGTTGGCCGGTCGTCCAGCGGTCGGTCGGGTCAGGAGCGCAGGCCGTTGCGCCGCAGCACGGCGTCGCCGATCACGATGATCAGCAGCAGCGCGGCCAGGCCGATCAGCCAGATGTCCTCGACCCTGCCCTCGTGGTTGCCGCAGATCATCGCCAGCAGCGCCAGCGCGGACAGCACCGCGCCGATTCGCCCGAGCTTCCGTTGCCCGGGCTTGTGCTGGTCTGGCGACGTTACCGGCTCGCTTCCTGCCACTGTCGGTCCTTCCTTCGCGATCGGATCTTTGGTTAGTCTGGCACGCCTCGTACGCGGTGCGGTGCGGTGGGGGTTTCCCGGCCATCAGCCCTGCCGACCTGGGCCGAACGACACTACCGGCGTCGCGGGGCGGCACTCAGACTCACTCCGGTAGCGTTTGGCGTACACCTGATTGTCTGTTTGAGGGGGACTGTGCGGTGCGAGTGACCGGAACCGGGCACGCCAGCATGCGGATCGACACGGCCGCGGGCAGCATCCTGTGCGACCCATGGGTCAATCCGGCCTACTTCGCCTCGTGGTTCCCGTTTCCGGACAATTCCCTGCTCGACTGGGAGAGCCTGGGCCAGGTCGACTACCTGTACGTCTCCCACCTGCACCGGGACCACTTCGACGCGAAGCACCTGCGGGACTTCATCTCGAAGGACGCCACCGTTCTGCTCCCCGAGTTCCCCACCTCGGAGATGGAGGACGAGTTCCGGGCGCTGGGCTTCACCAAGTTCCTGAAGGCCCCCAACGAGCAGGTGGTGGAGCTGCCGGGCGGCCTGAAGATCATGATTCAGGCGTTGACCAGCCCGACCGACGGGCCGATCGGCGACTCCTCGCTCTGGGTCGAGTACGACGGGGTGCGGCTGCTCAACCAGAACGACGCCCGCCCGACCGACCTGAGTGTCTTCGCCGACCTGGGGCACGTGCACGCGCACCTGCTCCAGTTCTCCGGCGCGATCTGGTACCCGATGGTCTACGAGCTGCCGCAGGCGGCGAAGACGGCGTTCGGCAAGCAGAAGCGCGACCGGCAGTTCGACCGGACCTGGCGCTACATCGACGACCTGAAGGCCGATCACGTCTTCCCGATCGCCGGCCCGCCGTGCTTCCTCGACGACGCGCTGTGGCAGTTCAACGACATCCACGGCGACGAGGGCAACATCTTCCCCGACCAGTCCGTCTTCCAGTCGGAGTACGCCAAGGTCGGCGGCACCAACGGCATCGTGCTGCTGCCGGGCAGCGTCACCGAGGTCACCACCGAGGGCGCGACCACCACCCACCCGGTGCCGGTCGACGAGTTCTTCGCGAACAAGGTCGCTCACCTGGAGGAGATGCGGGAGCGCAAGCGCCCCGTCATCGAGGCGGAGAAGGCGTCCTGGCGGCACCCCGAGGTGGACGTGCTCGGCCAGATGAAGCACCGGATCGAGCCGCTGCTCGAAGAGTCGATCTACCTCGCCAAGGGTGTGGGCGGCCCGGTCCGCTTCGACCTGGTGGGGTACGACGGCGAGAGCGTCGAGTCGATCGTGGTGGACTTCCCCGGCAAGGAGGTCCGGCCGTACGCGGACGAGAAGGTGCGCTACCGGTTCCGTATGGAGCGGGCGCTGATCGAGCACCTGCTCTTCATCGACGAGGTGGACTGGGTCAACTCACTCTTCCTGTCCTGCCGGTTCTCGGCGGCCCGGATCGGCCAGTACAACGAGTTCGTCTACGCGTTCTTCAAGTGCCTCTCCGAGGAGCGCCTCCAGTACGCCGAGGGCTGGTACGACGAGCACGAGCGCAGCACCGACGCCGAGGACATCACCCTGGGCGACTGGGTGGTGCAGCGGCGCTGCCCGCACCTGAAGGCGGACCTGACCCGGTTCGGCATCGTCGACGGTGACCAGCTCACCTGCCAGTTGCACGGTTGGCGCTTCGACCTGCCCAGCGGCCGTTGCCTGACGAGCGTCGGCCACAAGGTCCGCGCCCACCGGGTGGACGCGGAGGCTCCCGCCCCCGCCGGCGAAGCCGTGATCTGACGAGTCGGCCGGCGCGGGCGTGGCGGGGGCGGGGGACAACCGGTACCGCTACGGACGTGGCCGGGAGAAGACGCGGGACGCTGCCCGGGTGGAGACGTTCAGCGACGGGGTCTTCGGCGTCGTGTTGACGGTGATGGCCGTCGAGCTGCTGCAGAGCGGCCCGGCGCGGGAGAGCGGGCGAGAGCTGCCGGACGCCCTGGCCCATGCCTGGCCGTCCTACCTGGCGTTCATCATCACCTTCGCGATCGCCGGGCAGGTCTGGCTCGCCCACCACAACCTGTGGCGGTACGTGGTCCGGGTCGACCAGATGCTGCTGGTCTTCAACCTGTTCGTGTTGCTCTTCATCGCCACGATCCCCTTCACCGCCGACCTGCTGTCGGACAACCTGCGCGGTAGTCCGACCGAGCAGCGGCTGACGGCCGCCCTCTACGTCGGCACCGTGCTCGGTGAGGCGGTCTTCGTCAATCTGACCTGGTGGTGGGCGCGTCGACGGGCACTGCTCCACCCCGGCCTGGATCCCCGGCTGGTCCGGGCGATCGCACGACGAATACTGCTCAAGCCGCTGTTCTACCTGGTCGCCTTCGCCGTGGTCTTCGTCGACCCCATCCTCAGTCTGTGCGCGTACCTCCTGCTGGTCGGCTTCTACCTGATCGGGGGGCCGGGCGACCTCCGACCGTCCGCGAGCGCGACCGAGGAAGGGTCAGCGGCCTAGGTCGGTGAGGATGCGGCGGGCGGCGTTGTGGCCTGCCGCGCCGATCACGCTGCCGGCCGGGTGGCAGCCGGCGCTGCCGGCGTAGACGCCGTCGATGCCGGTGGCGTAGGGCATCCGGTCGGTGAACGAGACCGTGTTGTCGACGTGGTGGATGTGCCCACCGGTGATGCCGAAGTGCTTCTCGATGCCGGGCGGGGGCAGCGGCACCGCGTCGGCGATCAGGTCACCGGTGCCGGGGGCGTACCGCTCGACGATCTCGATGAGCCGGGCGACGTAGCCGGGCAGCGCCGCGTCCCAGGTGGTGCCCACCAGCTCGTAGGGGACCGACTGGACGAAGAGCGCCGACGAGTGGTGCCCGGCCGCGTCGGAGAGCGACGGGTCGACGGTCGTGTGCAGGTACCACTCGATGGTCGGCTCCGCCGGCAGCCGCCCGGCCTGCACGTCCGCCCACATGGCGCGCAGCGCGGTCATCGGCGAGGTGGCGTCCCCACCGACCAGCGACGCGGAGCCGGGCAGCAGGTGGATGGTCGAGCCGAACGGGCTCGGCGTACCGGGCGGCAGGCAGGCGAACTGTGGCAGCCCGGTGAGCGCCAGGTTGAGTTTGAGGGTGGTGCCGGGGCGGCGGACCGCCGCCATCCGTTCGCCGAGCGGCGCCGGGAGCGCGCCGTCGGGCAACAGGTCGATCAGCCGGTACGGGTCGCACGCGCCGAGCACCACCCGGGCGGCGACCTGTCGGCCGTCGGCCAGCACCACGCCGCTGGCCGCGCCGCCGTCCAGGGTCACCGCGCTCACCGGCGTACCGGTGCGGATGGTCGCCCCGGCGGCCCGGGCGGCCTCCGCGAACGTGCGCGAGACGGTGCCCATCCCGCCCTCGGCGATCATCCAGGTGCCGCCGGAGCCGGGCAGCCGGCACATGTTGTGCACCAGGAAGTTGTGGCCGGTGCCGGGGTCGTCCGGGCCGGCGTTGAGCCCGGACAACCCGTCGGTGACCGCGTACATGCTGACCAGCAGCTCGGAGCGGAACTCGAAGCGGGCCAGGTAGTCGGCGACCGAGCCCTGGACGAGGTCGACGAAGACCTGCCGGAGCGCCGGGCGGACGTGCCGCTCGGCGGTCTCCTGGACACTCAGCGGCTCCGCCAGCCAGGCCGGGGCGAGATCCTCGCGCAGCGCGGCCAACTCGGCCTGCATCGCGTCGTCGGCGGACACGTCGGCGGGGGAGAAGAACTCGGCGAGCTGCGCCCGGGTGGCGGCGGTGTCACTGCCGAAGAGCAGGTACGGCGAGCCGAGGCCGCCGGGCGTGGGTAGGAAGTAGTGCGGGTCGCGGCGCAGCACCGGGATCCGTAGGTCGAGCGTGGCGAGCAGCTCCGGCGGCATCAGCCCGAGCAGGTACGAGCCGGTGGAGTGACGCAGGCCCGGCACCTTCGGGAACGGGTTCTCGGTGCGGGTGGCGCCGCCGATCACCTCGGCGGCCTCCAGCACCAGGACGTCCAGGCCGGCGCGGGCCAGCAGGACTGCGGAGACCAGACCGTTGTGCCCGGCACCGACGATCACGACGTCGGCGCGGGTTGGAATCTCACTGCTCATGCCGCGGCAGCCTAGTCCGCCCCACCGGCCCGGTCAGCCCTCTCGCTGTTCCCGCTGGGCTCGCCAGCGGGAGAGGGCCAGGGTGGCGGAGTAGCCGGCCAGGACGATCACGTGGAACAGGTAGAGCCAGAGGAGCACCGCTACACCCGCGCCGATCTCGTCGAAGCCACCGAACGGCACGCCCAGGTCCAGCGGGAGCGAGGCGAAGAGCACGAAGCCGTGCAGGAAGCCGGACAGGTTCGCTGCGGTGAACGACCCGATGGCGAGCGTGGAGAGTCGGTCCGGCGAGGCTGGCCCGACCACCCGGAACACCCAGACCAGCACCGGCGTGAGCACCAGCCAGACCGCCAGGAACGACAGCACCACGCCCAGCACGCCGAGCCAGCCGCCCTCGCGTACGAGACGGGTGGTGAGCGGCAACGCCAGCAGGATCGACAGCAGCAGCGCGGGGGCGGGCGCGAGCAGCGGCAGCAGCAGTAGCCGGCCCCGCCAGCCGACCAGGTGCTCGTCGGAGCGGGGGGCGGCGACCGAGACGAACGCCCGGCGCAGCCCTTCGCCGTAGAGCGAGGCGGGCAGCAGGGAGGCCAGCGCCAGCAGCGGGGTCAACTCCACCCCGGCGTTGACCAGCGCGTCGACCGCCCGGGGAGCGCCGATCGCGGTGGGCAGAGCTTCCACCGCGTACGAGGTGAGCCGGCGGACCCGGTCCGCCCCGGCAACCAGCGCGGTGAGCCAGATCGCCAGCAGCGCGACCGGCACGACCGCTATCGCGCCGTAGAAGGTGATCGCGGCGGCGTGCAGTGACAGGTCGCGTCCGCGCACCGGGCGGAACGCGGCACTGGTGATCCGCTTCGCCCGTTGCCAGCCGCTGCCCATCGTGGTCTCTTTCCCTCTCGTCGGGGGCGTCACTCCTTAAGATCGCCTGTCATGACTGTTCTCACCACCGAACGTCTGATCCTGCGCGATTGGACCGACGATCCGGCCGACCTGGCCCGGATCTACGACATCTACTCCCGTCCCGACATCACCCGCTGGCTGGCCGTGTCGCCGGGCCTGCCGATGACCGACCCGGCGCAGGCCGCCGAGCGGCTGCGCTTCTGGCAGGACCGGCACGCCGCCGACGACGGCCGGTACGGCACCTGGGCGATCGAGGTGCGCGAGACCGGCCTGGTGGCGGGAACGGTGTTGCTCAAGCCGCTGCCGGGAACGCCGGAGACACGGCTCACCACGGACATCGAGACGGGCTGGCACCTGCACCCGGATTCGTGGGGTCACGGCTACGCCACCGAGGCGGCCGGTGCGCTCGTCGCGCGGGAGTTCGCCACCGGCACCCCGGAGATCTACGCGCTCGTGTCGCCGGGCAACGAGCCGTCGATGGCGGTCTGTCGGCGACTCGGCATGGCCCACGTGGGCCGGCGCACCGACTGGTACGGCGGCGAGGAGTTGGAGACCTTCGTCCTGGCGGCGTCGGCCAACTGACCCGTTCGAAGGTGCGGCCGGCGTGGGTGCCGGCACCCGCAGGTTGAACGTCCAGGCACGTGGCGGCTCCGCGCGAGACGCCCGCGCCCCGAGGCGCCGTATACCTCAGGGTCACATTGATGACCCTGAGGTATATGGCGCAGAGCAGCGGCTGGATCTCGCCGCGCGAGCACATGACTACGGGCCCCCGCCGTGCATCCCTGGCGCAGGCATGTCCATCAATAGTCAAGTCGGTCGAAGTGTTGACGCTCCCGTAGCACGTCAGTAACCTTTGGTCAAAGTCGTGCAAGATTTCGACAAAGGCGTGCGGTTTTTCGTGCACGTGCTCGGAAGATTCAGCTCACACCCCCATCCCCTGGTCCAGCCGCCCCCGCGGCAGCCGTCCCCCCAACGACAGGACTGTGATGAGACGAAGGAATCTGTTCAGGACGGTGGCGGCGACAGCCGCGGCCACGCTGATCGCCACCGCCGGGCTCACCGCCCTCGCGAACCCGGCCGGCGCCGCCCGCCCCGCCGACGCGGCAGCCGCGCCGAGCAGCGGCTTCGCGCCGGCGGCCACCAACCTCGCCCTGGGTCGTCCCACCCAGGAGAGTGGTCACGCCGACGTCTACGACTCGTCGAAGGTCGTCGACGGCAACGCGGGCAGCTACTGGGAGAGCGTCAACAACTCGTTCCCCGAGTGGGTGCAGGTCGATCTCGGCTCATCGCAGAGCGTCAACCAGGTCGTGCTGAAGCTGCCGACCTCCGGTTGGGGGACCCGTACGCAGACGTTGAGCGTGCAGGGCAGCGCCAACGGTTCGTCGTTCACCGACCTGGTCGGGTCGCAGACCTACACCTTCAACCCGGCGAGCGGCAGCACCGCCACGATCAACTTCGGTCAGACCGCAACCCGCTACGTGCGGATCAACGTCACCGCCAACAGCGGCTGGCCGGCGGGCCAGTTCTCCGAGCTGGAGGTGTACGGCAGCGGCGGCACCACCCCCGACACCACCGCGCCGAGCGTGCCCGGCAACCTCTCGTACACCCAGTCGGGCACCACCATCAGCCTCAACTGGGTCGCGTCGACCGACAACGCGGGCGGCAGCGGCATCGCCGGCTACGACGTCTACCGCAACGGCGCGTTCCTGCAGTCCGTCGGGAACGTGACCACCTTCAACGACACGCAGCCGGCCACGGCGACCGTGTCGTATTACGTCCGGGCCCGCGACGTCGCCGGCAACATCTCCGGCAAAAGCAACACGGTGACCCGCAACGGCAGCGGTGACACCACCGCGCCGAGCGTCCCGGGAACGCTGTCGCACAGCACGTCGGGCAGCACGATCACGCTCACCTGGGGTTCCTCCACCGACTCCGGTGGCAGCGGTCTCGCCGGCTACAACGTCTACCGGGGCGGCAACCTGATCGCGACGTTGGGCACCACCCTCACGTACCAGGACACCCAGCCGGCGACGGCGACCGTGTCGTACTACGTCCGCGCCCGCGACGGCGCCGGCAACCTGTCCGGCAACAGCAACACCGTCACCCGGACCGGCAGCAACCCGCCCGCCTGCACCAACGTGGCGCAGGGCAAGAGCATGACGGCGAGCGGCTCCACCTTCACCTTCACCCCGGACAAGGCGAACGACGGGCAGCTCAGCACGTACTGGGAAGGTGCGGCGAGCTACCCGCAGAACCTGACCGTGGCGCTGGGCGCCAACCACTCCATCTCCGGCGTGACCGTCAAGCTCAACCCGGACCCGGCCTGGGGAACCCGCACCCAGACCATCCAGATCCTCGGGCGTGACCAGGCCTCCTCCACGTACACCAACCTGGTGTCGGCGGCGAGTTACCAGTTCGTCCAGGGCACCAACGTGGTGAGCATCCCGGTCAGCGCGACCACGGCCGACGTGCAACTGCGGTTCACCGGCAACACCGGCGCCCCGTCCGGCCAGGTGGCCGAACTCGAGGTGTGCGGCACGCCGGCACCCAACCCGGACCTGGTCGTCAACTCGGTGACCTGGTCGCCCACGTCGCCCAGCGAAGTCTCCCCGGTCACGCTCTCGGCCGTGGTGCAGAACATCGGCTCGGCCTCCGCCGGTGCGACCACGGTCAACTTCAGCCTGGCCGGCGCGGTCGTCGGCGGCGCCACGGTGGGCGCGCTCGGCGCGGGAGCCTCCACCACCGTGTCGTTCAACGCCGGCACGCGACCGATGGGCAGCTACGCCGTCTCGGCGGTGGTCGACCCGACGAACACGATCGTCGAGCAGAACAACGGCAACAACAGCTTCACCGCAGCGTCGCCGTTGGTGGTGGCGCAGGCCCCAGGCCCCGACCTGCAGGTGCTCAGCATCGCCTCCAACCCGCCGAACCCGGCCGTCGGGGCGTCCGTAACGTTCACCGTGGCGGTCCGCAACCGAGGCACCACCGCGACCGGAGCGACCACGGTCACCCGGTTGGTGGCGGGCAGCACCACGCTCAACACCAACACCGCCTCGATCGCCGCCGGCGCGACGGTCAACGTGGCGATCAGCGGTAGTTGGACCGCCACCAGCGGCGGCGCCACCATCACCGCCACCGCCGACGCGACCAACGCGGTCACCGAGACCAACGAGACCAACAACGCGTTCAGCCAGTCGATCGTGGTCGGGCGTGGGGCCGCGGTCCCGTACGTCTCCTACGAGGCCGAGGCCGGTCGCTACCAGGGCACCCTGCTGGAGACCGACGCGCTGCGCACCTTCGGCCACACCAACTTCGCCACCGAGTCCTCGGGCCGCAAGTCGGTACGACTCAACAGCACCGGCCAGTTCGTCGAGTTCACGTCGGCCAACCAGGCCAACTCCATCGTGGTGCGCAACTCCATCCCGGACGCGCCGGGCGGCGGTGGCATCGAGGCGACCATCAGCCTCTACGTCAACGACGTCTTCTCCCGGAAGCTGACCCTGTCCTCGAAGCACAGCTGGCTCTACGGCAACACCGACGGGCCGGAGGCGCTGACCAACACCCCGCAGGCCGACGCCCGACGGCTGTTCGACGAGTCGAACGCGCTGCTGGGGCAGTCGTACCCGGCCGGCACCCGCTTCAAGTTGCAGCGCGATTCGGGTGACAGCGCCTCGTTCTACGTCATCGACATGATCGACCTGGAGCAGGTGGCGCCGGCGGCGAGCCAGCCGGCCGGCTGCACCTCGATCACCTCGTACGGTGCGATCGCGAACGACGGCCTGGACGACACCGCCGCCATCCAGCGGGCGGTCACCGACGACCAGAACGGCGTCATCGGCTGCGTCTGGATCCCCGCCGGGCAGTGGCGGCAGGAGCAGAAGATCCTGACCGACGACCCACTGAACCGGGGTACGCACAACCAGGTCGGCATCAGCAACGTCACCATCCGGGGCGCCGGCATGTGGCACTCGCAGCTCTACACGCTGACCGAGCCGCAGAACGTGGTGGGCGGCATCAACCACCCGCACGAGGGCAACTTCGGCTTCGACATCGACAAGAACACCCAGATCTCCGACATCGCCATCTTCGGCTCGGGCCGGATCCGTGGTGGTGACGGCAACGGCGAGGGCGGCGTGGGTCTGAACGGTCGCTTCGGCACCGGCACCCGGATCAGCAACGTCTGGATCGAGCACGCCAACGTGGGCGTCTGGGTGGGTCGCGACTACGACAACATCCCCGACCTCTGGGGGCCGGCCGACGGGCTGGAGTTCAGCGGCATGCGGATCCGCGACACGTACGCCGACGGCATCAACTTCAGCAACGGCACGCGCAACTCGCGGGTGTTCAACTCGTCCTTCCGCACCACCGGTGACGACGCGCTCGCCGTCTGGGCCAACCCGTACGTGAAGGACCGCAACGTCGACATCGCCCACGACAACCACTTCGTCAACAACACCATCCAGTTGCCCTGGCGGGCGAACGGCATCGCCATCTACGGCGGCTACGACAACTCGATCGAGAACAACCTGATCTACGACACCGCCAACTACCCGGGCATCATGCTGGCGACCGACCACGACCCGCTGCCGTTCTCCGGGACGACGCTGATCGCCAACAACGGGCTCTACCGCACCGGTGGCGCCTTCTGGAACGAGGACCAGGAGTTCGGCGCCATCACGATCTTCCCGGCCACTCGGGACATCGTCGGGGTCACGATCCGGGACACCGACATCATCGACTCGACCTACGACGGGATCCAGTTCAAGAACGGTGGCGGCAACATACCGAACCTCGCGATCACCAACGTGCGGATCGACAAGTCCAACAACGGTGCCGGCATCCTCGCGATGAGCGGCGCGCGCGGCAACGCCAACCTGACCAACGTGACAATCACCAACTCGGCCGACGGCAACATCGTCATCCAGCCGGGCTCGCAGTTCGTCATCAACGGCGGCTAGTGCCGCTGTTCGTTCGCCTGACCCGTGCTCCCTCGGTGCTCCGGCACCGGGGGAGCACGTCCATCTGCCGGGTCACGGCCGCGTGATCGACACCGTTTCGCCGATATGGGGGTGTCCGGGTGCCGGGATAGCGCCATGTCGGCGACCTGGAGTCGATCACTCACCGACGGCGGGCCGGAAGAGCCGCAGGTGGGTGGGGAGGGCTGAGGCTCCCAGCGGGCGTACAGCGGGGGTGGGGAAGAATAGGCGGGTGACTTCCCCCCGCGACCTCGTCCTGCTCGGGTCCACCGGTTCGATCGGCACGCAGGCCATCGACATCGTCCGGCGCAATCCGGACCGGTTTCGGGTGGTCGCGGTGGGTGCGGGTGGCGGCAACGTCGAGCTGCTCGCCGCGCAGGCGCTCGAACTGGGCGTCGAGGCGGTCGGGGTCGCCAAGGCGTCCGCCGCGCAGGACCTTCAACTCGCGTTCTACGCCGAGGCGAGCAGGCGTGGCTGGGCCACCGGCGACTTCAAGCTTCCGAAGATCGTGGCCGGGCCGGACGCGATGACCGAGCTGGCCCAGTGGCCGTGCGACATCGTGCTCAACGGGGTGGTCGGCTCGCTGGGCCTCGCTCCTACGCTGGCCGCGCTGCGCGGTGGTCGTACTCTCGCGTTGGCCAACAAGGAGTCGCTCGTGGCCGGCGGCCCGCTGGTCAAGGCCGCGGTGACGCGGCCGGGGCAGATCGTCCCGGTCGACTCGGAGCACTCGGCGCTGGCTCAGTGCCTGCGCAGCGGAACGCGCGGCGAGGTGCGCCGGCTGATCGTCACGGCCAGCGGCGGCCCGTTCCGGGGTCGGCGGCGCGACGAGCTGACGCAGGTCACGCCCCAGCAGGCGCTGGCGCATCCCACCTGGAACATGGGCCCGGTCGTCACGATCAACTCGGCAACCATGGTCAACAAGGCGCTCGAGGTGATCGAGGCGCACGAGTTGTTCGACGTGCCATACGCCGACATCGTGGTCATGGTGCACCCACAGTCGGTGATCCACTCGATGGTCGAGTTCGTCGACGGGTCGACGATCGCCCAGGCCAGCCCGCCGGACATGCGGCTGCCCATCGCGCTGGGCATCGGCTGGCCGGACCGGGTGCCGGGGGCGGCCACCGCCGTCGACTGGACGACCGCGCACACCTGGGAGTTCGCCCCGCTCGACGACGAGGCGTTCCCGGCGGTCGCGCTGGCCAAGGCCGCCGGGGAGGCCGGGCGCTGCCGCCCGGCGATCTACAACGCGGCGAACGAGGAGTGCGTGGCGGCGTTCGTGGCGGGCCGGCTGCCGTTCCTCGGCATCGTCGACACCCTCGAACGCGTGTTGGAGGAGGCTCCGGACTTCGACGAACCAGGTACCGTCGAGGACGTGCTCACGGCCGAGTCGTGGGCACGCGCGCACGCGCAGGAGATCATCGCCGGTCCGGTGGAAGGAAATTGATGGCAAACCTGCTCGGGGTGGCGATCTTCGCCTTGGCCATCCTCATCTCGGTGAGCCTGCACGAGGCGGGGCACATGCTCACCGCCAAGGCGTTCGGGATGAAGGTCACCAAGTACTTCGTCGGCTTCGGCCCCACCATCTGGTCGTTCAAGCGGGGTGAGACGGAGTACGGCCTCAAGGGGATTCCGCTCGGCGGCTTCTGCAAGATCGTCGGGATGACCGCGCAGGACGACGACGTCGACCCGGCCGACGAGCCGCGGGCGATGTGGCGCTTCCCGGTGTGGAAGCGCACGATCGTCATGTCCGCGGGCTCGATCACCCACTTCGCGCTGGCACTGATCGCCATCTGGGTGGCGGCCGTCTCCCTCGGCCTGCCCAACCCCAAGTTCCCCACGAACGACGCCGAGGTCCGGCAGGAGCCGGCGGTCATCTCGATCTCCGACTGTGTCGTGCCGGACACCACGGCACGCGCCTGCGCGCCGGGTGACGCCGCAAGTCCGGCCGCCCAGGCCCAGCTGCGCGACGGCGACCGGATCACCTCGCTCAACGGCAAGCCGATCAACAACTACGGTGAGATGCTCGCCAGCCTGCGGACCCTGAAGCCGGGCGAGACCGCGCAGATCGGGTACGTCCGCGACGGGCAGCCCGCCCAGACCAGCACGGTGCTGGCGCAGACCCAGCGTCCGCCGATCGACGACCCGAAGGGCACCGTCGGCCCGGTCGCCGCGCTCGGCGTCGCGCTCACCATCACCACCCCGACCCGCGTGACGTACGGCCCGGTCGCCGCTTTCGGCGCCACCGGCGAATTCACCCGCGAGCTGGCCGTCGGCACCGTCCAGGCGTTGCAGCGACTGCCGCAGAAGGTCCCCGCCCTGTGGACCGCCATCACCGGCGGCGAACGTGACGTGGACACCCCGATCAGCGTCGTCGGCGCCAGCCGACTCGGCGGCGAGGCGTTCGCCAACAAGGCGTGGCTGCTGTTCGTGACGCTGTTCATCTCGCTGAACTTCTTCATCGGCGTGTTCAACCTGCTGCCGCTGCTCCCACTGGACGGTGGCCACATCGCCATCGCCTGGTTCGAACGGGCACGCTCCTGGCTGTACGCACGGATCGGCCGCGCCGACCCCGGCCGTGTCGACTACCTCAAGCTGATGCCCTTCACGTACGTGGTGATCCTCATCGGTGGCGTGTTCACGCTGCTGACCATCACCGCGGACGTCGTCAACCCGATCACGCTCTTCCCAAGGTGAGTGCTGAAGTGACCGCTGTCCGTCTCGGTATCCCCGCCATGCCGCCCCCGCCGCTCGCTCCCCGCCGGGCCAGCCGCCAGATCATGGTCGGTTCAGTGCCGGTGGGTGGTGGTGCGCCGGTGTCCGTGCAGTCGATGACCACGACCCTCACCTCCGACATCAACGCCACGCTCCAGCAGATCGCCGAGCTGACCGCGTCCGGTTGCCAGATCGTCCGGGTGGCCGTGCCGTCGCAGGACGACGTGGAGGCGCTGCCCGCGATCGCCAAGAAGTCGCAGATCCCGGTGATCGCCGACATCCACTTCCAGCCCAAGTACGTCTTCGCCGCCATCGACGCCGGCTGCGCGGCCGTCCGGGTCAACCCGGGCAACATCCGCCAGTTCGACGACAAGGTCAAGGAGATCGCGGCAGCGGCCTCCGCCGCCGGTACGCCGATCCGGATCGGCGTCAACGCCGGCTCCCTGGACAAGCGGCTCCTGGCCAAGTACGGCAAGGCCACCGCCGAGGCCCTCGTCGAGTCGGCGCTGTGGGAGTGCTCGCTGTTCGAGGAGCACGGCTTCCGCGACATCAAGATCTCGGTCAAGCACAACGACCCGGTCGTGATGATCCGGGCGTACCGGCAGCTCGCCGAGCAGTGCGACTACCCGCTGCACCTAGGCGTCACCGAGGCCGGCCCGGCCTTCCAGGGCACCATCAAGTCGGCGGTCGCCTTCGGTGCCCTGCTCGCCGAGGGGATCGGCGACACCATCCGCGTGTCGCTGTCCGCCCCGCCGGTCGAGGAGATCAAGGTCGGCAACCAGATCCTGGAGTCGCTGGGCCTGCGTGAGCGAGGCCTGGAGATCGTCTCCTGCCCGTCCTGCGGGCGCGCCCAGGTGGACGTCTACAAACTCGCCGAAGAGGTCACCGCCGGTCTGGAAGGACTGCCGGTGCCGCTGCGGGTCGCCGTGATGGGCTGCGTCGTCAACGGTCCGGGCGAAGCTCGCGAGGCCGACCTCGGCGTCGCCTCCGGCAACGGCAAGGGCCAGATCTTCGTCAAGGGGCAGGTCGTCAAGACGGTGCCCGAGGCGCAGATCGTGGAGACGCTGATCGAGGAGGCGCTGCGCATCGCCGACGAGATGGGCGCCGAGCTTCCCGAGGAGCTGCGCGGGCTGGTCACCGGCCCGACCGTCACCGTGCACTGATTTTCCATGTGGAAAAAGCGGCCGTTCCCGGCAGGGAACGGCCGCTTTCGTTGTGTCCCCGGCCCTCCGGTACGCGGAGGGCCGGTGCTGTGGCGCTGTGGTGCTTGTGTTGTGGCGCGGCCTCGCGTCACTCGGATTCGGCGAGGATCGCGTACAGCTTGCGGCGGGTCTCGTCGAGCACCTGGGCGGCCCGCTCACGCTGGTCGTCGGTGCCATTCATCATCACCTGGCGCAGGGCGTTCATCGCCTGCGCGCCGGAGTCGCGGATGTCGTGCCAGCTGCTCACCGTGCCCTGGGCGACGTCCGCCCACGGCGGGGTCTGCGCGGCCTCGGTGGCCTCCGCCTGACCGGCCTCGGTGACCGTGAACCGCTTGCGCCCGCCGCCGGACTCCTCCGTGCTGGCGACGATCACACCCTCGTCCTCCAGTAGCTGCAGGGTGGGGTAGATCGAGCCCGGGCTCGGCCGCCACGCACCGCCGGTGCGGGAGTCGATCTCCTGGATCATCTCGTAGCCGTGCATCGGCCGTTCGGTGAGCAGGGCCAGCACGGCGCCTCGGACGTTGGGGCGTCGGCCCCGACCCCGTCCACGCCCCCGGCCGCCCCAGGGGCCGCCGTGTCCGTGCTCGTGTCCGTGCGGGCCGGGCGGGATCGGCGGGAAGCCGAATCCCCGCATCCGGGCCTCGTGCATCGGGTGGTGCTCTCGGTGGAACCTCATCGGGTTCTTCCTTCCTTCGTACTGTCGCTGATGCATCAACGATATATCGGCAATGCATCGCCGACAACCTCTTCTTTGAAAACCGTACGTACGTCTTGCTAAGGTGTCGATCATGCACCTGCTTCCCCCGCCGGGTCCGGCCCGGGTCCTCACCCTCGGCACCCTGGTCAAGACCGTCGGCCGGGGCCTCTGGCTCGTCGCAAGCGCCCTGTTCCTCACCCGCTCGGTCGGCCTGTCGGCGACCCAGGTGGGCATCGGGCTGACCATCTCGGCGCTGGTCGGTGTGCTGGCCAGTACCCCGAGCGGCTACCTGGCCGACCGCGTCGGCCCACGCGGAGTCCAGGTCGGGGCGCTGTTCGCCGCCGGTCTGATGACCATCGGCCTGATCGCCGTCCGGTCGTTTCCCACGTTCGTGCTGGTGGGGGCCGTCACCGCGCTCGCCGACGCGATCGAGCGCGGTGCCCGAGGCGCGCTCATCGCCGGAGCGATCCCGGCCGACCAGCGGGTACGCACCCGTGCCTACCTGCGGGCCACCACCAACGTCGGGATCTCCGTCGGTGCTGTCCTCGGCGGCTTCGCCATCGCCGCGGACACCCGAACCGGCTACGTCGCGCTGATCCTCACCGCAGCGGCGGCGTCCCTGGCCGCAGCGGCGATCTTCCTCCGACTGCCCAGCGTCGCCCCGGTCGCCGCCCCGACGCACGGCCCCCGGCTGATCGCCCTGCGAGACCGCCCGTTCCTCGCCTTCACCCTGGTCGACGGGCTGATGTCGATGCACTTCAGCCTGCTCACCATCGCCCTGCCGCTGTGGATCGCCAACCACACCCGGGCACCGGTCTGGATGATCTCTGCGTTGACGCTGGTCAACACCGTGCTGGTGGTGCTCCTGCAGGTCCGCGTCTCGCGTACCGCCGCCACCCTGCCCGGAGCCGCCCGCGCCTCCCGTCGAGCGGGCGTGGCCATCGCCCTGGCCTGCGTACTCTTCGCCGCCAGCGGCGCGCTGCCCACCGCCGGCGCTGTCGGACTGCTCGGCGTCGGGGCCCTCGCCCACGTGATCGGGGAACTGTGGCACTCCGCCGCTGGCTGGGGAATCTCCTTCGGGCTGGCGCCAGCGGACGCCCAGGGGCAGTACCAGGGGGCGTACGGCATGGGCTACGAACTGGGCAAGATGCTCGCCCCGGTGGTGGTGACCACCCTCGCGCTCGGTTGGGGCGTACCGGGCTGGCTTGTGCTCGGTGCCCTGTTCCTCCTGCTCGGGGCACTGGTGCCCCCGGTCGTCCGCTGGGCCGGGCGGACCCGGCCGGTCAGCGAGCCCGCAGAACCGGCGACCGTCTGATTGCGGCATCGTCACTCGACCGGCGGAGCGGGGGGTCGATCTGGCAGGCTGGTAGTCGTGCTGACGGTGCCGGTACGGCAACTCGGGGAATCGGAGCGCCGCGCGGTCGAGCGACTGCTCGACCACGACCCGTTCGCGGGCGCGCAGGTCGCCGAGCGGATCGCCGCGCGCGGGCTCTCCTGGTGGCGGGCCGAGGGCAGGATCCTGGGGTACGGCGCCCGGCGCAACCTGGAATCGCTCTGCTGGCTCGGCGGCAACCTGACCCCCGTGCTGGCGACCGACGCCGCAGTGGCCGCCTTCGCCGACCTGCTCGCGGGCGAGGAACGGCTCTGCTCATCCATCGTCGGCCGGGCGGACGCCGTCCTCGGGCTGTGGGACCGGCTCTCCGACACCTGGGGGCCAGCCCGAGACGTCCGCCCCAACCAGCCACTGTTGGCCGCCGACGCCCTGCCATCCGTACCTGCCGACCCGGAGGTACGCCGGGTCCGCTCCGGCGAGGTCGATCGGCTCTTCCCAGCGGCAGTGGCCATGTACACCGAAGAAGTCGGCGTCTCCCCACTGGCCGAGGACGCCGGGCGCAGCTACCGCCGACGGGTCAACGACCTGGTCCGGTCCGGTCGGGCGTACGCCCGCTTCGTCGACGGCAAGGTCGTTTTCAAGGCCGAGCTGGCCGTGGTCACCAAACGGACGGCACAGGTCCAGGGCGTCTGGGTGGCACCGGAATGGCGGGGCCGAGGGATCGCCACTGCCGCCATGGCAGCCGTGGTGCGGGACGCGCTGCTGCGAGTCGCCCCCACAGTCAGCCTGTACGTCAACGACTTCAACCTCCCGGCCCGCCGCGTCTACGAACGCTGCGGCTTCCAACCGATCGGCACTCTCGCCACGGTCCTCTTCTGATCGCTGATCGCCCGGTGGGTTGCCGCCGGGCGGTCCCGACCCGCCTTGAGTCAGCGCCGGGCCGTGCCGGCCCGCGTTGTGCTCGCCTTGTGCTCGCCTCGTGGGCGGCGCCGGGCGGTCGGCCTGATCGGCGGTACGTCCGGCTGTGGAGATCTTGGACAGTTTCCGTCAGCTGCTGACGGAAACTGTCCAAGATTGCCGAAGCTCGTGGCTGCGGGGGCGTGTGCCTTGGGCCAGCCCGCGTCGATCAAGGAGTTGTGGTGGGGGACAAAGTCTCCCGAAGCATCCTCGATCAGGCACCACAAGTCCATGATCGACGTGGGTGTGGGTGTGGGTGTGGGTGTGGGTCGGCGCGGGTGTCAAGGCGCGTGGGGTGTGGGTATGCCGTTGGCCGGCACCCCGGGTGCGGGGTGCCGGCCAGCGGTCGGTTGTTCATGTGTGGTGGTCAGCTGTTCCAGTGCTGGCCGACGAGGTCGGCGGCCTGCTGCTCCCACTGGGCGTAGGCGTCGGGGTAGGCGGAGACCTGGACGGTCTGCGCGGCCTGGGTCAGGGGCATGTCCTGCCACCCGTCGACCTGTCGCAGGCCCTTGAGGAACGCGGTGGTGGAGTAGGCCGGGTCGGTGATCTGCTCCGGGGTGCCCCAACCCGAGCTGGGGCGCTGCTGGAACAGGCCCAGCGAGTCGTGGTCGTTCATGTCACCCAGGTGGCCGAGGTTTTCCAGCTTCGACTCCTGCAGGCTCGTCGCGATCGAGATGACCGCGGCCCGCTCGGGGAGGCCGGCCTTCTTCGTGGCGGCGATGATCGCCTTGGCGTTGGCGGTCTGCTCGTCGTTCAACGTGATGCGGGACTGGTCGCCCTGGGTGCCGTGCGGGATCAGCTTGCTCGTGTCGGGCTTGTCGGCCTGCACCGCCACCGCGACGGGCTTGGCATCGACCGGGTTGGCGTGGCCGGCGATCGGACCGGCGAACACACCACCGGCGAACGCGAGACCAGCAACGGACAGCACACTCTTACGCATGATGGTGTTCATGGGGGTAGCTCCTTCGGGGGTAAGGACACCCACACGCCCATAAGGGGGAAGGCGTGCCCGGTGTGAGCACCTCGTCCGGGCGCTGCACAAACAAACGAACGCGGAAAGTCTTAAGAGGGTCGGCGCCCACAAGCGGGGGGCTGGTGGCGCCGGGGTCGGCGGCCTACAAGCGGGGGGCTCGTGGCGCCGGGTCCGTGCGTAACGACCCGAGGTCCGGGGCCATTCCCGGGGTAGCTCACGAGCGGAGGGCTCGTGGCGCCAGGTCCGGGTGTAACGACCCGGGGGCCGGGGTCATTCCCCGGGGCGGCCGACGAGCGGAGAGCTCATGGCGTCGGGTCCAGATGTAACGACGCACAGGCCGCGGTCATTCCGGGAGCGGCCCGTCCATCGGCACCTCGTGGAGGCGGCCGGGCGGGCGGTCGTTCGTGGGGACTGCAACGACCGGGCCGGGGCCGGCATTCCAACTCCGGGGGCGGGGCGGCTAGCCGGTGGTGCTGTGATCGTCAGGGTATGTAACGACCCCGGCCCGGCCATGATTCCGGGCCACGGGTGCGACCGGTCACAGGCCAGAACACCCCAGACCGGACAAAGCGATCATGGATCCCAGCCGGCCCGACGCCAGACCACCTTTCCGGAGATGATCGACTCGACATCGCCGATGTGGGGGTAACCGGGCGGCGCGATACCGCGATATCGGGGATGTCGAGTCGATCATGAGACTTCGGTCGGCTGAGGGGATCTGAGGGGATCTGAGGGTATCTGAGGGGATCTGGGGGGATCTGAGAGGAAACTGGGGGCAGGCGGTCCCTGGAGGGCGTGGCTGGCTCATCCATCTCAAACACGTGATCGGGGCGTCGCTCGGCAGCGCGGGTCGGGTTGTCCAGACCTGGCGGATGCCCTGCTCAGAGCACGGAAAATCGGTTGAAATGACGGGTCGGCGCCGGCAGGCTGGGTTCTCCGCCACCCCCGCGTCCGGAGGACTTCCATGCGCCTGCTCCGAGACCTGTGGGGCACCTCGCCACGCCGTATGACGGTTGTGGCAATCCTGATCCTGCTCGGTGCCGCCGGCCAGGCGGCCGCGTCGGCGCTGGCCGGTCCGGTGCTGTTGCACCGCTCGACCGGGTTCTTCGCGGTGTTGGCCGCGGCGCTGGTCGCCGCGGTGCTCACCGACTTCGCGGTGAGTCTGCTGATGGCCGGCCTGACCGCCGACTGGTCCGCTGAGGTGCGGCGGCGGCTCTGCCGGGTGGCCCTCGGGCAGGACCTGCCCACGTTGGAGACCACTCCGGTGGGCGAGTTGCTCGACCGCATCGACGGCGACGTCTACCAGGTTGCGGCTGCGGTCCGTAACGAGGGCACGCGGCTCGCGCAGGGGCTCTGCGTGGGCGTGCTGTCGGTGGCCGTCGCGCTGTTCGTCTGGTGGCCGGCGGGGATCGCGATGCTGCTGCTGACCGTGGCCCTCGCGGTGGGGCTGCGCCGGCCGACCGCCCGCATCGTCCCGGCCCGGATGGCCGAGGAGGAGGCCTGGTCGGACCTGGCCGCCGTCATGGAGGAGGCGGTGCACGGTCAGGACGACGTGCGTACCAGCCTGGCCCGGCCGTACGTGCTGCGGCTCTACGCCCGGCGGGCCGCTGCCGTCCTGTCCCGCGGCAAACGGGTCTGGGTGATGTCCGCCCAGGTGACCACGATCGCCGCCGCGACCATCCGGTGCGGCGTCGGTGCCGTGGTGCTCGGCGGCGCGTGGGCGTTGGCCAGCGGTCAGATCGACGCTGCCCGGTTGACCGCCGTGTGGTTGCTCGCGCTGGCCTTCGGCGCCACCGTCGAACACGTGAGCCGGATGGTTCCGGATCTGCAGTACGCGCTCGGCGCATGGGGCCGGGTGCTGCTGCTGGAGGACGCCCGGCAGGAACCCACAGGTGGAGCCAGCCCGACCGAGGGCGACCTGCGCATCCGCGACCTCACCTTCGGCTACCAGGTGAGCGGTCCGGAGAGCGGCCGGGGGCACGCGCTGCGTGGGGTCAGCCTCACCTTTGCGCGGGGTCGTTCCTACGCGCTCATCGGGCGAACCGGCTCGGGCAAGTCGACCATGGCGAAGGTGCTGACCCGGGCCGTCGACGTGCCGGCAGGGTCGGTCTTCCTCGGGGGCACCGACCTGTGTGACCTCGACGTCGAGCAGCTTCGCCGGTGGGTGGCCCTGGTACCCCAGCGCACCGAGATCCTGGCCGGCACGCTCGCCGAGAACGTCGCACTCTTCGACCCGGCGCTGCTCGACGTCGCCGAACGGGCGCTGAACGAGTTGGGCCTCGCCGGTTGGATCGCTGAGCTGCCCGACGGGTTGGCGACCCGGCTGGGGGAGGGCGGGCACGTGCTCTCCGCCGGTCAGGAGCAACTGGTGGCGTTCGCCCGGATCCTGGTCCGGGAGCCGCACGTGGTGATCCTCGACGAGGCCACCGCGCGGCTGGACCCGGTGACCGAGGCGCGGGTGCAGCGAGCCACCGAACGGCTGCTGCGCGACCGGATCGGCATCGTCATCGCGCACCGGCTCTCCTCGGTACGCCGCTGCGACGAGGTGGTGGTGCTGGCCGACGGTGCGGTGGTCGAGGCCGGCCCACTGGACGCGTCTGCCCGCTTCGCCGAGCTGTTGGCGACCAGTCACGCGGCCGCGTACGCCGCTGCGCCGCAGGCAGCCCGCGCTGGCGGCGGCACGGATCTGCTGACCGGCCCGGGCCCGACGGACACCTGGCCCACCGGCGGGCGGGTCGAGCCGACGGTGGCGGACGGAGCAGTCGTGCCGGTGAAGGCGGACCCGCCGCCCCTGCCGCCGACCCCGCCGGCCCGCACGTTCCGGGAGATCCTCCGGCTCTGCGGCAACGACCCCCGGTTCGGGCTGGGGGCGATGGCCCTGTTCCTCGTGATCATCCTGCTCGGGCTGGACGGCCCGGTGTTGCCGTGGCTCTGGGCGGATCTGGTCGACGGCGTCGGTGACCCGTACCTGCCGGCGTGGGGGATCGTGGCCGGGTTGCTGCTCACGCTGCCGGTGCCCTACTACACCGGCATCTGGTTTCCACAGTGGTGGGTGCGGCAGATGCTGCGGATCAGCCTGCGTCTGGTGCACGGCCAGACCGGGCCGCGCCGGGTCAGCACACACACCCCGGCCGAGGTGGTGGCGCAGGGCGGCGACACCGAGCGGGTGGTCCAACTCGCGGACAACCTGTTCGACCAGTCTGCGGCGGTGGTCCTGGCGGTTGCCATGACGGTGGTCTCCGGCAGCGTCGTACCAGCGTTGTTCTTCGTCGGCACGATGGTGGTCTCCGGGCTGGCCGCGACCCTGTTCGGGCCGAAGCTGGAGCGGTCGGCACGGGCGACCGTGTCCGCGCGGGCCGCCTTCGCCACCGCGCTGGTCTCCGTGCTGTCCTCGGCGCGGACGGTGAAGCTCGCCGGTGCGAGCGCGGCCGTGCTGCGTCACCTCGCCGACCTGGACGTGCTGCGCAGTGACCGCCAGCGCCGGGAGATCTCGGCGCAGGTGTGGGCGCGTTCCACCCCGTCGGTGGCCAGCGGTCTGTTGCCGATCGGCGCGTGGGCGCTCTACCTGAACGGCTCGCTCTCCGCCGGGGCGGTGCTGGTGGCCGTGTCCACGTTGGGCGCGGCCCGCTGGTTCGCCTGGACCACCGCTTCGTTGATCTCCCAGCTGCCCTCGGCACGGGTCTGGACGCGGCGCACGGCGGCGATGACCGGAGTGGGCGCGTACTCCGCGGCGGTTGCGGCGGTGGACCTGGCCGCCGGGACGGCTCCCGCGCCGACGCCACCGCCGCGGCATCCGCTGCGCCGGCTGGAGTTGCGCGGCTTCGGGGTGGTGCACTCCGACGGCATGGTGGCCGTCCGTGACGTGAACCTGACCGTGCAGCGGGGGCAGTTGGTGCTGGTCGTCGGGCCGGTGGGGTCGGGCAAGTCCTCGTTGCTGCGGGCGTTGGCCGGGATCGTGCACCACACCGGCGAGCTGACCTGGAACGGCGACCCGGTCACCGAGCCGGAGCTGTTCCTACGCCCCAACCAGGTCGGCTACGTCGGCCAGTTGCCTCGGGTGCTCTCCGGCACGGTGGCCGACAACATCGCGCTGGGCCACCAGGTGGACGCGGCCGGCGCGGTCAGCACCGCCCAGCTCGACCATGACCTGGCCGCTGCCGGCGGTGGGCTGGGTCTGCTCATCGGGCACAAGGGCACCCGGCTCTCCGGTGGGCAGCTGCAGCGGTTGGCGCTGGCTCGGGCGTTGGCTCCGCGTACCGAATTGCTGGTCGCCGACGACGTGTCGTCGGCGCTCGACGTCACCACCGAGCTGGCGCTCTGGCAGGCGTTGCGCGGACACGGGGTGACCGTCGTCGGCTCGACCGCGAAGCGTGCCGCGCTGGTCCGCGCCGACCACGTGGTGGTGCTGCTCGGCGGCACGGTGGCGGCCCAGGGCACCTGGCAGGACCTGGAGGGCGACTGGTCGCACCTGGCCGGTTGACACCTCGGGCGGCTACCCAGTGCGGCAGCCGCCCGAGGTGTCCCTACTTCAGGCGCGGGCGTATTGGGAGGGTCCGGCGTACGCGACGCCGAGCTTGGCGGCGGCGCGGCGCGGCCAGTACGGGTCGCGCAGCAACTCGCGGCCGAGCAGCACCAGATCAGCCTCGCCGCTGGCGACGATCTGCTCGGCGTGCTCCGGTTCGACGATCAGGCCCACCGCGCCGGTGGGCACGCCGGCCTCGCGGCGGATCTGCGCGGCCAGCGGCACCTGGTAGCCGGGGCCGAGGGGAATGCTCTGCTGCACGCTCACCCCACCGGAGGAAGTGTCGACCAGGTCGACGCCGACGCCGGCCAGCTCGCCGGCGAGCACGACGCTGTCCTCGATCGTCCAACCGCCCTCGACCCAGTCGGTGGCGGAGATCCGGGTCAGCACCGGCACGTCCTCGCCGACCGCGCCGCGCACCGCGCGTGCCACCTCCAGGGTGAGCCGCATCCGGGCGGTCCGGTCGCCGCCGTAGGAGTCGGTGCGGTGGTTGGTCAGCGGCGAGAGGAACTCGTTGAGCAGGTAGCCGTGGGCGGCGTGGATCTCCACGGCGGCGAAGCCGGCGGCCAGCGCGCGTTCGGCGGCGGCCGCGAACGCCTGGACCACACCGGCGATGCCGACCTCGTCGAGGGTGGTCGGCGTCCGGTAGCCGGCGGTGAACGGCTCCGAACCGGGGGCGACGGGCGTCCAGCCGCCCTCGGCGTCCGGCACGCCGCCGCGCTCGGGCGCCCACGGCCGGTAGGTGGAGGCCTTGAACCCGGCGTGCGCGAGCTGTACGGCCGGCACCGCGCCGTGGGCGGCGATGAACGCGGTCACCGGTCGCCACGCGTCGACGTGCGCGTCGGACCACAGCCCGGTGTCCTGTGGGCTGATCCGGCCCTCGGGGAGCACCGCGGTCGCCTCGCTCAGCACCAGACCAGCGCCACCGATCGCGCGGCTGCCGAGGTGGATCAGGTGCCAGTCGGTGGGCAGGCCGTCCGGGCCGGCAGAGTACTGGCACATCGGTGCCATGGCGATCCGGTTGGGCAGGGTGACCGCGCGCAACGCCAGCGGTGCGAACAGGGAACTCATGTGTTCATCCTCTCGGAAACGGAAACTGGCCCCTCCGGGGGGAGGGGCCAGTTTCCGTCGCTGTGCGACTGGTCAGGCAGGGACAGGACTGAGCTCGGGCCGGGTCTCCGCGACCGGCTCCGGCTCGGTCAGGTCGCGCTGACCGGCGGACTCGTACGCGACCCGGTCGAGAGTGCCCTCGCGGGCGGACACGACGATCGGCACCAGCGCCTGTCCGGCCACGTTGGTGGCGGTGCGCATCATGTCCAGGATCGGGTCGATGGCCAGCAGCAGACCGGCACCGGCCAGCGGCAGACCCAACGTGCTGAGGGTCAGGGTGAGCATCACGGTCGCGCCGGTCAGACCGGCGGTCGCCGCCGAGCCGACCACCGAGACGAACGCGATCAGCAGGTAGTCGCCGATGCCGAGGTGCACGCCGAAGACCTGGGCCACGAAGATCGCGGCCAGCGCCGGGTAGATGGCGGCGCAGCCGTCCATCTTCGTGGTCGCGCCGAAGGGCACCGCGAACGAGGCGTACTCGCGGGGAACGCCGAGACGCTCGACGGAGCGCTGGGTCACCGGCATGGTCCCGACCGAGGAACGGGACACGAAGGCCAGCTCGATCGCCGGCCAGGCGCCGGCGAAGAAGCGCAGCGGGTTGAGGCGGCCGGCGAGGACCAGCACCAGCGGGTAGAGCACGAACAGCACGATGGCGCAGCCGATGTAGACGGCGGTGGTGAACTTCGCGAGGGGGGCCAGCAGGTCCCAGCCGTACGAGGCGACGGCGTTGCCGATCAGGCCGAGGGTGCCGATCGGGGCGAGGCGGATGACCCACCAGAGCGCCTTCTGGACGATCGCCAGCAGGGAGCGGTTCAGCGCCACGAACGGCTCGGCGGCCTCGCCGACCAGCATGGCGGCGGCACCGAACACGAGGGCGAGGAAGACGATCTGGAGGACGTTGCCCTCGACGAACGCGCCGACCGGGTTGGTGGGCACGATGCCGGTGAGGAAGTCGGTCCACGAGCCGGTGTTCTTCGGCGGCGTCGCGCCACCCAGGTCGAGGGTGACTCCCTTACCCGGGTTGATGATCAGGCCGAGGACGATGCCGATGCTCACCGAGATCAGCGCGGTGATGCCGAACCACATCAGGGTCTTGAGTGCGAGCCGGGCGGCGTTGGTCACGCCGCGCAGGCTGACCACGCTGACCACGATGGCGGTGAAGACAAGCGGCGGCACGGCCAGCTTGAGCAGCTGGATGAAGAGACTGCCGACGGTGTGCAGCGTGGTGGTCAGCCAGCTCAGGTCGTTGGTGCGGGCCAGGAAGCCCAGCGCGACGCCGAGCACGAGGCCGAGCAGAATCTGCACGGAGAAGGGAATCTTGCGCAGGCTGAAGGGCATGGATGTATCCAATTGTCCGGTCTGATCAGGGCAGGCGTGGGAACGCGGCTAGCCCGGACAGATGCCGCTAGCCTGCAGTCGGAGATCGACATACAGGCGGACGGTGAGGCCCCAGACATTGGTCATCGCTCGACGAGGCTACCCCGGCCGTGCTGGATCGCAAGGAGCCGTCAGCGTGAGGCTCCTTACAGATCTTCCAGCCGGATCTTGGCGGGGGGCCACCGGTCCAGGGCGAGAGTGGTGGCGGTTGTAATGCCCCACACGACGGCCAGCGCGAGGATCAGTCGCTCCAGCACACCCACCACCGTGCCCCGGCCGACGACGAGCATGGCCAGGCCGACCGTCGCGCAGAGCGGTAGGGCCACCGCGGCGGCCACGCGGGCCAGCCAGCGCACCGCCGGGCCGGCCGGCCCGGAGACGGTGAGCGTGATCATCGCGAAGACCACCGCCGCGGTCGCCGCGATGCTCGCGCCGCCGTGCACCAGATCCGCCGCCGTGGCCCGCTCGAACGGCGGCAGCGGGCACCCGGCGGAGCAGGTCACCGCCCCGGACACGGCGGTGAACACGGCACCGGTGGCAAGCAGCGCCGGCGCCGCCCACACCCCGGGCGGCAGCGCCGCGCCGACCAGCAGCAGCGCGCCAGCCAGAGCGAGGACCCCGATCCGGTACGTCGCGGCGTGTCCACTGCCGGCAATGCCCGCCTCGCTGACGTACCCGGTGAGCCCCGGACCGGGACCGGCGACCACGGCGACCGTCACCGCCACCGCACCGGCCAGCGCGCAGCCGGCGGCGGCAGACCCGGCGACCCGGCGAGCGACGTCCGCGCGGGCCTTCGGCGCGGTCGTCGTGCCGCGCCGACCCGGCTCAGCCACGCCCGTGCGGCGTGCTCCAGCCGGACTCGTCAGGCCCGAGCGGCACGATGCCGCTTGGGTTGATCTCCCGGTGGGTGCCGTAGTAGTGCCGCTTGATGTGATCGAAGTCCACCGTCTCGCCGAAGCCCGGGGTCTGGAACAGGTCCCGGGCGTACGCCCAGAGCACCGGCATCTCGGTCAGCTTGTTGCGGTTGCACTTGAAGTGCCCGTGGTACGCGGCGTCGAAGCGGACCAACGTGGTGAACAGCCGCACGTCGGCCTCGGTGATCGCGTCGCCGAGCAGGTAACGCTGCCCGGCCAGCCGCTCGGAGAGCGCGTCCAGTCGGGCGAAGAGAGCCCGGAAGGCCTCGTCGTACGCCTCCTGCGAGGTGGCGAACCCGCACCGGTAGACCCCGTTGTTGACGTCGGTGTGGATCTCGGCCATCAGCGCGTCCATCTCGGGGCGCAGCGCGACCGGGTACAGATCCGGCGCGTCGGGGGCGTGCAGCCGCCGCCACTCGGTGGAGAGGTCGAGGGTGAGCTGCGGGTAGTCGTTGGTGACGACCCGGCCGGTCAGGGTGTCGACCAGCGCCGGCACGGTCACCCGGCCGGTGTAGTCCGGGTCGGTGGCCAGGTACGCCTCGGAGAGGAAGCTCACGCCGAGGACCGGGTCGAAGCCGTCCGGGTCGAGGGCGAACGCCCAGCCCCGCTCGTCCCGGATCGGGTCGACGGTGCCCAGCGAGATCGCGTCGTCCAGCCCGAGCAGGCCGCGCACGATCCGCGCCCGGTGCGCCCACGGGCAGGCGCGGCACCAGATCAGCCGGTACCGGTCGGCCTCCAGCGGCCAGCGGCCCTGCTCGTCCGGCCCGCCACCGGGCGGGGAGGTCGAGTCGGCGGTGACCCGACCGGTGAACCGGTTGGGCTGGCGGACGAACGCGCCACCGCCGCTGGTCTCTGCGCTGAACTGGGCCCGGGCCATGCCGCCAACCTATCCGCTGCGCGCGCGGATATCCTGGCGCCTGGCAGCCCCCGCGACCCGGTGGGCGGCCCCCACCCCCGCCGTCTGCACCCCCTAAGGACTCGCGATGACCGTGGCATACCTGGTGGCCGGCGTCCGTACCCCGATCGGCCGGTACGCGGGCGCGTTGGCCGGTGTCCGTCCCGACGACCTGGCCGGGCACGTGATCCGCGAGTTGGTCGCCCGCCACCCGTCGGTGGACTGGGCGCGGGTGGACGACGTCGTGCTCGGCTGCGCCAACCAGGCCGGCGAGGACAACCGCAACGTGGCCCGGATGGCGGCGCTGCTGGCCGGCCTGCCGGAGGAGGTGCCGGGCAGCACGGTCAACCGGCTCTGCGGCTCCGGGCTGGATGCCCTCGCCACGGCGGCCCGGTCGATCGTGGCCGGGGACGCGGAGCTGGTGATCGCCGGCGGGGTGGAGAGCATGAGCCGGGCGCCGTTCGTCATGCCGAAGGCGACGTCGGCGTACTCCCGCTCGGCCGAGGTGTACGACACCACCCTGGGTTGGCGGCTGGTCAACCCGTTGATGGCCGACGGGTGGGGCGTCGACTCGATGCCGGAGACGGCGGAGAACGTGGCCGCCGAGTACGGCGTGAGCCGGGCCGAGCAGGACGCCTTCGCGTACCGCTCGCAGCAGCGCGCGGCCAAGGCGCAGGCCGACGGTCGGTTCGCCGAGGAGATCGTGGCGGTGTCCGTGCCGGCCGGTCGTCGAGAGACCCGGTTGGTCGAGGTCGACGAGCACCCGCGGGAGACCACGCTTGCGAAGCTCGCCGCGCTGCCCACCCCGTTCCGGGACGGCGGCACGGTGACCGCGGGCAACTCCTCGGGCGTCAATGACGGCGCGGTCGCGCTGCTGGTCGCCAGCGAGGCGGCGGTGCAGCGGTACGGCCTCACGCCGCTGGCGCGGATCAGCGGCGCGGC
Source organism: Micromonospora parathelypteridis (assembly GCF_014201145.1). NCBI lineage: Bacteria > Bacillati > Actinomycetota > Actinomycetes > Micromonosporales > Micromonosporaceae > Micromonospora > Micromonospora parathelypteridis. The sequence continues at coordinate 4,695,870 of NZ_JACHDP010000001.1, forward strand.
GGCGGCCGGCGTGCCGCCCCGGATCATGGGGATCGGCCCGGTGCCGGCCACCCGCAAGCTGCTCGCCCGGCTTGGTGTCGAGTTGAGCGCGGTCGACGTGGTGGAGCTCAACGAGGCGTTCGCCGCGCAGTCCGTGGCGGTGCTGCGTGAGCTGGGGCTGCCGGTGGACGCCGAACACGTCAACCCGAACGGTGGCGCCATCGCGCTGGGGCACCCGCTCGGCGCCAGCGGCGCGCGGCTGGCGCTGACCGCCGCGCTGGAGCTGCGCCGTCGCGGTGGCCGCCGGGCTCTGGCCACCATGTGCATCGGCGTTGGTCAAGGCATCTCCCTGATGCTGGAGTCAGCCGCCTAGAGTGGTCCACACCACACGACCCGCGGGTCGACCGGTGCTCGCGCGTGCCCTCGGTGCGCCCCGACGCTGGTGTCGGCCCGCGCCGCGGCGATGAACTGGGGAGCACGCTGATGCCCGACGGACTGCCGACCGATATCGATCTGACCAGGCCGAGCGCGGCCCGGGTGTACGACTATTTCCTGGGTGGGGCGCACAACTTCGAGATCGACCGGCAGTTGGCCGACCAGATCGCGAGCATGACGCCGAATCTCGCCGCCACCATGCGCTCCGGCCGCGAGTTCCTCCGTCGGGCCGTACGGGTGCTGCTCGACGCCGGCATCGACCAGTTTCTCGACATCGGCTCCGGAATTCCCACCGTGGGCAACGTGCACGAGGTCGCGCAGGGGGTGAACCCCGAGGCCCGGGTGGTGTATGTCGACATCGACCCGGTGGCGGTCGCGCACAGCCGGGAGTTGCTCGCCGGCAACGAGCTGACCGGGGTCATCCACGCCGACCTGCGGGAGCCGGAGAAGATCCTCGCCGAGACCCGGCAGCTCGGGCTGATCGACTTCAGCCGGCCGATGGGCATCCTGCTGGCCGGGGTCGTGCACTTCATTCCGGACGGCGACCGGCCTGAGGAGATCCTGGCCAGCCTGCGGGCCGCTGCCGCGCCGGGCAGCTTCCTGGTCGTCTCGCACTCCACCTTCGAGGACCAACCGCAGGAGATGCTGGACGCCCAGCGGCTGTCCGCGCGGACGGCCACCGAGATAACCCTGCGCTCCCGCGCCCAGGTCACCGGCTTCTTCGGGGACTGGACGGTCCTCGAACCGGGCGTGGTGCACATGCCGCTCTGGCGTCCCGACTCACCGTCCGACGTGGACGAGCACCCGGAGCGGTTCGGCGCCTTCGGCGGCGTCGCCCGGTACGACCAGCCCGCCGGCTGATCGGAATGGCCGCCGTCCCGGACTCCGCCGGGGTCGACGCCGGCCGGGCCGACGCCCAGGGGTACGCCGCCGACTGGGCCCGCGCGGTACGCCGTCTCGGGTTCGTGCCGCTCAGTGTGGTTGAGACCGAGCGGCTGCTGCTGGCGCACACGATCCGGCTGGAGCAGGTGGTGCGGGCGGAGCCGTTCAGCGCCCGCCCTGCCGAGGAGGTCGGGCGGGCGCTGGTGGAGGCGCACCTCACCGAGCCGCAGGCCCTGGCCTGGACGTTGCACGCCCTCGGTGTGGACTTCCCGCGCCGGGTGCTGGCCGTCGCCGACCGGCCGGCCGACCTCGCGGACCGGATCGCGGCCGTGCAGGGCGGGCTGGCCGCCGGGTTCGCCCGCGCGCTGCGTGACCGCACCTTCAAACAGCAGGAGCGGATCGCCCGGTCGGCCTGGAAGGCGCGCGACGAGGTCGAGCAGGCGCTGCGCGACAGCGAGGCCCGGTTCCGGGCAATCTTCACCGGTGCCGCGATCGGAATCGGCATCGCCGACGTGGACAGCCGGATCATCGATGTCAACCAGGCCTTCGCGGACATGCTCGGTTACTCGATCGAGGAGCTGCGCGACACCAACGTGGCGGCGCTGTTCCACGCCGACGACGCCGCCGGCATGTGGGAGCTCTACCAGGGGCTGGTCGAGGGCAAGCACGACGCGGCCCGGCTGGAGAAGCGCTACCACCGCAAGGACGGCACCATGGTCTGGACGGACCTGGCCGTCTCGCTGATCCGGCACAGCGACGGCCGGCCCCGGTTCACCGTCGCGATGGTCAAGGACATCACCCAGCGGTACGCGCTCCAGCAGCGGTTGAGCTTCCAGGCGCTGCACGACCCGCTGACCGGGCTGCCCAACCGGACGCTGTTCTTCGAGACGCTGGGCCGGGTCCTCGACACCGCAGCCGCCGGACAGCGGGTCGGGGTGTGCTTCCTCGACCTGGACGGCTTCAAGGCGATCAACGACAGCCTCGGCCACGACCTCGGCGACCAACTGCTGGTGATGATTGGCCAGCGGCTGGCGGCGTGCGTGGCCGACCACGGCCATCTGGTCGCCCGGATGGGTGGCGACGAGTTCGTGATCCTCGTCGACGGGGGGAACGACATCGACGACGCGGTGGCCGTCGCGGAGGCCGCGCTGGCCGCCGTCGCCGCCCCGGTGCACGTTGGTGACCATCAGTTGGCCGTCTCGGCCAGTGTGGGCATCGTGCAGTGCCCGGTCGCGGAGACCACCGCGTCCGAGCTGATGAAGGCCGCCGACACCACGCTCTACTGGGCCAAGGGGGCCGGCCGGGGCCAATGGGCGGTCTACGACCCGGAGCGCAGCGCTCGGGACATCGCCCGCTCGGCACTGGTCGCCGGGCTGCCGGCCGCACTCGACCGGGGCGAGTTCGTGCTGCACTACCAGCCGATCGTGTCGCTGCTGGAGGGCACCATGCTCGCGGTGGAGGCGCTGGTCCGGTGGGAGCACCCGGAGCTGGGCCTGATCGGGCCGGACCAGTTCATCGGCCTGGCCGAGGAGACCGGCCTGATCGTCCGGCTCGGTGAGTGGGTGCTGCGGCGGGCCTGTCACGACGCCGAGCAGTGGCGGCGGGAGTTCCCCGACTCCAAGCTGGTGGTCAGCGTGAACCTGGCCGCGCGACAAGCCGACGACCCGGCGATCGTGGACACCGTGGCCGACGCGCTGCACACCAGCGGGCTGCCCGCGGAGCTGCTGCAACTGGAGCTGACCGAAAGCGCCGTGATGGGCAGCGCCGGTGAGCCCCTGCGCAGCCTGCACCGGCTCGCCGCGCTCGGCGTCCGGCTGGCCGTGGACGATTTCGGCACCGGTTACTCGAACCTCGCGTACCTGCGGCGGCTGCCGATCCACTCCCTGAAGCTCGCCGGCCCGTTCGTCGAGGGCATCCGCGCCGACGGGACCGACGTCGCCGCCGACCACCGCGACGAACGGATCGTCGACGCGTTGGTCCGGTTGGCGCACGCCTTGGAATTGTGGGTCACCGCCGAGGCCGTGGAAACCGGGGTGCAGGCGGAACGGTTGCGGGCGCTGCGCTGCGACACCGGGCAGGGCCGATACTTCGGCGCCCCTGCCCCGGCCGACGCGATCACCGCCCGGTTGCGCGGCGAGGCGACGGCGTGAGCGAGGGTTCGGTGCGGCTCGGACGGTCCCGATGGTGGCGGCGGAAGGCGGCGGCGTGAGCCTGAACGACTCGCAGACGGTGGTGACGGTGGTGGCCGGGCTGGCCATCCTGGCCGGGTTGGCCGGCGTGGTGGTGCCCGGCCTGCCGGCGCTGCCGCTGTGCTGGGGTGGCGTGCTGGTCTGGGCGATCTTCGGCGGGGCCGGCGCGGGCGGCTGGGCGGTGTTCGCCGCCGCCACGCTGGTCGCCGGGGGTGGCACCGTGATCAAGTACGCGTGGCCCGGCCGGAACCTGAAGCGCACGGGTGTGCCGACGTCCACGCTGCTCGCCGGTGGGGTGCTCGGCATCGTCGGGTTCTTCGTGGTGCCGGTCGTCGGGCTGGTGCTCGGCTTCGTCGCCGGGGTGTGGGCGGCGGAGCGGCTGCGGCTGGGCAGCAATCAGCTCGCCTGGCCGTCGACCGTGCAGGCGCTCAAAGCCGTCGGCCTGTCGATGCTGGTGGAGCTTGGGGCGGGCCTGCTCGTCGCGGCCCTCTGGGTGGTCGGCCTCCTGCTGACCTGACCGCCGCTCCGCCGCGGTGATCGAGAGGCCGGCGTCGGGCATGGCCGAAACCATGACGCCGGCCTCTCGATCGTGGGGAGGGGGCGCGGGGCACCTTGTGGGTACGGCGGATCGCCGTACGGAGAGAGAGGCGTGCCCCGCGCCGCCGCGGTCCGGGCGGTCCGAGCGCCCGGGGGTGGCCCGTCGCGATCGGGCCTGGTCACGGGTCAAGGATGGGGTCCGGGTCGGCCTGATGGCAACGTAATTAGCCGCGACGGCGGTGAGATTCCCACCGACATCGTATTGACCGCCTTGATCGGCCGGGACGACACTTTGCGCACTCGCACGCGGAACCACCTCAGGGAGGTGTGCAGTGGCAACGACCCCCGTGCCAACCGCCGAGCATCCGATGGACGACGACGCCCGACGGCTCGCCGAACTCGGCTACAAACAGGAGCTGCGCCGCAAATGGAGTGGCTTCTCCAACTTCGCCATCTCGTTCTCGATCATCTCGATCCTGGCCGGCTGCTTCACCACCTTCGGTCAGGCGTGGAACAACGGCGGACCGGTCGCCATCTCCTGGGGCTGGCCGCTGATCTCGCTGTTCATCCTGATCATCGGCTTCTGCATGGCGGAGCTGGTGTCGGCGTACCCGACCGCGGGCGGGATCTACTGGTGGGCGGCCACCATGGGTCGCCCGGTGCACGGCTGGTTCACCGGCTGGTTGAACCTGATCGGGCTGGTGGCGGTCACCGCCTCGGTCGACTACGGCTGCGCGACGTTTCTCAACCTGACCCTGTCGGCGCTCTTCGACGGCTGGGCCGGGACGCTGCGGCAGGCGTTCATCCTGTTCGTGATCATTCTGGCGCTGCACGGCCTGATCAACATCTTCGGGCACCGGATCATCGACGTACTCCAGAACGTCTCGGTCTGGTGGCACGTGGCCGGCGCGGCCGTCGTGGTGGCCATCCTGGTCTTCGTGCCCGACAACCACCAGAGCTTCCAGTTCGTGTTCACCGAGCGGTTCAACAACTCCGGCTTCGGTGACGGGGACATCGGCGGGCTGACGTTCTGGTTCTACGTGTTGCCGCTGGGCTTCCTGCTGACCCAGTACACGATCACCGGCTTCGACGCCTGCGCGCACGTCTCCGAGGAGACCCGGGGCGCCTCGCAGGCCGCGGCCCGTGGGCTCTGGCAGTCGATCTTCTACTCGGCGATCGGTGGTTGGATCCTGCTGCTGGCGTTCCTGTTCGCGGCCACCGACGTCGAGGCGGTCAACGCCGCGGGCGGCTTCTCCGGTGCCATCTTCGAGTCCGCGCTGACCCCGGTCTTCTTCAAGGTCGTCATCATCATCTCCACCATCGGCCAGTTCTTCTGCGGAATGAGCTGCGTGACGTCGATGAGCCGGATGGCGTACGCGTTCAGCCGCGACCGGGCGGTGCCCGGATGGCGACTCTGGTCGAAGGTCGACCGCAACGGCACCCCGGTCAACGCGATCATCGGCGCTACCCTGGCCGGCCTGGTGCTCACCCTGCCCGCCCTCTACGAGAGCTCGGCCGGCATCCCGATCGCCTTCTACGCGGTGGTCTCCGTCGCGGTGCTCGGGCTCTACCTGTCCTTCCTCATCCCGATCGCGCTACGACTGCGGATGGGTGACAGGTTCGTTCCGGGGCCGTGGACGCTGGGCCGGAAGTACAAGGTGCTCGGCTGGATCGCGGTCGTCGAGATCGTGGTCATCGCGGTCTACTTCGTGTTGCCGATCGTTCCCGCCGGGGTGCCCGGCAACGACGGGTTCACCTGGTCGGCGGTGAACTACGCGCCACTGGCCGTCGGCGGGGTGCTGTTGGTGGTCGCCGTGTGGTGGTACGCCTCGGCCCGCAGGTGGTTCACCGGCCCCGTGCGTACCGTCGAGGAACCGGCGGGCGAACCACGGCCGGCGGCGGTCGACGGGTCCGACTGATCCGCCTGCCGTCGGATCAGGGCTGCGCGGAGTCGGCGGCGTGGGATCCGGCACGACCGGCGGGCGGCGGCTGCCGCTCGCCGGTCGTGAAGCGCAGGATGCGATCGTCCGTAGGGGCCGGCGTGCCCCGGCCGTCGCGGTTGCTGGTGGCCACCCAGAGGGAGCCGTCCGGGGCCAACTCCACGGTACGAAGCCGGCCGTACGCCCCCACCAGCTCGGCGGCCGGAGTGCCGACCGTGCCGGCGGCGCTGACCGGAACGGTCCACAGCCGAGCCCCCCGCAGCGCCGCGACGAACAGCGTGCCGTTCGCGAAGGCGGCGCCGCTCGGTGAGGCCTGCGCCGGAGCCCAGACCACCACCGGGGCACGGAACCGGGGGTCGGTGCTCGGGCCCTCCACGATCGGCCAGCCGTAGTTGCCGCCGCGGACGATCACGTTCACCTCGTCCCACGTGTTCTGGCCGAACTCGGTGGCGAACAGTCGGCCCTGCGCGTCCCAGGTCAGACCCTGCACGTTGCGGTGGCCGTAGCTGAACACGGGCGAGCCGGGGAACGGATTGCCCGCCGGGATGCCTCCGTTCGGCCGGATCCGGAGGATCTTGCCGTTCCGGCTGGCCAGGTTCTGCGCGTTGGCGGGGACACCCCCGTCACCAACGCCGACGTAGAGCAGCCCGTCGGGGCCGAAGGCGATCCGGCCGCCGTCGTGCACCGACGCCCGCGCGAGGCCGCTGAGGATCACCTGCTGGTACCGCGGCGCGTTCAGTCGGAACCGCACGATCCGGATGTCGGACGCGGTGGTGAAGCAGACGTAGACCCACCCGTCGAAGCGGTACGTGGGCGAGACCGCCAGGCCGAGCAGGCCCGCCTCGCCGCCGCCGACCATTCCCGTGATCTGGGCGACCTGCACGGGTGGTCGACCCGGTCGAATCCGCAGCACGGTGCCCTGGTCGCGCTGGGCCACGAGGGCGCTGCCGTCGGGCAGGAAGTCGAGCCCCCAGGGGGCCTCGAGCCCGGTCGCGACGACGTCCGGTTGGGCGAAGTCGAAATCGCCGGCCCCCAGTGCGAGGACCGATCCGCCCTCCGGCCGACCGCTGGCCGTCGTGCCTGCCTCGGCGCTCGCCGTCGCGCCCAGCCCGAGGGCGAGGAGGGTGGTCAATATGACTCGAAGACGCATGACTTCTCCTCGCGTGGTTTGCCGTCGGCCGGGCCGGGGGCATTGACGGTGATCCGGATTGCCAGTAGACCTTGGTGATGGAGGCCCGCTGATGAGCAGAACGCCGTTTTCGCTGGAAGAGTTGCGGGTCGCCGTCCAAGCCGGTGAGATCGACACCGTGGTGCTGGCCCTCGTCGACATGCAGGGCCGCTTGCAGGGCAAACGGTTCCACGCGCCCTTCTTCCTCGACCAGGTGGTCGCCAACGGCAGCGAGGGTTGCAACTATCTGCTCGCCGTCGACGTCGACATGAACACCGTCGACGGGTACGCGATGTCGAGCTGGGAGCGTGGCTACGGCGACTTCGCGATGGTGCCGGACTTCGACACGTTGCGCCGGATGCCCTGGCAACCGGGCTCCGCGCTGCTGCTGGCCGACCTGACCTGGCTCGACGGTTCGGGTGACGTGGTCGCCTCGCCCCGGCAGATCCTGCGCCGGCAGTTGGACCGGCTGGCCGAGCACGGGCTCACCGCGTACGCCGGCACCGAGTTGGAGTTCGTGCTGTTCCGCGACTCGTACGAGGATGCCTGGCGGCGCGGTTACCGCGACCTCACCCCGGCGAACCAGTACAACGTGGACTACTCGCTGCTCGGCACCGCCCGGGTGGAGCCGCTACTGCGCAGGATCCGCACCGAGATGGCCGGCGCGGGGCTCACGCCGGAGAGCGCCAAGGGCGAGTGCAACCTCGGCCAGCACGAGATCGCCTTCCGCTACGACGAGGCGGTCGCCTGCGCCGACCACCACGTGATCTACAAGAACGGCGCCAAGGAGATCGCCGCCCAGGAGGGCATGGCGATCACCTTCATGGCCAAGCCGAACGCGCGGGAGGGCAACTCCTGCCACATCCACTTCTCGCTGCGTGACAACGCGGGGGCCTCGGCGATGCTCGGCGACGGGCCGGCGCACCTGTCGCAGACCGGGCAGCGGGTGCTCGCCGGGCTGCTCGCCACCATGCGGGAGTTCAGCCTGCTCTTCGCCCCGAACATCAACTCCTACAAGCGCTACCAGCCGGGTTCGTTCGCCCCGACGGCGCTGCGCTGGGGGGTGGACAACCGCACCTGCGCGCTGCGGGTGGTGGGGCACGGGCAGGGCATGCGGGTGGAGAACCGGGTGCCCGGCGCTGACGTCAACCCGTACCTGGCGATCGCCGGGCTGGTCGCGGGCGCGCTGCACGGCATCGACGGGGAGCTCGAGTTGGGGCAGGAGTGCACCGGCAACGCGTACGACGACCCGGAGGCCGAGCGCGTTCCCGGCACCCTGCGCGACGCCCTGGCCCTCTGGGAGGCCTCCACTGTCGCCCAGGAGGCGTTCGGCGCCGAGGTGGTGGCCCACTACGCCAACCAGGCGAGGGTAGAGCTAGCGGCCTTCGACGCCGCCGTGACGGACTGGGAGCTGACCCGTGGCTTCGAACGCCTGTAGAACCCCCACCCCCACGCCGGCCGGCCTCGACGATGGCAGGGGGTTGGGTGCGTGACTCTCGTGGTGGATCCGGCTTCCGGGGTTGGGTTTCGGGAGGTTCCGGGGGCCTCCCTGGGGGAGGTCGACGCGGCGATAGACCGGGCCGCGAAGGCCTTTGAGACGTGGCGGGGGGTGGCTCCGGGGGACCGGGCGCGGCTCCTGCGGCGGTTCGCCGCCGTCGTCGACGCGCATCTGGACGAGCTGGCCGCGCTGGAGGTCCGCAACTCCGGTCACACCATCGGCAACGCCCGGTGGGAGGCCGGCAACGTCCGCGACGTCCTGGACTACTACGCCGGGGCGCCGGAGCGGCTGACCGGACGGCAGATCCCGGTGCCCGGCGGGCTGGACGTCACCTTCCACGAGCCCCTCGGCGTGGTCGGGGTGATCGTGCCGTGGAACTTCCCGATGCCGATCGCCGCCTGGGGGTTCGTCCCGGCCCTCGCCGCCGGCAACACCGTGGTGCTCAAACCCGCCGAGTTGACCCCGCTCACCGCGCTTAGGCTGGCCGACCTGGCCAGCGAGGCGGGCCTGCCCGACGACGTGTTCATCGTCGTACCGGGTGCGGGCGCCGTGGTGGGGGAGCGGTTCGTCAGCCACCCGGCGGTCCGCAAGATCTGCTTCACCGGCTCCACCGAGGTCGGCACCCGGATCATGGCCGGCTGCGCCACCCAGGTGAAGCGACTCACCCTGGAGTTGGGCGGCAAGAGCGCCAACATCGTGTTCGCCGACGCGGACCTGGAACGCGCCGCCGCGACCGCGCCGGGCGCGGTCTTCGACAACGCCGGCCAGGACTGCTGCGCACGGTCGCGGATCCTGGTCCAGCGTCCGGTGTACGACCGCTTCCTGGCACTACTCGAACCAGCGGTACGCGCGGTGCGGGTGGAGGACCCGTCCCGGGAGACCGCCGAGATGGGCCCCCTGATCTCCGCGGCTCACCGGGACCGGGTCGCCGGCCACCTGGCCGGGGCGACCGTCGCGTTCACCGGCTCCTGCCCCGACGGCCCCGGCTTCTGGCACGCGCCCACCGTGCTGCTGGCCGACTCGCCGGCCGACCCGCACTGGCGGGAGGAGATCTTCGGCCCGGTGGTCTCGGTGCTGCCGTTCGACGACGAGGCCGACGCGGTCCGGCTCGCCAACGACACCGAGTACGGGCTCTCCGGCTCGATCTGGACCCGGGACGTGGGTCGCGCTCTGCGCCTGGCCCGCGCCGTCGAGTCGGGCAACCTCAGCGTCAACTCGCACTCCTCGGTGCGCTACTGGACCCCGTTCGGCGGGATGAAGCGCTCCGGGCTCGGCCGTGAGCTGGGCCCGGACGCGCTGCACTCCTTCACGGACGTCAAGAACGTGTTCATCGCGACGGAGGAGTGACGCCAGTGCAGGGTCGTTTGCAGGACCGGGTGGCCGTGGTCACCGGGGCGGGCAGCGGGATCGGGTTGGCCACCGTGCGGCGGTTCGCCGCCGAGGGGGCCCGGGTGGTCTGCGTGGACATCGACACGGCCGCCGGCGAGAAGGCCGCCGAGCAGTGCGGCGGCGAGTTCGTGGCCACCGACGTCGCCGACGAGTCAGCGGTACGCGACCTGTTCGACGGGGTGGCCGACCGGCACGGGCGGGTCGACATCGCGTTCAACAACGCCGGCATCTCCCCACCGGACGACGACTCCATCCTGGACACCGGCCTGGACGCCTGGGAGCGGGTGCTGCGGGTCAACACCACGAGCGTCTACCTCTGCTGCAAGTACGCCATCCCGCACATGCGCGCGCAGGGCAAAGGGTCGATCATCAACACCGCCTCGTTCGTGGCGTTGATGGGCGCCGCGACGTCGCAGATCGCTTACACCGCCAGCAAGGGCGGCGTGCTGGCGATGACCCGGGAGCTGGGCGTGCAGTTCGCCCGCGAGGGCATCCGGGTCAACGCGCTCTGCCCCGGCCCGGTGGCCACCCCGTTGCTGCTGGAGCTGTTCGCCGCCGACCCGGAGCGGGCCGCCCGTCGACTGGTGCACGTGCCGATGGGCCGCTTCGGGCAACCGGAGGAGATCGCCTCCGCGGTGGCGTTCCTGGCCAGCGACGACGCCTCGTTCATGACCGCCGCGCAGTTCGTGGTCGACGGCGGCATCACGGGCGCGTACGTCACCCCGCTGTGAGGCGGCGGCCGCTGATCGGGATCAGCGCGTACGTCGAGCCGGCCGACTGGGCGGTCTGGCGGGGCGTACCGGCGGTGCTGGTCCCGGAGGCGTATGTGCGGGCGGTCACTGCCGCGGGTGGCCGGGCGGTGGTCCTGCCGCCGGACGACGGGGACGGCGACGTGCTGGCCGTCCTCGACGGGCTGCTGTTGGCCGGGGGCGCCGATGTGGGCCCGGGGCGGTACGGCCAGCCGCCGCACCCGCGTACCGAGGCCCGACCGGACCGGGATGCCGGTGAGATGACCCTGCTGGCCGCCGCGCTCGCCGCCGAGCTGCCGCTGCTGGGCGTGTGCCGGGGTATGCAGTTGCTCGCCGTGGCCTACGGCGGCACCCTGCACCAGCACCTGCCGGATGTGGTCGGTCACGACGAGCACCGTCCGGCACCCGGCGTCTACGGCTCCCACCCGGTGCGGTTCGCGGCGGGCAGCCTCGCGGCGACGGTGTTGGCCGGGGTGGACCGGGTCAACTCGTACCACCACCAGGCGGTCGCCGACGCGGGCCGGCTCGCCGTCACCGGTTGGTCCGAGGACGGCGTGATCGAGGCGGTGGAGGACCCGGCCCTGCCGTTCGTGCTCGGCGTCCAGTGGCATCCGGAGAACGAGCCGGACCCGCGCCCGATCAGCGCGCTGGTCGCGGCGGCTGCTCGGGTCGTCGTGGCCCAGGACGAGACCGAACGTATCGCGCGGCGTCACCCGGTGTGACGCAAGTCGCACCGGCCCGCTGGACAGGCCGGTGGGAGGATCGCCGTATGGGCAAGGTCTATCCGGAAATCGACGGTCGACTGCGCGACTTCATCGTGGGCCAGCCGGTCTTCTTCGTGGCCACCGCGCCGTCCGGCGCCGAGGGGCACGTCAATGTCTCGCCGAAGGGCATGCGGGGCACGTTCGTGATTCTCGGCCCGCACCGGGTGGCCTACCTCGACTATCACGGCAGCGGGGCGGAGACCATCGCCCACCTGCGGGACAACGGCCGGATAACGCTGATGTTCTGTGCCTTCGACGGGCCGCCGAAGATCGTCCGGTTGCAGGGCCGGGGCAGCAGCGTCGCGGTGACCGAGGAGACCTTCGCCGACCGGATCGCCGAGTTTCCGGCACCGCCGGACGTGCACGCCGTCCGGGCTGTGATCACCGTCGACGTGGACCGGGTCAGCGACTCCTGCGGCTATGCGGTGCCACTGATGGACTTCCGCGCCGAACGCGACCTGCTGCTCACCTCGCACTCCCGCCGTACCGCCGACGACCTGGCGGTCTACCGGGCCACCAGGAACGCGGCGAGCATCGACGGGCTTCCGGTCTTCTGACTCGTCAGGGCGCTCCGGCGACCGCCGCTCGACGCCGGTGCGTACCCGCACCGTCCGGTGCCCGACCGCCCCGGCGTACGTAAACAGCGTCCATGGCTCGTGATGCGTTACGTTGCTGGTCCGCCTGGGTACAAGTCGAAGCACGGCGGGTGAAGATCAACGGTCGCGGGGTACGGCCGGAGCGGGAGGCTGCATGAGCTCGGCCCAGGGGGGTGCGGACATCGGGCATCCCGTCGCGCCCGCCCGGGAGACCCCCGCGCTGCTGACGGCCGCGTTCGCGGCCGGTGGCGAGATGGGCGAGCGGCTGGGCGACTTCGACTGGTCCACCGGCCCGCTGGGCGGGCCCGACCGATGGCCGACGGCGCTTGCCAACGCGGTCGGCATGATGCTCGCCTCCAGCGCCCAGATCGTCATGTTCTGGGGCGACGAGCAGCTCGCCTTCTACAACGACGCTTTCCGATCGACCATCGGCAGCAAACATCCGGAGGTGCTCTGCCAACCGGCCCGTCTGCACTGGGCGGAGACCTGGGCGGTGCTCGGCCCGTTGCTCGACGGCGTCCGGGGCAGTGGGCGCTCCTATCGCGGCGACGACCACCCCTTCCTGCTGGACCGGGACGGCTTTGTCGAGCAGACCTACTTCAACGTCTCGTACGACCCGATCCGGGGTGACGACGGCTCGGTCAGTGGCGTCTACTGCATCGTCAACGAGACCACCGGGCGGGTGCTCGGCGAGCGCCGGCTGCGGGCACTGGCCGAACTCGGTGCGGAGCTGAGCGACATCGGCAGTGCGGCCGAGCTCGGCCGGACCGCCGCCGGGGTGCTCGACCGGCACCGGGCCGATGTGCCCTTCGCCTTGATCTACCTGACTGACGAGAGCGGTCGTCTCACCCTGGTCGGGTCCACCGGTGCCGCCCCGGCCGCCGTCGGCGCCGCCGAGCTGTCTGCCCGGATTGGCGTCGCGCCCGCCACGGTCGACGTGGCCGATCTGCTCGACCCGACGCCGGTCGACGCCGCCGACCAGGCCCTCGTGCTACCCCTCACGGCGAGCAACCAGGCGGTCGGCGCGCTGGTCGTGGGCGTGGCCCGCCTGCTGCCGCTCGGCGACGACTACCGCAACTTCCTCGATTTGATCGCTGCCCAGATCTCCCGGGCGGTCGGCACGCAGCGGGCTTACGAGCATGAGCGGGCCCGCGCCGCCGAGCTGGCCGCGCTGGATCTGGCGAAGACCAACTTCTTCGCCAACGTCAGCCACGAGTTCCGCACCCCGCTGACCCTGGTGCTCGGCCCGCTGGAGGACATGCTGGCCGACCCGGCACTACCCGCGGCCGAGACCGACCGGCTCACCATGATGCACCGCAACGCGCTGCGCCTGCTCAAGCTGGTCAACACCGTGCTGGACTTCTCCCGGCTGGAGTCTGGCCGGCTCGCCGCCCGCTACCAGCCCACCGACCTCGCCGGCTACACCGCCCGGCTGGCCAGCACCTTCCGCTCGGCCACCGACCGGGCCGGGTTGCGGCTGGTGGTGGACTGTCCGCCGCTGCCGGCGCCGATCTTCGTCGACCGGGACATGTGGGAGAAGATCGTCCTCAATCTGGTGTCGAACGCTGTCAAGTTCACCTTCGACGGCGAGATCCGGGTGCGGGTCCGGGACGTGGGCGGCGCGGCCCGCCTGGAGGTGACGGACACCGGTATCGGGATCCTGCCGGACGAGCTGCCGCACGTCTTCGAACGGTTCCACCGGGTGCCCGGGGTGCGTGCGCGCACCCATGAGGGCACCGGCATCGGCCTGGCTCTGGTCCGGGAGCTGGTCGAGATGCACGGCGGCGAGGTCGGGCTGACCAGCCAGGTCGACGAGGGCAGCACCTTCTCGGTGACCGTGCCGTTCGGGTCGGCACACCTGCCCGCCGACCGGGTGGCGGCGTTCGGCCCGCTGCCCGCGGAAGAGCCCGAGCAGGCCCGGCTCTACGTGGCGGAGACCGCCCTGTGGACCGGCGTTGAGCCGGCACCCGAGTTCGACGACGGCATCCGCGCTCTGCGCGGAGGTGGCCGGCCGACGAAGGGTGCACCGGCCGGCCGGATCCTGGTCGTCGACGACAACGTGGACCTGCGCGAGCACGTCACCCGGCTGCTCTCCCCAACCTGGGAGGTGGTCACCGCGAGCGACGGGTTGGTCGCCCTGCCGCTGGCCCGCGAGGGTGGGTTCGACCTGGTGCTCACCGACGTGATGATGCCCCGACTGGACGGGTTCGGGCTGGTCAGCGCGCTGCGGGCGGACCCGCGTACCCGGCATGTGCCGATCGTGCTGCTCTCGGCCCGGGCCGGCTCCGCGGAGGCCGTCGCCGGCCTCTCCGCAGGTGCCGACGACTACCTCACCAAGCCGTTCTCCGGCCAGGAGTTGATCGCCCGGGTCCGGGCCAACGTCGAGCTGGGCCAGCTCCGTGGGCAGATCATCCGTCGACTCCGGGCACTGGCCGACGCGGCGGTGGCCGTGAACACCGCCCGCTCCACCGGCGACGTGCTCCAGGTCGCCGCCCGGCACGCGCTGAGCCTCGCCGAGGCCGCGCGGGTGGTGGTCACCGCCTCCGGGGCGCGCTCGGAGGCGGACACCGGCGGCGCCACCGCCACCGATCCGTCCTTCGTGGCCGAGCTGACCGGCACCACCGGCGCCACGCTCGGCGAGTTGCGGGTCTGGCGGCCGGCCGGCGACGACGCGCAGGCCGACGAGGCCGCGTTGACCCAGCTCGCCCGGCTGGTCGGGGTGCGCCTGGAGAACGCCCAGCTCTACGAAGCCGAACACCGCATCGCCACCACCCTGCAGCACAGCCTGCTGCCGCGGTCGCTGCCGCAGCTGCCCGGCGCGGTGCTGGCCAGCCGGTACCTGCCCGGCAGCGCCGACGTCGAGGTTGGCGGCGACTGGTACGACGCGATCGCCCTCTCCGACGACGACCTGGTGCTGGTCATCGGGGACGTGGTCGGTAAGGGCGTCCAGGCCGCCGCGGCGATGGGGCAACTGCGCAACGCCCTGCGGGCGTACCTGCTGGAGGGCTACGACCCGGGCGAGTCACTGACCCGGCTCAACCGGCTCGTCGAGTCCACCGAGCACCGCTCCTTCGCGACCGTGGTCTGCCTGCTGTTCAACCCCCGCACCGGCCGGCTGCGTTACGCGAGCGCGGGTCACCCGTCCCCACTGCTGATCAGAGGAGGTGACGTGGCGTTCCTGCACGGCCGTGCGCTCGGCCCGCCGGTCGGCGCCATCCCGGGCGCGACGTACGAGACGGTCGAGGGAGAGTTGGCGGCCGGCAGCCGACTGCTGCTCTACACCGACGGGCTGATCGAGGACCGTCAGCTCGGCATCGACGCCGCGCTGGCCCAGCTGCGCGTCGACGCGGCGACCCCCAGTGAGCACGTGGCGGACCTGATCGACGCGGTCGTCGAGCGGGTCGACGGGCGACCGCGCCGCGACGACGTGGCGCTCCTCGCCCTTGAGGCGGCCGAGCTGAACCGTTTCGCGTTGCGGCTACCGGCGGACCCGACCCGGCTGAGCGTACTGCGCAAGCGCCTGGAGGACTTCCTGGTCGCGCACGCGGTCGACGAGACGGACGTGTTCGACCTGACCGTCGCCGTCTCCGAGGCCGCGGCGAACGCCATCGAGCATCCGGTCCACCCCGTCGAGGCCGTCATCAGCGTGGAGGTGGCCATCGAGGATCGGACGGTGACGGCCACCGTGCGCGACACCGGGCAGTGGCGTGAGTCGACCGGCTCCGGATTCCGAGGGCGTGGCCTGGCCCTGATCAGGGCCTTGGGTGACCTGACGGTGCGGCGTACCGATGAGGGCACCGAGGTGACGCTGCGCCGGCAGCTGCGGGGCTGACCGTGCGCCCGACGGCGTCGGGGTGTCTCAGGCCGGCCCGAGCCAGCTCTGCTCGCCCAGGCCGGAGATCTCCAGCACCCGGCGGACCTGGCGCGACGGCAGGACGGTGAGCGTGCCCGGAAATTGCTGGGCGAGCCGGACCACGGCATGGATGGCGGCCGAGTCGAAGAAGGTGACCGCACTCAGATCGAGGGTGATCCGCTTGGCGGGCTCGCGGAGCGCGGTCTGGAGCATCGTGTCGGCGGTCGCCATGTCCACCTCGCCGGCCACCAGCACCTGGAGGTGGTCGCCGTCGATCTCCGCGCTGGCAGAGAAGACGGGCGGTGCTCCCCCTTGATCCACGCTGACACCATGGCACAGCCGACCTGGCAGGGCAACAACCCCTCCGGAGCGCCCGTGGCGCGGGTCACCAGCGGCCCCGGCGATAGGCTTGCGGCATGACCGTCCGTCCGCCGCTGACACCAGGCGCGCTCACCCCGATGCGACCGGTGCCACCCCAGATCGCCCGACCGGAGTACGTGGGCAAGAAGCGCCCGCAGGAGTGGCGCGGCTCGCACGTGCAGACGCCGGAGACCATCGAGAAGATGCGGCTCGCCAGCCGACTCGCCGCCCAGGCGACCCAGCTCGCCGGCGAGCACTGCAAGCCCGGCGTGACCACCGACGAGATCGACAAGGTGGTGCACGAGTTCCTCTGCGACCACGGCGCGTACCCGTCGACGCTGGGCTACAAGGGCTTCCCGAAGTCCTGCTGCACCAGCCTCAACGAGGTCGTCTGCCACGGCATCCCGGACTCCACCGTCCTGGCCGACGGCGACATCATCAACGTCGACGTGACCGCGTACATCGGCGGGGTGCACGGTGACACCGATGCCACCTTCTGCGTCGGCGAGGTCAGCGAGGAGGCCCGGCTGCTGGTCGAGCGGACCCACGAGGCCATGATGCGCGGCATCCGCGCGGTCGCCCCGGGTCGGCAGATCAACGTGGTGGGCCGGGTCATCGAGTCGTACGCCAAGCGGTTCGGCTACGGCGTGGTCCGCGACTTCACCGGCCACGGCATCGGCGAGGCCTTCCACAGCGGGCTCTACGTGCCGCACTACGACAGCCCGCGCCCTACGGACGTCATGGAGCCGGGGATGACGTTCACCATCGAGCCGATGATCACGCTCGGCACCTACCAGTACGACATGTGGGACGACGGGTGGACCGTGGTCACCAAGGACCGGAAGTGGACAGCTCAGTTCGAGCACACCATCGTGGTGACCGACGACGGTCACGAAATCCTGACCCTGCCGTGACCGACACCCCGGCCGCGCTGCGCGAGGCGCACCACGCGGACGTCTCCGGCGGATGGCTGCGCCCGGCCGTCTTCGGCGCGATGGACGGACTGGTCACCAACATCGCCCTGATCGCCGGTGTCGGTGGCGGCGGGGTGTCGCCGCACAGCATCGTGCTCACCGGCTCGGCCGGCCTGGTGGCCGGTGCGATCTCGATGGGGCTCGGCGAGTACACCAGCGTGCGCTCCGCCAACGAACAGGTCGCCGCCGAGGTGGCCAAGGAGCGACGGGAGCTGGAGCGGCACCCCGAGGCGGAGGCCCGGGAGCTGGCCGACGCCTGGGTGGCGCGAGGCCTTCCGCGGGACCTCGCCACCCAGGTCGCGGAGGCGGTGCGGCGCGACCCGGAGGAGGCGCTGCGGGTGCACGTCCGCGAGGAGTTGGGCGTCGACCCCGACGACCAGCCCAGCCCCTGGGCAGCGGCGATCTCGTCGTTCCTGTTCTTCTCGGTGGGCGCGTTGGTCCCGCTGCTGACGTACCTGTTCGGCGCCACCGAGCTGTGGCTGGCACTCGCCGTCGGCGGGCTCGGCCTGTTCGCCGCCGGTGCGGTGGTCGCCCGCTTCACCCGGCGGCCCTGGTGGACCAGCGGGCTGCGTCAGCTGCTGCTGGGCGCGGCTGCGGCCGGGGCCACCTACCTGATCGGCTCGCTGATCGGCGTACAGGGCGGGCTGTGACACCGCTCAAGCGGTGAGCAGTTCGTCGACAGTGCCGTCGACCGCCCGACCGCGGGCGGCCAACTCCTCGGCCTGCCGACCCAGCACCACACCCACCTCGGTCATGTCCGCGCCGGCCAACCCGGTGCGCCGTACCGCG
This sequence comes from Micromonospora parathelypteridis, assembly GCF_014201145.1. Lineage (NCBI taxonomy): Bacteria > Bacillati > Actinomycetota > Actinomycetes > Micromonosporales > Micromonosporaceae > Micromonospora > Micromonospora parathelypteridis. The sequence continues at coordinate 4,713,972 of NZ_JACHDP010000001.1, forward strand.
TCCCCCGGGTCACGGAAGTACGTCCGGCTCAGCAGGCCGGACACCGTGGCCGCCGCCAGCCGAGCCTCACCGAGCATCAGCAGGGCCTGGTCGGTCTCGTACCACTCGGCGAGCCGGGCGGCCCGCGCGTGCGCCGCGCTGCCCCGATACCAGGCCTGCCGGGCCGCGGTGCTGAACTCCGCCGGCCGGGCCCGGGCCAGCCGGCCGAGATGCTCGTCGCGCAGCGTCCGCAACCAGCCGGTCGGGTCGTGCAACGCCTGGGTGGTGACGTACCGGTCGGCGGTCAGCGGCCACAGCGGGGAGAGCACCCGGGCCTGCGCCAGGTAGTCCTCGGCGGAGGCCACGGTCAGATCGACAAGCACCCCGTCCACCCGCCGGGTCGCCGGTCGCGGGCCGGAACCGGGCCGGTAGGTGACCACCAGCAAACCCGCCTCGCTGTCCCCACCGCCGTCATCGTCGCCGTGGGCCAGCGGTCCATGCACCGCGACCGCGAGCACATCGGCCGGGAAACGCCGCTGAACCGCCTCGGCGACCCGTTCCGCGACCATCCACCGTGGATCGTCGAAACCCCGGCCGACGCCGGTCTCTCCGCTGCTCGCGCTCATCGGAATGCCTTTGTTCGCGGTCCGGTCAGCCTAGCCAGCTGACGGCGGACCGGCCGGCGCGCCGCGCCCGGTCGGCACGAGCCGGAAGATGCGGATCTCCCGGCCGCCGGCCCGCTGCACGTACGTGCGGTACGCGGGCCACTCGGTGACCAGCAGCTGCCACAGCCGGTCGCGTTCGGTGCCGGTGGCCGGCTCGGCCCGCACCGGGACCCGCCGACCCTTGACGTGCACCTCCGCGGCGGGATCGGCGAGCAGGTTCATCGCCCACCCGGGGTGCTGGGTCTGTCCCCAGTTGGAGCCGATCACCACGTACGCGTCGTCGTCGGGCACGTAGAGCAGCGGGTTGCTGCGTGGCTTGCCGGAGCGGCGGCCGGTCGTGGTGATCACCAGGGACGGGATGAGGCCGAGCGCGACCACCCGGCCCCGGGTGAGTCGACCGACCACCCGGTCGGCGGGGACCAGCAGACGTGCGGCGGCGCCGAACCAGCGATGATGACCGACTCGACGGGTGAGGGTTCCCAGCACTGACACGCGGATCAGTGTGGCGGCTGCCGGGCCCCGGCGACACCCCCGTAGGGGGACCTGATCGCCGACCGGCCGGCCACGGCACCGACGTCAGTCGAGCTGCCGTTCGATCGGCAGCCGGGCGCGGGTGAACAGGCCCGCCCCGAGCATCGACACCACCGGCACCAGCACCAGGACCCCGAGCGCGGGCCACGGCACCAGGTACGGGTACGGATCGGGTACCGGCCAGCTCGTCGCGTACTGCCGGTTGGCCGAGAACAGGACGATCGCGGCGGTGCCCAGCCCGGCCACGATGCCGAGCACCGAACCCAGTCCAGCGATGACCCCGGCCTGGCAGATCACCAGCATCCGGCGTACCGCCGGTGCCGCGCCGACGGCCGCCAGGGTGGTCAGCTCGGCACGTCCCTCGGCGGCGGCGAGCGCGGTGGCGATTCCGGCCGCACCCATCGTGATCACCCCGGCGGCTGCCGCGAGCAGCAGGAGCAGCGGCGAGATGTCGCGAGGGCCACCGCCGTACTCCACGCTCACCGAGAACGTGCCGAAGTTCCGCAACGCGTCGGTGAACCGATCCTGCCGGTGCCGGTCCGGCGGGGTCGAGGTGCCGATCACCCAACCGGCCGGTGACCAGCTCAGGCCGAGCTGCCGGGCCGCGGACGGTGAGAGCAGCAGTTGGGGCTGGCCGATCGGCGTCGGCAGCGCGTACCCGGGGAGGTCGGCGGAGGCGGTCGGCCGGTCCGTCCCGGAATCCACCTCGTTCACCCGTACGGTCACCAGGCCGTCGTGCAGGTAGCGCGGATCGGTCACCACCACGCCCCCGGCGCGCAGCACCGCCGTGGCGGCGGCGGTGGCGGCCGGGTCCGCGCCGGTGAGCAGTGGCAGCGCCCTCCCGTCGTCCACCCCGGTCTGCACGTAGCCGCCGTACTGGTCCGTCCCGGGGATCCGGCAGCGCGGGTCGGCTCGAGCCTGCCGACGGTCCGCCGCGGAGAGGTTGTCCCCCGGCTGCCAGGGGCAGGTCTGCTCCGGCGGAAGCGCCGGCGCGATGTCGCAGTAGCCCGTGCCGGGTGGCGCGCAGCCGACCGTTTGCAGCGGGGCGATCGCGTCGGTACCCAACTGGTCCCGGGCCGCGCTGGCGACCTGGGCCAGCGTGGGCTGCCGAGCCGCATCGTGGGGGTAGACCAGCACATGGCCCGCCGGCAGCATCGGCCGGTAGGCGCGCGCGTCGCGGGCTCCGTCGCTGGCCAGGTACCCGCCGAGCGCGACACTGCTGGCGACGGCGGCCATCACGGCGCAGATGGCGGGCGCGGCGGATGCCCGGTTGCGGCTGGCATCGCGCAACGCGATTCGCGGCGCCAACGGCAACACCCGGCCGAGCCGGGCGAGTGCGCCGATCAGCGTGGGCGTGCAGCACACCAGGCCCAACTCGCCGAGGATCAGGCCGGTGAGGATCACCGCCGGGGAGGTGCGGGCGGCCCCGAACGCCGCCAAACCCGCCCCGCCGGCCACCAGCGACAGCCCGAAGGCCAGCCACCGGATCCGGGACACGGGTGGAGTGCGTCGACCGGCGAGCCCGGCGCTCACGTCCTGCCGTGCGGCGGTCCAGGCCGGTGCCAGCGCGGCGAGCACCCCGGTCAGCACCGCGACCCCGCCGAGCAGCACCAGCGCGGTCGGCCAGCAGCGGTACCCACCGAAGCGGGCGCCGAAGACGTACTGCTCCACCAGCGGACGACCGACGAACGCCGCGGCGACGCCGACCAGCAGGCCGGCGGCGGCGCCCAGCACACCCAGCACCACACCGTCCGCCAGCACGACCCGACGAAGCTGGGCGGCGTCCCCGCCGGCCACCGCGACGAGCGCCAGGTCCCGGCGTCGGCGACGGACGCCGACTGCGAAGGCCGGCCCGACCAGCAGCACGACCTCCAACAGGCCGAGGCCGGCGATCAACACGCCGGTGCTCAGGTCGTTGGTGTCGCTCGGGCCGATGGAACCGAGCCACATCCGCGTCCGCTCGGTCGTCGAGCCCGCCGTCGAGCCGGCCGGCGGGCGTGCGGCCACCACCACCCCCCGGTCGTTGAGTCGGGACACCAGTGCGGCATCGACGGTGCCGGGCACGTCCGCCAGCCAGGTGCTCTCCGGCCCGGGACCGGCCCGTGGCGCGGCCCCCGGGTGCAGGGCCACCACCGTGCCGAGATCGTCGGGGAACTCGACCACCCCGACCACGGTGTACGCCCTGCTCCCGTCCGCGAGGGCCACGGCGTGACCGAGTCGCAGGTCCAGGCGGCGTAGCGCCGCGGGGCTCACCGCGACCTCGCCCGGTTGTCGTGGTGCCCGGCCGGCCCGGAACCGCACCAGTCCGCGGGCCAACGGGTCGGTGAGGTCCAGCACCCGCCCTTCCACGTCCTCGTCGCGGTGCGGGCCCCGCAGCGTCAACGGGATTCGGGTGCGAACCTCGGTGACCCGGCTGCCCGGCCCGAGCAGCGCGGTCACCTGGGCGGCGGTGGCTGGGGCGGTGGGTTGCCGCTCTGCCTCCCGCGTGTACCAGCCCTCGCCCCACTCGTCCTGTCCCACCGGGCTGTCGGCGACCCAGCGCAGTTCGGCGTCGGCCACCCCGAGGCGGCGGTCCATGCGTTCCTGCGGGGTCAGCTCGGCCATGTCGTAGCTGGCCGCCAGGAAGGCCAACGCGGCCACCGGCAGGGCGATCATCGCGAGCACCAGGGCGGTTCGTCGCTTGGCCCGGCGGGACTCCCGCCGGGCGATCCGCAACGCGGCCCGCCAGGAGCCGGTCAGCTCGGCGATCCGCCGCCGGCCGACACGGCCGGGTGACGCGATCGGCCGCGCCGCGGGGGTGTCGACCCGGCCAGGGGCCCGCATCGTACGGCGGGTGGTCACCGCTCGCTGCCGGACAGCAGCTGCTCGACGCTGCCCAGGGGTGCCGTCGTGTCGACCAGCACGCCGTCGCGGAGGAACACCACCCGGTCGGCCCAGCCGGCATGTCGTGCCTCGTGGGTGACCAGCACCCCGGCGGCACCCGCGTCGATCCGGCGGCGCAGGAGGTGCAGCACCGCCTCGCCGGTCTGCGAGTCCAGTGCCCCGGTGGGCTCGTCGGCGAGCACCAGCCGACGCTCGCCAACCAGCGCGCGGGCGATGGCCACCCGCTGCTGCTGCCCACCGGAGAGCTGGTCGGGGAAGCGGTCACCCAGTGCGGGCAGGCCCACCTCGGTGAGCGCGGCCATGGCCAGCGCCCGGGCCCGGCGTCCGCTGGCGCCGTCGAGCTCCAGTGGCAGCGCCACGTTCTCCAGTGCGCTGAGGCTGCCCAGCAGGTTGAGTTGCTGGAAGATGTAGCCGATCCGCCGCCGGCGCAGCTGGGCCAGCCCGCGACGGTCCAGGTCCCCCAGCGGTTGCCCCTCGACCCGGACCTCGCCGCCGGTTGGGCGGTCCAGCCCACCGGCGAGGGCCAGCAACGTCGACTTGCCGGAGCCGGACGGACCCATCACGGCGACCAACTCGCCGGGCCGAACGACCAGGCTGATGCCGCGCAACGCCTGCACCGCCGCCGGTCCGGCCCCGTGGGTGCGGTGGACGGCGCGTAGCTCCAGCACCGCGTCGTCCGATCCGCTCACCGTCGTGCCTCCTCGCCGGCCCATCGCGCCGCGTCGCGTGCGTCGGCGTCACCCGGGAGGGGAGCGGAAGGCGCCGGGCCGGTGGGCTGGTGCCGGACCAGACTTGTCTCGCAGTGGTCCAGCCAGCGCACCTCAGCCTCGGCCTGGAACACCATCGAGTCCAGCACCAGGCGCCAGGGGAGGTCCTCCGGTCGCTCGCTGCCGTACTTCAACCGGGTCAGCTCCTGCAGAGCCCGGATCGTCGCGCTGCGCTGGGCCTGCACCACCGCGCGGACGTCCACCCCCGGGGTGGTCAACGCCAACGCCAGCTTGATCGCCAGCTCGTCGCGGGGCCGGTCGGTACGGCTGACCGGGGTGGTGAACCACAGCGCCAGATCCGCCCGCCCGGCGTCGGTGATCTCGTACGGGCGCTGCCCGGCCTCGCTCTCCGGCAGCGGGCGCACCAGACCGTCCCGTTCCAACCGGGACAACGTGGTGTAGACCTGCCCGATGTTCAGCGGCCAGGTCGAGCCGGTCGACTCCTCGAACGCGGCCCGCAGCTGGTAGCCGTACATCTGGCCCCGTTCGAGCAGGGCGAGCAACCCGTGACGGATGGACATGGCAACGGAGTATGCATACCTGGTATGCGTACCGCAACCGGAGCGGGCCGGTTCAGGTCGGTCGACCGGGAAACGGGACAGTCAGCGGGGCCAGCCCGGCCGTCTTGCGCCACCGGGTGGCCCGTACCGCGTACTCGACCAGGGCAGCCAGGGCCTGGTCCCGGTCGGCGCCGGTGGTGGACGCCAGAGCTGCCCGCCAGTGCGCGGCCGTGCGCTCCTCCACCTCCGCGGCGAGCCGCAGCGCGCTGGCCCGGTCGGTGACCGGGAACGGCAGCGCGTACCCCGCGCGGTCCGGCGGCACGACGCCACCGGCCGCACTGAGCTGCACCACCAGCGTGTCGCGCCGACTTCGATGGGCGGCCTCCGCCTGGTGTGCGGCGTCCCGCGCCGCGCCGGTGAGCCGGACACCGATCCGCCCGTAGGCGTAGATGGCCGCGTACTCGGCGGACAGGGCGGCGGCGAGCGCCTCCCCGGCGGACGGCTGCCTCACTTCAGTGCCTCCTGGTGGGTGGCTCGGGCCGCGGCGATCGACCCGAGCAGTGCGGCCCGTTCCGCGGGCGCCGCCGCGCAGGCGACGGTGGCGGACTGCTGGGCGGTCTTCTCGAGCCTGCGCAGGGCGGCGAGCGCGCTGGCCGGGTCGTTGGCCGGGTCGCTGGGCGGGGCGGCGACCGCCGACGGCAGGGCGACACCGATCACCCGGGCCAGCTCGGTGGCGTGCGCGGTGTGCGCCTCGGCGATCGGGCTGAGCCGGTCGGCCAGTTCGGGATGCGCGGTGGCGCTCGCCCGGTACGTGGCGGCCAGCGCGAGGGACTCGTCGACCATCGGCCGTAGCGGGTCCGGTGGTGGCGCTGGTTGATCGTCACGGTCGAAAAGATCACAGCCGGTCAGCGGCACCGCGGCGCCGCCGAGCGCCAGCAGTGCCCCGGCGCGCAGGATCTTTCGCCGGGATTGTCCGGATGCTTGGTCGCGCTGCGTCGTTCTGCCGGTCCCCACCGGGCAAGTCAACACCATCCGCGCCGGTGCGGGGGCCACCGACGTCGGTGCGCCGCCCGGTCCGCCGCCGGGCAGGCGCGTTACGCTCTGCGCAGCCACCGGCGCGTCCGCTCCGGTGGCGTGCCGGCATGGCGGGACGACCGATCGCCGTCGACCAGGGAGAGGTGCGGAGATGACGCAGCGTGGCCGTGCCACCAGGTCGACAGGTCGACCCCGCGATAGCGCGGGCCCCCGCGGCGGCGACCTCGCCGCGCGGCGTGCCCGGCTGCGGACCGTGATCGAGCCCGTGGTCAACGACGCCGGCTACGACCTGGAGGACCTGTCGGTCTCTCGGGCCGGCCGACGGCACGTGGTGCGGGTGCTGGTGGACGCCGACGGCGGGATCGACCTGGACGCCGTCGCGGACGTCTCCCGCGCGGTGTCGACCGCGTTGGACGCCGCGGAGGAGACCGGTGGCGACATCGTCGCCGGGGAATACCAGCTCGAGGTCAGCTCGCCGGGCGTCGACCGGCCACTCACCCTGCCCCGCCACTGGCGGCGCAACGTGAGCCGGCTGGTCAAGGTCACTGTCCGGGGCGCGGCCGCGCTGCCCGGCCAGCGGGGCGAGCAGCCCGCCGGTGACCGCCAGCTGACCGGCCGGGTGATCGCGGCCGACGACGAGGGTGTGCAGCTGGAGACCGAGAGCGGCCGTGCTTCCTGGGCGTACGCCCAGCTCGGCCCGGGCCGCGTGCAGGTCGAGTTCACCCGGCTCGCCGAGCTCGGCGAGCCGGACGAAGAGTTCGACGACGCGGAAGACTCAGACGAGATCGACGATTCAGACGACATCGACGACGAAGATGATGTGGAGGACGAGGAGAGGTGAACATCGACCTCGCGGCGCTGCGCGCACTCGAGCGCGAGCGGGAGATCCCGTTCGACACGATTCTCGCGGCGATCGAAACCGCGCTGCTGACCGCCTACCGGCACACCGATGGCGCCGAACCGCACGCCCGGGTGGAGATCGACCGCAAGTCGGGCGCCGCCCTGGTGTACGCGCAGGAGATGGACTCCGACGGCGGCCTGGTGCGGGAGTGGGACGACACCCCGCACGACTTCGGTCGGATCGCCGCCATGACCGCCAAGCAGGTGATCCTCCAGCGACTGCGGGAGGCCACCGACGAGGTGCACTTCGGTGAGTACGTGGGCCGCGAGGGTGACCTCGTCACCGGCGTGGTGCAGGCGCACGAGACGCGTACCGAGAAGGGCATCGTCAGCGTCGACCTCGGCAAGCTGGAGGGCGTGCTGCCGCAGTCCGAGCAGGTGCCCGGCGAGCGGTACGCGCATGGCGAGCGGGTCCGCTGCGTCGTGGTGCACGTCGCCAAGGGCATGCGCGGGCCGCAGATCACCCTGTCCCGGTCGCACCCGGCGCTGGTCAAGAAGCTGTTCGCGCTGGAGGTGCCGGAGATCGCCGACGGCACGGTGGAGATCGGCGCGATCGCCCGTGAGGCAGGTCACCGCACGAAGATCGCCGTACGCTCCACCACCCCCGGAGTGAACGCCAAGGGCGCCTGCATCGGCCCGATGGGCCAGCGGGTGCGCGCGGTGATGAGTGAGCTGCACGGTGAGAAGATCGACATCATCGACTGGTCGGACGACCCGGCCACCTTCGTCGGCAACGCGTTGTCGCCGGCCAAGGCGCTGCGGGTCGAGGTGGTCGACCTGGCCGGTCGAGCCGCTCGGGTGACCGTTCCAGACTTCCAGCTCTCGCTCGCGATCGGTCGGGAGGGGCAGAATGCCCGACTCGCGGCCCGCTTGACCGGTTGGCGGATCGACATTCGGTCCGACGCGGAGCAGACCGCCCCGGCCGCACGTGAGGCAGCTGATCACGTGCGGGAGCCGGGCGGCGCGATCTCGGGCAGCTAGGGGTAGACTTCCTCCAGTGGTACGACGCGCAACGCCGGAGCGCACCTGTGTGGGTTGCCGGCAACGTGCGCCGGCCAGCGAATTGCTGCGGATCGTCGCGGTCAGGGACGAGGCTGGTCTCAGTCTCCGGCCTGATCCGCGCCGCAGGCTGCCGGGTCGGGGAGCGAACATGCACCCGGATCCGGCCTGCTTCGCGCTGGCGGTGCGTCGCCGCGCCTTCGGGCGCGCGCTGCGCATCACCGAGGTCCTCGACCACGGTTTGCTGGCAGAGCACGTCGATGCGCCAACCACTACGTCCGGTCAGCCCGACCGGGCGAGGGTCGCTAGCAGGGTAGGACGACCGACATGAGCACACGATGAAGTCCCTGAAATGACCAGGCTTCAAGTGCACGAGTGAGGTCGCTGCGGGTGCTGCCCGCACGACCTCGGAGTGAGGAGTGCAGTGGCAGGCAAGGCCCGCGTACACGAGCTTGCAAAAGAGCTCGGGGTCGAGAGTAAGACCGTTCTCGCCAAGCTGAAGGAAATGGGCGAGTTCGTGAAGTCCGCGTCCAGCACCGTCGAGGCGCCCGTCGCCCGGCGGTTGCGTAACGCATTCGTCGCGTCCGCTGGTGCTCCGGCACCGGCTGCCCCGTCGGCGCCCGCGTCGACGCCGGCTTCGAATCCGACCCCGACGCTGTCCCCGACCCCGGGCGCGCCCCGGGTCTCGGCCAAGCCGATGCCGCCTCGGCGGCCGGCCGCGCCGGCACCCGGTCCGAAGCCCAAGGGTCCGGTGCCCGGTGCGCCGCAGTCGGCGGCCCCGGTCGCCAAGCCGGCGAGTGCCCACGACATCGAGGTGGCGGCCGCGGAGGCGCGTGCCGCCGCGCTGAAGGCTGAGCAGGAGGCCGCGGTCAAGGCCGCGCAGGCCGCCCGCCAGCAGCAGCGGGACAACCCCGTTCGCCGGGAGCCTCCGGCAGACGGCAACCGTCCCGGCCCCGGCCCTCGGCCGGGTCCCGCCGCGATGCCCCCCCGTCCCGGTTCGCCGGCAGCTCGCCCGAGCACGCCGGCACCGGGTCCGGGTGCCCGGCCGGGCGGTCGCCCGCCGGCGCGCGGCGCCGGTAACAACCCGTTCGGCATCCAGGGTGGCCAGCAGCAGCGGCCCCCGGCCGCTGGCGCGGGTGGCCCTCGGCCCAACACCCCGGCGGGTATGCCGCCGCGGCCGAGCCCGAACTCCATGCCGCCGCGGCCCAGCCCGGCGTCCATGCCGAGCCAGCGTCCGGCTGCCGGTCGTCCCGGTCCCGGTGGCGCTGGTCGTCCCGGTGGCGGTGGCGCTGGTCGTCCCGGCGGCGGCGGCGGTGGCTTCCGCGGCGGTCCCGGCGGTGGCGCCGGTGGCGGTGGCGGTTACCGCGGCGGCCCTGGTGGCGGCGCGGGTGCCGGCGGTGGCGGTGGCTACCGTGGCGGTCCCGGCGGCGGTGGCGGTGCCCCCGGTGGCGGTTTCCGTCCGGGTGCTCCGTCCGGTGGCGGCGGTCGTCCCGGTGCGGGTGGTCGTGGCCGTGGCGGCGGCGCCGCGGGTGCCTTCGGGCGTCCGGGTGGCCGGCCGACGCGCGGTCGCAAGTCCAAGAAGCAGCGCAGACAGGAGTTCGACAACCTGTCGGCTCCGACCATGAGCTCGGGTGCTCCCCGGGGTCAGGGTCAGGTCGTCCGGCTGTCCCGTGGCGCCTCTCTGTCGGACTTCGCCGACAAGATCAACGCCAACCCGGGTTCGCTGGTCCAGGAGATGTTCAACCTGGGCGAGATGGTCACCGCGACCCAGTCCTGTTCTGACGACACCCTGCAGCTGCTGGGTGAGCACCTGGGCTTCGACATCCAGATCGTCAGCCCGGAGGACGAGGACCGCGAGCTGCTCGCGCAGTTCAACATCGACCTCGACGCGGAGGTGGCCGAGGAGCGTCTGGTCAGCCGTGCGCCGGTGGTGACCGTCATGGGTCACGTCGACCACGGTAAGACCAAGCTGCTCGACGCGATCCGTAAGGCGAACGTCGTTGCCGGTGAGGCGGGTGGCATCACCCAGCACATCGGTGCGTACCAGGTGCACGTTCCGCACGATGGTGTGGACCGCGCGGTGACCTTCATCGACACCCCGGGTCACGAGGCGTTCACCGCCATGCGTGCTCGTGGTGCCCAGGTGACGGACATCGTGATCCTGGTGGTCGCGGCCGACGACGGCGTGATGCCGCAGACCATCGAGGCGTTGAACCACGCCAAGGCGGCCGACGTGCCGATCGTGGTCGCGGTCAACAAGGTCGACAAGCCCGAGGCGAACCCGGACAAGGTCCGCCAGCAGCTCACCGAGTACGGCCTGGTCGCCGAGGAGTACGGCGGCGAGACCATGTTCGTCAACGTGGCCGCCAAGCCGGGCATCGGCATCGAGGAGTTGCTCGAGGCTGTCCTGCTGACCGCCGACGCGTCGCTGGAGCTGACCGCTCCGATCGACGGGCCGGCGCAGGGTGTGGCCATCGAGGCGCACCTGGACAAGGGTCGCGGTGCGGTGGCGACGGTGCTCGTGCAGAAGGGCACCCTGCGGGCGGGCGACTCGATCGTCGCCGGCGGGGCGCACGGCCGGGTCCGGGCCATGCTCGACGAGAACGGCAACCAGCTCTCCGAGGCTGGGCCGGCCCGTCCGGTCATGGTTCTGGGTCTGACCGCGCCGCCCGGTGCGGGTGACACGTTCCTCGCCGCGGCGGACGACCGCACGGTGCGGCAGATCGCCGAGCAGCGGCAGGCACGGCGGCGGGCGGCGGCATTCGCCAACTCCCGTGGTCGGGCCACCCTCGAGACGCTCATGGAGCAGCTCAAGGAGGGCGAGAAGACGTCGCTCAACCTCATCCTCAAGGGCGATGTCTCTGGTTCGGTGGAGGCCCTGGAGGACGCGCTGTTCAACCTCGACATTCCCGAGGAGGTCCAGCTCAAGGTCCTCGACCGGGGTGTCGGCGCGATCACCGAGAGCAACGTCATGCTCGCGAGTGCCTCGTCCGAGCCGGTCACGATCATCGGCTTCAACGTGCGGGCCTCGAACAAGGTCCGTGAGATGGCCGACCGCGAGGGCGTGGAGATCCGGTACTACACCGTCATCTACCAGGCCATCGAGGAGATCGAGGCAGCGCTCAAGGGCCTGCTCAAGCCGGAGTACGAGGAGGCCGAGCTGGGCAGCGCGGAGATCCGCGACGTCTTCCGCTCGTCCAAGATCGGCAACATCTCCGGTTGTATCGTCCGGTCGGGCATCATCCGACGCAACGCGAAGGCTCGCCTGCTTCGGGACGGGACGGTCGTGGCGGACAACCTCACGATCACCTCGCTCAAGCGGTTCAAGGACGACGCCACCGAGGTCCGCGAGGGCTTCGAGTGTGGTCTGACCCTGGGTGGTTACAACAACGTCCAGGTCGGCGACGTCATCGAGACCTTCGAGATGCGGGAGAAGGTTCGCGCCTGATCCGGCAGTGACACGCTGATCAAGGGGTTTACGCCGAACGGCGTAAACCCCTTGATCATGCGGGGCGGGTTGGCGGTATCGTCCGGGGCGATGTTCACCGGAACCGCGGTCTTCGACCTGCTGCTGCCGGGCGACTCCCGGTCGCTCAAAGCCAAGAGATCATATGTACGGCCGATCGTGGCGGCACTGCGCCGCTTCGAGGTGTCGGCCGCCGAGGTGGGAGCGCACGACCTGCATGGTCGAGCGCAGATAGCGGTGGCCGTGGTGGCCGCTGAGACGGCGCACGTCCGCGAGGTGCTCGACTCCTGTGAGCGTCTGGTGGCCGGCCGCCCCGAGGTCGAGTTGTTGTCGGTGCGGCGCCGGCTGTACGGCGTGGACGACGACTGACCACGGTGCCGGCTGTGCCGGGCGACCGGTGCGGCCGCGAAGGTAGTGTTCGAGATGTTGGCCGGTCGGCCGGCGGCCCCCGGGTCGCCGGGTCGGCCGGGAGCAGGACGCCGTGGAGGTGGCGAGATGTCTGATCCGGCCAAGGTACGCCGGCACGCGGAACGGGTGCGTGAGCTGGTCGCGTCGGTGGTGCGGAGCCAGATCAAGGACCCGCGGCTCGGGATGATCACCATCACCGACGCCCGGATCACCGCGGACCTGCGTGACGCGACGGTCTTCTACACCGTGCTCGGTGACGCGGTCGCCCAGGCGGACACCGCCGCGGCGCTGGAGAGCGCCAAGGGGCTGTTGCGCAGCACGGTCGGCAAGGCGCTCGGGTTGCGGCACTCGCCGACTCTCACGTTCGTCCTGGACGACGTGCAGGACCAGGTCAAGCACATCGACGACCTGCTCGCCGCCGCCCGCAACGCCGACGCCGAGGTGCAGCGGCTCGCCGCCCAGGCAAAGTACGCGGGCGAAGCGCAGCCGTACCGGGTGGATGACGAGACGGATGAGGCCGACGAGACGGACGAGGCCGACGAGGCCACCGGCGTCGAGGGCACCCCGCGGGGTGGGGAAACGCGGTGACCAGCACCGCCAGCGTCCCGCTCACCGGGGCGGCCGGAGCCGGCCCCGCCGAGACGGACTGGGCTGCGGCCGAGGCGCTGGTGCGGGCCCTCCCGCCGAGCGGTCGGGTGCTGCTGATCTGTCACGTCAACCCGGACGGCGACGCGCTGGGCAGCATGCTCGGCTTCGGTCTGGGTCTGCGGCAGTTCGGCGTACGCGAGGTGCAGGCGACCTTCCCCGGGCCGCCGGAGGTGCCCGAGCCGTTCCGGGGGCTGCCCGGGTTGGACCTGCTGGTCCCGGCGAGCGCTGCGGACCCGGCACCTGACCTGGTGATCTGCTTCGACGCGGCGAGCGAGTCACGTCTCGGTGAGCTGGCCGGGCGGTTGTCGTCCGCTCCGGCGGCGCTGGTGCTCGATCACCACGCCTCCAACCCCGGCTTCGGCACGGTCAACCTGGTCGACGCGGGTGCCGCGGCGACGTCGGTGGTGGCTGAGCAGTTGCTGGCCCGGCTCGGGGTCGTGGTGGATCCGGCCATCGCCGAGTGCCTCTACGTGGCGCTGACCACGGACACTGGTTCGTTCCGGTTCGAGGCGACCACCCCGGCGGTCCACCAGATGGCCGCCCGGTTGCTGGCGACCGGCATCTCGCCGGGTGACATCTCCCGGCGGGTCTTCGACACCCGGCCCTTCGGCGCGGTTCGCCTCTTCGGTGAGGTGCTCGGCCGGGCACAGTTGGAGTCGGCCGCCGCTGGCGGCCGAGGGTTGGTCTGGACCTTCGCCACCCTGGACGACCTGGCCCGGCACGACCAGCGGCCGTACGTGCTGGAGGCGCTGATCGACTCGGTGCGTTGCACCGCCGAGGCGGATGTGAGCTGTGTGTTGAAGCAGACCACGCCCGGCGAGTGGGCGGTGTCGATGCGCAGCAAGGGCGCGGTGGACGTCAGCCGGGTCGCGGTCACGCTGGGCGGTGGTGGTCACCGGTTCGCGGCCGGGTTCACCGGTCGGGGCAGCGCCGAGCAGGTGGTCGAGTCGATCCGCGGCCAACTGGACGCGGCACTGATCCGCCCCCGCGGCTGACCCTGGCGAATCTAATCGCCGCCGTCGATCGGTTGGCCGGGAAGATCAGGGTCAGTTCCGGGGAGTGTTGGTCTTCCCGCGCTCCGTGAGACCGGGAAGAATTGCGGGATGGAGCAGCCGCACGACCTCACCGTGGAGGCCCCCCGCGCCTGGGACCGGCCCGCCGTCTCCGTTCCCGTCCTCGTCTGCCTGTCGCTCGTCGGTGGTCGGTTCGTTTCCTTCTCCACCGAAGCCAATCTGTTCACCCTCGGCACTGGCGGGGTGCTGATCTGGCTCGGTCTGAGCAATCGGGTGCCTCGTCGACCGGCACCGCGTCGGTTGGGCGCTGGGGCGGTCTGGTGGGCGGTGCCGGTGGTGGTCTTCGGCGTGTTCGAGGGCGTGACCTTCGTGCTGGCGGCGGGCGATGAGTTCCCCACCTTCTCCCGGCTGGCCGACCCTCTCCTGGAAGATCACCTGACCCGGTCGGCGGCGTGGTTCGCCTGGCTGGCCGCCTTCTGGGGGCTGGTGCGGCGATGATGCGAGCACTCGCGATCGGCGGTTTCCTCACCGCGCTGGCCCTGTTCGCGTTGGTCGAGTGGATGGCCCGGCGGGAAGGCTCCCGGATCCCCACTCTGGGCGAGGTCTGCGCGTACGTGATGCGCTACGAGGTCGGCCCGGTGCCGGTGGGCCGGATCGGTCTGTTCGGGTTCTGGTGGTGGCTGGGCTGGCACTTCCTGGCCCGCTGAACCGGGTCACCGCCTGTCCAAATGGCGGGAACCGTAAGCAGCATATGGACCTGAACGATAACTTGGGAGACAGGCCGGTGCCGCGTGGCGGCGCAGGTCATGGGTGGTGGTGCCACACCTCGTGCTGCCTCCCTCCAGGGTCGGACCGACCCGGGCTCACGCTGCCCAGCCGGCTGCTCCGGTCACCCCGGACCGCCGTGGGGCGCTCAGCACGACCGCCCGCGAGGGCCGCCGCGTGCCGGCGGCTCGCGCCCTGGAAGGAGCGCCACCATGCCGAACAAGCCCAAGCCCGAGGCCACCACTGACGACGCCCGCGAGCAGGCTCGCCGCGCCCTGCAGACCTCGATGGACACCCGCCAGTAGACCAGTTCGTCCGGCGGTGACGTCGGAGCCGCTGGGTGGCGGGCGACCAGAGGGGCCGGTCCACGTCGAACCTGACCGCCACCCACCGACGACGTAAGCCCTCAGCGGGATTGCGATCCTTACCGCCCTCGTGCCAGGATCGGCGGCGATGAACCACGCCGCCACCGCCACCGCCACCCGACCCGCCTCGCCGCGCCGGATCGCCAGCCTCGCCCTGCCGGCCCTCGTGGTGCTCGCCGCCGAGCCGCTCTACGTGCTGGTCGACACGGCCGTGGTCGGTCACCTCGGCCGGGTGCCACTCGCCGCGCTCGCCGTCGGCGGCACGGTGATGACGCTCACCGCCTGGGTCGGCACCGTGGTCGCGTACGGCACCACCGGGCGCGCGGCCCGCCGCTTCGGCGCAGGCGACCGTGCTGCCGCGGTGGCCGAGGGCGTCCAGTCGTCCTGGCTGGCGTTCGGTGTCGGTCTGCTGATCGCGATCGGCATGCAGTTCGGCGGGGGCGCGCTCGCGCGTACCCTCGCCGGTGGTGGTGGCGAGGTGGCCGACGCCGCCGCGCACTGGCTGCGGATCGCGGCCCTCGGCGCCCCCGGTCTGCTGCTCGCCGCCGCCGGCAACGGCTGGCTGCGCGGTGTGCAGGACACTCGGCGCCCGTTGTTCTTCGTGCTCGGTCCCAACCTGATCTCCGCGCTGCTCTGCCCGCTGCTGGTCTACCCCGGTGGCCTGGGCCTGATCGGCTCGGCGGTGGCCAACGTCGTCGCGCAGACGCTCTGCGGGGTGCTCTTCGCCGCCGCGCTGGTCGCCGAGCGGGTGTCGCTGCGGCCCCGGCCCCGCGTGATCGGCCAGCAACTGGTGCTCAGCCGGGACCTGCTGATCCGTGGGCTGGCGTTCCAGGCCAGCTTCCTCTCCGCGACCGCCGTCGCCGCCCGCTTCGGGGCCGCCGCCGTCGGCGCCCACCAGATCGCCCTGCAACTCTGGTTCTTCACCGCGCTGGTGCTCGACGCGCTGGCCATCGCCGCACAGTCCCTGGTCGGGGCCGCGCTCGGCGCCGGCGACGACGCGGGCGCCCGGGCGCTCGCCCGCCGGATCGGGCTGCTCGGCGGCGTCTGTGGCGTCGCCTTCGCGCTGCTCATCGCCGCCGGCGCCGGCGTCCTACCGTCGTGGTTCAGCTCCGACCAGGCCGTACGCGAGCAGGCCATGGCGGCCTGGCCGTGGTTCGTCGTCATGCTGCCGCTGGCCGGAGTGGTGTTCGCCCTCGACGGCGTGCTGATCGGCGCCGGCGACGTGCGGTACCTGCGCAACCTCACCATCGTGGCGGCGCTCGGCGGCTTCCTGCCGGCCATCTGGCTGACGTACGGGTTCGACCTCGGGCTGGGCGGCATCTGGGCCGGGCTCACCCTGTTCGTGGTGATCCGGCTGGTCGCGCTGCTGCTGCGCCTGCGCAACGGCAACTGGGCGGTGACCGGCGCGGTCCGCTGAGGTCTCCTCCTGGCGCTGCCGGAGGCTCGGGTCACGCCGGGCCCGCCCACACACGCCGGGGTACCGGCCATCTGGCAGGCTTGGCCGACGTGAGCACCGATGGTCTGATCGTGGTCGACAAGCCCGGCGGCATGACGTCGCACGACGTGGTGGCGCGGATCCGCCGGCTGGCCAAGACCCGGCGGGTCGGGCACGGCGGCACCCTCGACCCGATGGCCACCGGTGTGCTGGTGATCGGTGTGGGCCGGGCCACCCGCCTGTTGACCTACGTCATCGGCGCGGGCAAGAGCTACACCGGCACCATCCGGCTCGGTCAGGCCACCGTCACCGACGACGCCGAGGGCGACGTGATCGCCACCACGCCGACCGGTCAGGTCACCGACGAGGCGATCCGGTCGGCGCTGGGCGCGCTGAGCGGCGAGGTCGACCAGGTGCCGAGCGCGGTCAGCGCCATCAAGATCGACGGGCAGCGGGCGTACAAGCGGGTCCGCGACGGGGAGAGCGTCGAACTGCCCGCGCGCCGGGTCACCATCTCCCGGTTGGAGGTGCTGGCCATCCGCCGCACCGAGCCGGACGTGGTGGACGTGGACGTCGACGTGACCTGCTCCTCCGGCACGTACATCCGGGCCATCGCCCGGGACGCGGGCCAGGCGCTCGGCGTCGGAGGGCACCTGACGGCGTTGCGGCGGACCGCGGTGGGCGGCTTCACCCTCGCCGAGGCGGCGACCCTCGACGAGTTGGAGCAGCGCGCCCCGGACGTGGTGAACCTGCCGCTGGACGCGGCGGCCGACCGGTTCTTCCCGCGCCGGGAGGCCACGCCCGACGAGGCCCGGGTGCTCGCCCACGGGGGACCGCTGGACCCGGCCGGCCTCACCGGGCCGTACGCCGTCTTCGGACCGGAGGGCGGCCTGATCGCTATCGTCAGCGAGCGGGACGGACGGGCTCGCGCGGAAATCGTGCTCGCCCCGGCCTGACGGCGGGGCGCAGGTCCGGCGGCCCTTGGCCGACGGTGTCGACCCGCCGGCCGGTGGGACAGCAGGGAGGAACGGCATGCAGCGGTGGCGGGGGTACGACGCGGCGCCCGGTGGGTGGGGGCGCTCGGTCGTCACCATCGGCGTCTTCGACGGCGTGCACAAGGGGCACCAGGCGACCATCGGGCACGCCGTGACCCGAGCCCGGGAGTTGGGCGTGCAGTCGGTGGTGGTCACCTTCGACCCGCACCCGGCTGAGGTGGTTCGCCCCGGTTCGCACCCGGCGGTGCTCACCGAACCGGCCCGCAAGGCGGAGCTGATCGAGGCGCTCGGCGTGGACGTGCTCTGCGTGGTGCCGTTCACCCCGGAGTTCTCCCGGCTGTCGGCCGAGCAGTTCGTGCACGACGTCCTGGTCGAGCACCTGCACAGCGCGCTGGTGGTGGTCGGGGGCAACTTCCGCTTCGGGCACCGGGCGGCCGGCGACGTGGCGCTGTTGGAGCGGCTCGGGCAGACCTTCGGCTTCGGCGTCGAGGGCAGCCCGCTGGTCGCCGAGGACGGCACCGTCTTCTCCTCCACGTACATCCGCTCCTGCGTCGACGCGGGTGACGTCGGCGCGGCCGCCGCCGCGCTGGGCCGCCCACACCGGCTGGAGGGCGTGGTGGTCCGCGGCGACCAGCGGGGACGGGAACTGGGATTCCCCACCGCCAACCTGCTCTGCCACCGGTACGCGGCGGTCCCGGCCGACGGGGTGTACGCGGCCCGGCTGATCCGCCGCGGGCAGCACGAACCGCTGATGGCGGCGGTGTCGGTGGGCACCAACCCGACCTTCTCCGGCCGGGAGCGGCGGGTGGAGGCGTACGCGCTCGACTTCTCCGGAGACCTCTACGGCGAGCGACTGGCCCTGGACTTCGTGGCCCACCTGCGCGGCCAGATCCGGTACGACTCGATCGAGCCGTTGATCGCCCAGATGAACCAGGACGTCGCACGTACCCGGAGCGCTCTGGCCTGATCGTCGCGGGGTGACGTGGCCCCACCGAGGCCCTTGGCCGGGTGTTACCGGCGAGTGCTGGTAGTCTTGCCGAGACGTCGGGTGACCGGCGTGGGGCCTCGCGTGCCTGCTCGACGCCGCGGGTGCGAGGTACCGGTCCGTTCCCGGTCTACCGGGACGACGGACACCTACTGATCAACCCACCGAAACAGGGAGAACATGGCGCTCGATCAAGAAGCCAAGGCCAGCATCCGCGCGGAGTACGCGACCGCCGAGGGCGACACCGGTTCGCCGGAGGTCCAGGTCGCGGTCCTCACCAAGCGGATCGCCGAGCTGACCGAGCACCTGAAGGTGCACAAGCACGACCACCACAGCCGTCGTGGTCTGCTGCTGCTGGTCGGCCGGCGCCGTCGGCTGCTCAACTACGTCCAGAAGAAGGACATTGCCCGCTACCGGTCGCTCATCGAGCGGCTCGGCCTGCGCCGGTGACGTGACGGGGGAGCAGCCGATCGGCTGCTCCCCCGTACGGCGTCCCACCTGAAGATCACGGGCCGCGCGACCACCCGAGAGGGAGCCGGTCAGCGTACCGGTCTCCGGTAGTGGCCCCCGGGAACCCGGCATCATGCCGACCACCCGGGCGCTTCGATCGAAGACCGGCCGGCTGAGCAGCTCCCCGACGTCGTGGGCCCACGACGCGAAGGAGCACGACAGCACATGACCGAGACCAAACTCGGCACCGAATCCCGTACCGCCGTGATCGACAACGGGTCCTTCGGCACCCGCGAGATCACCTTCTCCACCGGTCGGCTGGCTCGCCAGGCCGCCGGTTCCGTCATCGCCCAGCTGGGCGAGACGGTCGTTCTCTCCGCCACCACCGCCGGTAAGCACCCGAAGGAGCAGTTCGACTTCTTCCCGCTGACCGTCGACGTCGAGGAGCGGATGTACGCCGCGGGCCGCATCCCCGGCTCGTTCTTCCGCCGTGAGGGCCGGCCCAGCGAGGACGCGATCCTCACCTGCCGGCTGATCGACCGGCCGCTGCGCCCGTCGTTCGTCAAGGGCCTGCGCAACGAGGTCCAGGTCGTCGAGACCATCCTCGCGCTCGACCCGCAGCACCCGTACGACGTCGTGGCGATCAACGCCGCCTCGATGTCGACCAAGCTCTCCGGCCTGCCGTTCTCCGGCCCGATCGGTGCGACCCGCGTCGCCCACATCGACGGCCAGTGGGTTGCCTTCCCGACCCTGGAGGAGCTGGCCCGGGCCACCTTCGACATGGTCGTGGCCGGCCGCACGCTCGAGGATGGCGACGTCGCGATCATGATGGTCGAGGCCGAGGCCACCCCGAACGCCGTCGCCCTGATCTCGGCCGGTGCCACCGCACCGACCGAGGAGATCGTGGCCAGCGGCCTGGAGGCCGCCAAGCCGGCGATCCGTGAGCTGTGCCGCGCGCAGAGCGAGCTGGCCGAGGTCGCCGCCAAGCCGGTCACCGAGTTCCCGGTCTTCCTGGACTACCAGGACGACGTGTACGACGCCGTCGCCGAGCTGGCCCGCACCGAGGTGGCCGAGGCGATCACCATCGCCGGCAAGGCCGACCGCGAGGAGGCCCTGGACCGGGTCAAGGCCCGCGTCGCCGAGGAGCTGGGTGCTCGGTTCGAGGGTCGGGAGAAGGAGCTCAGCGCTGCCTTCCGGTCGCTGACCAAGTCCGAGGTGCGCAACCGCGTGCTGCGCGAGCAGGTCCGCATGGACGGGCGTGGCCCGCGTGACATCCGGGCGCTGACCGCCGAGGTCGGCGTGCTGCCCCGGGTGCACGGTTCGGCGCTGTTCGAGCGGGGCGAGACCCAGATCCTGGGCGTCACCACGCTGAACATGCTCCGCATGGAGCAGATGGTGGACACGCTGTCCCCCGAGAACCGCAAGCGCTACATGCACAACTACAACTTCCCGCCGTACTCGACCGGTGAGACCGGCCGGGTCGGCTCGCCGAAGCGTCGCGAGATCGGCCACGGCGCTCTCGCCGAGCGTGCGCTGATCCCGGTGCTGCCGTCGCGCGAGGAGTTCCCGTACGCCATCCGGCAGGTCTCCGAGGCGCTCGGCTCCAACGGCTCCACCTCGATGGGTTCGGTCTGCGCGTCGACGCTGGGCCTGCTCTCCGCGGGTGTCCCGCTGAAGGCGCCGGTCGCCGGCATCGCGATGGGGCTCATCTCCGACGAGGTGGACGGCAAGACCCAGTACGTGACGCTGACCGACATCCTCGGTGCCGAGGACGCGTTCGGTGACATGGACTTCAAGGTCGCCGGCACGCCGGAGTTCGTCACCGCGCTCCAGCTCGACACCAAGCTCAACGGCATCCCGTCGGACGTGCTGGCCGCCGCGCTGCAGCAGGCGAACGAGGCCCGGCAGGTCATCCTCGGGGTCATGAAGGCCGCGATCGAGGCTCCGGCCGAGATGTCGGACTACGCCCCGCGGGTCACCACCGTCAAGATCCCGGTGGACAAGATCGGCATGGTGATCGGCCCGAAGGGTCAGACCATCAACGCGATCCAGGACGAGACCGGCGCCGAGATCTCCATCGAGGACGACGGCACGATCTACGTCGGCGCCACCAACGGCCCGTCGGCCCAGGCGGCCGTCGACCGGATCAACGGGATCGCCAACCCGACCCTGCCCAAGCAGGGTGAGCGCTTCCTCGGCACGGTGGTCAAGACCGCCGCGTTCGGCGCGTTCATCTCCCTGCTGCCGGGCCGCGACGGCCTGCTGCACATCTCCAAGGTGGGCGACGGCAAGCGGGTCGAGCGCGTTGAGGACTTCCTCAACGTCGGCGACCGGGTCGAGGTCGAGATCGCGGACATCGACGCCCGCGGCAAGATCTACCTCGACAAGGTCCGCCCGGAGGGCGCCGAGGCGCCGGCCGCCGGTGAGGCCGCCGGTGGCGACCGGCCGGCTGGTCGGGACCGGGGCGACCGGGGCCCGCGTGACCGCGGTGACCGCGAGCGTGGCGGCGACCGGGGCGCACGTGGCCCGGAGCGCGGCAACGGTGGCGGCGAGGGCGGCAACGGCGGCGGCGAGGGTGGCGAGGGCGGCGAGCGTCCGCGCCGCCGGACCCGGCACAGCTGATCGTCGAACATCGCAACACCCACCCCTCGTCGAACCGGGAGCACTACGTGAGTCGGGCCTTCAGCGCGCCGTTTCCACCGGATCGACGGGGGGTGGCTGCGTCCCGGGACACCGGGGTGGGCCGCTCCGGCGGTGCCGCCCGGGCGGTGACCCGGACGCTCAGCGACGACCCGCTGGGCGGCACGGTACGACGTACCGTGCTGCCCAGCGGCCTGCGCGTCCTCACCGAGGCGATCCCGGCGATGCGCAGCGTCTCGTTCGGCATCTGGGTGGCGGTCGGCTCGCGCGACGAGACCGGCCCGCAGGCCGGTGCCGCGCACTTCCTCGAGCACCTGCTCTTCAAGGGCACCCACAAGCGCACCGCGCTGGAGATCTCCTCGCAGATCGAGGCGGTGGGTGGTGAGACCAACGCCTTCACCACGAAGGAATACACCTGCTACTACGCCCGCGTGCTGGACGAGGACCTGCCGCTGGCGATCGACGTGATGTGCGACCTGGTCGCCGATTCGCTGCTGGAGCCGGCCGACGTCGAGACCGAGCGTGGCGTGATCCTGGAAGAGATCGCCATGCACGACGACGAGCCCGGTGACGAGGTGCACGACCTCTTCGTCCAGGCCGTCTACGGCGACCACCCGCTGGGTCGGTTGATCTCCGGCACCGCGGACACCGTCACGCCGATGACCCGGCGGCAGATCCAGAGCTTCTACCGCGACCGCTACACCGCACCGCAGATCGTCATCGCCGCCGCCGGCAACCTCGATCACGCCGCGGTGGTCAAGCTGGTCCGCCAGGCGGTGCGAGGCACCCCGCTGGACAGCGACCCGGCGACGCCCGCGCCGTACCGCGC
Source organism: Micromonospora parathelypteridis (assembly GCF_014201145.1). Taxonomy (NCBI): domain Bacteria; kingdom Bacillati; phylum Actinomycetota; class Actinomycetes; order Micromonosporales; family Micromonosporaceae; genus Micromonospora; species Micromonospora parathelypteridis. The sequence continues at coordinate 4,736,230 of NZ_JACHDP010000001.1, forward strand.
GGCAACCCCGGCGGTACGCACCAAGCCGGCGACCACCCTGGTGGAGCCGAAGGAGACCGAGCAGGCGCACGTCATCCTCGGCTGCCCCGGCATCGACCGGCTCGACGATCGGCGCTTCGCCCTCGGGGTGCTCAACAACGTGCTCGGCGGTGGCATGTCCAGCCGCCTGTTCCAGGAGATCCGCGAGCAGCGCGGCCTGGCGTACTCGGTCTACTCCTACGCCAGCCAGTACGCCGACAGCGGCCTGTTCGCCGTCTACGCCGGCTGCGCGCCGGGCAAGGTGGACGAGGTGCTGGCCCTGACCCGCGCCGAGCTGGCCCGGGTGGCCGCCGACGGGTTGACCGAAGCCGAGGTGGCCCGGGGCAAGGGAATGAGCAAGGGCTCGTTCGTGCTCGGCCTGGAGGACACCGGTTCCCGGATGAGCCGGCTGGCCAAGGGTGAGCTGCTCTACGGCGACCTGATGCCGGTGGACGAGCTGCTCCGCCGAGTCGACGAGGTCACCGTCGAGGACGTGAACACCCTCGCCGCCGAACTGCTCAGCCGGCCGATGTCGCTGGCCGTGGTCGGCCCGTTCGGCGAGGGCGACTTCGCCGTCTGAGGTCTGCCGCGCTGGTCGGGGGACGTCCCGGCCGGGAGGGCACGTCCCGATTGGGATAGGTTGTGCCCCGTGACTGACGAGCAGGAGAAGACCCCGGCCGGGCCGTTGCGGGTCGGTGTGCTGGGTGCCCGGGGCCGGATGGGCATCGAGGTCTGCAAGGCGGTCGAAGCCGCCGACGGCGTCGAGCTGGTCGCCGCGATGGACCAGGGTGACGACCGCTCCGCCGCCTCCAACGCCCAGGTGGTCGTCGACTTCACCACCCCGGACGTGGTCATGGACAACCTGCGCTGGTGCATCGACCGGGGCATCAGCGCCGTTGTCGGCACGACGGGCTTCAGCGAGCAGCGGCTGGAGCAGGTGCGCGAGTGGCTGGCCCGCAAGCCCGAGGTGGGCGTGGTGATCGCCCCGAACTTCGGCATCGGCGCGGTACTGATGATGCAGTTCGCCGCGCGGGCCGCCCGGCACTTCGAGTCCGTCGAGATCATCGAGCAGCACCACCCGGCCAAGCTGGACGCGCCGAGCGGCACCGCCACGCACACCGCGCGGCAGATCGCCCGGGCCCGCGCCGAGGCCGGCCTCGGCCCGGTGCCGGACGCCACCAAGGACGAGGTGCCGGGCGCGCGCGGCGCCGAGATCGACGGGGTACGCGTCCACGCGGTGCGTGCCACCGGGCTCGTCGCCCACCAGGAGGTGCTCTTCGGCGCCACCGGAGAAACCCTGACCATCCGCCACGACTCGTACGACCGGGCGTCGTTCATGCCGGGCGTCCTGCTGGCCGTCCGCGCGGTGCGCAGCCGCCCCGGCCTCACCGTCGGCCTGGACGCGCTGCTCGACTGACCGCGCCTGCGGGGCGCTCGCGCGATGGTGGCCTCGCCCCGGGCGGACGGGGTCGCCGGGTCGCCGGGTCGCTCCTATGCTGCCGCCATGATCGATAGTGGACACCTGGACCGGGCCGGGCGACTCGTCACCCTGCGCCCGGTGGATGACGACAACTGGCGGGCGGTGGCCGACGTTGCTCCGCACGACGACCAGCGCCGGTTCGTGGCCGCCCTGGGCGCCCGCTACCTGCTGCTCAGCACCCGTTCCGAGGTGTGGACGTCGCTAGCCGTGTACGCGGACGAGACCGTCGTCGGCCACGTCATGTGGGGTGCGGACGACGACGGCTCGCACTGGATCGGCGGAATGCTGATCGACGCCGCCGAGCAGAACCGCGGCGTAGGCAGAGCGACAGTGCAGACCCTGGCCACCTGGCTGGGTGCCAAGGACGGCGAACCCCCGGTCCGCCTCTCCTACCACCCGGACAACACCCCGGCCGCCTCCCTCTACACGTCCCTGGGCTTCCGTCCAACGGGCGCGATGGACGACGAGGAAGTAATAGCCGAGCAAGCCCCCTAACCCACCCCAAGGCCCCGTCCTACGCGATCTTGCACTTGCTGTCGAGACATGAGTGGACATCTTGTTCATTTCGGCGACCGAAACTGCAAGATCGCCGGGAAAGCGGCCCACGTTGCCGCGGCAACTTCGCCCCCATGTCCCGCCTCCCGCCCTTTGCCTCCCGCCCCGCGCCTCGCCCCGCCCGCGCCTCGCCCCGCCCGCGCCGATCATGGAGTTGTGGTGCCTCGCAAAAGGGGCGTATGCGGATCCAATGCCCACCACAAGTCCATGATCGACGCGGGCGGGGCGGGCTGGGGTGCCGTACGCGGGCGCGGGGGGACGGCGGGGCGGGGTCGGGGCTTAATGGGGGAGGGGGGTTGTGGGGCGGCGTTGGGTGGGGAGGGTTGGGGTTAGTGAGGTGGGCAGGCCGGTTACCGTGGCGTGGCCGGTGCGGTCTACCGCCACGTTGACCGGGGTGTTGGCCACGCGGAGGCCGTTGACGGTGAGGGCGCCCAGTTCGGCGCCGGCCAGTGGGGCCAGCCGGACCGTCCCGCCCGGCACGTCCGGGTAGAGGCCGGTCGCCGCCTGGAGCAGGAGCACGGCGCCTGTCGCGGCCCATGCCTGAGGCCGGCACGAAGCCGGGTACGGCACCGGGCGGTTCACCAGTGACCGGTCGTCGCCGCCGTACAGCTCGGGCATCCGGTAGTCGAAGGCCTCGGCCGCGCTGAGCAGCCCTTCGGCCAGGCCGAGCGCGGCCTCCCGGTGCCCGGCGCGGGCCAGCCCGGCGAGCACGATCGCGGTGTCGTGCGTCCAGATCGAACCGCAGTGGTACGACAGTGGGCTGAAGCCGGCGTCTTCGGTGGACATGGTCCGCAGCCCGAAGCCTCCGGCGAGGGTGTCGGTGGCGAGCAGCTTGGCGACCTGGTCCTCCTCCTCGCCGCTGAGCAGGCCGGTGCCGAGCAGGTGACCGATGTTGCTGGTCAGCGAGTCGACGGGCCGCTTGTCCCGGTCGAGGGCGAGCGCGGGTTGCGGACCGTACCGGCCGTCGACCCAGAAGCTGTCCCGGAACCGGCGGGCCAGCGCGGCGGCGTGCTCGCGCCAGCGGTCAGCGCCCGGTCGACCGAAGGCGTCCAGCAGGGCGGCGCCGTTCACCGCCGCCTCGTGCGCGTACCCCTGCACCTCGGCCAGCACGATCGGCGCGGTGGCCAGGGTGCCGTCGTGGAATCGGACGGCGTCGCCGGAGTCCTTCCAGCCCTGGTTGGACAGGCCGTGCCCGGTGGTGTCGATGTACTCGACCAGGCCGTCGCCGTCCGGGTCGGCGTGTTCGCCGAGCCAACGCAGGGACGCCTCCAGGTATGGCAGCAGCGGTTCGATCTGGTCGGCAGGCAGGCCCCAGCGCCATGCGTCGTGTAGCAGGTTGACCCAGAGCATGGTGGCGTCGACGGTGCCGTAGTAGGCCGGTGGTAGGCGCAGCCCGTGCTCGGGCAGCGCCAGCTCGTGGCGGCGCAGCTCGTGCAGGATCTTGCCCGGGGCTTCGCCGGTGGCGGGGTCGATCCGGGTGCCCTGCCGCCGGGCGAGCACCCGCAGGGTGCCGGCGGCCAGGTCGGTGCCGAGCGGCAGCATCATCCGGGCGGCCCAGAGGCTGTCCCGACCGAACAGCGTGAGGAACCAGGGCACTCCGGCACCGAGGAACACGTCCTCCGGGGTGCCGGTCTCGGCCAGTCGCAGGCCGCGCAGGTCGCTCAGGCTGCGGTCGAGCAGCCGGACCAGGCGTCGGTCGTCTGCGGTCACCTCGGGTCGTGACCACTCCGGTTCGCCGGTTGGGCCGACGACGACGGCGCGTGGGTCCTCGACGGTCAGCTGCCAGCGCAGCACCGTCTCGCCACCGGGGGGCAGCTCGATCGGCCAGGCCAGCCGGGGTGCGGTGGCCCGCTCATCGGTGGCGAGCACGTCGGCGTCCGGGGCGGTGACGGTGACGGTGATTCCTTCCGCCGACCAGGTGAGCACTCCTGGCTGGCCGGTCTTGGCCTCCAGCGCGTTGGCGGCGCCACCGGACTTGACGACCTCGATGGGTGCCAGGTCGCAGCCGAGGTCGATGGTGACGGTGGCCCGTACGTCGACGGTGGCGGTGGAGACGATCCGCAGCTCCTCGGTGAGGCCGTTGCGGGTGGCCCGGCGGAGCCGGTCGACGCGGACGGTGGGGTCGGGCACGGGGTCGCCGAGCCAGCGCGCCAGGCTCACGAAGCGAGCCCCGTGCGGGTCGTCGTCACCGTGGGTCAGACTCTCCAACTCCCGGTCGTCGACCCGCAGCTCGGCCCGGGAGAGCACGCGGGCGTCGGCGTGGAAGACGCCCTGGACGCCGGTCGGACGGATCTGCCCGGTCGCGTCCCCCAGCGCGCTGGTGGGGGCGAAGACCGCTCCCACCAACTCGTGCAGGAGGGGTTGCAGCTGGCGTTCGATCACGGTTGTGGCTCCAGATCATCGGGGTGCGGGGCGGACGTCTTGACAACGTGCCCCCGGCGGTGCAAAGTGCGAAACATTCCAGAAACTTGAACGATCTAATCCTGCACTATCCGAATTGGATCGTTCAAGGTGGCGAGAGGAATTAAGTGGCTGAAAAGGTGACCATCGCGACGGTGGCCCGGCATGCCCGAGTCAGCCGGCAGACGGTGTCCAACGTCCTCAACGCCCCGCACATCGTGCGGCAGGAGACCCGACTGCGGGTCGAGGACGCGATCAACGCACTCGGCTACCGGGCCAACCAGGCCGCCCGGCAGATGCGCACCGGCCGGTCCCGACTCATCGCCGCCCGGATCGAACCCACCCGCGACGGCATCAACGGCTCGGTGCTCGACCGCTTCCTGCACGGTCTCACCGAGACCGCCGACGCCGCCGGCTACCGGGTGCTGCTCTACACCGCCACCGACGACGAGCGGGAGATCTCGACCTACGACGACCTGCTCGGCACGTACGAGCTGGATGCGTTCGTGCTCGTCGGGACGAAGTACGGCGACCCGCGTACCGCCTGGCTCGCCGAGCGGGACGTGCCGTTCGTGACCTTCGGCCGTCCGTGGGACGCCCTCGACGCGCACCCCTGGGTGGACGTGGACGGCGCCGCCGGCACTGCCGGAGCCACCCGGCACCTGCTGGCCGCCGGGCACCGACGGATCGCGTTCATCGGCTGGCCGGCCGGTTCCGGTGTCGGTGACGACCGGCGCGCCGGCTGGCGCGACGCGCTGCACGAGGTCGGCGTCGACCCGACCGGGCTGCACCGGGAGACCGAGGACGGCATCGCCGAGGGCGAACGGTTGATGCGTGACCTGCTCGCCGCCGTGGCGCCGACCGCCGTGGTCTGCGCCAGCGACTCGCTCGCCCTCGGCGCTCTCCAGGCGATCCGCGGCACCGACCCGCCCGTGTCGGTGATCGGCTTCGACGACACGCCGGTGGCCGCGGCGGTCGGGCTGGCCAGCGTCAGCCAACCGCTCGGCGAGGCCGCCGCCCGCTGCGTGGACCTGCTCACCGGGGTCCTCGACGGCAACCACGAGACCCCCACCCACGTGCTGCTCCAGCCCTCGCTGGCGTTGCGGCACACCGCGTAGTCCCACCCCCACCAGGAGAAGAACATGGCACCTCGAACGATCACCCGGGCGGCGGTGGCCGGCCTCGCCGCCGTCGCCCTCCTCGGCTCCGCGGCCTGCGGCAGCGGCTTCGACGACTCGTCCGGCGACGCCGCACAGTCCAGCGGCCCGGCCAGCCTGCAGATCATGATTGGCTCCTCGGGCGAGGCCGAGACCAAGGCCGTCCAGGACGCTGCCGCGAAGTGGGCCAGCAGCTCCGGCAACACCGCCACTGTCACTCCGGCGCAGGACCTCACCCAGCAGCTCGGCCAGGCGCTCGCCGGTGGCACGCCCCCGGATGTCTTTTACGTCGACGCGGCCCAGTTCGCCGACTACGCGAGCGTCGGCGCCCTGGAGCCGTACGGCGACAAGATCAGCAACTCGGGCGACTTCTACGAGAGCCTGCGTACCGCGTTCACGTACGACGGCAAGTTGTACTGCGCGCCCAAGGACTTCTCCACCCTGGCCCTGCAGATCAACAGCGACCTGTGGGCCAAGGCCGGGCTGACCGACGCCGACGTGCCGACCACCTGGGACCAGCTCACCGCGACCGCCCAGAAGATCAAGGCCAAGGGGCAGGTCCCGCTGGCACTCGGCGACACCCGCGACCGCATCGGTGCCTTCATGGTGCAGAACGGTGGCTGGCTGCTGAGCAAGGACGGAAAGCAGTCGACCGCGGACACCCCGGAGAACCTGGCCGCCCTCCAGTACGTCAAGACCATGCTCACCACCGGGCTGGCGAAGTACCCGAAGCAGCTCGACGCCGGCTGGTCCGGTGAGGCGTTCGGCAAGGGCAAGGCCGTGATGACCATCGAGGGCAACTGGATCAAGGGTGCCCTGAAGAACGACTTCCCGAACGTGAAGTACAAGGTCGCGGCGCTGCCGGCCGGCCCGAAGGGGCAGGGCACGCTCTCCTTCACCCAGTGCTGGGGCATTGCGGCGAAGAGCAAGTTCAAGGACCAGGCGATCAAGTTCGTCGAGGCGATGACCAGCGGAGAGCAGCAGCTGGTCTTCGCGAAGGCGGTCGGCGTGATGCCGTCCCGGCAGTCGGTCAGTGACCAGTACACCGCCGCCAACCCCGAGGACAAGCCGTTCATCGACGGCGCCGCGTACGCCCAGGGCCCGGTGAACGCTCCGAAGATGGACAGCGTCCTCAAGGACCTCGACGCCAGCCTGCAGAGCCTGACCACCGGCGACCCGAAGACCGTGTTGCAGAACTTCGACAAGAACGCCAAGGCGGCGCTCGGCGGCAGCTGAGGTGACGGCAGGGGTCCCCGACACCACGGGGGCCCCTGCATCACCTCCAGCCTGAGACAGGGAGGGAGGGGAGATGGCAACCGAGACACAGACCGCCGTGGCGACCGCGACCGGGGACGGCCCGCGTCGACGCCGGGGCGGCATCCGCAGCAACGAGAACGTCGCCGGCTGGCTCTTCGTCGCGCCGGTGATCGTCATCCTGGGGCTGTTCCTGCTGCTGCCGATCCTGATGGCGTTCTGGGTCAGCCTGACCGACTGGAACGGCCAGGGCAGCCCGTTCACCGGCGACGTCCCGTTCGTCGGCGCACACAACTACACCCAGTTGTTCACCGAGGACGGGCTGGCCCGCCGCGACTTCATGACCAGCATCCGCAACAACTTCTACTATGTGGCGATCGTGGTGCCGGCACAGACCGCGCTCGCGCTCGGTTTGGCGCTGGTGGTCAACAACCGGATGCTCAAGGGCAAGAGCTTCTTCCGCAGCGCCTTCTACTTCCCCTCGGTCACCAGCTCTGTCGCGATCAGCGTGGTGTTCCTGTTCCTCTTCGCCAACTCCGGCGCGGTGAACGCCCTGCTCGGCTTCTTCGGTATCGACGGCCCGGAGTGGTTCGCCGATTCCCGTGGCGTGCTGCACCTGCTGTTCGGGGTGGTCGGCGTCGACTCGCCCCCGGCGGCGCTGGCCGACGGCGGCCCGCTCGGCCTGAGCTGGTGGGACTGGCTGGCCGGCCCGAGCGTCGCGATGATCTCGATCATCACTCTGGTCATCTGGACCACCTCCGGCACCTTCATGCTGATGTTCCTGGCCGGTCTGCAGAACGTGCCGGTCACCCTGGACGAGGCGAGCACCCTCGACGGCGCGTCCCGGTGGCAGCGGTTGCGGCACGTCACCCTCCCACTGCTCAGGCCGACCACGTTCCTGGTGCTCACCCTCGGTCTGATCGGCTCCTGGCAGGTCTTCGACCAGGTGTACGTGATGAGCCAGGGCGCCCCGGCCAAGACCACGCTCACCCCGGCCTACCTGTCGTACCGGACCGCTTTCCGGGACTTCGACTACGGCTCCGGAGCGGCGATCTCGTTCGTCCTGTTCCTGATCATCATCGTGCTCACGCTGATCCAGCGCCGAGTGCTGGCCGAACGGGACACCGACCGGCCGCGCCGCGGCTGGTGGCGTCGGCGCGTACCGGAGAGGTCCTGAGATGGCCGTGCTGAACGACCGCCCGCCGGCGGCGCCCGCCCGGCGCGACGAGCGCGCGGCCCGCACCCTGGCCACGCGCTTCCTGGGGTACGCCACGCTGGTCTTCTTCGGGCTGGTGTTCCTCTACCCGTTCGTCATCCAGATCGGCAACTCGCTCAAGACCGAGTCCGACGCGGCGGCGAACCCGCTCTCGCCGTTCCCGGACCCGCTCACGCTGGACAGCTTCGAGCGGATCTTCGCCGGCACCAACTTCCCGCTCTGGTTGGGCAACTCGCTGCTGGTCACGGTGCTGGTGACCATCGGTCGGGTGTTCTTCGACTCGCTCGCCGGGTACGCGCTGGCCCGGCTGCGGTTCCGGGGGCGCAACGGGTTGTTCGCCGCGGTCGTCGCGGTGCTGGCGGTGCCCGGGGTGGTGCTGCTGATCCCGAAGTTCCTGGTGCTCAACCAGCTCGGCATCTACAACAGCTACGCGGGTCTGGTGGTGCCGCTGCTGGCCGACGCGGCGGGTGTGTTCATCATGAAGCAGTTCTTCGAGTCGATCCCGGTCAGCGTGGAGGAGGCCGCCCGCATCGACGGGGCGAGCATCTTCCGCACCTTCTGGTCGGTGGTGCTGCCGATGGCGAAACCGGCGCTGATCACCCTGACCATCCTGTCGTTCCAGGGGTCCTGGAACGAGTTCCCGCACAGCCTGGTGTCGGTGCAGAACCCGGATCTGTTCACCCTGCCACGAGGGCTGGCCGACCTGGTCAGCGGCTCACTCGGCAGCGGCACCCAGTACCCGCTCAAGCTCGGCGCGGCGCTGCTGGCCACCATCCCAGTGGCGATCATCTTCATGGTGTTCCAGCGCTACTTCGTCCGCGACGCCAACGACGGCTCGGACAAGGGCTGACCGCCGGTGTGGCGGCCCCGCGTCGGGTCGCCGCACCGGATCAGCCGGCTGGAACGTCCTCGGTCACCTTCTCCGTCGGGACGCCCACGTGCAGGCGCACCTGCGGCACCAGCATGTCGTCGACGTCCAGCGCGCGGGCCGCGCCGTCGGGCTCCCAACCCGTGCTGGTGAGGAACTTGCGAGTCGCCTCGTCACCGTCGAACGCCCAGGCGACCGCGCGACTCAACCCGTCTTCCCGCCACAGGTCGACGGTGGCGGCGAGCAGCCGGCTGCCGTGCCCACGTCGACCCCAACGCGGCTCCACCAGCAGGTCGGTCACCGCGGCCACGTCCGGGCCGAGCGCGTCGGCCGGCTCACCCGGGGCCAGCGCTTCGCCGTCGGCCGGCCCGGAGGCGGCGAACCCCACCAGATACGATTGCTCGGCCTGTTCGACGGCGACCAGCACCCGGTGCGCGGCCGAGGGCGGCTCCAGCACCGCCGCGCTCCACCGCCGGGCGAGGAACGCCTCGTCCAGGTTGTCGAGCACGTGCCGAGGCAGGATCCTGCGGTACGCAACCCGCCAGGTTGCGAGCTGGATGCGTGCGATCTCGCCGGCGTCCTCGGGACGCGCCGGGCGGACGAACCCGAGAGCCATGGGACGGAAGCCTACGCAGGGCGAGGGAGGCGACGGTGGCGCAGGGTGCCAACAGGACGACCGCGCAGGTCGGCGGGGTGGTGTTGCTCGCCGCGGCGGTCACCGCGTTCCTCGCCGTCGCCGCCGTACGGCACGGCTTCTTCGACCTCAAGGTCTACTACGGCGCGTTGACCTGGTGGGTGCACGACGGCGGGGAAATCTACGACTACCTCAAGCCCAACACCCAGTACGGCTTCACCTATCCGCCGTTCGCCGCGCTTGTCATGCTGCCGATGGCGTACCTGCCGTGGACGGCCGCGATCGTGGTGAGCGTGCTCGCCAGCGTGGTCACCACGGCGGTGCTGATCTGGTGGCTGGTCGACCCGATCGCCCGGCGTTCCGGCTGGACCAGGTGGTTCGCCCTCGCCGTGGCCCTCTGCCTGGCCGCCGCGTTCGAGCCGATGCGTGAGACCGTCAACTTCGGCCAGGTCAACACGTTGCTGCTCTTCCTGGTGGCGGTGGATCTGTTGCGGCTGCTGCCGGCCGGCAACCGGTGGGCCGGGGTGGGCATCGGGCTCGCCACCGCGATCAAACTGACCCCGGGCATCTTCATCGTCTACCTCTTGCTGACCGGGCGGTGGCGGGCGGCTCTCACCGCCAGCGGCACGGCCGCCGGGGTGTCGCTGCTGGCCGGCGCGCTCTTCCCGGACGCGTCCCGGGAATTCTGGACCGAGGCCCTGTGGAACACCGGCCGGGTGGGCGAGCTCGCCTTCGTCTCCAACCAGTCGCTGCGTGGGGTGGTCGCCCGGCTCGACCCGCAACACCCGAGCACCCTGCTCTGGCTGCTGCTGGTGCTCGGCACCCTGGCGCTGTGGGCCTGGCGATCCCGGGCCGCCGTCGCGGTGGGCGACGAGGCGACCGGGCTGGCGCTGACCGGCGCGGTGATGTGCCTGGTCAGCCCGGTCACCTGGGTGCACCACCTGGTCTGGCTGCTGCCCGCGCTGATCCTGCTGGTCGACAACGCGATGGCCGCGCCGGCCGGCCGGCGACGGCGGGTCCTGCTGGTCGCCGCGACCATCGGGTACGCGCTGTTGATCAGCCGGACCGTCTGGTTCTGGGAGAAGGACTTCACCGGCGTCGACGGCTTCCTCGGCAGCAACGCCTACGTGTGGATCAGCCTGGCGCTGCTGGCCTTCCTGCCGATCCGCCGCTGGCTGGCACCGGCCGGGTCAGTGGTCGAGGCGTCCGGCGTACCGCAGCTCGACCAGCCCGACCGGCCCACGCCCGCCGGCGAGCGGCACCTGATAGGTCGACTGCTCACCGTCCGCTGACAGCCCGGCCCGCTCGCAGAACCGGCGGGCCCGCCGGTTGTCCGCCAGCACCCACGCCCGGTACCCGGTCCAGCCCCGCTCGCTGAGCCCGTCCCGGGCGGCGGCCAGGAGCGCGGCGGCGGTCCCGTCACCCCAGCACGCGGGTTCCACGTAGAGCGCGACCACCTCGCCAACCGTCGGGTCCAGGTCGTCCCGGTCCTGGTTGCGGCGGTACGGCCCGAAGGTGGTGAAGCCGACGACCAGCCCGTCCACCTCCCCGAGCAGGGTGGTGAACGGATGCTCCGGATCGGCGGTGCCGACGTCGCGGCGGCGCTGTGCCCAGGCCATCACGTTCAGCCGCCCGAGCACCTCGTCCGGCATGAAGCCGGCGTAGCCCGCCTGCCAGCCGTGCACGTGCACCCGGGCGACCGCCTCGGCGTCGTCCGGCTCCTCCCGGCGGATGGTCAGCATTGCACCGTTCTATGCCCCGTTGGTCGTCGCGTCCAGCTTCCCGCACCGACGTCGTACCGATGAATTAAGGTCGCCGACGATGGCCGCACCGGAATCACTCTCGCTCGCCCAGGCCCGGCGGGTGGCGCTCGCCGCCCAGGGCTTCGCCGACCCGGCGCCGGTCGGCGTGCCCACGCGCCGGCACCTGCGCCGGGTGCTCGACCGGGTCGGGTTGATCCAGATGGACTCGGTCAACGTGCTGCAACGCGCGCACTACCTACCGCTGTTCAGTCGGCTCGGGCCCTACCCGACCACGCTGCTCGACCAGGCCGCCTACCGGCGCCCGCGTGAGCTGTTCGAATACTGGGGCCACGAGGCGTCGCTGGTCCCGGTCGAGCTGCACCCGATGCTGCGCTGGCGGATGGCCCGGGCGCAGAGCGAATCCTGGGGCGGGATGCGGCGGATCGCCCAGGAGCAGCCCGAACTGGTCGCCTGGGTCCGCGACGAGGTGGCCGCCCGAGGCCCGCTGACCGCTGCCGAGATCGAGCACGACGCGCCCCGGGAGACCGGCAACTGGGGGTGGAACTGGTCGGCGGTCAAGCGGGCGTTGGAGTACCTCTTCTGGGCTGGGGAGGTGGCCGCCGCCGAGCGCAGCACCTCCTTCGCCCGCCGCTACGACCTGCCCGAGCGGGTGCTGCCCGCGGCGGTGCTGGCCGCGCCCACCCCGACCGACGCCGAGGCGTACCGCTCGCTGGTGGCTCGTGCCGCACGGTCGCTCGGCGTGGCCGCCGAGCCGGAGCTGCGCGACTACTTCCGGCTGCCGCTGGCCGGTGCCCGGCAGGCCGTGGCGGAGCTGGCCGAGGCCGGTGAGTTGGTGCCGGTCACCGTTGCGGGCTGGCGCCAGCCGGCGTGGCTGCACGCGTCCGCCCGGGTGCCGCGGTGGATTCGGGGTAACACGCTGGTCAGCCCCTTTGACCCGCTGGTCTGGGAACGTGCCCGCACCGAGCGGCTGTTCGACTTCAGCTACCGGATCGAGATCTACGTTCCCGCGCCACAGCGGGTCTACGGCTACTACGTGTTGCCGTTCCTGCAGGGCGACCGGTTCACCGCCCGGGTCGACCTGAAGGCCGACCGCAAGGCCGGGGTGCTGCTGGTGCCGGCCGCCTGGATCGAGCCCGGCGCCGACCCGGGGGAGACCGCGTCGGCGCTCGCCGCCGAGCTGTACCGGCTCGCCGGCTGGCTCGGCCTGGACGCGGTGGCACCGCCGTTGGCCGGCGACCTGGCCGGTCCGCTCACCGCCGCGTTGGCCAGCGTGTCCGGTGTACCGTGAGCGCGTGACGAGCGCCCCCGGTCCGGTCGACCAGCCGCAGCCCGCCCCCGGGGCGGTCCACACGGTGCCGGCCGATCCGGCCGGCGCGGGCCCGGCCGGCGCTGATTCGGTCGGCGCGGGTCCGGTCGGTTGGCCGACGACCCCGCCGGGTGGCTACCCGGCCCCCGAGCCGGACCGGATCACCCGGTTCGTGCTGCGGCTCTACGAGCGTTCGCCGCGCTGGGCGGTGCCGCTGGCCGCGGTCGGCTGCGTCGCCGCCGGCATGGGCTACGCGCTGCTCAGCGATCCGGCCGACGCCAACCCGGACGCCGCGCCCACCTGTCTGCTCAAGCTGACCACCGGGCTGGACTGCCCAGGCTGCGGCGGCACCCGCGCACTCTGGTACGTGCTGCACGGCGACCTGCCGGCCGCCGCCCGACACCACTTCCTGTTCGTCTTCGCGTTGCCGTTCCTCGCGTACCTCTTCGTGGCCTGGGCGGGCAACCAGGCGTTCGGCTGGCGACTGCCCGAGCTGCGGATCAGCTCGAAGGTCATCGGCGGCTTCCTGGCCGCGTGGCTCGCCTTCTCGGTGCTGCGCAACCTGCCCTGGGCGCCGTTCACCTCGCTCTACGTCTGAGCGCCCCGCCCCGGCCGACGCACCTCGCCCCAAAATCGTGCTCGATCCTGGATGTAGTGGTCTCGGACGCGGCGGATGCCACTACATCCACGATGTTGTGCGATCTTGCGGGCGGAAGTAGTCGGCGGGCGGCTCGGACCCGCCGGCTGAGTGATCGACATTGCACGAGGCGCGCCTGAGTTGGGCCCCGAGGCGTCGCGCCACTACAGTCCCAGGAATGCCGGAGATGGTGCAGCCCCAGGTCAAGTTGATCGCGTGGACCCAGTTCGCGGCCCCGGACGACGTGCCGTGGTCGACGGACGCCGAGGGGGGCCAGGCGCTCGCCGAGTTCGCCGGCCGGGCCTGCTACCAGTCGTGGAAGAAGCCGAACCCGGCCACCGCCACCAACGCCGGCTACCTGGCGCACATCCTCGATGTCGGGCACCTCTCGGTGCTGGAGCACGGGTCGGTGACCTTCTACTTCACCGGGGTGTCCCGTTCCTTCACCCACGAGTTGATTCGGCACCGGCACTTCTCGTACTCCCAGCTGTCCCAGCGCTACGTCCCGGAGCGGGACGCGGCCATGGTCGAGCCGGCGGTCATCGCCGACGACCCGGAGCTGCACAAGAAGTTCGTGGAGGCCGCCGAGGCGAGCGTCCGGGCGTACACCGAGTTGTTGGAGGGCCTCGAGCAGCGCTTCTCCGACGAGCCGAACCCGACGCTGCGCCGCAAGCAGGCCCGGCAGGCGGCCCGCGCGGTGCTGCCCAACGCCACCGAGACCCGGATCGTGGTCAGCGGCAACTACCGGGCCTGGCGGCACTTCATCGCGATGCGGGCCACCGAGCACGCCGATGTGGAGATCCGTGAGCTGGCCGTGGAGTGCCTGCGCCAACTGCAGGGTGTCGCCCCCAACGTGTTCGCCGACTTCGTGATCTCCACGTTGCCGGACGGCACCGAGGTGGCGGCCAGCCCGCACGAGGCGTCCTGAGCCCTTCCCTGGCGGGCCCCGGCTGGTCGTCCGCTAGGTTGGGGGGTATGACGCACGACCACCTTGACGCCGCTGCCCGACCGGTGTCCCGCCCGTTCGGCCGGCTGCTCACCGCCATGGTGAGCCCGTTCGCCTCCGACGGCTCCCTCGACCTTGACGGTGCCGCCCGGCTGGCGAGCCACCTGGTCGACGAGCAGGGCAACGACGGGGTGGTCGTCAACGGCACCACCGGCGAGTCGCCGACGACCACCGACGCGGAGAAGGAAAACCTGATTCGCGCCGTGGTGGAGGCGGTCGGTGACCGCGCCAAGGTGGTCGCCGGGGTCGGCACCAACGACACCCGGCACACCATCGAGCTGGCCGCCGCCGCCGAGAAGGCTGGCGCGCACGGTCTGCTCGTGGTCACCCCCTACTACAACAAGCCGCCGCAGAGCGGGTTGCTGCGGCACTTCACCGCGGTGGCCGACGCCACCGGCCTGCCGGTGATGCTGTACGACATCCCGCACCGCTCGGGCGTGCCGATCGACACCGAAACGCTGGTCCGGCTCGCCGAGCACGGCCGGATCGTCGCGGTCAAGGACGCCAAGGGCGACCTGGTCGCCACCAGCTGGGTGACCAGCCGGACCGCCCTCGCCTTCTACTGCGGCGAGGACGCACTCACCCTGCCGGCGCTGGCCGCCGGCAGCGTGGGCCTGGTCGGCACCTCGACGCACTTCGTCGGGGCGCTGGCCGCACAGATGATCGAGGCGTTCGACGCGGGGGACATGCCGGCCGCGCTTGCCCTGCACCGGCGGCTGCTGCCGCTGTTCACCGGCATCTTCCGCACCCAGGGCACCATCCTGGTGAAGGCTGGCCTGGCATCGCTGGGCCTGCCGGCCGGCCCGGTGCGACCCCCGCTGGTGGACGCCACCAACGACGAGATCGCCCAGCTGCGCGCGGACTTCGCGGCAGTGGGCCTGGAGCTGCCCGAATGATCGAACGACACGATGGGCGCCGGGTTACGGCGTCGCAGAATGAGGTGGACGCGTGACCGAGGCGCACATCGACGCGGAGCTTCCCCCGCCGCTGCCCGAGGGCGGGCTGCGGATCATCCCGCTCGGCGGGCTCGGCGCCATCGGTCGCAACATGACCGTCTTCGAGTACGACGGCAAGTTGCTGATCGTCGACTGCGGGGTGCTCTTCCCCGACGTCGAGCAGCCGGGAGTGGATCTGATCCTGCCCGACTTCGGCCCGATCCTGGACCGGCTGGCCGACGTCCAGGCGATCGTGCTGACCCACGGCCACGAGGACCACATCGGCGCGGTGCCCTACCTGCTCGCCCACAAGCCCGACATCCCCCTGGTCGGCTCACAGTTCACCCTCGCCCTGGTCGAGGCGAAGTTGGCCGAGCGGCGCATCCAGCCGTACACGCTGACCGTGCGGGAGGGCGGCCGCGAGCGGCTCGGCCCGTTCGAGTGCGAGTTCTTCGCGGTCAACCACTCGATCCCGGACGCCCTCGCGGTGGCCATCCGCACTCCCGCCGGCCTGGTGCTGCACACCGGCGACTTCAAGATGGACCAGCTCCCGCTGGACGGCCGGATCACCGACCTGGCCGGCTTCGCCCGGCTCGGCGCCGAAGGCGTCGACCTGCTGCTGTCCGACTCCACCAACGCGGAGATCCCCGGCTTCGTCACCCCGGAACGGGAGATCGGGCCGGTTCTCGACTCGATCTTCGCAAAGGCCAAGGGCCGGATCATCGTGGCCTCGTTCGCCTCGCACGTGCACCGCGTGCAGCAGGTCTTCGACTCCGCCGCGGAACACGGCCGCAAGGTCGCGCTGATCGGCCGGTCCATGGTCCGCAACATGGGCATCGCCCGGGACCTCGGCCTGCTCAACATCCCGGCCGGCCTGGTCATCAGCATCGACGAGGCGACCACGCTGCCGCCGGAGGAGATCGTGCTGATGTCCACCGGGTCCCAGGGTGAGCCGATGAGCGCGCTGGGCCGGATGGCCAGCGGCGACCACCGGCACATCACCATCGCCCCCGGCGACACGGTCGTGCTGGCCTCCTCGCTGGTGCCCGGCAACGAGACCTCGGTCTACCGGGTGATCAACCGGCTGGCCCGGGCCGGCGCGGTGGTCGTACACAAGGACGTGGCGAAGGTGCACGTCTCCGGGCACGCCCCCGCCGGGGAGCTGCTCTACCTGCTCAACGTGGTGCGGCCCAGCAACCTGATGCCCGTGCACGGCGAGTGGCGCCACCTGCGCGCCCACGCCCGGCTCGGGATCGAGTCGGGGGTCGCCGCCGACCGGGTGGTGCTCTGCGAGGACGGCGACGTGGTCGACCTGGTCGAGGGCCGCGCCAGCCTGGTCGGGCACGTGAAGAGCCGGTACGTCTACGTGGACGGCCTCGCCGTCGGTGACGTCAGCGAGTCGCTGCTCACCGAGCGTCGGATCCTCGGCGACGGCGGATTCATCGCCACCACCGTGGTCGTCGACTCGGTCACCGGCAAGGTCGTCGCCGGCCCGACCCTGTCCGCGAAGGGCTTCTCGGAGGACCCGGAGGCGTTCAACCCGGTGATCCCGCTGGTCACCGAGGCGCTCAACCGGGCGGCGGCGGACGGCATCACCGACCCGCATCAGCTCCAGCAGATCGTCCGGCGGACCGTGGGGCGGTGGGTCAACGACGCGTACCGTCGTCGGCCGATGATTGTGCCCACCGTCGTCGAGGTCTGACACGCGTGATCGGGCCGGCCGCCGACATCCCCCGTGGATGTCGGGGGCCGGCCCGGGTCATATCGGTGCGCGCTCCGGCTCAGCCGCGGGACACCCGACGCCGCAGCACGAGCAGCCCGACCCCGAGGGCCAGCAGCACTGCGCCGGCGAGGGCGGACGTGCTGCCGGAGACGCCGGTGCGGGGAAGCTGCGCCTCGGACGGGGCGGACGAACCCGAGGTGGTCGGCGTGGCGGTCGGATCGGCCGGCGACGGGGTGGCGGCCGCGCCGGCGCCGGATCCGCCCGTGCCGCTCAGGCGAAGCGTCATCGCGGTGTCCCTGTTGGTGTAGCGGTTCGTCGGGGCGGCGGCGAGGATGCCGGAGCTGAGCAGGCGGTTCATGACGACTCCCGGAAGATGTGGTCGGTGATGGCCGTACCACACCGACACCGCGCTTCCGGTTTCGCACTGTCGGATGTCACCTGGTTGGCCCTGCCCCGCAACCTGTTGCCCCGTTCGCGACTCAGGGCAGCGCGGCGACCGCCTCGGCGTACGCCACGCCGGTGGTGATGGCGGCGTCCACCAGGACCATGAGCTGCGCTTGGGCCACCCCGTGCGTCAGGTCCGTGGCCACGTCGCCGGCCAGCACCAACTCCTCGCCGAGGTCGTGCGCGTACGCCTTGGGTAGCAGCCGGTCGTGGTTCCACGCGTTGCAGAAGGCGTACGCCTCGGCGCGGCGGGCGGCCGGCAGCCGGCGGGCGGCCATGACGCGCGCGTGCAGCACCTCCCCGCGCTCACCGGCGCGCCGGAACTGGATCACCGCGCCACCCCACCGGCCGACCACGGTGTCGCCCTCCTCCACCAGGTGCCGGTCGCCGCGCCCGTCGAGGACTGCGGTGATCATGTCGAGGCTCAGCGCCACGAGCTCTCGCTCGCTCGCCTCGGCCTCGTCGTCGGACCGGTCGGCGTCGGGCTCGTCGGACTCGTCGGGTTCGTCGTCGGCGGGCAGCGGGACCGGTGCCGCGAGGGGGCGCTCGGCGAGCCAGGCGGCTATGCGTCCGGAGTGGTGGCCGGTGCCGTTGCGGGCATCGAAGCTACCGGCCAGCTCGTTGGCCACCCCGAGCAGCAGCGTGCCGAGTGCGGCCACGTCCAGCTCGGCGGCGGGTCGCTCGCCGTACGCCGGACGTGGCATCGTCCGCCCGCCCAGCCCGGCCTCCACGGCCAGCCCGCAAACCAGCGCCCCGGCGGCGGCGAACTCCATGGCGGCGAGGTCGTCGGTCGGCCGGTCCAGGCGGGGCAGCTGCTCGGCCAGGATGGTCAGCCCGCGTTCCAGGTGCCCGCCCAGTGCGCAGAACCGCAGGTGCGCGGCGAGATGCGCGAACGCGGCGCGCTCGCGCCGGTGTCGGCGGTACGCCCGGACGTGTGCCGCTGCGGCCCGCTCCGGCTCGCCGGCCCGCAGGGCGGGCAGCAGGCCGGCGACCAGGTCCCGTTCGGGCTGGTCGGTGCAGGCCTCTCGGGCGTCGTCGGACTCCCGCAGCTCGCTCAGCGCGGCCCGCCACTCGCCCCAGCCGGCCAGCAGTTCCGCGCGCCGGGCCGCGGCGCAGCCCGGGCAGCCACCGGCCGGACCGGGCTTACCGGACCACCGTTCGAACCAGTGGCGGGCGGTGGGCTCGTCACCCAGGTGGTCGGCGATCCGGCAGTGCAGCTCGGCAACGGTCGGCGTGTCCGGACCGCCCACGCCGACGCGGTGGGCCAGGTCGTGCAGCAGGGACCTGGTCTGGTCCAGACCGACCCGTGGGGTGCCGATCAGCGCCTCCACCGCGTACCGCTGATAACGCAGCAGCAGCCCCGCCTCAGCGTCGGTGAGCAGCTCGGACCGGTGGTCGGCGGCGGCCCGACAGCGCCGGACCGGCTCGACCAGGCGCCACCGCTCCCCGTGCAGCAGGTACGCCTCGATCAGCGCGAACCGTGCGTCCACGCCGGACCGGACGTCGCCGGCCGCGTCGGCGCGCTCGGCGAGCCGCTCCAGGGCGACCTGTCGGGCCGGCCCGTCGGGCAGGTCCCGGGCATCGGCGAGCGCGGCCTCCAGCTCCGGCAGGCGACGCCCGCCGGCCCAGCCGACGGGACCGAGGTGCGGCGCGTCGGGGTGGGCCGCCCGGTCGGTGCGCCTGTCGGTGAACTCGTCCCGGCCGGTCACGACGGCACCGCGCCGGGCAGCCGTCGGACCGCCACGGCGAGTTGGCAGCCGGTGGAGATGCCACAGTCGAGCAGCTGGTCGAGCTGGTGCGGGGTCACCCCGCGTTCCAGATCGGTGATCACCTCGCCGTAGACCCGGGCGCGACCGTCGTCGTCGACGTGCACGAACGCCTTGGGCCAGAGCCGGTCGTGGTTCCACGAGTTGCAGAACGCGTACAGGGCGGGCACC
Source organism: Micromonospora parathelypteridis (assembly GCF_014201145.1). Lineage (NCBI taxonomy): Bacteria > Bacillati > Actinomycetota > Actinomycetes > Micromonosporales > Micromonosporaceae > Micromonospora > Micromonospora parathelypteridis. The sequence continues at coordinate 4,755,563 of NZ_JACHDP010000001.1, forward strand.
TGCTCGATTCCGAAGGTGGCAGTGACCATGGTGCGGACCTGGAGCAGCTCGCCGTCCCCGCCGAGGCGCAGGAACCAGATCGTGTTGTCGTCGAAGCGGCCCACCAGATCGCCGTCCACGGTCAGGCCGACGGGCAGGCCGCGGGCGGCGAGCACTGCGGCGACCAGCTCGCCGGTCAGTGGGCGCAGTGCGCCAGGGTGCCCGGCCAGCGGTTCGCCCGGATCGCTCTCGATTTCCGGCGACGCCATGGGGCATCCCTTCTGAGGCGGATATCACGACCGGCGGCAGGGCCGGTGTTGCGACGCGCGGACACGACCCGGAAAAGCGGGGATCTGCCCGGCCACACCGTTACCGTGACTCTATGGCGGGCCGTACCTCTCAGGCGAGTCGGCGGCGCGGCGCGTCGCCGCGCGGTGGCACCAACAGTCGTGCCCGTCAACCGGCGAAGAAGACCCGGGCGCCGGTCCGGCGTCGCACCACGCCGGCCCGGCCCAGCCCCGCGGCATACGTGGGCCGCGCGGTGGGTGCTTTGTGGATGGGCGTGGCACACGGGATGGGTTGGGCGGTGCGGGCCGCCGGTCGGCAGGCCGCCTCGGCTCGCGACCTCGACCCGGAGCACCGCCGTGACGGTGCCGGTCTGCTGATGTTCGGGCTCGCCCTGCTCACCGCGGTGGCGCTCTGGTTCTCCGGAGCGGGCCCGGTGGGCGCGCGGCTGGCCGACTCGGTCCGGTTGTTCCTGGGCGCCATCTCCGTTGTCGTGCCGGTGCTGCTGATGATCGGGGCGTGGCGGTTGATGCGTCAGCCGGCCGATCCGGAGCACCGGGGCCGGGGGCTGATCGGCTGGACCTCCCTGCTCGTGTCGACCGCCGCGCTGCTCCAGATCGGTCAGGCCCCGGCCACCCCGCTGGAGCGGGACTTCGCGGGCGGCCTGGTCGGCGCGGGCATTGGCGGGCTGCTGGAGCGCGCGGTCACCGCCTGGGTGGCGGTGCCGCTGCTGATCCTGCTGCTGCTCTTCGGCCTGCTCGTGGTGACCGCGACCCCGATCAACAAGATCCCCGAGCGGCTGGGCCTGCTCGCCGGCGGTCTGGTCGCCTCGCCGGACGCCGCAGTGGACGAGGAGTCGGACGAGGCGGCCCCGCGGCCGGCACGCAAGAGACCGGCGAAGCGGATGCCGCCGCCGCTGGACCCGGACGACTTCGATGATCTGGACGGTGCCGACCTCCAGGAGACCCTGGTGCTGCCGCGCAAGTCGCCGGCGAAGGTGCCGGCGAGCCGCCGGCCGCCGGCCGAGCCGCCGGAGCACTCGCCCCCGCCGACCCGGGCCGAGCAACTCGCCTTGACCGGGTTGGCCGGGGACTACGTCCTGCCGCCGGCCAACATGCTCAGCGCCGGAGCCGCCGCGAAGACCCGCAGCAAGGCCAACGACGAGGTGATCGCCGCGCTGACGGGCGTCTTCGACCAGTTCGATGTGGACGCCGCGGTCACCGGCTTCACCCGCGGCCCGACGGTCACCCGGTACGAGGTGGAGTTGGGGCACGGCGTCAAGGTCGAACGGATCACGCAGCTCTCCCGCAACATCGCGTACGCGGTGAAGTCACCGGACGTGCGGATCCTCAGCCCGATCCCGGGCAAGAGCGCCGTCGGTGTGGAGATCCCGAACACCGACCCGGAGAACGTCGCCCTCGGCGACGTGCTGCGCTCGCGGGCGGCGACGAGCGACCACCACCCGATGGTGGTGGCGCTCGGCAAGGACATCGAGGGCGGTTACGTGGTGGCCAACCTCGCCAAGATGCCGCACATTCTCATCGCCGGGGCCACCGGAGCCGGAAAGTCGAGCTGCCTCAACACCCTGCTGGTGTCCGTTCTCACCCGGGCCACACCGGACGAGGTGCGCCTGCTGTTGATCGACCCGAAGCGGGTCGAGATGACCGGCTACGAGGGCATCCCGCACCTGGTCACCCCGATCGTGACCAACGCCAAGAAGGCTGCCGACTCGCTGGACTGGGTGGTCCGCGAGATGGACATGCGCTACGACGACCTCGCCGCCAACGGGGTCCGGCACATCGACGACTTCAACCGCAAGGTCCGCAACGGCGAGATCAAGGCCCCGCCGGGCAGCGAACGGGAGATGCGCCCGTACCCGTACCTGCTGGTGATCGTGGACGAGTTGGCCGACCTGATGATGGTCGCGCCACGCGACGTGGAGGACTCGGTCGTCCGGATCACCCAGCTGGCCCGGGCCGCCGGCATCCACCTGGTGTTGGCCACCCAGCGCCCCTCGGTCGACGTGGTGACCGGTCTGATCAAGGCGAACGTGCCGTCCCGGCTGGCGTTCGCCACCTCGTCGCTCGCGGACTCCCGGGTCATCCTCGACCAGCCGGGCGCGGAGAAGCTGCTCGGTCGCGGCGACGGGCTCTTCCTGCCGATGGGCGCCTCCAAGCCGGTACGCATCCAGGGCGCCTGGGTCACCGAGCGGGAGATCGCCGACGTGGTGAAGTTCTGCAAGGACCAGCGCGAGCCGGAGTTCCGCAAGGACGTGCTGGCCCCCGCTCAGGAGAGCAAGAAAAAGCTCGACGAGGACATCGGTGACGACCTCGACCTGTTGATGCAGGCGGTGGAGTTGGTGGTCACCTCGCAGTTCGGCTCGACCTCGATGCTGCAACGCAAGCTGCGGGTCGGTTTCGCGAAGGCGGGCCGACTGATGGACCTGATGGAGACCCGTGGCGTGGTCGGGCCGTCCGAGGGGTCGAAGGCGCGCGACGTGCTGGTCAAGCCGGACGAGCTGGAGGAGGTCCTGGTCGGCCTGCGCGGCGACGGCGACTGACCGTCGGGGGTACGACCGAGCCACAGCGCACGACGGGCCCGCCGGAATCCGGCGGGCCCGAGTCTGTGCGGAGTGGTCAGTTGTTGAGCACTGCGGCAGCGATCACCACTCCGATGATCGCGCCGACGACGCTGGCCGCCGCTGCGTACCAGCCCAGCGGCTTGTCACCGAGCACCGCGCCGACGATGCCCGCGATGAGGCCGAGCACGCCGAAGATGATCGGGCTGAGCAGAAGTGCGAGGACCGCGAAGACGAAGCCCACGATGGTGAGGATGCGGGCGGCGTTGCTGCGGGGACGGGCGGTGCTGGGCAAGTCGGCCATGTCTTCCTCCGGTTGAGAGCCTGTCGTGATGGACCGATCACTACCCACTGTGGGCGGCGGCCACGCATGTCGATGCGGCTCTTCAGTGGAAGATCTTCAGGCCGATCACGCCGGCGACCACCAGCAGCAGGCACAGGATCCGGGGCAGGCTCGCCGACTCGCCGAGCGCGACCATCCCGACCAGGGCGGTGCCCACGGCGCCGATACCGACCCAGACCGCGTAGCCGGTGCCGACCGGGATCTCGCGCAGCGCGTACGCCAGCCCGGCCATGCTCAGGGCCAGGGTCACCACGAACACCACTGATGGGACCAGCCGGCTGAAGCCGGCGCTGCGGTCCAGGGCGATCGCCCAGGCCGTCTCCATCAGTCCAGAGATCACCAGTACGAGCCAGGCCATCGTTCACCTCACGCGGGAGTGCCCGGACCGCCGGGGCCGGGACGAGTCGTGTCTGCACGTCGCAGGGCGTCTTGGCCTGACCGGGTACGCCCACCACTCGTCCGGGGTGGCCACGGGCGACCGGGCCACCGACGCCGACGCTAGCACCGGTCAGCGGTCGTGGTGGATCGGTCGGGCCGGGTGCCGATGATCCGGTGACCTTCGCCACCCCGTCTTGACCTGCACTTGACTCTAACTTGCAGTATTGCCAACATGACGCTGATCTATGCCGACCCCGAGGTCGCCACCGCGCTGGACGCGGCCACCACGGTCGACGCCATGCGTGCCGCGCTCCTGGCCGCGTACGAGGGACGCCTGGTCGCCCCGCCTCGTGCCGCCGCGCCGCTCGACGGTGGGCGGCTGGTGCTCACCGCCGGGCACCTGGTCGGCGAGTGGTACGGCTTCCGCTCGTACGACACCTTCGGCCACCCGGAGAGCGAGCAGCTGGTAGTGCTGCACGATGCCCGGACCGGGGCGATCCGGGCGGTTGCGGTCGGCGAGGAGCTGGGTTCCCGTCGTACCGGAGGGTTGGGTGCCCTGGCGGTCGACGTGCTGGCCCGCCCGGACGCGGCCAGCCTCGGGGTGATCGGCTCCGGCCGGCAGGCGTGGACCCAGGTCTGGGCCGCCGCCGCGGTCCGCCCGCTGCGCGAGGTGGTGGTGCACAGCCGCTCCGCCGCCCGGCGGGACGCCTTCGCCGCTCGGGTCCGCGCCGAGCTGGGCGTGTCGGCCCGCACGGTGGCCGACCCGGCCTCTGCCGTGACCGGGCGGGACATCGTGGTGCTCGCGACCACCAGCCCCACCCCGGTGTTCTGCGCCGCCGACCTCAGCCCCGGCACGCACGTCAACGCGGTCGGCTTCAAGCAGCGCGACCGCAGCGAATTCGGCACCGACCTGCTGGACGCCGCGGACCTGCTGGTCACCGACTCGCCGGCCCAGGCGGCGGACTACCAGCCGCCGATGCTCGCGGCGACACCCCCGTACGCCGGACGGTTGCGCGACCTGGGCGGGATCCTGGCCGGCGCGGTCCCCGGCCGGACCAGCGCGGACCAGATCTCCGTCTTCTGCTCCACCGGCCTGGCCGGCACCGAGGTCTTCCTGCTCGACGCGCTCACCCGGATGAGCGCGGCGGCCCGCTGACCCTCACCGGGACGCCGTCGCGGACGGGACTGACCGAACAGTTGATCACCACCTGGGCGACCGGTCGGCCCGGGCGGCGTCGCTAAGCGATCATGATGAGGGTGACCGCCGCGACGGGGCCGGCGAAGCAACCCGAACATGAGGTGCCATGACCCTCGCCGCAACGAGCCTTTCCGACCCGGTCATCGAGATCGGCCTGCCAGTGGCGAGTCTGGCCTGCTGGGCGGTGGTCTACGGGATCACCCGGCTGGCCAGCCGCCCCGCCGCGGTGACTCCGGCTACCGCCGCCGCGGGACTGCCCGGCCAGGAGCCCCCGGCCGTGGTCGGCCTTCTGGCCAACCGGTGGCGGCACACGGTGGACGCCGCCGAGTCCACCCTCCTCGACCTCGCCGCGCGCCGTTATCTCCAGCTACGCCAGGCCGACCAGGATCCCCGCAACACCACGGTGCACCTGACCGACCGCGCCCCCGACGACCTCAATCCGTACGAGCGGCAGGTCTACGACCGGGTGGCCGAGCGCGCGGTCGACGGGGTGGTCCCGCTGACCGCGCTGAGCTTCTCCGACGCCAACCGATTCGCCGCCTGGTCCAAGCGGCTGCGCCGAGCGGTCGTGGCCGACGCCCAACGGCTCGGGCTGTCCCGCCGGCGGTTCTCCCGCCCGCTGGTCATCCTGCAGAGCGTGCTCGGCCTGATCGCCGCCGGCGGGGTCGCGGCCGGTTCCTGGCACTACGTGAACCGGTCCGGCGGGGACAGGTTCGGCGCGGTCGCCGCCTTCCTCGTCCCCGCCATGGTGCTCGTCGCCCTCGCGCGTCGGGACCTGGGGGAGCGGGACACCCCCGCAGGCCGTGCCGCCGCCGCCCGTTGGCTGGGGTTGCGCGCCTGGCTCGTCGGGCATGAGGCCTTCGGCGACCTGCCGCCCGCCGCCGTCGCGGTGTGGGACCGCTACCTGGCGTACGGCTCCGCGCTCGGCCTCACCCGGACGGCGTCACCGCTGATCAATTTCGGCATGGCCGACCGCCGGCGGCTCTGGTCGTCGTACGGAGGCAGTTGGCGACAGGTCAACGTCAGCTATCCGGGCGGGCTCCCCCGGTACGGGCAGGCGCTGGGTTGGGTGTTCTTCTGGGCGCTGCTCGCCGGTGCCCTGGGCTGGACGTTCGTCGGCGTGGTGGGCGGCTCGTTCCTCGCCTCGGTGGGACCGTCGTCGGCCGGGTGGGCGCGGCTGACCGACCTCGGGCCGGTCACACTCGGCATCGTCCTGGTGGGCTTCGCGCTGCTCGGCCTCGCCGGGTACCTAGCCCTCCGGGCAGTTCTCGACCTGGCCACCCCGGCCACGGTCACCGGCGAGGTGCTCTGGCACGAGGTGTGGCAGCGGCAGGCGTCGGACGACGGGCCCGGCAGGATCATCAACCACTACCTCGTCATCGACGACGGCCATGCCGACCAGCTGCGCGCCTGGGTCCTCCCGCGCCAGATCGCGGGCGAATGCCGGCTCGGTGACGTGGTGACCGCACACGTCCGACCGTGGACCCGGCGGGTGATCGGAGTGACCGTCCAGCGGGCCGCGCCGGAGCCTGCCAACGCGTACGCCGATGACGACCCGCCGCTCGGCACCGCCCTGCCCGCCACCGCGACCCACGCCGCCGTTGCGCCGGAGCGCCTGCTCAGCGCGGCGGAGGTGGGTGCCGCGACCGGGCGTCGGGTGTCGCTGGTGCCACCGACCGGACACAGCAGCCAGGCGCGAGGCATCGTGTCGTTCGCCGAGGGCGGCCGGTCGATCATCCTCGTGCTGCAGGTCACTCGGGGAATGATGGCCCGGTTCAACCTGGCCCTCGGCCGGAGTACGGGTGTGCCGCTGCCCGGTGTCGGTGACGAGGCGTACACCGGACCGGACCGGGCGGTCGCCCGCCGCGGGGATCTCGTGCTGCTGGTGGCCCGCGGACCTGGCGTCGGCGGGATCGAGGCCGCCCAGCTCGGCGCGCTGCTCGCCACCGCCCTGTCCCGGCTGCCGAGCGAGCCCGCGCCGCAGCACGGCGGAGCGGGCTGACGAGGCCTCTCCGGCCGTGCTGCCAGCCCGCGTGCGTGGGCTTCCCCGGCCGGCCCGGTACCCTCGGATGGTGTCTGCCACCTCTCCTTCTCCCTCTGACCACGCCGAGGGCCGTCGCGTCGCCCTGCTCACCCTGGGCTGTGCCCGCAACGAGGTCGACTCGGAGGAGCTCGCCGCCCGGCTGCACGCCGACGGCTGGCAGGTGACCACCGACGGCGAAGGCGCCGACGTCGTGGTCGTCAACACCTGCGGCTTCGTGGAGAAGGCCAAGCAGGACTCCATCCAGACCCTGCTCGCCGCCGCCGGCACGGGTGCCAAGGTGGTCGCCGCGGGCTGCATGGCCGAGCGGTACGGCCGGGAGCTGGCCGACAGCCTGCCCGAGGCGCAGGCGGTGCTGAGCTTCGACGACTACCCGGACATCGCCGCCCGGCTGAACGCGGTCGTCGCCGGCGAGCAGGTCACCGCGCACACCCCGCGCGACCGGCGTGAGCTGCTGCCGCTGACCCCGGTGAAGCGGCGTGACGCCGGTGTGTCGCTGCCCGGGCACGGCACGGTGTCCCGCACCGTCGTTGACACCGACGAGCACACCCCGGCACACCTGCGTCAGGTGCTGCGCCGCCGGCTCGACAACGGCCCGGTCGCCTCGCTGAAGCTGGCCAGCGGCTGCGACCGCCGCTGCGCGTTCTGCGCCATCCCCGCGTTCCGTGGGGCGTTCGTCTCGCGTACCCCGGACGAGCTGCTCGCCGAGGCGGAGTGGCTGGCCAAGACCGGCGTACGGGAGCTGGTGCTGGTCAGTGAGAACTCCACCTCGTACGGCAAGGACCTGGGCGACCCGCGCGCGTTGGAGAAGCTGCTGCCGCAGCTCGCCGCGGTGACGGGCATCGTCCGTGTGCGGGCGAGCTACCTCCAGCCGGCCGAGACCCGCCCCGGGCTGATCGAGGCGATTGCCAGCACCCCGGGCGTGGCCCCGTACTTCGACCTGTCGTTCCAGCACTCCAGCGAACCGGTGCTGCGCCGGATGCGGCGTTTCGGCTCCACCGACCGGTTCCTGGAGCTGCTGGCCAGCGCCCGCGCGTTGGCCCCGGACGCGGGCGCCCGGAGCAACTTCATCGTCGGTTTCCCCGGCGAGACCCGCGCCGACGTCGACGAGCTGGTCCGGTTCCTGACCGAGGCCCGGCTCGACGCGATCGGCATGTTCGACTACAGCGACGAAGACGGCACCGAGGCCGCCGGCCTGCCCGGCAAGGTCTCCGCCGCGACGATCAAGCGGCGCTACGACCGGCTGAGCGCGCTCGCCGACGAGCTGTGCTCGCAGCGGGCCGAGGACCGGCTCGGCTCGACCGTCGAGGTGCTTGTCGACTCGATCGCCGACGGCGTGGTGGAGGGCCGGGCGGCGCACCAGGCGCCGGAGGTGGACGGCTCCACCACCCTGGTCGCGCCGGCCGAGGGCGGGGTCGACCTCGCCGCGCTGCGCCCGGGTGATCTGGTACGCGCAACGGTGACGGGCACCGAAGGGGTGGACCTGCTCGCTGTGCCGGATGAGATGATCTCGGCAGCGCCCGGCGCGGCACGGTGACGGTGGGCCCGAGCGGAGCGGGGGAGCCCAGTGGTGCGGTGCCGGGAACGCCACGGCTGCCCGAGCGGAGTGCGGCGGTGACCGGGGCGGCGGAGTCGACCCCCGCCCGGGTGGTTGCCGTGGTGCCCGTCGTGAACGCGGCCAACGCGCTGACCGCCCTGCGGCTCGTGCTGGTGCCGGTCTTCGCAGCCTCGGTGATCATGTCAGGGATGACCCACTCGGGCTGGCGGATGGCGGCTTGCCTGATCTTCGCGGTGGCCTCGGCGACCGACCTGGTGGACGGCTGGATCGCCCGCCGGTTCGGGCTGGTCACCTCGGTCGGCAAGGTGGCCGACCCGATTGCCGACAAAGCGCTCACGGGTGCGGCCCTGGTGCTGCTCTCCTGGTACGACCAACTGCCCTGGTGGGTGACCGCGCTGATCCTCGTCCGCGAGCTGGGCATCACCGGGTTGCGGTTCTGGGTGCTCCGGCACGGCGTGATCGCCGCCAGCCGAGGCGGCAAGGTCAAGACTGCGCTGCAGATCCTCGCCATCGCCTGGTACCTCTGGCCGATGCCGGCCGCCCTCGCCGCCGTCGGCCCATGGATCATGGCCGCCGCCGTCCTGGTGACGGTAGCCACCGGCTTCGACTACATAGCCCAAGCCCTCCGCCTCCGCCGCCCCCACTAACCCCACCCCACCCCACCCCACCCCCACCCCCGGAGCCCCCGGTTGATCATGAAGTTATTGCCATTCTGGGCGGCGTGTCGGGCCGATAACTTCATGATCAACGTGGTCGGGCCGGGAAGGTTGGGGGTCGGTGGGTGGGGAAGGACAGGTTGATGCAGCGGGAGGCGGGTTTCGGACGGCCGGCGGATGGTGCGGCGGACGATGGCGCGGCAGGCAGCGCGGCGGCGGGTGTGGTGCACCGGCTGTCGCAGCGGCACGAGACCCTGGCCACGGCCGAATCGCTCACCGGCGGGCTGCTGGCCGCATCGATCGTGGACATCGCCGGGGTCAGCGGGATCTACCGCGGCGGCCTCGTGGTCTACGCCACCGAGTTGAAGGGCACCCTGGCCGGCGTACCCACCGAACTGCTGTCCGAGCGGGGACCGGTGGACCCGGAGGTGGCGGCGGCGCTCGCCGAGGGTGGCCGCCAGCGCTGCGGCGCGGACTGGGGCGTCGCCACCACCGGTGTCGCCGGCCCCGAGCCGCAGGACGGCAAGCCCGTCGGCCTGGTCTACGTCGCGGTCGCCGGCCCGAACGGCGGTGAGGTCCGCCAGCTCGCCCTGAGCGGCGGGCGAGAGCACGTCCGCGCGGCGGCGGTGGTCGAGGCGCTGCGGCTGCTCGCCGAGCGGATCCACGCCGCCGACGCCGCACAAGCCTCCGCTGCCGACGACGCCGTCAGCCCGGAGGCCGCCATCCCGGAAACCACCCCCGAAGCCGGCTCCCAGACCACACCCGGGGCCACTCGGGGCGGGGTGGGAACCGCCCGCGCCGGCCGCCGGTGAGGCCGTCCCGGCGAACCGACGGGCGGGGCGGGATGTCGGCCGGGCCCGCAACGGGTACGGTTGCGGGAAGGCTCCGACGTTTCGGGGTCGGCGCGGTGTACCGCGGCCGGCTGCCCAGCGCCGGGCGCGAGGTATCCCTCAGGGGGAGGTGCGATGATCCTGCTACGCCGGGTGATCGGTGACGCACTGCGGGCGCGCCGGCAGGGGCAGCAGCGCACGCTGCGTGAAGTGTCCACCGCTGCCAACGTCAGCCTCGGCTACCTCTCCGAGATCGAGCGGGGGCACAAGGAGCCGTCCAGCGAGCTGCTCGCCGCGATCTGTGACGCCCTCGGCGCCCGTCTGTCCGAGCTTCTGCGTGAGGTGAGCGACACCGTGGCACTCGCCGAGCAGATGCCCGAGGTGCTCGTCTCGATGCAGGACGAGCCGGCCGATGCCGCGGCTGTGCCGAAGAGCACCAGCCGGGGTGTCCGTCAGGTCACCTCCGATGGCAAGGTCGCCGTCTCGGTCCGCCAGGACTCTCCGCTCAAGGCCACGCTGCGCAGCTCCCGCGTCCGACCGACCGAGCGCGACCGGGACGTGGTCTGCGCCGCCTGAGGCCCGGCCTCTGGTTGACCCTGGGTGGGCTGGCCCCGGCCGCGTAGGGTGGCCCGCAAGAGCTGCCGGTGCCCTCGACCGCCCGGTACGGATGCCTCGTTGGCGTTCGACTGGGACGATGGAGACCGGCCGGTGGTGGTCGGGTCGGTCCATCCGGCCCGGCCGTGGTGGAGCGACGCTACTGAGGGGATACCGCGGAGATGGCGAACCCGTTCGTCAAGGGCTGGAACTACCTGATGGCGCTCTTCGGTGCGAAGATCGACGAGCACGCCGACCCCAAGGTGCAGATCCAGCAGGCCATCGAGGATGCCCAGCGGCAGCACCAGGCGCTGGTCCAGCAGGCTGCCGCGGTGATCGGCAACCAGCGTCAGCTGGAGATGAAGCTGTCCCGGCAGATGTCCGAGGTCGAGCGGTTGCAGGGCAACGCCCGGCAGGCCCTGGTCCTGTCCGACCAGGCCCGGGCCAAGGGTGACGAGGCCGAGGCAGCGCGGTTCGAGCAGTCGGCGCAGACCCTGGCCACCCAGTTGGTCTCCGCCGAGCAGGCCACCGAAGACCTCAAGACCCTGCACGACCAGGCGCTGGGTGCCGCCGCCCAGGCCCGCCGTGCGGTCGAGAACAACTCGATGATCCTCCAGCAGAAGCTCGCCGAGCGCACCAAGCTGCTCAGCCAGCTGGAGCAGGCCAAGATGCAGGAGACGGTGGCCCGCTCGCTGGAGTCGATGTCGTCGCTGACCGCGCCGGGCACCACCCCGTCACTGGACGAGGTGCGGGACCGCATCGAACGGCGGTACGCCAACGCGATGGGCCGCGCCGAGCTGGCCGGCAACTCCGTCGAGGGCCGGATGTTGGAGATCCAGAAGGCGACGATCGACTCGGCCGGCTCGGCCCGGCTGGAACAGATCCGGTCCAGCATGGCTGGGGAGCAGCTCGGCGGCGCGTCGCAGCGACCGGCCGTGCCGCAGGCCGAGAAGGCCGCCCCGGCCAACGACCCGACGGCCGCAGCTCGGCTGGACGAACTGCGCGCCAGCATGGCTCGCGAGCGGGGCACCGGCGACCCGACCGCCGCCGGCTGAACGACCGGACCGAGGAGGTCAGGGTGGCAGACGAGCGGACGCGGTACTTCCGGAGGCTGGGTCGGCTTCGCCGGTCCGCCCGATCGTGGAGCGTGCTGGCCGGTGGGCTTGCCGGCGCGGCGGCGGTGCTGACCCCGTACGCCGGGCTCGGTCTGCCCGATGCGGCCTGGGCCGGCGCCGCGGGCAGCGCGGTGGCACTCGCGGCCTGGCGTTGGATCGACGTGCGCGCCCTCGCCGCCCAACCGGCGCCCCCCGCGCTCGACCCGGCCGAGGCCGCGGCCCGGTCGCGGGCCCGGTTGATCGCCGCCGTCGAGCGCCTGCCGATCGGTCCGGGTGTGCTGGCCGAGGTCCGCCGGGTCCGCTCCCGGATCGCGCTGCGCGGCACCAGCGCGGGTGAGCAGTGGGCCCGACTGGACCGGGCGGCACTCACCCTGGCCGGGATGGCCCCCCGGCTCACCGGGCTGGCCGAGCCGGCGGTGTTGGAGGCTGCCGCCGCCGACCGTTCGCTGCGCGACCTGGCCGCACGGGTGGCCAGCGTCGAACGTGCGTTGCGGCTGGCCCCGGTCGACGCCCGGCCGCCGCTGGCCGAGGCACACGCCATGCTGAACGCCCAACTGGAGGGCGGGGTCACGGCCTACGAACGGCTGGTGGTCGCCGCCGCCGGCTATCTGGCCGAGGACGCCCGACCGGAGACCGCCCACCCGGCCGCCGACCGGCTCACCGAGGCAACCGATCTGCTGCACGGGGTTGCCGGGGCCCTGGCCGAGCTGCGCGCCGCCGGCACCCCGCTGCGCGCGCCCACCCGCTGACCCGCACGCCCGCCGAACGACGCGGCCGCGGCCGGTCACGGCGGCGTCGTGACCAGGACCGGGCCGGTGTACGGCGAGCTGCCCACGACGTTGAACGAGCGGATCCGGTAGTGGTAGGTCACCCCTCGGGCCAGTCCCGTGTTGGTGAAGCCGCGACCGGTCACCGTGAAGGTGGCCGCCTCCTGGTCGAACGCCGGGTCCAGCGCCCGCTGCACGATGAACCCGGACCCCGGGCCGGCAGGTGTGCTCGCCGCCCAGGCGAGGATCACCGTCGCGGTGTCCGGCCCCGGTGCGGTGGCGGTGACGTTCACCCCGCTCGGGGTGTCCGGCGCGGGTGGAGAGGTCACCGGGGCGACCGTGGACCAGGCCGAGGCGGCGCCCAGGTAGGTGGTCCGTACGCGGTAGTAGTACGTGGTGTCCGGCGCGATCGTGACGTCCAGGTGGTTGTCGCCGGCGCCGATCGCAGTGGTGCCCGGGCCGCTGGTGAACGTCGGGTTGGTGGCCCGCTGCACGTCGATTCCGGTGGCGAACGAGCGGTTCGTCCAGCGCAGCGCCACTCGCAGTGGCGCCGCGGGCGCGAGTGTGGCGACCAGGCCGCTCGGCGCGGCCAGGTGCACCGAGGCGGGCACGCTGTTCGACCAGGACGAGTAGCTGACCGCGTTCTCCGCCCGGATCCGGTAGTGGTAGGTCACCCCGGGGGTGACGGACGCGTCCGTGTATCGGGTGGCGGCAGCCGCGACGGTGATCGTGGTGACCTCGCTGAAGGTCGCGTCGGTGGCCCGTTGCAGCAGGTGGCTGGTGGCGGGTGGTCGGCCGCCGTTGCTGGTCCAGGCCAGCGCGATCGCGGGTAGCGCGGTGGCCGAGCCGGGCACCGGCGTGGCGGTCAGCCCGGTGGGTGCCTTCGGCGCCACTCGCAGCACCAGCGGCCGGGTCATCCCGCCGTCGCGGTGCCCGGCGAGTTGGCTGTGCCAGCGATACTCCCAGCCCAGGTTGACCAGTTGGTTGACCACGGTGGCGGGCCGCCCGTCCGCCGGGCTGATCGGGGTCGACCCGGTCCGGGACCCGGCCGGGCGGCCGGGGTCGAGCAGCCGGACGCTCTCGCCCAACTTGAACGGCAGCACCGGGGCGACCGGGCGCAGCGCCACGATCACATCCTCCCGGGGGTTGACCCGGACGATCTGCTTCCAGCCCAACTCCGTGCCGTGTGGGAGCCGGAGCGTGCCGTCCCAGCCGACCCGGTTGACCACCTGCACGTCGCAGCCGCCGAAATGCAGCGGCTCGGTCTGCCGGACGTTGCCGCTGATCCGCCAGAGCTGGGTGCCGTCGGTCGGAGCGCCCACCGGCACGGCGAGGTCGGTGGCGAAGACGACCTCGGTGACCGGGTCGGTCGGACCGAGCGGCAGGGTCGTCGGGTTGAGCGGCCCGGCTTGCGGGTGTCCGACGCCGAGCCGGCCGGCCAGCCGGCCGTGGTCGGGCTCGAAGACCTGCTGTGCGGCCTTGACCGCGATCGGCAGGGTCACCGGGCCGGCGCCGGCCGTCGGCGTGAACGTCACCGAGGTGGCGTGCACCGGCACCGTCGTCTGCGACGCGGTCCGGGTGCCGAACGCCGGGTCGTACGCCGGCTGCGGCACGATCGGCGGGCGTTGGCTGGCGGCGTACGCCAGGGGCAGCCTTTCGCGCAGCCGGTCCAGGTCGTACGGCGGCGCCGGCGCCCCGGTAACCCGGAACTGGAGCAGGGTGCGGGTGTTCGGGCCGTACCCCGGTTCGGTGGTCGGCGGGCCGCCCTCGGCGGTCCGGTCCGGCGCGTCGGTGTGCTGGTCGTTGCGTGGGTCGAAGCCGGGCAGCGGAGCCGGGGCGTCGTTGTAGAGGATCAGCGTGCTGCCCGGCGGCACGGCGGAGAAGTCGACAAGTACGTCGGCCCGTTCACCCGGGGCGAGCAGCAGGGTGTGCCCGTCGACGTTCAGCACCGTCGGGTCGAGCCGGTCGTAGCGGTAGCCGATCGGTCGGCTCGGCAGCACCACCGGGGCGGGCAGCAGCCCGGCCTCGTTTCCGATCTGGATGAACTCCGGTCCGGCGGCGCGCGGGTCGGGCACACCGCCGTCGCGTCCGTCGGTCGGCCACCCCGTGGGCCGGTCCGCCGCCCGCACGGCGGGCACCATCGGCACCTCACCGGCGTCGGCGTCGGCGAGTGCCCCGTCGGCCGACCACATGGCGGCGTCGGAGCAGGCGCGGTAGAGCTGCAGGTTGAGGCTGCGGTCCAGGCAGGCGTTGAGGATCCGGAAGCGGTACGTGCGCGGCCGGACCTCCAGGTACGGGTAGGCGACGCCGTTGACGAGCGGGGTGTCGCCGTACGCCTCGGGGACCGCGGACGGGTGCGGCACGTCAGGGCTCAACGGCGGCTCGTCCGGCGCGCCCACCGGGTCGTGGTGTGGGTTCGGGACCCAGCCGTCGGTGTGGGCGCCGTGCAGGGCCGTGTTGCGCGACCAGGGGCCGTAGTCCCACCGGCCGGTGGGGTTGCGTCCGCCGGACCGGTACGGGTTCTGCCGTGGCTGGTAGACGTGTGGGTGCCAGAGGCTTCCCCGGGCGCCCCAGCGTTCCCGGTCCCAGGTCGGGTCCTCGGCGGCGAGTTGGGCGTCGTCCGGCACGAACGTCTTGTCCTCGATCACCAGCGGTAGCTGGTCGGCCGGCAGCACCGTGTCGGCGACGAGCTGGTCCTCGGCCGGGTCGGTGAGCAGGTAGAGCGCGAGCTGTCCACCGTAGACGGTGAGCCGGGCCAGCCCGAGGGTGTTGTCGTGGAACCACAGCAGCCGGCCGCTCTGCTCGTTCGGGTAGTACAGCGTGGTGGCCCCGGCGCCCGGCGCCGGCATGTCCGGCACGTGGGTCACCCCCACCCCGGTCGGGTACGGGGTGATCTCCCCGGATGGAGTTATCCACTGCCCCGGGTTGCCGGCGCTGGTCCAGCCGGTCTGCGCCCCGGACAGGTGCAGCACCGCACGGTTCTGCGGGAACGGCGCCGGCCCGTCCAGCGGACCGAGGCCGGCGCCCTCGATCGTGTCGTCGACCGGCAGGAACAGCTCACCGGCCCGACCGGTCGGGAGTTGGTTGATGAACTTCACCCGGACCGGTCGGCCCCGGCGAGCGAGGATCATCGGACCGAGGTGCCAGGGCCGCTCCGGGGGCGCGACGGTGTTGTGTCCCGCCTTGTCGGTGCCCAGGTTGAGCTGCCGGTAGCCGCGCAGCCGGGTGGCTGGCAGGTCCCGGTGCAGCCGTTGCGCGTACTCCTGCACGCCGATCTCGTAGTAGTCGCAGCCCGGATAGCTGATCGTGTCCGGCGTTGCCACCGGCAGGTGGCCGCCGAGGTCGGTGCGGCCCTGCTGGCCCGGTGTGGGCAACGGGTCGACGAACTTGCGCAGCCCGGTCCCGGGCACCACCAGCCCGGAGCCGTCGCGCGTTGGGCGAGGGCTGTGTGCGAAGTTCGGCACGGGGCCGAAGCAGCGGGGCACCACGGCCGGGTCCAGGCTCGGCGCCGGGGCGCTCTCCTCGGCGGTACGCGCGGCCGGCACGGACGCCGTCCGGCCGTTGGCGCGGCCGTTGGTGACGCGGGTGGTCCGCGCGAAGAAGGTGGAGCGGAGTCTGCGGAACATCGCCATGACTCTCCCCGGGCCGGGGCGCGAGGCCCGCCACCCCGGCGTGGTGGACCTCGGCGCTCTGCTGACGATCGGTGAGCACTCAACCGCAGCATGCGACTCCGGCGGCCAGATAGGAATTACCCAATCGTCCGTATCTGGGATGGCCTCGGCGCGACGGGCGCCCTGGTCAGCCGGTTATCGGCGGGCCCGGGTGCTCGGGCTGGCAGACCGGGCACCAGTAGGTGACCCGCTCGCCCAGCTCCTCCTTGCGGATCGCGGTGCCGCAGCGGCGGCAGGGCTGGGCGCGGCGGCCGTACACGTAGCTGGTCTGCCCCCGGTGCAGCGAGCCGGTGCTGCTCTGTGTCCACCGACCACGGTTGGCGGCGAGCAGCCGCTGCGCCAGGGCGACCAGGCCGGGCAGGTCGGGCACCGCGCCGACCGGCGTCCACGGCGACACGCCGCGCAGGAACAGCACCTCGCACTTGTAGAGGTTGCCCACCCCGGCAAGGTTGCGTTGGTCGAGCAGCGCCTCGCCGATGGTCTGCTCCGGGTGGTCGGCGAGTCGGCGGACCGCCTCGGCCGGGTCCCAGTCCGGGCCGAGCAGATCGGGGCCGAGGTGCCCGACCTGCTCGTTCTCCTCCGCGGTCGGCGCCAGGGTCATCTCGTGCAGGTGATAGCCGACGGCGACTGCGCCGGGGCTGCGCAGCACCACCCGGATCAGGTGCGCGGGCCGGCCCGTCCAGCGTTCCCCCGGGGCGTACGCCCGCCAGGCGCCGTCCATCCTCAGGTGCGAGTGCAGGGTCCAGTGCGTCTTGTCCGGGGCGCTGAGGCGCAGCAGCAGGTGCTTGCCCCGGCTGGCCGACTCACGGACGGTCCAGCCGGTGAGATCCGTGGTCGCGAGCTGCGGCACCCGGAAGTCACTGCTGGTGATCCGCGCGCCGGCCAGCGCGCGGTGCAGCACACGCGCGGTGTTCCAGACGGTGTCGCCTTCGGGCACCCCGCCATCCTCCCTCTTTCGAGCGGGATTCGCATGTGTCGCTATTTGTACACAGGTTCCTCATGATCTCCCGACATGCGAAGGTCAGGGGGTTCTGAGGAGAATATCCATGACACGACCTCGTTGTCGTTTCCCATCCGTCGCCCTCGTCGGCGCTCTCTCCCTGGCACTCACCGCGGCGCTCCTGCCCACCGTGGGCGACGTCTCGGCCAACGCCGCCGCTGGCGGCCCGATCACCCTCGGCGCAGTCGGCGGTCCGATCACCCTCGCCGCCGCCCCGGGCGCCGAACGGT
This sequence comes from Micromonospora parathelypteridis, assembly GCF_014201145.1. Taxonomy (NCBI): domain Bacteria; kingdom Bacillati; phylum Actinomycetota; class Actinomycetes; order Micromonosporales; family Micromonosporaceae; genus Micromonospora; species Micromonospora parathelypteridis. The sequence goes on from NZ_JACHDP010000001.1 coordinate 4,772,786, forward strand.
GGAACATCGACCTGTCCGTCGTCGACCGCGACGACGTCAACGTCCGGCGCACCGCCAGCGGGCTTCGACTGCGGGCGTCCCGTCCCGCCGGGCGCAGCGCGCACAGCCCACACAGCGCGGTCGCCGAGGGGATGCTCCTGAGCGCATCCCGCACCCTCGCCCGGCCGGCCACCCGCGTCCGTGCCCAGATCACCGCCTCGGTCCCCGCGGGCACCACCGTGGAGGCGCAGGTTCGCGGGTGGCGGGCCGCCGGCTGGACGGAGTGGCGGGCCGCCACCACCGGCGCGGTCTTCGACCGACCGGTCACCCGGGTGCAGACCCGGGTGGTGCTGACCGCGCCCAGGGGCGGCGCCACCGCGACGGTACGCGGCGTGCAGCTCACCGCAGACGCGGCCGCCGCCGTCTCCGCCGCCACGCCCGGTCGCACCTACCGGGTGTACGCCACCCGCATCGGGTTGGTCGGCGAACTGACCGCCAACGGTCGAACCGTCCAACCCCGGGACCACTTCGTGGCGCTGCCGTCGCGGCGCGGCCTGTCCCCACTCAACACCGGCGACTACACCGTGCGGGTCTGCACGACCAGCGGCTCCCGCTGCGAGTACGCCCCGGTCTGGGACGTCGGGCCGTGGAACACCCGCGACGACTACTGGAACCTCTCCTCGGTCCGGGAGAACTGGAAGGACCTGCCGCAGGGCCGGCCCGAGGCGCAGGCCGCGTACCAGTCGGGCTACAACGGCGGGCGTGACCAGTTCGGGCGTACCGTGCTCAACCCGGCGGGCATCGACCTGGCCGACGGCACCTTCTGGGACGGCCTGCGGTTGACCACGAACGCCTGGGTGGACGTCGCCTACCTGTGGACCGGGGGCGGGCCGCGCGGCGTGGTCGGTGACGGACCGCTCAACATTCGCGCCGGGGCCAGCACGTCGTACGCGATCCGTGGTCTCGCCGCCCGGTTGGCCCACGTGCCGATCCAGTGCTACGTCATCGGCCAGTCGGTGGCCGGTCCCTACCGCACCACCACCCGCTGGAACCGCCTGGCCACCGGGCAGTACGTCAGCCACGCGTACATCTCAAGCGTGTACGGCGGCAGCGTGCCCGTCTGCTGAGCCACGCTCGCCCGACGGGCGCCGATCAGGGGCGCTCGTCGGGGCGAGCCGGGCGCACCATGTCCTGGTAACGAGGGTGGCTGGCACCGTAGACGGCGTAGTTGAGTCGGGCGTGCGAGAGGCTCAGGTCGCCGTTGGGGCCGCCTCGGACCGCGTCCGCGTCGGCGTCGGTCTGGCCATCATCGGTCCAGAAACAGACCGGGCAGGTCCCCCCGCCGGTCCGGGATGCACAGCAGGGACAACCCACGGGAACCACTTGTTCACCCACCGGGGCAGCATTCCACAGTCGAATATCAGCCGGATACCCGCAGGAGGTCCCCGGGAGCCACCCGGAGGACGTCCACCGCCCGCCCGCCGTTGACCGCGACCGCGACCAGATCGGCCGAGTCGACGTACACCACCAGGCCATCGTCCGGGGCGTCGCCGAAGGTCCGTCCCCGTACGGCCGGCCGGGCCGGCGTCGAATCCGGCGGACCGACCCGCAGCGCCGCCGGGAGCGGGTCGAGCAGGTGCGCCGGTGCGGCCAACTGGACGTTGCCGAAATGGTCCACGGTCGACACCTCGGCGGTGAAACCGTGCGCGTCCGAGGTCAGCGTCGGTGACGGCAGCCGGACCAGACCGGCCGGGTCGACCGGCGGTCCCGCCTCGCCCAGTGGTGCGCCGAGCGCCAGCCGGGCCGCGACCGGTGCGAAGACATCCCGGCCGTGGAAGGTGCCGGACACCCGGTCGGCCAGCCAGCGCGGGTCGGTCAACTCTACGGCGGCGGTCACCCCGCCGAGCGCGGCCGCGGCGTCCGGCAGCAGCCCGTTGTCCGGACCGACCAGCAGCCCACCCGGGGTGGCCAGCGCGACGCCCCGCCGGGCCGTGCCCACCCCCGGATCGACCACCGCCATGTGCACAACCGCCGGCAGGTACGGCACCGTCTGCGCCAGCACCGCGGCGCCCCGCCGCACGTCCATCGGTGGCACCAGATGGGTCACGTCGATGACCCGGGCCGCCGGCGCGATCCGGGCGATCACCCCGTGGCAGGCGGCCACGAAACCGTCGGTGAGGCCGTAGTCGGTGGTCAGCGAGATCCAGGGCGTGACGGACATGCCGGCAGGCTAACCCTCGGCAACAGTGCTTCGTTCCAGGACGAGCTCGTCGTGCAGCGGGATCCCGTCCTCGCCCACCAGCGGGATCTCCGGCTTGAGCAGTCGGGCCCGGTCAACCGCGCCCCGGTCCACGTCGACCAACCGCATTCCGCGCCGCTGGTAGAACCGCAGTGCCCGTAGGTTGTCGTTCGAAGTGATCAGCCACACCCGGGCCAGTCCGGCTGCGGCTGCGGTCGATGTCGCCGCCGCCAGCAGTGCCGTGCCGACGCCACCGCCGGGCTGGGACGCGACCAGGCTCACCACCTCCAGGCCGCCCTCGTCGACCCGGTAGGCCAGCGCGCCGACCACCGTCTCGCCGTCGACTGCCACCAGTGTCGGCAGGGTACGCAGGTCATAACGGGTGTCGTGGGCGATCACGTAGGGACCGCCCCACTCGCGTTCGTGCAGTGCGTCGATCGCCGTCCGCTCGGCGGGTCGGGCCCCCCGTACCTCGAACCCACCCACGTCCCGGCCTCCGATCGTTGCCGCTTCTGCTCTGCCCGCCGGAGAGAGTAGTCGTGTCGTGCGGTCGACCGGCGGAAGGCGGATATGGGACAGCGCGGTGACCGGCCAGCCCTTCCCGCCGCCGGACGCCGTTGGGCAGACTGCCATGGTGACAGTTCGGAGCCTGCCCGCCGTCGGAGTCCTGCTGGCCGCCGTCGCGCTCGCGGCCGGCTGCGGCAGTGCCGACACCGGCCGACCGAAGGCGGTCCCATCCGACTCACCCGTGTCGGCTCCGGCGGCCACCGGTCTCCCGAGCGCGCCGACACCCTCGCCGATTTCGCCCACCGCGGGCGGCGCGGCCTCCCCGCCCGTGCCGGCTCCGTCCTCCGCCGAGGCGCAGGGACCCACGCAGCGACGGCCGGCCACCCCACCGCCGGTGGTGCTGCCGAAACGTCCGGCCGGGGCGCCCGGGGCGAAGCAGGTCGTCGACGCGTTCAAGGCGGCCGGCCTGAAGGTGCCGCACCCGAAGGACCGCTCGGTCGACTGCGGACCGGACGGGCTCGGCCTGGGCTGCTCCGAGCTGATCGCCACCGACGCCGTCACCGTGTACGTGTTTCCGGACGAGATCAGCGCCGGTGACATCGCGGAGACCTGGAGCGGTCAGTCGTACCGGCGCGGCACGGTGGTGCTCAACTACCTTGAGGCGAAGACCCCGGCCGCCGAGCGCCCTCGCTACGAGAAGGTGCTCAACGCCCTTCGCTGAGCGCCGACCGGGTGCGACCCGTCGGGTGGTCGCCCGCCCAGCCGCGACGCCAGGAGATACGGCGCGGGGCTGGATCAGCCGCGCAGGCGCAGGCCGCGCGGGGTGGCCCGGAAGCCGGCGGCGGTCAGCGCGTCGCGCAGCGGCGAGGAGTGCACGGCCTCGCCGTCGGCCCGCTCCACCGACAACGCGCCGAGGGCCCCGGAGTGGACGGCGTCGGCGAGCGCCTTGCCGGCTGCGGCGAGCGCGTCGGTGTCGTCACTGAAGGACAGCAGCGTCCGGCCGCCGCGCTCCACATAGAGAACGAGGTCGCCGCCGACCTGCACCACCAGCGCGCCCGCCTTGCGGCCGGCCCGGTGCCCGGTCGCCGGGGCGGCTCCGTCGCCGGAGTCGACGACGCGCTCCGGCCAGGGCAGCGCCGCGCCGTACGGGTTGGCCGGGTCGGTGGCGGCGAGCACGGTGGCCGGCGCGCCCCGGCCCCGGGCACCGTCGGTCGGTTCGGCCAGCGCGCGCAGCCGGTCCACCGCGCCGGGCACCGCGAACTGCGCCGCGCCCAGCCCTTCGACGAAGTAGCCCCGACGGGCAGCGCCACGCTCCTCCAGCGCCGACAGCACCGGGTAGACCGCCGAGAACCCGCCGACGACCTGCTCGGCCATCACCGCACCGCGCGTGACCACCCCGTGCCGCTCCAGCAGCACGTCGGCGAGGGCGGCGGCGCGTCGGGTCGGGTCGACGTCCCGTTCGGGCAGGCGCGACCAGCGACCGGCGACGGTCGGCGGGCCACCTCGGCTGGGCAGCGCCACCCGACCGGGCCGCCGGTAACGGGTGCGCGGCGCGGACGGCCGCGAGCGGTGTGCGCCGCCGGCGCCGAGCACGGCGCGCAACGGGGCGAGCGTGTCGTTGGTGAGGTGCCCGGCCCAGACCAGGTCCCAGATCACCCCGGTCAGCGCGGCGTCGTCGGTCGAGCCGACCCGGTCGGCCAACGGCCGGAAGAACAGCGCCTGCCCGTCGCCGAGCGCGTCGAGCACCGCATCGTGCAGCGGGGTACGGGTCAACGCCTCGTCGGGCGGCGGGAGCAGCAGCGGTGCGGAGTCCGCGTACGCCAGGGTGACCCAGCCGTCGCCCCCGGAGATCGCCCCCGACCCCGCCCAGAGCACCTCCCCGCTGGCGCACAGCTCGTCGAGCTGGGCGGGGGAGTAGTCCGCGACCCGACCGGGCAGCACCAACCGTTCCAGTGCGGAGGCTGGCACCGCCGCGCCCTGCAACTGCTCCACCGTCGCGGCGAGCGCCTCCACACCTCGGGCGGACGAGCCGACCTGCTGCCAGCGGGGCAGGAACGTGGCCAGCGCGCGGGGCGGCACCGGCTCGATCTCGCGGCGTAGCGCCGCGAGGGAGCGGCGGCGCAGCATCCGCAGCACCTCGGCGTCGCACCACTGGGCGCCGGCCGAGTCCGGGGTGAACTCTCCGGAAACCACCCGCCCGGTGCTGCCGAGCCGGCGCAGCGCCTGCTCGACGACGAACACGCCGAGCCCGAAGCGGGCCGCGCAGCTGGCGGCGGCGAACGGCCCGTGGGTGCGGGCGTAGCGGGCCACCAGGTCACCGAGCGGGTCGGCCACCGGGGCGAGGTACGCCTCGGCCACTCCGACCGGCAGTGCGACACCGAGGGCGTCGCGCAGTCGGGCGGCGTCCTCGACACCCACCCAGCGCTGCTCGCCGGCGATGCGGACCCGCAGCACTCGTCGGGTGGCCTCCAGCTCGGTCAGCCAGGCCTCCGGCACACCCCGCTCGGTCAGCTCGGCGTCGCTCAGGTCACCGAGCACCCGCAGCAGCTCGACGACGTCTTCGGCGTCGCGGGGACGGCGTTGCTCGGTCAGCCAGCGCAACTGCCGATCGGTCTCGGCGAGCACGGCCGGATCGAGCAACTCGCGCAGGTCGACCCGGCCGAGCAGCTCGCCCAGGAGCGTGGAATCCAGGGCGAGCGCGGCGGCGCGCCGCTCCGCGAGCGGGGCGTCGCCCTCGTAGAGGAACGCGCCGACGTAGCCGAAGAGCAGCGACCGGGCGAACGGGGACGGCGCGGAGGTCTCCACCTCGACCAGTCGCACCTTCCGGGTGGCCAGGTCGCGCATCAGCCCGGCCAGCGCCGGCTGGTCGAACACGTCCTGGAGGCACTCCCGGGCGGCCTCCAGGGTGACCGGGAAGTCCGCGTACTCGCGGGCGACGTCGAGTAGTTGCGCGGCCCGTTGCCGTTGCTGCCAGAGCGGCTGGCGGCGGCGCGGGTCGCGGCGGGGCAGCAGCAGTGACCGGGCGGCGCACTCCCGGAAGCGGGCGGCGAAGAGGGCGGAGGTGCCGACCGACTCCTCCACGAGCTGGGTGATCTCGTCCGGCTCGAAGACCACCACGTCGGCGCCGGGCGGCTCGTCGGCGGTGTCCGGAAGTCGCACCACGATGCCGTCGTCGGAGGGCATCACCTGGGCGTCCACCCCGTACCGCTCGGCCAGCCGGCGGCCCACCGCGAGGGCCCACGGCCCGTTGACGCGTGCACCGAGGACGCTGTGCACGGCGAGCCTCCAGTCGCCCAGCTCGTCGCGGAACCGCTCGACCACGATCGTGCGGTCGTCCGGCAGGGAGCGGGTGGCCTCCCGCTGCTCGCGCAGGTACGCCATCAGGTTGCCGGCGGCCCAGTCGTCCAGCCCGCCGTCACGCAGCGCGGTCAGCGCCGCCTCGTCGCTCTGCCGCAGCAGGGTGCGCACCCGCGCGCCGATGGCTCGGCCCAGCTCCACCGGCCGGCCCAGCTGGTCGCCCTTCCAGAACGGCATGCGCGCGGCCTGCCCGGGAGCTGGCGAGACCAGCACCCGGTCGGGAGTGATCTCCTCGATGCGCCAGGACGAGGAGCCGAGCAGGAAGACGTCACCGATCCGGGACTCGTAGACCATCTCCTCGTCCAGCTCACCGACCCGGGCGGCCCGTTCGGCACCGGCCAGGAAGACCCCGAACAGCCCACGGTCGGGGATGGTGCCGCCGCTGGTCACGGCGAGTCGCTGTGCGCCGGGACGGCCGGTGAGCAGATCGGTGGCCCGGTCCCAGACCAGCCGGGGGCGTAGCTCGGCGAAGGCGGTGGACGGGTAGCGGCCGGAGAGCATGTCCAACACGGCGTGCAGCGCGGAGTCGGGCAGCTCGGCGAAGGGCGCGGCCCGGCGGACCAGCACGGCCAGGTCGCCGAGCGGCCACGGCTCCAGCGCCACCATCGCGACGATCTGCTGGGCCAGCACGTCCAGTGGGTTGCGCGGGTAGTGCAGCTCCTCGATCGCGCCGTCGGTCATCCGCTCGGCGACCACCGCGCAGGAGAGCAGGTCGCCGCGGTGCTTGGGGAAGACCACCCCACGGGAGACGGCGCCCACCTGGTGCCCGGCCCGGCCGACCCGTTGCAGCCCGGCGGCAACGCTCGGCGGCGCCTCGATCTGCACCACCAGGTCGACCGCGCCCATGTCGATGCCCAGCTCCAGGCTGGAGGTGGCCACCACCGCGGGGAGCTGACCGGACTTGAGCGCTTCCTCGATGTGCTTGCGCTCCTCCCGGGAGACGCTGCCGTGGTGGGCGCGGGCTATCACCGGCGTCGCGCCGGTGGCCGCGCCGGACTGGGCCATCACCTCGGCCGGTGGCCGGTTGCGCGCCGGACCGGCGGGGCCACCCCACCGCTGCGCGCCGGATGCCGCGCCGTCGTCGCCGGCCGGGTCGTCGCCCGCCGACAACCCATCCGGTACGACGAGAGCGCCCTCGCCCGACGCCGAGGCCACCTCTTCAGCGGCCAACTCGTTGAGGCGGGCGCAGAGGCGCTCGGCACTGCGTCGGGAGTTGGTGAAGACGATGGTCGAGCGGTGTTGCCCGATGAGGGTGAAGACCCGCTCCTCCACAGCCGGCCAGATCGAGGCGCGGCGCGGCCCGGGGCCGCCGAGGTCGTCCTCCGGTGGCTGCTCCTGCTCGTCCAGGCGGGTCATGTCCTCCACCGGGACCTGCACGCTGACCTCGATGGTCTTCGTGCTGGCCGGCTGCACGACGTCGACCGGGCGGGCCCCGCCGAGGAACTGCGCGCAGGCATCGATCGGCCGGACGGTGGCGGAGAGGCCGATGCGCTGCGCCGGGGCGGGCAGCAACTCGTCCAGACGTTCGAGGGAGAGGGCGAGGTGGGCGCCGCGTTTGCTGCCGGCGACCGCGTGCACCTCGTCGACGATCACCGTCTGGATGCCGCGCAGCGAATCGCGGGCCGCGGATGTGAGCAGCAGGAACAGCGACTCGGGCGTGGTGATGAGGATGTCCGGTGGGGTGCGGGCGAAGGCTCGCCGCTCGTCGGCCGGCGTGTCGCCGGTGCGCATGCCGACGGTGATGTCGGGTGGTGCGACGCCCAGCCGGGTCGCCGCCTGCCGGATGCCGGCCAGCGGGGCACGCAGGTTGCGTTCCACGTCGACGGCGAGGGCCTTGAGTGGGCTGACGTAGAGCACGCGGCATCGTTGGCGAGCCTCGGCCGGCGCGGGCTCGCGGGCCAGCCGGTCCAGTGACCAGAGAAAGGCCGCGAGGGTCTTGCCGGAGCCGGTGGGCGCCACCACGAGGGCGTTGCGGCCAGCGGCGACCGAGCGCCAGGCACCGGTCTGTGCGGCGGTGGGCGCGGCGAAGGCGGCCTCGAACCAGGCGCGGGTGGCTGGGCCGAAGCCGGCCAGCACCGCGCCGGCGTCTGCGTCTGCCCCGGTCACCGGTCCATCGTGCCCCGCCGGTACGACAACCACGACCGACCCCCGGCGGAATGTGCCGGACGAAAGCAAAAAGCGCTAAAAGTGTGCTTAATACGTTAAGTCTCACTTAACTGCTTGCTTCTAAGGAGCAACATAAAGTAACTTCACTCCCAACGCGAACCGGGGTGAGGGGATTTGATGGCCGGCGAGCAGCGCAACGTCGAACCGGGCACCGACGTGCTGATTCGCAAGGTTGACAGCCACCTTGCCGCGCTCCGCGGCGGCCTGCACGGTCCCGAGCTCGAGCTCGCCGAACGCCTCGCCCGTTGCCTGCGGGAGTTGGTTCTGTGCACCGCCCAGGCCAGCGCCGCCGATCGCGGCCAGGTCCGCGTCGCCGTCCATTACTTCGTGCTGCGCCGCGAGAGCCGAGGCCGACTGCTGTCGGTGCGGTCGCTGGCCGCCGCGGAGCGGGTGGTCGACAGGGTCGCGCGCCAGTTGGGCCGTGTCGACCTGCTGGCCGAGTTGGCGCGCGACCGCCCCGCCCGCGACGACGCGCAGCCCATCAGCAACGCCCTCCTGCACTAACCCCCGCACCCTCCGCCCACCCCCACCACGGTCGATCATGGAGTTGTGGTGGGTGACAAAGCTGGCGAGATGGACCTGAACGGGCACCACGACTCCATGATCGACTCGGGCTCGGGGCACCCGACGTGCGGGCGAATTCCGGTAAAACCGCCCGGCGGGCAACGAACTGGCGTCTGATCGCTGCTAGGCGCCACCGCTGCCCGGGCGTCGGCCACCTCGATCGGGAGCGCAGGTGCTGGTACTGCTCGTCCTCCACCTCGTGGCGGCCCTCGTTGCGCCTCTGCTCGTCCGATGGTGGGGTCCACGCGCGTGCTACCCGCTGGCGCTGGCACCGGCCGCCGCGTTCTGCTGGGCGGTGGCCCATACGCCAGCCGTCGGTGACGGCGGGGCAGTGGTCGAGACGTACCCGTGGATCCGGCAGTTGGGCCTCGACATCGCGTTGCGGCTCACCACCCTGTCCTGGCTGATGACCCTGCTGATCGGCGGCATCGGCGCGCTGGTGCTGGTCTACAGCGCCCGCTACTTCAGCGCCGGTTCGAGCGGGCTCGCACAGTTCGCCGCGGTCCTGGTCGCCTTCGCCGGCGCGATGCTCGTCCTGGTCTTCGCGGACGATCTGCTGCTGCTCTACGTCGGCTGGGAGCTGACCACGATCTTCTCGTACCTGCTGATCGGGCACAGCACCGAGCGGCGCTCCAGTCGGTGGGCGGCGGCGCAGGCGTTGACCGTCACCACGCTGGGCGGGCTCGCCATGCTGGTCGGGTTCATCCTGCTGGGCGAGCACGCCGGCACCTACCGCTGGTCGGAGATCGCCGCCCAGCCGCTGCCCGGCGGGGGATACCTGGTGGTCGCCGTGCTGCTGATCCTGGCCGGCGCGCTGTCCAAGTCGGCGGTGCTGCCGTTCAGCTCCTGGCTGCCGGTCGCGATGGCGGCGCCCACGCCGGTCAGCGCGTACCTGCACGCCGCCGCCATGGTCAAGGCCGGCGTCTACCTGGTCGGGTTGCTCGCGCCGGTGCTCGCCACGGTAGGCCCGTGGCGGCCGGTCGTGCAGATCGCCGGCGTGGCCACCATGCTGCTCGGCGGCTGGGCCGCGCTGCGGCAGACCGATCTGAAGCTGCTGCTGGCGTATGGGACGGTCAGTCAGCTCGGCCTGCTGATCGCGGTGACCGGGTCGGGCACCCCGGACGCCGCCCTGGCCGGCACCGCGATGCTGCTGGCGCACGCCCTCTTCAAGGCGGCGTTGTTCCTGGTCGTCGGCATCATCGATCACGGTGCCGGCACCCGTGACCTGCGTGAGCTGTCCGGGCTGCGGCACTGGTCCCGGCCCCTGTTCGTGGTCGCGGTGCTCGCTGCGGCGTCGATGGCCGGCGTGCCACCGTTGGTCGGCTTCGTCGCCAAGGAGGCGGTGTTCGGGGCGTTCACCGACCAGCCGGTGCTCCTGGCCGGGCTGGTCGCCGGGACGGTGCTCACCGTCGCGTACAGCGCCCGCTTCCTCTGGGGCGCGTTCGCCGACCGGGCCGGCGTGGCACCGGTCCAGCCGGGCTCGATCGCCGCGGCGCTGCTGGTCCCGCCGGCGGTGCTCGCCGGGATCGGTGTGCTCGTCGGCCCGGCCGCGAGTGTGCTGGACGGCCTGCTGCGCCCGTACGCCGATCTGCTCGGTGGGGTCGACGCGCATCTGGCGCTCTGGTCCGGACCGACCCCGGCGCTCGGCCTGTCCGTGCTGGCCCTCGGCGGAGGCGGCCTGCTCTTCGCCGTGCGCGGGCCGCTCGTCCCGGTGCTGGCCCGGCTCCGTTCGCCGGTGGGCGGCAACCAGGGGTACGAGTGGATCGTGGGTCGGTTCGACCGGCTGGCCATCGAGGTCACCGGGGCGACCCAGCGCGGCTCCCTGCCGCAGTATCTCGGCGTCATCCTGGTGACCCTGGTGCTGGTGCCCGGCGGGGCGATGCTCTCCGCCAGCCCGTGGCGGGCTCGGATCCCGCTCTGGGACAGTCTGCTGCAACCGGTGGTCGTGCTGGTCATCGCGGTGGCCGCCGTGCTGGCGGTCGGTGCCCGCCGCCGCCTGACCGCGATGCTGCTGGTGGGCATGACCGGCTACGGCACCGCGATGCTGTTCGTCCTGCATGGAGCACCGGACCTGGCGCTCACCCAGTTCCTGGTGGAGACCGCGACGATCGCGGTCTTCGTGCTGGTGCTGCGTCGCCTGCCGGAGCGGTTCTCGGCCCGCCCGCTGCGCCGCAGCCGGTGGGCCCGCCGGGCGCTCGGGGTGGCGGTGGGTCTGGTGGCCGCCGGGCTGGCCCTCACCGCGGCCGGCGCCCGCCGGGCACCGGACATCTCCGCCGCCTTCCCGGATCTGGCGGTGGCCCACGGGTACGGCCGCAACGTGGTCAACGTGACCCTGGTCGACATCCGGGCCTGGGACACCATGGGCGAGTTGGCGGTGCTGGTGGTGGCGGCGACCGGGGTGGCCAGCCTGATCTTCGAGCGGTCCCGGACCGGGCCGCGACCGCGCCGGCCGGAGTCGGACACGCAGGCGAACCGACCCGGCCGGCCGGTGTGGCTGCGCGGCGGCCCCACCCTCTACGAGGAGCGGCGCTCGATCGTGTTGGAGGTGGTCATCCGGCTGATCTTCCACACCGTGGTGCTGTTCTCCCTGTTCCTGCTCTTCTCCGGGCACAACGCGCCGGGCGGCGGTTTCGCCGGAGGCCTGGTCGCGGGTCTCGCCCTGGTGGTCCGTTACCTGGCCGGCGGCCGGTACGAGTTGACCGAGGCGGCCCCGATCGGCGCGGGTGCGATCCTCGGCGCCGGGCTGGCCGTGTCGGTGGGCAGCGGCGTGGTGGCGCTGCTGGTCGGTGGATCGGTCTTGGAGAGCGCCAAGGTCGACCGGTCCCTGCCGCTGGTCGGCGACACCCACCTGGTCACGTCGCTCTTCTTCGACATCGGCGTGTACCTGGTCGTGATCGGGCTGGTGCTGGACATCCTGCGCAGTCTCGGGGCCGAGGTGGACCGGCACATCGAGGCAACCGGGGCGGCCACGGGCGGCCTGGCCGTCGACAAGGGCGAGCGGGCATGAGCGCGAGGAGTGAGCCGGGGTTGCGAGCCCCGCAGTCGCGAATGGAGGCGGCACCATGACGGCGAGCGGCGCTGGACCGACGCTGGTGCTGGTGCTGGCCGTCGCGGTGCTGGTCGGTTGCGGGGTGATCCTGCTGTTGGAGCGCAGCCTGACCCGGATCCTGCTCGGGGTGATCCTGCTCGGTAACGGGGTCAATCTGTTGATCCTGCTGGGCGGGCGGCCCGGTGGGGCGCCGATCGTTGACACCGGCCCGGTCGAGCGGATGAGTGATCCGCTGCCGCAGGCGATGGTGTTGACCGCCATCGTGATCACCTTCGGGTTGGCCGCGTTCCTGCTCGCGGTGGCGTACCGGAGTTGGTATCTGACCGGCGACGACGAGGTGCCCGACGACCTGGAGGACCGGCAGATCATCCGCCGGGCCGTGCGTAACGAGGTGGGCACCGTCGACCTCGGCGGGGAGGGCCCGAACGGCGATCCGGAGCAGGTCGATCCGGAGCCCGCCCGCCGCCGGCTGCGACGCGGGGACGAGGCGTGATGAGCGCGCTGGTGCCGCTGCCGGTGGTGGTGCCGCTGCTCGGTGCGGCGCTGACGCTGCTGCTGGCGGGGCAGCCTCGGCTGCAGCGGGCCATCAGTGTGCTCTGCCTGAGCGGAACCCTCATTGTGGCGGTGCTGCTGCTGGTGCAGGCGTACCGGTACGGGCCGGTGGTCGTGGCGGTCGGGGCGTGGCCGGCACCGGTCGGCATCGTGCTTGTCGCCGATCAACTCGCCGCGCTGATGGTGGTGGTCTCGTCGGCGGTCACTCTCTGCGTGCTGCTCTACTCGATCGGGCAGGGTCGCAGTGAGACGAGCGAGACCACGCCGGTGGTCATCTTCCACCCGACGTACCTGGTGCTCACCGCGGGCGTCACCAACGCGTTCCTCGCCGGTGACCTGTTCAACCTCTTCGTCGGCTTCGAGATCCTGTTGGCCGCCAGCTTCGTGCTGATCACCCTGGGCGGCACGGAGACCCGGATCCGGACCGGGTCGACGTACGTGGTGGTCAGCATCCTCTCCTCGATGGTCTTCCTGACGGCGGTGGGCCTGGTGTACGCGGCCACCGGCACGCTCAACCTGGCCCAGCTCGCCCACCGCCTCGACGACCTGCCCGACGGCGTCCGACTGGCCCTGGAGCTGATGTTGCTCCTGGCCTTCGCGATCAAGGCGGCGGTCTTCCCGCTGTCGGCGTGGCTACCGGACAGCTATCCCACCGCGCCGGCCCCGGTCACCGCGGTCTTCGCGGGCCTGCTCACCAAGGTCGGCGTCTACGCGATCATCCGCACCGAGACGTTGCTGTTCCCCGGTGGACAGGCCGACGTGCTGCTCATGGTCGTCGCCGGGCTGACCATGGTGATCGGCATCCTCGGCGCGGTGGCGCAGTCCGATCTGAAGCGGCTCTTCTCGTTCACGCTGGTGAGTCACATCGGCTACATGATCTTCGGTGTGGCGTTGAGCACCGCCGCCGGGCTCTCCGGCGCGATCTTCTACGTGGTGCACCACATCACCATCCAGACCACGCTGTTCCTCGTGGCCGGGCTGGTCGAGGAGCGCGCCGGCAGCACCGACCTGCGCCGCGTCGGCGGGCTGGCCCGGGTGGCGCCGCTGCTCGGTGTCCTGTTCTTCGTCCCGGCCATGAACCTCGCCGGGGTGCCGCCGTTCTCCGGTTTCCTCGGCAAGCTCGGCCTGCTCCAGGCCGGGGTGGCGGCCGGCGGGCCGCTGCCCTGGGTGCTGGTCGCGGCTGGCACGTTGACCAGCCTGCTCACCCTCTACGTGGCGTCGCGGGTGTGGAACCTCGCCTTCTGGCGCGCACCCCGGCTGGCCACCATTGAGCCGGCCGTCCGGCTGCCGAAGCTGATGGTCGGGGCCACGGTGGCACTGGTCGCCTTCGGGCTGGCGCTGACCGTGCTGGCCGGTCCGCTCTTCGACGTCACCGCCGACGCAGCCGCCGACCTGCGACTGCGCACCCCGTACGTCCGTGCCGTGCTGCCGGGCGGCGTGCCGTGACCGGCCCTCCCGAGACTGCCCGGGATGCTCCTGGGCCCGCCCCGTCGGGTCGCGGCCGGTTCGGGCGCCGGCGGGACCAGACGGTGGCGCTCGGGTGGCTGGTGGTGGTCTGGAACCTGCTCTGGGGCGACATCAACTGGGCGAACGTGGCCGGTGGTCTGCTGGTGGGCGGCGCGGTGCTGGTCTTCTTCCCGCTGCCGGCGGTCAGCTTCGGTGGGCGGCTGCGGGCCCGGGGGGTGCTGGTGTTCGCGGCGCGGTTCGGTGTGGAGTTGGTCAGCGCGAGCCTGCACGTCGCCCGGATCGCCGTGCAGCCCGGCTACCGGCCGCGTGGGGCGATCATCGCGGTCCAGTTGCGGGTGCCCACCGACCTGAACCTGGCGCTCACCGCCGAGGCGGTCTCGCTGGTGCCGGGCACGCTGATCCTCGAGGTGGACCGGGACTCCGGAACGCTCTACCTGCACGTGCTGGACACCCACGGGCCGGCGGACCTGGACCTGGCCCGGGAACGCACCCTCACCGTCGAGCGGCGACTCGTCCGAGCGGTGGGCTCCACCGCTGAACTGCGCCGCGTCGAGACCGACCGATCCGAGAGGGGAAACCGCCCGTGAACACGTTCCTGGCCGTCGTCCTCACCGTCCTGCTGTCGGTGACCGCGCTCCTCGCGCTGGCCCGCCTCTACCGCGGCCCGTCGCTGGTGGACCGGGTGATCGCCGCGGACATGCTGCTCGCCACCATGATCGGCGCGGTGGGCGCCGAGGCGGCGGTCAACCGCCATGCCACCACACTGCCCGTGCTGGTGGTGCTCTCCCTGCTCGGCTTCGTGGGCTCGGTGTCGCTGGTCCGTTTCGCGGTCCGGGAGCAGCAGTGATCGCGACGATCGCGGACTGGCTGGGCGCCGCTTGTCTGATAGCCGGCGCGCTGCTCGGCCTGGCCGCCGGGGTCGGCGTACTGCGGTTCCCGGACGCGCTGTCCCGGATGCACGCGGCCACCAAGCCGCAGGTGCTCGGGGTGCTCCTGCTGCTGCTGGGCATCGCGTTGCGGCTGCGGTCCCCGGCGGATCTGGGCATGATCCTGCTGGTGGCGGTCTTCCAGTTGGCGACCGCGCCGGTCGCGGCCCAGATGATCGGGCGGGCCGCGTACCGCTCGGGGCGGCTCGATCGGGGCCTGCTCGACGCCGATGAGCTGGCCGAACGTGGGCCGGGTGGTGGGTCGGCCGGGCCGGCGTGACGACCTGGTCGGCGGCGGGTGAACCGGACGTTCCGCTCCTTCGGCCCACCCCCAGCGGAGTCCCAGCCAGCGCCGATAAAATAGCGGCATGATCGACTCTTCTGCCCAGGAGGGCAGCAGTAGCCAGCCGGGTCGTGCCCGGCATATCCCCGTACCGACGACCCCGGGAGCCCTGAGCGACCCGTGTTGATCGTCGTTGGTCTTCTTCTGATCATCGTTCTCACTGCCGCCACCGGTTACTTCGTGGCGCAGGAGTTCGGCTATGTCGCCGTGGACCGGGGCAAGCTGCGCCAGCTCGCCGATGACGGCGATCAGGCCGCCGCCCGGGCCCTGACCGTCACCAGCCGGCTCTCCTTCATGCTCTCCGGCGCTCAACTCGGCATCACCGTCACCGCCCTGCTCGTCGGTTACGTCGCCGAGCCGTACCTCGGCGGTGGCATCGCCGACCTGTTCGGCGTGGCCGGCGTCAGCGAGGCCGTCAGCCTGCCGCTGTCGGTGGCGTTGGCCCTGGTCATCGCCACCGTCGTGCAGATGGTCCTCGGTGAGCTCGCTCCGAAGAACCTGGCCATCGCGCGAGCCGAGCAACTGGCCCGGGCGCTGAGCCGATCCACCCTGATCTACCTGGCCGTCGCCGGGCCACTGATCCGGCTCTTCGACCGGGCCTCGGTGCGTCTGCTGCGCCGCATCGGCATCGAGCCGATCGAGGAGCTGCCCAGCGGCGCCACCCCGGCGGACCTGGAACAGATCATCGCCGAGTCCCGCGAGGAGGGCAGCCTCGACGCCGAGATGTCCACGCTGCTCGACCGAGGTCTGGACTTCCGCGAGCTGACCGCCGGCGAGGCCATGGTGCCCCGGGTCGACGTGCACACCGTACGGGCGCACGAGCCGGTCAGCCGGGTGGTCGAGCTGCTCGACACCGGCCACTCCCGCTTCCCGGTGCGCGGGGCGGAGGGCGTCGACGACCTGCTCGGCGTCGTCGGCATCGCCGACGTGCTCGGCGTACCCCCGGGGAAGCGGGCAACCACGCCGGTGAGTGAGGTGGCCGTGCCGCCGCTGCTCGTACCGGAGACGTTGCCCCTGCCCACGGTGCTCGACCGCCTGCGGTCCGGGCACCGGCAGATGGCCTGCGTGGTCGACGAGTACGGCGGCTTCGCCGGCGTGATCACGCTGGAGGACATCGCCGAGGAGCTGGTGGGCCCGATCCGGGACGAGGACGACCCGCCCGATCGGGCGCCGGCCCGGCAGGACGACGGGTCCTGGGTGGTGCCGGCCCGCTGGCGGATCGACGAGGTCGCCGACAGCACCGGGATCGCGCTGCCCGAGGCGCCGGAGTACGACACCCTGTCCGGGTTGGTGATGCGGGAGCTGGGCCGGGTGCCGGAGGTCGGTGACCGGCTGGAGATCAGCCTGCTGCCCGAGGGGGCGGACGGCGAGGACAACGAGGCGGAACCTCGGGCGTTGGTCGAGGTGCTGGCCGTGGATCGGCACGTGGCCGACTCGGTACGGCTGCAGCTGACCAAACCGGGGGTGAGCGCGTGAGCCCCGGGATCGCGCTGTTCAGCTCGGTGATCCTGCTGGCGCTGAACGGGTTCTTCGTGGCCGCCGAGTTCGCTCTGGTGGCCAGCAAGCGGTACCGCCTCGAGCAGGCGGCGGCTGCAGGTGGTCGGGCGGCACGCGCCGCGCTGGACGGCGTCCGCGAGCTGTCGCTGATGTTGGCCGGCGCACAGCTCGGCATCACGCTGTGCACCCTGGGTCTCGGCGCGTTGGCCGAGCCGGCGATCGAGCACCTGCTCAGCCCGCTGCTGCACGCGGTGGGCCTGCCGGACGCGGCCAGTCACCTGATCGCCCTGGTCTTCGCCCTCGGGGTGGTCACCTTCCTGCACCTGGTGGTGGGGGAGATGGCGCCGAAGTCGTGGGCGATCACCGACGCGGAGCGCTCGGCGACGTTGCTCGCGCTGCCGTTCCGCGGGTTCGCCCGGGTGTCCCGACCGGTGCTCTCCGCGCTCAACGCCCTGGCCAACGCGATCCTGCGGCTGGTCGGGGTGAACCAGCAGGATCAGCTCGCCCAGGTGCACGGCCCGGACGAGCTGCGGATCCTGCTGGAGCAGTCCCGTGAGCACGGGCTGCTCGGCGCCGAGCAGCACCAGTTGCTGACCAGCATGCTGGAGTTGCAGGGCACGTCCGTGGCGCAGGTGATGGAGCCGTTCGCCACCATGGTCACCGTCCAGCGGGACGACCCGGCCGAGCGGATCGAAGAGATCAGCCGGGACAGCGGTCGGTCCCGGTTGGCGGTGCTGGACGAGGCGGGCGACGTCTGCGGCCTCGTGCACGTCCGGGAGGCGGTGCGGGTGGTCACCACCGGCCGTGTCGCCACCGCCGGGGCACTGATGACGCCCGCGTTCACCCTGCCCGCGACGTCCTCGGTCACCGAGGCGGTGGCAGCGATGCGGGCCCGGCAGTCGCAGCTCGCGCTGGTGCGCAACGGCGGTGGCCCGGCTCGGCCGATCGGCTTCGTGGCCCTGGAGGACCTCCTGGAGGAGGTCATCGGCGAGTTCGACGACGAGACCGACACGGTGCCGCGCGGGCGGCGGTTGCGCTGAGCTGCCGACCCGGCCGCGCCGACGAGGTGCGGCCGGGTCAGCGCGCGGTGCGGCCGGGTCGGCGCTGCGGGCTTGAGGTCGGCTCGACGGGGTAGGCGCGGCTGGTGCGGGGCCGCCGGGGCCCTGTCCCGGGAAGGGGCGCGCGGTGCGGCTGACGGGGGTGTCCCGGGAGTCCGGCTCGACGGGACTTTCCGTGCAGACCACGCTGCCCAACCCGAGCACCCGGCCGGGCCTGCGCCTGCCGGGGCGGGTCACCCTCGCCGCCGGGCCGGAGGATGTGCTGGTTCGACACATCCGGCTCGGCCTCGTCACCACGGTCGAGCCGGATGACCCGGCCGCCGCCCGGCGACTCGTGCAGTTCCACCAACTGCCGATCGCCGGCCGGTTCGTCGTACCGGCCGGTCGGCGTCGGGCGGTCGACTTCGCGTTGCCACTGCCGTGGGAGACCCCGCTGACCATTTTCGGCGGGGTGCCGCTGCTGAGCCTGCGGATGGGTCTGCGTACCGAGGTGTCCGTCGACCCCGATCTCGACCAGGGCGCCATGGTGCCGGTCTTCGTGCACCCGATCCCCACCCAGCAGCACGTGCTGGCGGCGCTGGGCACGCTGGGTTTCATGATTCGTCAGGCCGGGTTGCAGGAGGGCGGGTTGCCCGGGGTGGAGCACACCCTGCCACTGCACCAGCGCTGGGGGTACTGGGTGGGGCCGCTCTACGCCGGCCCGATCACCGAGCTGGAGGTGATCTTCGTGACCAACTCGGTTGGCATGGAGGCGATCCTCTGGATGGATCGTCGGCTGGCGCTCGCCGGGATCACCCACCAGAGCATCAGCCGGTTCCGGATCTGGCATGCGGACACGGATCGGCGGGACTGGGTCGCCACCGTGGACGGCTGGATACGCCAGGCGATCAACCGGCACGCGGCCGCTGCCGCGCACGCCGACTGGTCCGCGCAGATCGCGGGGTCCGCCCATGTCAGTCGCCACCCCGACGAGCCGGTCCAGCCCGGCTACGGCCTCGGCGGCACCGCCGGCAGCGCCGGCGTAGGTGGCGGCGGCTCCGGCGGCGACGGCACCTGACCGACCCGCCCCGCGCCCCGCGCCCCGCGCGCGATCTTGCACTTTCTGCCCCGGCAATTCGCCCAAGCTGGGCATTTTGGCGACAGTAAGTGCAAGATCGCGCGCAGCATGGGGGCGGGCGGGGCGGGCCAGCGCGGGGCGGTGCGGCGCGGCCGGGGGTTAGCCGGCGCTGGCTGTGGCCAGCTTGAGGCTGAAGGCCAGGAAGAGGGCGGCTACCGCCGTGGTGGCACCTGCGGCCAGTCGGCGGCGTCGGCGGAACTGCGTGGCCAGGAAGGTGCCCGCGAAGATCAACGCGGTCAGGTAGAGCGCGCTGGTCAGCTGGGCGATCAGTCCGAGCAGCAGGAACGACAACGCCGGCCAGGCGTAGCCGGGGTCGACGAACTGGATGAAGAACGAGATGAAGAAGAGGATCGCCTTCGGATTCAGCAGGCTGATCACCAGCGCCTTGCGGAACGGGCTGCGCATCGCCGCCGGCTCCGCGGCGTCGATGAGCCGCGGCGTAGACGGGTCGTTGCGGTCGCGCCAGCGCCGCGCGGCGCCGAGCAGCATGGTCACCCCGACATAACCGAGGTACGCGGCACCGGCGTACTTGATCACCAGGAACAACGGCGGGTACGCCTTGAGCAGCGACGCCACTCCGGCGGCGGAGAGGAACATCAGCACCCCGTCGCCGACGAACACGCCACCGGCGGCCCGATAGCCGACCCTGACGCCCCGTTTGGCCGCGGTGGAGAGCACGAAGAGTGAGTTCGGCCCGGGCAGCAGGATGATGGCCACGGTGCCCAGCACGTACGTCCAGATGTCGGTGATTCCCAGCACGCCCGCCATCATCACGCCACCGATGCGGTCCGACGAAGCATTTCTCGCAGCCTGACCTGTGCGTTCGGCCACTCATCGACGGTCATCGCGTACTGCACGGTGTCGCGCCAGGAGCCGTCCGGGCGCTGCCGGTGCATCCGGAGCACCCCTTCCCGGGTCGCGCCGAGGCGTTCGATGGCGGCCTGGGAGCGAACGTTGCGGATGTCGGTGTGCCACACCACCCGGACCGCGCCCAGGTCGTCGAAGGCCCTGCTGAGCAGCAGCAGCTTCGCCTCGGTGTTGATCCCGGTGCGCCACCAGGGTCGGCCGAGGAAGGTGTGCCCGATCGCCACCGACCGTCGCTGCGGGTCGATGTCGTAGTAGGACGTGCTGCCGACCACCGCCCCGGTCGCGGCGCACCGCTGCACCCAGGCCACCCGTTCGCCACGGTGCTGGGCGGCCAGGGCGGTGCCGATGACCTCGGCGGTCCCGGCGGGGGCGGTGGGCAGCGCGTCGCTGAGGTGCCGCCACACCTCCGCGTCCGCCGTGGCGGCGTGCAGCTCGTCGGCGTGCGCCAACTCCAACGGTTCCAGCCGGACCTGCGCGCCGTGCAGCGACACCGGTTCGTGCCAGGGAGTGCGGGCCGTTCGCAGGAACGCGGGCAGCGGTGCGGTGACCCCGGCGTCCGGCTCGGGTGCCCCGGCGGTCAGCCGCAGCGGCAGCACGCCGGCCCAGTGCGGCAGGTGCAGGTCGGCCTCGTCCTCGCGGACCCCGCCGGTGCGGGCACGGACCGACACCTCGTGCAGTGGCAGCGCCAGCACGGCGGTCTCGGCCAGCTCGCGTCGGCTGGGTGGGCGGGTGTCCGTGCTGCGTCCCGCGCCGACCTTCTCGACCAGCGCGGTGAGCATGGCGATCTTCTCCTGCTCGTCGGTGACCAGTCGGGCGGTGCCGAGCGCGACGACGGAGCGGTAGTTGGCGCTGTGGTGGAACTGGGAGCGGGCGTAGACCAGCCCGTCGAGCAGGGTCACCGCGACGCAGACCGGCAGCCCGTCGCCCCGGGCCGCGAGCAGCGGACGGCTGCCGGTGGAGCCGTGCAGGTAGAGCGTGTCGCCGATGCGGACGTGCAGGGTGGGCAGCACCCGTGGCTGGCCGTCGACGGTGAAGCTGAGCGCACAGTCGTACGCCTCGTCGAGCACCGCGTGGGCGGCGGCCCGGTCGTAGCTCATCTTGTCGCGCGACCGGTTCGGTGTGGTCCGGGCGGTGGGTGGGTACATGCTCGCCCCTTTGTTCTAGTACAATCTCTTGTTTGTGTCAGCACGCTATCAGTTCACCGGTACGACGGCCGTCGAGATTTCGGCCAGCATCGAGTCGGGCATCCGTACGGGCGCACTGTCGCCAGGGGCCGCCCTGCCGCCCGTGCGGGCACTCGCCGCCGAGCTGGGCGTCAGCCCCGCCACCGTGGCCCGCGCCTATCAGGAGCTGCGTCAGCGCGGCCTGCTCGCCACGGCCGGCCGGCACGGCACCCGGGTACGCCCCCGCCCTCCGGTCGCCGCTCGCCGCTCCGCGCTGCGTCCCCCACCGTTGCCCGGTGCCCGAGACCTGTCCCGGGGTGAGCCCGATCGTCGACTGCTCCCCCCGCTCGGCCCGCACCTGGCGGCGCTCGCCGCCGAGACCGGCCCGTCGATCGGCTACTCCGACGCCGGGGTGCTGCCCGAGTTGGCCGAGGTGGCCCGCGCCCGGCTGAGCGCTGACGGCGTACCGGCGGGGGAGCTCACCCTCACCGGCGGCGCGCTGGACGGCATCGAGCGGCTGCTCGGCGCACACCTGCGCCCCGGAGACGCGGTGGCGGTGGAGGACCCGGGCTGGGCCAACCTGCTCGACCTGGTCGCCGCGCTGGGGCTGCGCCCGATCGGCGTACCGCTCGACGACGAGGGGCCGCTGGTCGCCGGGGTGGCCGCCGCGCTCGACGCCGGAGCACGGGCGCTGGTGGTCACCAGCCGGGCGCAGAACCCGACCGGCGCCGCCGTCTCGGCCGCCCGCGCCGAGGCGCTGCGGGCGCTGCTCGCCGGCCGGCGGGACCTGCTGTTGATCGAGGACGACCACGCCGCGGAGCTGGCCCGCGTACCCCTGCACCCGCTGGCTGGGGCGACCGGGAGCTGGGCCTTCGTCCGCTCGGTGAGCAAGCCCTTCGGCCCGGACCTGCGGATGGCGGTGCTGGTCGGCGACGAGACCACGGTGGCCCGGGTGACCGGCCGTACGCGGGTCGGCGCCGGTTGGGTCTCCACCGTGCTGCAGCGGCTGGTCCTCGCCCTCTGGCAGGACCCGACGGTCACCGAGTTGGTGCAGCGGGCGGCGCAGAGCTACGAGCAGCGGCGCAACGGGCTGCTGACCGCGCTGGCCGAGCACGGCCTGACCGCTCACGGCCGCAGCGGCATCAACATCTGGCTGCCGGTCGCGGACGAGACCAGCACGGTCACCGCGCTGCGCGATGCCGGCTGGGCGGTGGCCCCCGGCGCCCTCTACCGGATCGCCGCGCCACCAGCCCTCCGCATCACCGTCAGCCCCCTGGGCGCAGAGGATCTAGCCCCCCTCGCGGCAGCGCTGGCCCAGGCCGAAAACCCCACCCCACCCCGAGGCTTCCCCACCTAACCCCCAACCCCACCCGCGATCTTGCACTTTGTGTCGTTGATATGCCCGCTATGGCCGATAAGTCGGGGCAGAAAGTGCAAGATCGCGAGGATTCGGGGCGGACGCGATGGGTATGCGGGCGCCGGAGGTGGGGTCATGGCTTCAGGTGGTTCGCGCAAGGGTGTCTGGATCGCGGTGGCGGTGGCGGTGATCATCATCATCATCGTGCTGATCGCGATCGCGTCCGGTGGGGACGGCGGCGGTAACGGGTACTGACGCGGGGCAGCGTTCGGCACCGCGCCGGGGCGTACCCGGCACTGAGCATCGAACAGGTATATAACAGTCGGTATGGCCGAGCAGACCGGGAGCGCCGTAGGCGCCCAGCGGTTCATCCCGTCCGACGCCGACACCATCGACGACCTGCGCACCGCGGCCGGCGGCTGTCGGGGCTGTGAGCTGTACCGGGACGCCTCGCAGACGGTCTTCGGCAGGGGCGACGAGAGTGCCCGGGTGGTGCTGGTCGGCGAGCAGCCCGGCGACATGGAAGATCAAAAAGGGCTGCCCTTCGTCGGCCCCGCCGGAAGGCTGCTGCGCCGCGCGGTCGATGACGCGGGGCTGGACCCGGCCGAGCTCTACCTCACGAACGCCGTCAAGCACTTCCGCTTCGAGCTGCGCGGCAGGCGACGCATCCACCAGACCCCGGACCAGGTGCACATCACCGCCTGCCGACCCTGGTTGGTCGCCGAGTTCGCCCGGCTGCGTCCGGAGATCGTGGTGGTGCTCGGCGCGACTGCCGCCAAGGCGCTGCTCGGCCCGTCCTTCCGGGTCACCCGGCAACGCGGCGAACTGCTGCTCTGGCCGGAGGCGGCCCAGCACCCGGAGGACTTCCGGCGGGTGCCGGTGGACGACTCCGGGCAGCGGGCCGATGCGCCGACGGCTCGGCTGCTGGCCACCATCCATCCGTCCGCGGTGCTGCGCGCCGACGACCAGGACAAGGCGTACGAGGGGCTGGTCACCGACCTCGCCGTCGTCACCCGCGCCCTACGCGACTGACGTCAGGATCTGTCCAGGATCGACGGTCCGCCGGGGATTTCGCAGTGGTCGCCGCTGGGTAACGAGGATCGATGGACGTGAACAGCGAAGCGCGGCGGGCCGGGGAGTCCGCCGAGGCCACCGGGCGTCGGGGATGGAAGCGATTCGTCGAGCGGGCGACCGGGCTGCAGATAATGGCCGTCTACTGGGTGCCGATGACGCTGCTGATCGGGCTGCCGGTGCGCTGGCTCTTCGACCGGCAGGAGTCCCTTGTCGAGGCCGTGCTGAACGCCGCCCTGAGCGTCGTCTGGATCGGCCCCTCGGTCTACCTGGGCCAGCGGGTCGTGGGTGACGTGCGGCGGGATCCCGACGGGTATGCACTACGCACCGGCACCGTGCCCGAGGACGACGCGGCACGGGCCGACCTGCCCGCGTACCTGGCAGGACAGCGGCGGGCCACCTGGGCGGCACTGCTGTTCATCATGGGCGTGTCCCTCGGTCTGGTCCTGCTCGCTCTGCTCGGCGCCGACAACGAGGGCTTCGCGGTGATCTTCAGTGCCGTCGCCGTGGTCAGCGTGGCCGTCGCCGCGTTCACCCTGACCCGGATCCGCCGGTTGACGCACCTGCTCGCCGCGCCCAACCCACCGGGACCGCGTGAGTGAACGACGTCCGGAGGTGCCTGCCCTACCGGGGTGAAACCCACTGCCGCTGGTCGGCGTGAGTGCGCGAGGATGGGTCACCCCCCCGTCGTGAGGAGCGCCGATGGCCACCGACCTGACCGCGCCGCGCACCACCGCCCGACCCGACGTCGCGTCGATCCAGCGCCGCACCCTGCGGCTGCTCTTCACCACCCAGATCATCGGCGGCATCGGCGTGACCATCGGCCTCTCCGTCGGAGCGCTGCTCGCCGCACGGGTCGCCGGCACCGCGATGGCCGGCGTGGCACAGAGCGCCGGGGTGGTCGGCGCGGCGCTGCTCGCCGTCCCGGTCACCCGGATCATGGCGCGGAACGGCCGGCGACCGGGCCTGGTGGTGGCGTACGCGGTCGGTGCCGTCGGCGGCGTGCTCGTGGTGCTGGCCGCGGCCACCCGCTGGGTGCCACTGCTCTTCCTCGGCATGCTCCTCTTCGGCGGGGGCACCGCCGCGAACCTGCAGGCCCGCTACACGGCTGTGGATCTCGCCGAGCCGGCCCGCCGGGGGCGGCAGCTCTCCCTGATCGTCTGGGCCACCACCATCGGTGCGGTGGCCGCCCCGAACTTCGCCGCGCTGGCGGACCGGGTCACCACCGGCTGGGGGCTGCCCGCGCTGGCCGGCCCGTTCGCGTTCAGCTCGGTCGCGTTCGCGCTGGCTGCCGTCGTACTCCTCGGGTTGCTCCGGCCCGACCCGCTGCTCACCGCGCGGCGGCTCGCGGCGGCCAACGCGCCGGCTGTCGACCGGCCGCTTGCCGCCGACGCGCCGGCGGACGGCGGCCCGGCCGGCGGTGCGCCCGCCGCCGCGCCGGTCGGGGTGGGCGCGCCGCGCGGCGCCGGGATGCGTGCGGCCTGGTCGGTGGTACGCGGGCTGCCCGCTGCCCGGCTCGGCATCGCCGCCGTGGCGGTGGGCCACCTGGTGATGGTGGCGGTGATGGCGATGACCCCGGTCCGGCTCGGTGAGTCGCACGCCGACGCCGACGTGTTGCGGCTGGTCGGCATCGTGCTGAGTCTGCACATCGCCGGCATGTACGCGTTCTCCCCGGTGGTCGGCTGGCTCACCGACCGGCTCGGCCGGCGGGCGGTGATCCTCGGTGGGGTCGGGCTGCTGCTGGCCGCCTGCGCGGTGGCCGGCACCGCCGGGCACCACACACCCCGGCTCTCGGTGGGTCTGGTCCTGCTCGGGCTGGGCTGGTCGGGGACGATGGTGGCCGGCTCGACGCTGCTGTCCGAGTCGGTGCCGGCGGGTGTGCGGCCGAGCGTCCAGGGGTTGTCCGATCTGATCATGGGCCTGGCCGGGGCCGGTGCCGCCGTGGTCAGCGGGTTTGTCATGCAGTTCGCCGGTTATCCCGTGCTCACCCTGCTCGCGGCGGTCGCGGTGGTGCCCCTGGTGGCGCTAGCGTTGCGCCCGGTGCCGACCGGGGCACCGGACGAGGAGGGCTGATCACCGTGCGGCTGACCGACTTCTGGACGCGCCTGGACGAGGCGTTCGGGCCCGGCTACGCGGCCAGCATCGCCCGCGACCAGGTGCTGTCGCAGCTCGGCGGACGGACCATCGAGCAGGCACTGGCGTCGGGGGAGCAGACGCATGTCGTGTGGAGGGCGGTCTGTGCCGCGTACCCCGATCGAGTGCCCGCTCGACTACGCTGAGCAGCCTTTTCGCCGCTTCCGCGTGTCGCTTGTCGAGTCGTACACCTGTTCGGCTATTGTCCACAGCGGGGTGCTCGTCCACAGCTCGCGGCCCGTCGGCTGGTTTTCTGTCGGACCCAGCGCCTAGCGTGTCCGCGTGACGCGAAGCTCAGCAAAGACGCCGGCGAAGGCAGGGGTGGCAACCATGGCAGCAGGGCCTGACCGGGAGAAGGCACTCGACCTTGCTCTCGCTCAGATTGACAAGCAATTCGGCAAGGGCTCGGTGATGCGACTGGGTGACCGGCCGGTCATCCAGACCGCCATCATTCCGACCGGCTCCATCGCCCTTGACGTGGCGCTGGGCATTGGCGGCCTGCCGCGCGGCCGGGTGGTCGAGATCTACGGTCCCGAGTCCAGCGGTAAGACCACGGTGGCACTGCACGCGGTGGCCAACGCCCAGCGCAACGGCGGCATCGCCGCCTTCATCGACGCCGAGCACGCGCTCGACCCGGAGTACGCGAAGGCCCTCGGCGTCGACACCGACGCGATGCTGGTCTCGCAGCCCGACACCGGCGAGCAGGCGCTGGAGATCGCGGACATGCTGATCCGCTCCGGCGCTCTGGACATCATCGTGATCGACTCGGTGGCGGCCCTGGTGCCGCGCGCCGAGATCGAGGGCGAGATGGGCGACAGCCACGTGGGCCTCCAGGCCCGGCTGATGAGCCAGGCCCTGCGGAAGATCACCGGTGTGCTCAGCAACACCGGCACCACGGCGATCTTCATCAACCAGCTGCGGGAAAAGATCGGTGTCATGTTCGGCAGCCCGGAGACCACGACCGGTGGTCGGGCGCTGAAGTTCTACGCCTCGGTCCGGCTCGACGTGCGACGCATCGAGAGCCTCAAGGACGGCACCGACGTGGTCGGTAAC
This sequence comes from Micromonospora parathelypteridis, assembly GCF_014201145.1. Taxonomy (NCBI): domain Bacteria; kingdom Bacillati; phylum Actinomycetota; class Actinomycetes; order Micromonosporales; family Micromonosporaceae; genus Micromonospora; species Micromonospora parathelypteridis. The sequence continues at coordinate 4,799,251 of NZ_JACHDP010000001.1, forward strand.
CGCACCCGGGTCAAGGTCGTGAAGAACAAGGTCGCCGCGCCGTTCAAGCAGGCCGAGTTCGACATCATGTACGGCAAGGGCATCTCGCGTGAGGGCTCGCTGATCGACGTCGGCGTGGAGCAGGCGATCATCCGCAAGTCCGGCGCCTGGTACACGTACGACGGTGACCAGCTCGGCCAGGGCAAGGAGAAGGCCCGGGAGTTCCTGAAGGAAAACCCGGACGTGGCCGCCGAGATCGAGAAGAAGATCCTGGAGAAGCTCGGCGTCGGGGTCGGCGCGAGTGACGCCGCCGGTGGCCCGGAGTTGCCGCCGGTCGACTTCTGACCGGTCGCTGACCCATGGCAGGACGACGCGCCCGTACGGGGCGGGGCTGGGATGCCAGTCCGCCCCGTACGGGCGACGCCAGCGAGCCGCCTCGCCCTCGGCGGGGCGGCCGGGGCCGGTCCGCGGAGGCCGACGCCGTCGAGTCCCCGGCACCGCCTCGTGACGAGTCGGAGGTCGCCCGCGAGATCTGCCTGCGCCAGCTCGCCGTCCGGCCACGCACTCGGGCCGAGCTGGCCGGGGCGTTGGCCAAGCGGGGCATCTCCGAGGAGATCTCGGCCGAGGTGCTCGACCGGTATGACGAGGTCGGCATCATCGACGACGCGGCGTTCGCCCGGGCCTGGGTGTCCAGCCGGCACGCCGGGCGTGGCCTGGCTCGCCGGGCGCTCGCCAACGAGCTGCGCCGAAAGGGCGTGGACGGCGAGGTGGCCACCGAGGCGCTGGGCGAGCTGGACGAGGAGACCGAGGCGGACACCGCCCGTGGCCTCGTGGAGCGCAAGCTCCGCACCGCCCGAGGTGAGCCTGACGCGATCTTCCGGCGGCTGGTGGGCATGCTGGCCCGCAAGGGTTACCCGCCCGGCGTGGCGATCCGGGCCGTGAAGGACGCGCTGGCCGCGCAGAGCGCCGAGGCCGCCGAGTTCGCGGAGCAGATAGACGCCGACGCGCTCGCCGACGCCGAGGGCGAGCTGGACCGCGACAACCGCTCGTAGGGTTGAGCGGCCCGGTGGAGGCGTGGGCCCGATGGTGAAGGCGTTTCTGAGCGGCGGGCGCAGCGGCTGACGTCGGCTCAGCGGGGAAAGCGCAGGCTCTCCACGAGCAGGTCGCAGCCCGCCCGCATCTCCACCGCCAGCCGGTCGTGCCGGCAGTCGATCAAGAGCTGGTCGGTGCTGCCCGGCATGATGCCGAAGACCATCACGTCCGCGACACCCGGCAGCGCCGCACCGTCCGACCAGGGACCGGTGGGGACGTTGGACATGTCCATCCGGACGACCTTCGCGCCGTCCAGCGTGAGCCGTTCGATCGACGGGTCCTGCACCATCAGCGCCGGGTCGTCGACCAGCAGCAGGTCCATCGGTGTGCCCTCGACCGGGTTGGCCGGAGTCACCATCACCGAGACGGTGTCGCCCTCGGCCGCGCCCCTGGGCGAGAGCTGGACACAGCCCGCTCTGGCGAGGGGGAGGCACGGGCGTGCCGTCCAACCCTTCGGCGCGGTGAAGCTCACCCGGCCATCCTCGGTGGTGGTCCGCTCACCCGGGTCGAGCCGGGTCGTGTCGCCCGCCCGGGTGGTGTCGCCCGCGCCGGTGCTCGACCGCTGGTTGCCGAGGGCCACCACGACGCCGAACGAGAGCACCAGCACGACCCCGAAGAGGAGCACCTTCCGCATCATGCGCGGAACGTACGGGCGGAGCAGAAGGTCGACAATCCCCCGGCGGCGTGGAGTCTGTCCACACGCGCATCGGCGTGGACACCGGACGGATGATCACGCTCGATCCAGGATCCAGGGGCAACGTCGCGGCGCTGAAGCCACGACTTCCAGGATCTAGCGCGATCTTGCCGGGGTGGGGTGCGGCACGTTCGCGGGTGCTGGGGTCGTGGTTGTCACAAAGTCGCCTTTGGGCATGGTGTCGCCGTCGCTGAACAGGTACGACATCCGTATCCGAGCCGTCGGCTCGCCGTGTTTGTCCGCCGGTGTCCGGCACGACATCAGCTTTCAGTGACCGTGCAACTTCGCTCCGTTCGGGGGGTTTGATCATGAGTCCTTGACCAGAGCACCCCCGGCGACCTAGCCTCGCCATACAGGCTCACATTGCCCGACCAGCGCAGGCTAAGCGCACAACATAGATCGCGTAACAGAACAGCATCACTTTGGCCGACTCCCGGCCTTTGGCGGCAGATCCGGACAGGCCGGTCCGGAACGCCGCGACAACTGCACCCGGTCGCCGACGTTGCCCGCGGGCACCGCCGGCGGAGAGAGCTACCCATGGCCAGCCGCTCCGGTCGGGCGTCCACAGCCGCAGGAGTGTGCCCTCGGCACGGTCGCTGCGGTCTCGACGTTAGGGGAGGCGGCCATGGCGGGGCGGCGGCACAGGTTCACCGGTAGACCCGACTCGGTCCCGGCATGAACGCCTTCGACGTCGTGCTCCTCGCGGCCGTCCTCGTCCTCGCCGTGGTGGTGATCGGGGCCGTGCTGGTTGGCATTCGGACGCTGCGCCGCATGGGCGCTGCGCCGGCCCCGGAGGATCCCGCCTTCATCGCCGAGAAGGATCGCCAGGAGCAGTCGCTGGCCGCCCTTCGCAACGCGGCCGACGAGGCGAACAGCACGATCGACGTGGCGAAGTCCGCGGCGGCGGCAGCGCGTACCGAGGCGGCGGCGGCGAAGGCCGAGGCGAAGGCCGCCCGCGCCGAGGCGCGCCGGGTGCTCGACGACGCCCGCGCCGAGGCGGACACCGTCCTGGAGCGTGCCCACAACCAGGCCGAGGCGGACGCCGAGCAGTTGCGGACGACGGCCCGGCGCAGCGGCGAGCGGGAGGTCGCGGTGCTCGCCGCCACCACCCGGGAGCAGGCTGCGGAGGTGGAGCGTCGGGCGGCCCGGATGGACGAGCGGGAGCGGATGCACACCGAGGAGGTGGAGCGGTTCGCCGAGCGGGAGCGGCAGCTCACCGAGGCGCGTGCGGCTCTCGCGGCCCGGGAGTCCACGCTCGCCCAGCGGGAGGCCGAGCTCACCGAGTCGGAGGAGTTGCGCCGTCGGGAGTTGGAGCGGGTCGCCGGGCTCACCGCCGACGCGGCCAGGCTGGAGTTGGTCGAGGCGATCGAGACGTCCGCCAAGCGGGAGGCGGCGCTGTTGGTGCGCGACATCGAGTCCGACGCGCGCAGCACCGCCGAGCAGCGGGCCCGACACATCGTGGTGGACGCGATCCAGCGGGTCGCCAGCGAGCAGACCGCGGAGAGCGTGGTCAGCGTCCTGCACCTCCCCGGTGACGAGATGAAGGGGCGGATCATCGGCCGGGAGGGGCGCAACATCCGCGCCTTCGAGTCGGTGACCGGCGTCAACCTGATCATCGACGACACCCCCGAGGCGGTGCTGCTCTCCTGCTTCGACCCGGTCCGCCGCGAGGTGGGGCGGCTGACCCTGGAGAAGCTGGTCCTGGACGGGCGGATCCACCCGCACCGGATCGAGGAGGTCTACGACCTGGCCCGGCAGGAGGTGGAGGAGCTCTGCCTCCGCGCCGCCGAGGATGCCCTGGTCGAGGTCGGCATCACCGAGATCCACCCGGAGTTGGTGACCCTGCTCGGCCGCCTGCGCTACCGCACCTCGTACGGGCAGAACGTGCTCAAGCACCTGGTCGAGACCGCGCACATCGCCGGCATCATGGCCGCCGAGCTGCGGCTGGATGTGCCCATCATCAAGCGGTCGGCGTTCCTGCACGACATCGGCAAGGCGCTCACCCACGAGGTGGAGGGCAGCCACGCCATCATCGGCGCGGACCTGGCCCGTAAGTACGGCGAGCACGAGGACGTGGTGCACGCCATCGAGGCGCACCACAACGAGGTGCCGCCGCAGACCATCGAAGCCGTGCTCACCCAGGCCTCGGACGCCTGCTCCGGCGGTCGGCCGGGCGCGCGTCGGGAAAGCCTGGAGGCGTACGTCAAGCGCCTGGAGCGGATCGAGGAGATCGCGGCCAGCAAGCTCGGCGTGGACAAGGTCTTCGCCATGCAGGCCGGTCGGGAGATCCGGGTGATGGTCAAGCCGGACGACGTGGACGACATCGGGGCGGCCGTGCTGGCCCGGGACGTGGCCAAGCAGATCGAGGAGGAGCTGACCTACCCGGGTCAGATCCGGGTCACCGTGGTCCGCGAGTCCCGGGTCACCGAGATCGCCCGCTAGACCTTCGCACCCGCCCGACCGACGTTTGGGCCAGCCAGTCTGTGACCGAAGCGAGAAGGGCCAGCCCGGACACCGGGCTGGCCCTTCTGCTGCGAGCTGAGGGTCAGATGCCCCCGGTGCCCTCGGCCTGGGACATCAGTGCCGCGGGCGGCGGGTTCTGTGCCGGGGTGCCGGCGGTCTTGCGGCCCTTGGCGAGCCGCCGCTGCACGTACTGGGCGAGCTTCGACAGCGAGTAGTTCACCACGATGAAGAGCACGGCGATCACGACGTAGACCTGGATCGGGTTGCCCAGCACGCCGATGATCTGCTTGCCGATGTTCAGGGTCTCCTCGTAGCTGATGATGAACCCCAGCGAGGTGTCCTTGAGCACCACGACCAGCTGACTGATCAGTGCCGGCAGCATGATCCGGAAGGCCTGCGGCAGCAGGATCATCCGGGTGCTCTGTGCCGGGGACAGCCCGATGGCGGCGGCGGCCTCGGCCTGGCCGCCCGGCAGTCCCTCCATACCGGAGCGGAGGATCTCGCCGATCACCACCGAGTTGTAGATGGTGAGGCCGATGATCAGATACCAGAGGTTGTCGAGGTAGAGGCCGAACTCGGGGAAGCCTCGGGCCACGAAGAAGATGGTGAGCACGACGGGCAGGCCGCGGAACACCTCGACGCAGACGCGGGTGAGCGCCGAGAGCAGGGTGCTCAGCCCGCGCAGCAGGTACGCCAGCGGCGTCGCCATACCGGTGAACCGGAGCCGGGTCAGGCTCTTGAGCTGGATCCGCAGCACGGCGAGCAGTGTGCCCAGGATCAGCGACGCCACGATGGCCAGCGCCGCCGCGATCAGGGTGTTCTTGAAACCGAGGCCGATCCGGTCCCACACCTGGGAGAAGTTCTCGTTGGAGGGGTCGATCAACGGGCCCCACAGCTCCATGGAGAGCTGGCCCTTGTCGTCCAACGGCCGGTAGATCAGGAAGTACGCCCCGACGAGCAGGACCAGCCCGGCGACGATGCTGCTGATCAGCGTGATCCGCCGCTGCCGAGGCCCGGGGACGTCGTAGAGGACGCTGGTCTGCTGACTCATCGGGCCACCGCCTGTCGCTTCTCGATCCGGTCCAGCAGGGCGCCGAGCGGCACCGTCATGATCAGGTAGCCGATCGAGATGCCGATGGCGACCGGGACGAAGGCGTAGCCCTCGGCCCCGGTGAGCTGATCAGCACTGGCCGACAGGTCGCCGACCACCCCGAAGAAGCCGGCCAGCGCCGAGTTCTTGATCATTGCGATGATCACCGAGCCGAGCGGCACGATCGAGGCCTTCCAGGACTGCGGCAGCACCACGTAGCGCAGGTTCTGCCCGAAGGTCAGCCCCAGCGACCGCGCGGCTTCCGCCTGACCGGCGGGCACCGCGTTCACCCCGGACCGCAGCGCCTCGCAGACGAACGCGGCGGTGTAGAGCACCAGGGCGATCAACGCGAACCGGAAATACGGTAGGTCGGTGCCGAGTCGTTTGAACAGCGAGTCGACCACCGGGATGCGGAGGAAGTCCGCGTTGGAGCCGAGCGCCGGCAGACCGAACGCGGCGAAGAACATGACCACCGTCAGCGGCATGTTGCGGAAGACGTTCACGTAACTGGTGCCGAGAGCGCGCAGCGGCGGCACCGGGGAGATGCGGAGTACCGCCACGATGGCGCCCAGGATGAGGGCGCCGATCGCGGCGAGTAGGCAGAGCTGGAGGGTGAGCCAGAAACCACCCGCAAAGACGTCGAACTTGTCGATGAGCACGTTCACGGGTCGGTGTTCCTCCCCACCCTCCAGATCGAAGGATCAGATCAGTAGCGGTTGATGGTGGGCGCCGAGCCCAGTTCCGCGCCGAACTTGCCGGCGGTGTCGTCCCAGGCCTTCTTCCAGCTGCCGTCGGCGACCGCCTTGTCCAGCGTGTCGTTGACGAAGCTGCGGAAGTCGGCGTCCTCCTTCTTCACCCCGATGCCGTACGGCTCCTTGGTGAAGTTGGTGCCAGCCAGCTTGAAGGAGGCCTCGTCCTTGGCGATGTAGCCGAGCAGGATCACGTTGTCCGTGGTCACGGCGTTGACCTGGCCACCCTTGAGGGCGTCCCGGCACTTGTCGTAGGTGTCGAAGAGCACCAGCTGGGAGCCGACGTCCTTGACGTACTGCTTGATCGTCTCGGCCGGGGTGGAGCCGGTGACCGAGCAGACCTTCTTGGTGCCGTCCTTGAACGAGTCCGGGCCGGTGATGGTGGTGTCGTCCTTCTTGACCAGGATGTTCTGGCCGGCCTCGTAGTACGGGCCCGCGAAGGCGATCCGCTCCTTGCGCTTGTCGTTGATCGTGTAGGTCGCGGCGACCAGGTCGACCGTGCCGTTGACGATCACGTCCTCGCGGACCTTCGAGGGGGCTTCCACCCACTCGATCTTGTCCTCGGGGATGCCGAGCTCCTTGACGATGATCTTGGCGATCTCGACGTCGAAGCCCTCCGGCTTGCCGGACAGACCCTTCAGGCCGAAGCCGGGCTGGTCGAACTTGGTGCCGACCTTGATCTTCTGGGCCTTGTTCAGCTTCTCCATGGTGCTGCCGGCGGTGAAGGACTTGCTGCCAGCGCCGGTGCCCTCCCCGCCGTCGTCGCCACCACAGGCGGTGAGGCCGAGCGCCAGAGCGGCGACCGCGGCGACTGCCGCAACGCGCTTGATACGCATACTCTTCTCCTTCTTCAACGGAGCCCACCGAGTACGGCGCGCTCCACTACGGACGCCTAGTGCGTGAGGATCTTGGAGAGGAAGTCCCGGGCTCGCTCGCTGCGCGGGTTGGCGAAGAACTCCGCAGGCGGGGCATCCTCGACCAACTGCCCGTCGGCCATGAAGATGACCCGGTTCGCGGCGTGCCGGGCGAAGCCCATCTCGTGGGTGACCACGACCATCGTCATGCCGTCGCTGGCCAGCGAGGTCATCACGTCGAGCACCTCGCCGACCATCTCCGGGTCCAGTGCGCTGGTGGGCTCGTCGAAGAGCATCGCCTTGGGCTGCATGGCCAGTGCCCGGGCGATGGCCACCCGCTGCTGCTGGCCGCCGGAGAGCTGGGCCGGGAACTTGTCCGCCTGGTTGGCGATGCCGACCCGGTCGAGCAGGGCCAGGCCGCGCTCGCGGGCGGCGGCCGGCTTCTCCTTGCGGACCTTGATCGGGCCGAGGGTGACGTTCTCCAGGATGGTCTTGTGGGCGAAGAGGTTGAAGGACTGGAACACCATGCCCACCTCGCTGCGCAGCTTCGCGAGGGGCTTGCCCTCGGCCGGCAGTGGCTGGCCGTCGAAGGTGATGGTGCCCGAGTTGATTGGTTCCAGTCGGTTGATGGCGCGGCACAGCGTCGATTTGCCGGAGCCGGACGGGCCGATCACCACGACCACCTCGCCCCGGCCGACCGACAGCGAGACGTCGTCCAGCACGTGCAGCGGCCCGAACCACTTGTTGACCGCGTCCAGCACGATGAGCGGTTCGCCCGTCGTCACGTCGTCCACCGTCCCCTGTCGTCTCCCGGATCGGGGTCGGTTGACCCCCGGTGCGGCCACTGTAGGCGGCGTGATGTGGCGGAATGCAACTCAGCGGGTCACGGAGCGGTAACACCGGTCACGATCGTCGTCGCGCGTCCGATTCCGGTCACTGTGCGAGCCGGGACGGTGGCGATCGTGGTGTGTTGTCGAGATCATGGAGGGATGACCGAACCCGTACGCCTGACCCGTTACGCCCGCGGCGGTGGCTGCGCCTGCAAGATCCCGCCGGGGGAGCTGGAGATCATGGTGTCGGGCCTCGGCCCGGCCACCGGCACCGCCGAGCTGCTGGTCGGATTGGACCACGGCGATGACGCGGCGGTGGTGCGCCTGGATGAGCGGACCGGCCTGGTCAGCACCGCCGACTTCTTCACCCCGGTGGTCGACGACGCGTACGACTGGGGTCGGATCGCCGCGGCCAACGCGCTGTCCGACGTGTACGCGATGGGCGGCACCCCGCTGGTGGCCCTCAACCTGCTCTGCTGGCCGCGCGACGTACTGCCGATGGAGTTGGCCGGTGAGGTCCTGCGCGGCGGCCAGGACGTGGCCCGGGAGGCCGGCTGTCATCTGGCCGGCGGGCACAGCGTGGACGACGACGGCCCGAAGTACGGCCTCGCGGTCACCGGCACGGTCCGACCGGAAGAGTTGATCACTCTCGACGCCGGGCGGGCCGGGGTGCCGTTGTCGCTGACGAAGCCGCTCGGTGTGGGTGTGCTGAACACCCGGCACAAGTCCACCGGTGAGAGCTTCCCGGAGGCGGTGGCCACGATGAGCGCCCTCAACCGGGATGCCGCTCGCGCGGCGGTCGCGGCCGGCATCCGCTGTGGCACCGACGTGACCGGGTTCGGGTTGCTCGGGCACGCCTCGAAGTTGGCCCGGGCCAGCCAGCTCACGGTGGCCATCGACACCGCCCGGGTGCCGTACCTGGCCGGTGCGCGAGAGGCGCTGCGCGACGGGTACGTCAGCGGCGGCAGCCAGCGCAACCTGCAGTGGGTCACCCCGTGGACCGATTTCGGAGCCGCGGGCGAGGACGAGCGGTTGCTGCTGGCCGACGCGCAGACCTCCGGCGGTCTGCTGGTCGCCGGCGAGGTGCCCGGCGCGCCCGTGGTGGGTGAGTTGCTGCCCCGCAGCGAGCACCTGGTCGTGTTGCGCTGACCGCCGCCCGGCGACCGGTCGGAGGGCGGTTGCGAACGCGAGGACACGCGGCGGCGGTGGTGCGGTCGGCGCACCATAGCCGATAAACTGTCACCTTCCCGCTACTCCGAGCAACGTTGCTCAGGGAAATTTTGCCCGGAATGGTCACAGACCGGTAACTTGCCCCCGGCTGGGGTCAAATGCCCCCCACCATCGTGTGTAAGGCCCGATCCGGAGGCCGGTGGGACGAACGCAGCGAGGAGGCGGAATGACCGAGCTGTGGAACTGGAGAATCGACGGGGTACGACCCGTGGAGGTCTACCCTGCGCTGGCCGAGGCGCTTGGTCGGGTGGTGATGCCGCTGGCGGTGGCCGACCCGGCCCGGCTGCCGGCGTACGCGGTGGTGTGTGACGTCTGGCAGGCGCCGGGCGAGTTCGCGACGGTCGTGGACTGCTACGGGGTTCCCGAGCGGCTTCCCGAGCACGCGAGCATCGCCGCGCTCGCTCGACTGCTGGGCCGCAACTGCCTGTTGCGCGACGACACGCTCGACGCGGGCCGGCACCTGCTCGTCGCCCCGGACGGCACGGTCCGTCCGGTGCACTTCGACGTGCGGGACACCGACGACGGTGAGGTACTCAGCAGGCGACGGCTCTGCACCCTGGGCGACCCGGGTTGCCGGGGCTGGTCGCAGTGCCACCGCTCGCGTTGGGCGCCCGACACGATCGCCCCGGCGCTCGCCGCGGCCTGACCCTGCACGGGTCAGGCCCGGCCGGTCCCGCGCCGGTGAGTCGAGCGCTGCTGCCGATCAGCTGGACGCGGTGGCGGCCTGCCGGTCCGTGGTGCCCGATCCGGCACCCCGCACCACCAGTTGATCGAGCAGGTCGCGCGTCGCTTCGGCCACGGCGGCCACCGCGGCGTCGAACGCGGCGGCGTTGTGTGCGGCGGGCGCCCGGAAGCCAGAGATCTTCCGGACGTACTGCAACGCGGCCGCCTCGACGTCCGCGTCGGTTACCTGCGGGGTGAACGGCTCACGCAGCGTCTTGATGCTCCGGCACATGTGCGCTCCTCCTCTGTCGGCACCCGGGGTGCAGGCAACTGTACCGACGGTGACACTGGGTCGATATTTGTCTATCCTGGTCACGGACGAGAGCCTTTCGAGCAATTGCTGCCGCTCGCGCTCCCAGCGCCCGCGCCCCCGGAGACTCATTGTGGACCATGCCCCCACCCGCTCACCCCGTCCTGACCCAGACAACCTCACCCGCAGCCTGCACACCCCGTTGCAGCGGATCGCCGTCGAGCACGCCGATCTGATCGAGGCGGTTCGCAGGCGCGTCGTGGCGAACGATTCCGCCCCGTCCGGCAGCGTGCCCGTCGCCGCCTTCAACTCGTCCATCTGAGCGATGGCCTGCCGGTGCGGTCCACCCGGAGTGGGCGGACCCTGCCGGCGGATCAGCCAGTTCGTGCTGAAGGTGCACAGCCGCTGCGACCTCAGCTGCGACCACTGCTACGTCTACCAGCACGCCGACCAGACCTGGCGGGGCCGACCGGTGCGGATGCCACCGGCCACGGTCCGAGCCGCCGCGCAGCGCATCGCCGAGCACGCCCGCGAGCACGGGTTGCCGGTCGTGCACGTGGTGCTGCACGGGGGTGAGCCGCTGCTGCTGGGCGCTGCGGGCCTGCGCGAGGTGCTGGCCGAGCTGCGGGCGGCGATCACGCCGTCGACGCGGCTCGACCTGCGGATGCAGACCAACGGCGTGCTGCTCGACGAGGAGCTGTGCCGGCTGTTCGTCGACCACGAGGTGCAGGTAGGCGTCTCGTTCGACGGCGACCGTGCCGCCAACGACCGGCACCGGATCTTCGCCCACGGCGGCAGCAGCCATGACCACGTCCGGCGAGCCCTGGCCCTGCTCCGGCAGCCGGAGCACCGCGCCAGCTACGCCGGCATCCTCTGCACGATCGACGTCCGCAACGATCCCGACCGGGTGTACGAGGCGCTGCTGGCCGAGAGCCCTCCCCGGGTGGACCTGCTGCTGCCACACGCCACCTGGGACCACCCCCCGCTGCGCCCCGGGCCCACCCCGTACGCCGACTGGCTGGGGCGGCTGCACCGGCGGTGGGTGGACGACGGGCGCCCCATGTCGATCCGGCTGTTCGAGGCGCTGCGGCCGGGTGGCGGCGGCACCGAGGCGTTCGGCCTCGCGCCGGCCGACGTGCTCGTGATCGAGGCGGACGGCAGTTGGGAGCAGGTCGACTCGCTGAAGACCGCGTACCACGGGGCCGCCGGCACCGGGTTCGACGTGTTCGGGCATTCGGTGGACGACGTGGCCCGGCACCCCGGGGTCGCCGTCCGACAGGAGGGCATGGCCGGGCTCTGCGCGACCTGCCGGGCCTGCCCGGTGGTCGACCAGTGCGGCGGCGGCCTGTACGCCCACCGCTGGCGCACCGGCTCCGGCTTCGACAACCCGTCGGTGTACTGCGCCGACCTGCTCCGCCTGATCGACACCGTGAACGCGTACCCGCCGCCAGCCCCGCCCGCGCCGAGCGGGTGGGTCGCTCCGCCCGTCGTCGAACTGCTGGACGACCTGGCGACCGGGCACGGGTCGACGCAGACTCTCACCCGGCTCGCTGACGACCAGTTCGCCAGGGTGCGGGTGCTGCTGACGGCCTGCCGCGACGAGGTTGGCTCCGCGGCAGCCTGGGAGGTGCTCGCTCACCTCGACCAGGAGGCGCCGGAGGCACTCCGGGCGATCCTGGAACACCCCTTCGTGCGGCCCTGGCTGGTGCATCGCCTCGTCTCGTCGGCCCGCTTCAACGAGGGCGAGGCCGCCGACCCGCTGCCGGCCCTCGCCGTCACCGCGGCCCTCCGGGCGGGCCTCTCGACCACGCTCAACGTTCCCGTGCGGGCCAACGCGATCATGTTGCCCACGCTCGGCAGCCTGGCGCTGCCCGACCCGGGGAAGAGCGCCGAGGTGAGCGTCCTGCCGGGTGGGTTCCGGGTCCGTGCTGGGTCGGCCGAGCAGACGGTCCTCCTCGACCCGATGGCACCGCCGTCGGCCGGCTGGCGACCGACTCGCGGCGTGCCGGTGCCCGGCGGCCGGTTGCTTCTCGAGGACTGCGATCCGTACCGGGACTGCTACGGCCAGCGGGTGGCCCCCCGCCTGGAGACCCCGGCGGCGCAGGCGTTGGGCCGTACCCTGGCCGAGGCCTGGCGGGTCGTGCACCGGGACGTGCCGGCGCACGCGGCGGCGCTCGACGGCGGTCTGCGTGCGGTCGTGCCGCTGGCGCCCGACCCGGCGAGACCATTGCGGAGCGCGACCGCCCGGCAGGCGTTCGGCGCGGTCGCGGTCACCCCCGATCCCGATCCGGAGGCGATGGCGGTGCTGCTCGTGCACGAGTGGCAGCACGCGAAGCTCGGTGCCGTGCTCGACCAGTACGACCTCGTCCAGCCAGGTCAGGGCACGCCAATCCGGGTGCCCTGGCGCCCCGACCCGCGGCCGCCCGAGGGTGTGCTCCAGGGGGTGTACGCCCACCTGGCGGTTACCCAGGTGTGGCGGGCCCGAGCGGCCACCGACCATGCGGATGCGTCAGCGCACGCCGCCCGTTACCTGGCGTGGACCCGGGATGGCGTCGACGCGCTGCTGGCCAGCCGGTCGCTCACCGAGGCGGGTGAGCGGTTCGTCGGCCAGTTGCGGCACGCCCTGGAGGAGACCTGTGTCGGGTCCGGATGAGCGGCATCCGCCCACTCTGGGCCGTCCTCGCCTCGCCGACGACCTGCGGACGCTGGGCGTCCGCCCGGGCGCGTGCCTCGTGGTGCACTGCGGCCTGCGGCGGTTGGGCCCGCTGGAGCACGGACCAGCGACCCTCGCCGGCGCACTGCGGGACGTCCTCGGCCCTGCCGGCACGCTGCTGGTGCCCACACACACCGACGGCAACTCGACAACCTCGCGGACCCACCTGGCGGCCACCGCCGGCATGGACCGGGCTCAGCGCGACCGGTACGAGGCGGCGTTGCCGGGCTGGGACCGCCGGACCACCCCCTCCCAGCGGATGGGTGCGCTCGCCGAGTACGTCCGCTGCGCCCCCGGCGCCGTACGCAGTGATCATCCGCAGACCTCGTTCGCCGCGCTCGGCCCTCGGGCCGGGCAGCTCACCAGCGGTCACGAGCTCACCTGCCACCTCGGAGAACGCTCACCGGTGGGCGGCCTCTACGCGGCGGACGGGCAGATCCTGCTGCTCGGTCTCGGGTACGAGGCGTGCAGCGCCCTGCACCTGGCCGAGTACCGGCTGCCGGTGCCGCCGCCCGAGCGCGACTACCGCTGCTTCCGGCTCGTCGAGGGGCGCCGGGTCCGCCTCGACTTCCGCGGTCTCGACCTCGACGACGGCGACTTCCCCACGGTGGGTGCCGCGCTCGACGACGCGCCGTTCGTCGCACACGGTCGGGTCGGTCGGGCAGACGCTCGCCTGCTGCCGGCGCGCGCCACTGTGGACTTCGCGGTCGGCTGGTTCACGGCGAACCGATTGGCGGCGCGACGTTGACGCGGGGTCTACGCTGATGTTCCGGCCGCGTGGGGAGGGCGGAGGGGCTGCGGTGAGCACAGTGGACGCACCCTCCCGAACGCGCGCGCCGCTCTTCTTCCTCAGCTATTCGAGAGCGCCGGTCCGTCGGGCCACCGGCAAGCCCGCCGAATATGTTTCCCGGTTCTTCGAGGACCTCTCCGTCCACGTCAGCGAGCTGGTCGGCCCGGTGACCGGGGTCGACGCGGGCTTCCTGGACAGCTCCATCGCGGGCGGGGAGCGCTGGAGTCCGGAGCTCCTCGAGGCCGCCGGCACCTGCCAGGTCTTCGTCCCGCTGGTGTCCAGCGCGCTGCTCGGCAGCGAGTGGTGTGGCCGGGAATGGGACGCCTTCTCCCGCCGACGGATCGTCCCGCGGCACAGCTCCGCCTCGGCCCACGAGACGGCGATCGTGCCGGTCACCTGGTCGCCGACGAACGGCGCCGCACTGCCCCGGGTGCTCCGCGACATCCAACGGTTCTCCCCGACCGCCGTGCCGGATCCCGACATCGCGGTGCACTACCAGCGGGATGGGGTCTATGGCTTGCTGACCATGCAGTGGGAGAACGCGTACCGGGCGGTGGTCTGGCGGCTCGCACAGCGGATCGTGGCCATCCACCGGTCGTACCTGGTGGAGCCCTGGGTGCCGGAGAGCGCGGACGAGCTGTGCAACCGGTTCGCTGAGGAGCCGGGATGAGCCCGCCGGCGGACCGGCGTCGACCGGCGGCGCGCGGGACGTACTTCTTCCTCAGCTATGCCCACTCGGCGCCGGCGCCGGGAGCGCGGGCCGACGCCGACGTCTGGGTCGGCCAGTTCTTCACCGATCTGTCCGACGCGGTGCGGCGCCAGGCGCGACCGGTGGCCGGGATGCGCATCGGCTTCTTCGACCAGCACATCCCGTTGGGCGCGGACTGGAAGGCCGCTCTCGCCGAGGCACTCGGTGACGCCGAGGTCTTCGTCCCGCTCTACTCACCCGGCTACTTCAGCCGTCCGTGGGCACTGGGGGAGCAGGAGTCCTTCCGGGCACGGTTGGCCGCCGCCAAGCCGGCCCGGACCGCCGCCGGCCATCTCATCCCGGTGCTGTGGATCCCGTTCCCTCCGTGGGAGGCCCATCCGGAGTTGGACGGCGCACTGGACCTGGGTCGGGACGTCCCGGAGTACGCCGAGGACGGCCTACGCGCGTTCTGCATGCTCGCCTCCTACCGGGAGCAGTACGAGCTGCTGCTGAGCCGCCTGGCCGGTCAGATCGTGCACATCGCCGAGCGGCGACCGCTGGGCCCGTCCCGGGCGCCCGGCCTCGACGAGGTCGCCCGCCCGGCGCCGACCGACCCGGACTTCGTCGTCGCCGTCCTGGCCCCGACCCAGGACCGCCTCCCGGCCGACCGCGACCCCGCCGGCTACGCCGCCAACGGCCGGCTCTGGCGGCCGTACGGGCGCAGCCAGGAGTTGCCCGCGGCCGAGTACGCGGTGAGCACCGCCGAGCGTCTCGGGCTGTCCGCCCGCACGGAAGATTTCGCGCAGGCCGCCGGGCTGCTCGATCGTCGACCGGCCGTGCTGCTGGTCGACCCGTGGATAGCGGCGACCCCGGATGGGCCCGAAGGCCTCGCCCGCATGCTGCACGGTCTGCGGGAGTGGGTCGTTCCCCTGGTGGTCACCGACGAGGAGGACACCCAGGACGCGACCCGGTGGGCGACCGAGGTGACGCAGGTGCTGCACGACGCCGGTCTGCCCCAGGTGAAGCGTGCCTGCAGCATGCCGGAGTTCGTCGACCTGATGCCGGCGCTGGTCACCGAGGCCCGCCGCCAGTTCCTGAAATACGGCCCGGTCGTCCCCTTCGAACCACCGCCGGAGCCGGTGCCGAGCCTGCGGGACGGCCTGTCCGCCGCCGGCCCGACCGGTACGCCCGACCCCGCGTCCACGCCTGATGATCCGGCCCCACCGCGTACCCACGGAGAAAACCGATGAACAACGATCGCGAAGGTCAGGTCGTCACCTTCTACTCGTTCAAGGGTGGGACGGGTCGGACGATGGCGCTGGCCAACGTCGCCTGGATCCTCGCGGCCAGCGGCCGGCGGGTCCTCGTCGCCGACTGGGACCTCGAGTCACCCGGCCTGCACCGCTTCTTCCACCCGTTCCTCGACGCCGAGGCGATCCAGGGCACCAGCGGCGTGATCGACATGATCCGCGACTACGAGTGGGAGACCACCCGGGTCGACGACCGGCCGGATCGCTGGATGGAGCAGTACGCCCGGGTCGGGCGGCACGCGTTCTCGCTGCGCTGGAACTTCCCGGACGGCGGCGGCCTCGACTTCCTCTCCGCCGGCCGGCAGAACAGCGACTACGCCGTGTCCGTGAGCGGGCTGGACTGGGACAACTTCTACAACCGGCTGGGCGGTGCGCAGTTCTTCGAGGCGCTGCGGGCGGACATGAAGCGCCAGTACGACTTCACCCTGATCGACAGCCGGACGGGGTTGAGCGACGTCGCCGACATCTGCACCCTGCACCTGCCGGACACCCTGGTCGACTGCTTCACGCTCAGCGACCAGGGCATCGACGGGGCGGCCCGGGTGGCGCACTCGGTGCGGGACCGGTACCGCCGGCGCGACATCCGGGTCCTGCCGGTGCCGATGCGGGTGGACCAGGCCGAGAAGGAACGGGCCGAGGCGGGTCGCCTGCTGGCCATGCGCCGGTTCGCCGGCTTGCCGGCGGGCATGACCGAGGCGGAACGGCGGCGATACTGGGCGGCGGTCGAGGTCCCGTACCGGCCGTTCTACGCGTACGAGGAGACACTGGCGACGTTCGGTGACCCGCCCGGCTCGCCGACGTCGCTGCTGGCCGCGTTCGAGACGTTGACCGGGATCCTCACCGACGGTGCGGTGACCGCGCTGCCGGTGATGGACGAGTCGGTGCGGGAGCGGGGCAAGGCCCGCTTCCGGCGGCGTACCGAGGCGATCGACGACCAGATCGTGCTCCGGTGCGCGCCGGAGGACGCCATCTGGGCCGAGTGGCTGGAGCGGGTGCTCAGCTCGGCCGGGCTGCGGGTGGTGGACCCCACCGCCGCCGTCGGGTCCGCCGGTACGCCTGCCCCGCGCACGCTGACCGTAGTGTCGCCGGCCTACGTGGCGACGCCGTCGGGCGGTCTGCCCGACCGCGACACGAGCACCGGCTCCACGGCCCTCGCCGTGTACGTCGCCGACCTGCGCCCGCTGGCCGAGTTCCCTTCCCAGAGCTCCACCAACCTGGTCAACGTGAGCGCCGCGACCGCCGTGGAGCGGGTGTTGCGGCTGGTCGGCCGGCCAGTGCCGTCGTCGGCGGACGGCCCGGCGGGTGGGAGTTCCCGCTATCCCGGCGCCGAGCCGTTGATCTTCAACGCGCCCAACCGGAACGCCCGCTTCACCGGCCGGGAGGACGACCTGGCACGGCTGCGCGCGCAGTTGCAGAGCGGGGGCAGCGCGGTGGTGCTGCCGGTCGCCCTGCAGGGCATGGGCGGTGTCGGTAAGACCCAGGTGGCCCTGGAGTACGTGCACCGGTACAAGGCCGCGTACGACGTGGTGTGGTGGATCGTGGCGGACCCGCCGCAGTTCGTCGACACCGCCCTCGCCGACCTCGCCGGTCGCCTCGGCATCCTCGCCGGGCCAACCCTGCCCGACACGGTCCGGTCGGTACTGCAGGTGCTGAGTCGGGGCGAGCCGTACGAGCGGTGGCTCGTCGTCCTCGACAACGCCGAAGAGCTCGACCAGATCGAACCCTTCCTGCCACAGGGCCCCGGGCACGTCCTGCTGACCTCCCGCAACCGGGCCTGGGGGGACCGGGCGAACCCGATCCAGGTGGATGTCTTCGACCGCACCGAGAGTGTCGCGCACCTCGCCCAGCGGGTGCCCACGATCAGCGCCGAGGAGGCCGACCGCGTGGCCGAGGCGCTCGGCGATCTGCCGATCGCGGTGGCGGCGGCGGGCGCGTGGCTCGCCGACACCGGCACGTCGGTCGCCGACTACCTGCGGCAGATCGAACGACACGGCCCCAGCGCGCTGTCGGTGGAGGCCACCTGGGACCTGTCGCTGAACCGGCTGCTCGACCAGGCGCCTGCCGCGTACCGGCTGTTGCAGCTCTGCTCGGTGCTGGCCCCGGAGATCGCACTCGAACTCGTCTACAGCGACGAGATGGCGGCAGCTCTCGTGCCGTTCGACCCGTCGGTGTCGGAGCGGCTCGTGCGCGGTGCCCTGGTCCAGCAGATCAACCGGTTGGCGCTGCTGAAACTGGACGTCCAGGGCGGGCGGGTCCAGGTGCACCGGCTGCTGCAGGCGGTGGTACGCGACCGGATGACCGATGACGAGATCAACGCCGCCCGACACCAGGTGCACCTGGTGCTGGCCGCGTCCCGGCCCCGCGGTGACGTGGACGACCCGACCACCTGGGCCCGGCTGCGCATGCTCTGGCCGCACCTGGAGGTCTCCGAGGCGCTGACCTGCCCGGACGAGTCGGTGTGTCAGCTGCTGATCGACCGCGTCCGCTATCTGTGGCAACGCGGTGGCCTGGACCAGGCCGACGGGTTCAGCCAGGAGGTGGACGACACCTGGTCCGCCCGGCTCGGCGACACACAGGACGAGGCCGACGCGACGGCGCTCGGTCGACAGTTGCTGCACCTGCGGTTCAACCGGGCGAACATCCTGCGCAGCCTGGGCCGGTTCGAAGAGGCCCGGGACCTGGACGAGGCGGTGCTGGCGGAGCAGCGTCGGCTGCTGGGCCCGCTGCACCCGCACAGCCTGATGACCGCCGGCAGCCTCGGCGGCGACCTGCGGGCGCTCGGCCGCTACGCCGAAGCGCTGGATCGGGACCGGTCCACCTACGCCTCGTGGCTTCAGGTGTTCGGTGAGGACCACCCACGGACGTTGAGTGCGGCCAACAACCTCGCCGTCTCGTACCGGCTGGTCGGCGACTACCGGTCGGCCCGCCGCTGGGACGACGAGGTGCACCAGCGGCGGCGGCTGGTGCTCGGCCCCACCAACCCGTACACCCTCGTCTCCGCCGTCCGCCTGGGCAGCGACCTGCGGGAAGCCGGCGAGTACGAGAGGTCGGCCACCCTGCTGCGCACCGTGTACGACTCGTACTGCGAGGTGCTCGGGCCCGACGACGGTAGAAGCCTCAGTGCCCAGGTCAACCTGGCGGTGTCGATGCGCAGCGCCGGCCGGGCGGGCGAGGCGGCGCCGATGTTCGAGGCGGCCTACCGGAAGTTCGACGAACTCTTCGGACCGGACAACCCGGACACGGTGGCGTGCCGGTCGAGCCGGGCGGCGAATCTGCTGGCCGTTGGCGACGCGGGCCGGGCGTTTACCGAGATGACCGCCGTGATCCAGGCGTACGAGGAGGAACTCCGGCTCGGCCCGGAGCACCCGCACACCCTGGCGACGTTGAGCAACATCTCCGCCGCCGAGCGTGCGCTCGGCCGCAGGTCGGAGTCGCGTGCATCGGCTGCCCGGGCTGCCGGAGAGTTGCGCAAGGTGCTCGGCCCCGACCACCCGCACACGCTCGCGGCGGAGGTGAACCAGGCGGTGTGCCTCGCCGAGGAGGGCGACTGGGAGTCGGCACGGGACCGGCTGCGGGAGACCGCCGGCCGGCTGTCCGCGGTGATCGGCGCGGACCACCCGGACACGCTGCGCTGCCTCGGCGATCTCGCCCTGGTGTCGAGGCGGGCCGGCGACGGCGCTCCCGCCGAGGACGTCGGCGCGGTGGCGGAGCGGCTGGCCGAGGTGATCGGCCACGAGCACCCGACCGTGCAGACCCTGCGCGAACGGCGGTTCGTCGTCCGCGTGATCGACCCGCACACGATCTGATCAAGGGCGGTCCGGCGGGTGGGTGGGGCGTTTGACCCGCCCGCCGGGCTGCTCGTTCACGTCTTGGATCTCAGTGTCGCGGGCTGGTCGCCAGCTCCGGGTTGGCCAGCCAGGTCAGGGTCTGCGGCAGGATCTCCACCGCCCCGAAGTGCGCGGCGCCGGGCTGCACCTGGACCTCGGCGCGTGAGATTCGTGCGGCGAGCCAACGGGAGTGCTCCACCGGGGAGAAGCGGTCCTGCTCGCCGTGCCAGAGTCGGACCTCCGCGCGGATGGTGCCGAGGTCGAACCCCCAGCCCCGCCGAATCGCCAGCACATCGTCGATCCAGCCCTCGGGGCCGTGCCGCAACGCCTCGGAGTACATGTCGGTCAGCAGGCGGCGGATCGCGATGTCGTCGACCACTCGGATGTCCGCCTCGGGCAACTGGGGGCGGAGGAAGTCCAGCAGCGTCATCGGGTCCTTCCGGGCCTCTTCCGCGCGGACCTTCAGGTTGAGCGTCAGCTCGGTCAGGTCCTCGTCGGCCTGCCCGTAGTCCTCCACGTTCGTCTCGGCCATCCCGGCGTACCAGTCGAGGTCGGGTGCGCCGGCCGGTGCGAGCCCCACCAGCACGGCGGCCCGGGTGACCCGGTCGGGCAGCAGCGCCGCACAGGCCAGGGCGTGCGGCCCTCCGCCGGATCGGCCCACCACCGCGAACCGCTCGATGCCGAGGTCGTCGGCGATCGCCGCCACGTCGGCCGCGGCGTCGGCCACCCGCCGACCCTCGTGCCGGTGGGAGTCGCCGTAACCGGGTCGGTCGTAGCAGACGAGGTGCACGCCGAGGCGGTAGACGACGATGCCCCGGGGCCGGGGGCCGCTGCGGCTGCCCGGGGTGCCGTGCAGCAGGAAGACCGCGGGCCCGTCCGGTGCGCCGGAGGTCTCCACTGCGAGGTGCCGGCCGTCCGGGGTCGTGACGGTGCGCTGTGCCGCATCTTGTCGCGTCACGGTTGGCCTCCCGCGGGTCGTCATGTGCTCCCCCGTGAACGGAGCCGCGCATCGTCGGCGCCGAGTGCAAAGCCCCCGAAATCGCCCAGAACACATCCTTGTTGTGCAGCGTACTGCCCGTCGTGGATGCCCGCCATGGGCCGCCGGGTCAATGCCGGTGGGTTGGGGTCGTCAAACGGGCCGCTACCCTGGTAGCCCGAGGGGAAGGGGCACCAAGAGGGTGGCTAGGACCTACAACGTCGTGACGTACGGCTGCCAGATGAACGTGCACGATTCTGAGCGCATCTCCGGCCTGCTCGAACAGGCTGGCTACGTGCGCGCGGTGCCGGCCGACGACTCCCCGGACATCGTCGTCTTCAACACCTGCGCGGTGCGGGAGAATGCGGACAACCGGCTCTACGGCAACCTCGGTCGTCTGCGCCCGGTGAAGGACAAGCACCCCGGGATGCAGATCGCGGTCGGCGGCTGCCTGGCCCAGAAGGACCGGGGTGAGATCGTCCGCAAGGCGCCCTGGGTGGACGTGGTCTTCGGCACCCACAACATCGGTGCGCTGCCGGTGCTGCTCGAGCGGGCCCGGCACAACGCCGCCGCCGAGGTGGAGATCCTCGAGTCCCTCGACGTCTTCCCCTCCACGCTGCCCGCCCGCCGCGAGTCCACGTACGCCGGCTGGGTGTCGATCTCGGTGGGCTGCAACAACACCTGCACCTTCTGCATCGTGCCCGCGCTGCGCGGCAAGGAGAAGGACCGCCGTCCCGGCGACATCCTCTCCGAGGTGCGCGCCCTGGTCGACGAGGGCGTACTGGAGGTGACCCTGCTCGGGCAGAACGTCAACTCCTACGGCGTCGAGTTCGGTGACCGGTACGCGTTCGGCAAGCTGCTGCGCGCCTGTGGTGACATCGACGGGCTGGAGCGGGTCCGGTTCACCAGCCCGCACCCGAAGGACTTCACCGACGACGTGATCGCCGCGATGGCCGAGACACCGAACGTCTGCCACTCGCTGCACATGCCGTTGCAGTCCGGCTCCGACGACGTGCTCCGGGCGATGCGCCGGTCCTACCGCTCCGAGCGCTACCTGGGGATCATCGAGAAGGTCCGGGCAGCGATGCCGGACGCGGCGATCACCACCGACATCATCGTCGGCTTCCCCGGCGAGACCGAGGCCGACTTCCAGCGCACGCTGGACGTGGTCCGCGAGGCCCGGTTCTCCTCGGCCTTCACCTTCCAGTATTCGAAGCGTCCCGGCACCCCCGCCGCGACGATGGACGACCAACTGCCCAAGCAGGTCGTGCAGGAGCGCTACGAGCGGCTGGTGGCATGCGTCGAGGAGATCACCTGGGCGGAGAACAAGCGACTGGTGGGGGAGACCGTCGAGGTGCTCGTCGCGGTCGGCGAAGGGCGCAAGGACGAGCGGACCGGCCGGATGTCCGGTCGGGCCCGCGACGGTCGGCTGGTGCACTTCGCGACCGAGGCCCCCGGCACGGAGTCGATGGCCGGCCAGATCCGGCCGGGAGACATCGTGCACACCACGATCACGTACGCCGCGCCGCATCACCTCAACGCCGACGGGGCGCCGGTGGCGCACCGACGGACCCGGGCCGGTGACGCGGCCGAGGCGGGACGATCCCCGCGTACCCCCGGGGTGTTGCTGGGTCTGCCGACGATCGGCGCGCCGCCGGTCGCGGCCGCGCCCACCGCGGGCTGCGCCACCCACTGAGCTACGGAAGGGCCCCTTGGACAAGGGGCCCTTCCTCTTACCGCTGCGCTCAGACGGTGATCCGGCCGACGCCGGCGCCCGCCGTCACGATGGACTTGACGTTGCTCGCGGTGTCCAGCTGGTAGGAGTACGGGATGCCGGCCACGCTGCCGCCGGTCTGGCCCGTGGGCGAGTTGACGAAGTGGTTGTTGCGGGCGACCAGGCTGCCAGGCCCGGAGTCACCCTCACCGAGGTGGTACGGGTCGTCGACGTTCTCGAAGTAGTTGCCCTCGACGAGCACACCGGCGTTCTCGGTGGACGCGACGCCGTAGCCACCGTTGGCCCGGTAGTAGTTGTTGTACACGTGCACCGGGTTGCCGAAGCGCACCCGGGGGTTGCGCTGGTTGCTGCCGTCGAACCAGTTGTGGTGATAGCTCACCCGCAGGTGACCGACGTCCTGGCTGGCGTTGTCGTCGCTGTGGCCGAGCAGCATGTTCTTGTCGTGGCTGAAGACCCGGTTCCACGACACGGTGACGAAGTCCGAGCCGCGCTTGATGTCGACCGCGCCGTCGTACCCGTTGGTGAAGCTGTTGTGGTCGATCCAGATGTTGGTGGCCGACTCCTGCACGTTGATCGCGTCGTCGTTCCAGTCCCGGAAGGTCAGGTTCCGGATGATGACGTTGCGGTCACCGTTGATGTTGAGCCCGCAGCCGGCGATGGTCGCGCCGGAGTTGCCGAGGATGGTCTTGTTGGACCGGACCCGCAGCATTCCGGAGCAGGAGATGGTCCCGGACACCCGGATCACCGCGGCGCCGGTGGCGTTCAACGCGCTGGTCAGCGCCGAGGCGTTGGTGACGGTGGTCGTCGCGGCGTTGCCGCCACCGGTGGTGCCGCCGTTCTGGGTGGCCCAACCGACCAGACCGGTCTGCGGCGGGTTGTTCGTCGGGGGCGGCGTGCTGGGTGGTGGGGTACTGGGTGGCGGCGTGCTCGGCGGCGGGGTGCTCGGTAGCGGCGGAGTGGTCGGGGTGGTGCCCCCGGTGCAGGCGACGTTGTTCAGGGTGAAGCTGGTCGGGACCGGGTTGCTGGAGTTGTTCCAGCTCGCGTTGAAGCCGAACGAGGTGCTGCCGTTGGTCGCCAGGTTGCCGTTGTAGTCGACGTTGGTCGCGGAGACCTGACCACCGCTCTGTGTAACGGTGGCGCCCCACGCCTGGTTGACCTGCTGACCGGCCCCGTACGACCAGCGCAGCGTCCACCCGGAGATCGGGTCGCCGAGGTTGGTGACCGTGACGTTGCCGGTGAACCCGCCCGGCCACTGGCTGGCGACCGAGTAGGCGATCCGGCAGCCGGCGGCCGCCTGGGCGGACACGGCGGTCAGCAGCCCGGCGGTGACGAGGGTGGCGGTGGCTGCGGCGGTGGTTGCGATCAGCGTCATTCGACGCCGTCCTGTGCGCATGCTGCTTCCTTTCGATGAGGCGGACGGACCGTCGCGACGCCCATGCCCGTGGGCGGCGAATGATGGCCGGGACCAGTGGTCCTCGGGCCCGCCAGTGCAGAACGTGAAGGAAAGCGGCTCCCGCGCTCGCGCTCGCCGATGTGCAGGCAAGCGCTTTCCTGATAGAAGCATAGAAGCGTATGAATGTAAATGGCCGGGGCGGTCGATGCGCGGTAGGCGTGCCGCCGAGAGTGGTGGGACGGAACATGCGAGCGCAGGTCAATGCGTCGCCGTCGCGCCGTCGGCGCATGTCGCCTGGCCCTCCGACCCACGGCGCGTCTACCCCGCTTGATCGTGCTCGATCCAGGTTGTAGTGGTCTCACTCGGACTCGGATGCCACTACTTCCTGGATCGAGCACGATCAAGGGCGTGGCCGCGCGGGGCGTGGCCGCGTGGGGCCCGGACATGCGGGAGCCCCCGGTCC
Organism: Micromonospora parathelypteridis; assembly: GCF_014201145.1. NCBI lineage: Bacteria > Bacillati > Actinomycetota > Actinomycetes > Micromonosporales > Micromonosporaceae > Micromonospora > Micromonospora parathelypteridis. The sequence continues at coordinate 4,823,100 of NZ_JACHDP010000001.1, forward strand.
CGTGCGGGACCGGGGGCTCCCGGAGAACGTCAGCTCAGCCGGCCTGCTCGGCGAGCTGGAGGAACTGCCGCTTGGCGGCGAGCGCCTGCTCGGCGTCCTTGATCCGGCGCGTGTCCCCGGCGCTCTGCGCCCGGGCCAACCGCTCCTCGGCTTCCGCGACCTGCGCCCGCATCTGGGCGAGCAGCGGGTTGTCCTCCTTGGTGGTGCGGCGCCACGCCGAGTCCATCACGTCGCGGACCTTGTCGTCGATGACGCGGAGCCGGCGCTCCAGCCCGGCGGCTGCCTCGCGGGGCACCCGGCCGGCCTCGTGCCACTGTGCCTGGATCTCCCGCAGCTTGGCCTGGGCGCCCTTCGGGTCGGCGTCGATGTCCAACGCCTCCGCCTCGGCGAGCAGGGCCTGCTTGCGCTCCAGATTGCCGCGCTGCTCGTTGTCCCGTGCCGAGAAGACCTCACTGCGCCGGCTGAAGAAGGCGTCCTGCGCGCCCCGGAATCGTTCCCAGAGCTTCTGCTCGGCCTCCTTGGAGGCGCGCGGCGCGGCCTTCCACTGGGTCATCAGATCCTTGAGCTGGTTGGCGGTGGCGGCCCAGTCGGTGGATTCCTGGAGCTTCTCCGCTTCGGCGACCAGCTCCTCCTTGGCCGTCTGCGCCTGCTTGCGCTGCGAGTCCAGGGAGGCGAAGTGGGCGCCACGGCGGCGGGTGAAACCGTCCCGGGCGGCGGCGAACCGCTTCCACAGCTCACCGTCGGCCTTCTTGTCGACCCCACGGATGGTCTTCCACTCGTCGAGGATCTCCTTGAGCCGGTCCCCGGCGGTCTTCCACCCGGTCGACTCGGCGGCGAGCTTCTCGGCCTCCTCGACCAGCGCCGTCTTGCGGGCCAGTGCCTCGCCGCGAGCGGCGTCCCGGGCCGCGCGCGCTTCGCCGGCCTTCTCCTCGGCGAGGGTGGCCAGCTTGTCCAGGCGAGCGGCCAGCGCGTCGATGTCGCCGACCACGTTGGCCTCGGGCAGCGTGGTGCGGATCCGCCGGATCGTGCTCAGCGAGTGTCCGGCATCCGCCGCACCCGACTTGAGACGCGCTTCGGTCAGGTCCACCTCGGTCACCAGGTCGGCGAAGCGGCGTGCGAAGTGCGCAAGGCCCTCCTCCGGTGCTCCCGCCTGCCAGGATCCGACCACCCGCTCGCCCTCGGTGGTCTTGACGTACACGGTGCCGTCCGCGTCCACCCGTCCGAAGGCAGTCCAGTCGCTCATGTGCCCATCCTCGTTCTCCCGGCGTCGAGGGAACGATCCCCCGTCGCCGCCACGGCGCAGCCAAGTTGCTTCCGGCATTGTCACAGGTCCGACCCGGTCCGCGTCGAGCGCCTATCGCCGACCGTGACCATACGGTGTCCTAGGGGCCGAATGACCGGATCGGCGCGGAGACGCTCCGGGGATTCCCGCTACGGTGATCAGGTGCCACTGGTCGCTGCTGCCGTCTGCCCGCATCCGCCCCTGCTCGTGCCCGAGGTGGCCGGCTCCACGGCCCCGGAGCTGGACGACCTTCGGGCGGCCTGCGACACCGCCGTACGCCGGTTGCTGGCCGCCGAACCGGACACCGTGCTCTTGCTGGGCACCGGTCCGGCGACCGGCCCGATCCCCAACCCGGCGACCGGCACGCTGCAACCATGGGGTGTCGACCTGGATGTGCCGTTGGTCTCCGGCCAGCCCGATCGCGGTGCGGTGCTGCCGTTGAGCCTGACCATCGGGGCGTGGTTGCTGGCCCGACACCACACACGGGAGCGGGTGACCGCCGTGCAGGTGGCTGCCGACGCCGGCCCGGCCGAGCTGGCCGCGCTCGCCGACGAGATCAACGCCGTGGCGGGCCGAGTGGCGTTGCTGGTGCTCGGGGACGGCTCGGCCTGCCGGGGGGAGAAGGCCCCCGGGTACGACGACCCGCGCGCCCGCCCGTACGACCAGCGGGTCGCCACGGCCCTGGCCGAGGCGGACCTGGACGGCCTGCTCGACCTCGACCCGGTGCTGTCGGCGGAGTTGAAAGCGGCCGGCCGCGCGCCGTGGCAGGTGCTCGCCGGCGCGGCCCGATCGGCCGGCGGCGGGTGGCGCGGTGAGCTGCTGCACGACTCGGCCCCCTACGGCGTCGCCTACTTCGTGGCGTCCTGGGAGCGGGTGTGACCAGCGAAGGACCCGGCACGGTCGTCGCGGTGGTCGGCCCGACCGCCGCGGGTAAGTCGGCGCTGAGCATCGCGTTGGCGCACGCCCTCGACGGGGAGGTGGTCAACGCCGACTCGATGCAGCTCTACCGGGGCATGGACATCGGGACCGCCAAGTTGACCCCCGCCGAGCGGGACGGAGTGCCGCACCACCTGTTGGACATCTGGGAGGTCACCGAGCCGGCGAGCGTCGCCGAGTACCAGCGGCTGGCCCGCGCGGCGGTCGACGACATCCTGTCCCGGGGGCGGGTGCCGCTGCTGGTCGGTGGGTCCGGGCTGTACGTGCGGGCGGTGTTGGAGCGCTTCGAGTTCCCCGGCACCGACGCGGTGCTGCGCGAGCGGCTGGAACGGGAGTTGGCCGAGGTCGGCCCGGCGCCGCTGTACGCGCGGCTGCGTGCCGCCGACCCGGTCGCCGCCGAGGGCATCCTCCCCGGCAACGGGCGGCGGATCGTCCGGGCCCTGGAGGTGATCGAGCTCACCGGCGCGCCGTTCACCGCGTCGCTGCCGCAGCCGACGCCGTACTACCCGTCGGTGCAGCTCGGCGTCGACCTGGACACCGGGCTGCTGGACGAACGGATCGCGCTGCGGGTCGACCGGATGTGGGCCGACGGCCTGGTGCCCGAGACCCGCGAGCTGGTCGGGCGAGGGCTGCCCGACGGGCGGACGGCGAGCAGGGCGCTCGGCTATCAGCAGGTGCTGCGCCTGCTCGCCGGTGAGCTGACCGAGTCGCAGGCGCACGACGAGACGGTCCGGGCCACCCGGCGGTTCGTCCGCAGGCAGCGGTCCTGGTTCCGGCGCGACCCGCGGATCCACTGGCTGGATTCGGGCGGACCGGACCTGATCGGGGACGCCCTGCGCCTGGTGCCGTCCGCTGCGCGATGATGGGGGCGTGGAGTTCACCAAGGGCCACGGCACCGGCAACGACTTCGTCCTCCTTCCCGACCCGGACGGTCAGCTCGATCTGACCCCGGAGCTGGTCGCGGCGCTCTGCGACCGGCGGCGCGGCATCGGTGCGGACGGCGTACTGCGGGTGGTCCGCGCGGCCAAGCATCCGGAGGGCGCCGGGCTGGCCGGCGAGGCCGAGTGGTTCATGGACTACTGGAACGCCGACGGCTCGTTCGCCGAGATGTGCGGCAACGGTGCCCGGGTCTTCGTGCGCTACCTGCTCGAGACCGGGTTGGCGACGCCCGCCGGCGCGGCGCTGCCGGTGGCCACCCGGGCCGGCGTCGTGCGCGCGCTGGTCGAGGGCGGCACGGTGTCCGTCGAGATGCGCCGCCCCCGGCTGTACGACGGCTCCACCGCCACCCTGGGTGGGCTGACCCTGCCCGGCACCGCCGTGGACGTCGGCAACCCGCACCTGGTCTGTGTCCTACCGACGGGTGTCGAGTTGGCCGAGCTGGACCTGACCACGGCGCCGGGGTTCGATCCGACGGTCTTTCCGACCGGGGTGAACGTGGAGTTCATCGTGGCGGGTGACCCGGTCGACGGCACCGACGGGCACACGTTGATGCGGGTGTACGAGCGCGGCAGCGCCGAGACCCTGTCCTGCGGCACCGGTGCCTGCGCGGTGGGCGCTGTGGCCCTGCGCGACGCCGGCCGGGACACGGGCGTGATCGCCGTCGACGTCCCCGGCGGCCGCGTGACGGTCACCGTCACGGCCGACTCCTGCTGGCTCTCCGGCCCCGCCGTTCTGGTAGCGACCGGCGAGATCAACCCCGCCACCCTGCAGCCGTCCGCCTGACGCAGCCCCCCCGGCCCCGTTCACGCAGCGCCCACCCCTGTTGATCAAGAGGTTTGCGTCAGGATCAGCGCGGCTCCTGACGCAAACCTCTTGATCAACCCAGAAGGAGGGGCTGCGGCCCGTTACGGGGTTGCGCTTGCGTTGGCTGCGATCTCCGGGAGGTCGGCGGGGCCGGGGTCGGCGGCCGGCAGCGGGCTGGGGTTGTGCGCGGCGGCGCGGACGGCGGCGGCGACCGCCGGTGCGACCCGGGAGTCGAAGACGCTCGGCACGATCACCGTCGGGTTGATCTTGTCCTCGCCGACGACGTCGGCGATGGCCCGGGCCGCCGCGATCGCCATCTCCTCGGTGAACTCCTCGGCGTGCGCGTCCAGCATGCCGCGGAACACCCCCGGGAAGGCGAGCACGTTGTTGATCTGGTTCGGCTGGTCCGAGCGGCCGGTGGCGACCACGGCGGCGTGCTTGCGCGCCTCCCGCGGGTCGACCTCCGGGTCCGGGTTGGCGAGCGCGAAGACGATCGAGTCCTTGGCCATCTGCGCGATGTCCTCGCCGGTGAGCAGGTTCGGCGCGCTCACACCGATGAACACGTCGGCACCCCGGATCGCACCCGGCAGGTCGCCCGAGTAGTTCTCCTTGTTGGTGTTCTCCGCCAGCCATTGCCACGCCGAGTTGAGCCCGGTCAGCCCACGGTGCAGGGCGCCCTGCCGGTCGTACGCGATGATGTCGCCGACGCCCTGGCGCAGCAGCAGCTTCATGATCGCGGTGCCGGCCGCGCCAGCTCCGGAGACGACCACCCGGACGTCCTCGAGCTGCTTGCCCACGACCCGCAGCGCGTTGGTCAGCGCGGCCAGCACGCAGATCGCGGTGCCGTGCTGGTCGTCGTGGAAGACCGGGATGTCCAGCGCCTCGCGCAGCCGCGCCTCGATCTCGAAGCAGCGCGGCGCGGCGATGTCCTCCAGGTTGATCCCGCCGTACGCCGGCGCGATCGCCTTCACGATCTGCACGATCTCGTCGGTGTCCTGGGTGTCCAGCACCACCGGCCAGGCGTCCACCCCGCCGAAGCGCTTGAACAGCGCCGCCTTGCCCTCCATCACCGGCAGCGACGCGGCCGGGCCCAGGTTGCCCAGGCCGAGCACCGCCGAACCGTCGCTGACCACCGCGACGGTGTTGCGCTTGATGGTCAGTCGCCGGGCGTCCGCCGGGTTCTCGGCGATCGCCATGCAGACCCGGGCAACCCCCGGGGTGTACGCCCGGGACAGCTCGTCGCGGTTGCGCAGGGCGACCTTCGAGGTCACCTCGATCTTGCCGCCCAGGTGCAGGAGGAACGTCCGGTCCGACACCTTCCGCACGTCCACGCCGTCCAACGCGGTCAGCGCGTCGACGACCTGATCGGCGTGGCTGGCGTCGGCGGTGTCACAGGTCAGGTCGACGATCACGTGGGTCGGGTCCGAGTCCACCACGTCCAGCGCCGTGACGATCGCCCCGGCCTCACCGACAGAGGTGGTGAGCCGGCCGATCGAAGAGGCGTCCGCGGTCACGGCGATCCGGATGGTGATCGAAAATCCGGCGCTCGGCAGTCGGGTGATGGCCACGGGATCCCTCCGTCACGGCTGTGCGGCCGATCGGCCGCCGCCCGCATTTCTACCGGGTTGTCGCAGCCGACCAGCATTCGCCCCCACTTTTGGCGACCTTGAGCATGGGCATATAGCAGGTGCGTTCGGCGTTGTGTCATGTCAGGATTGCGTTCTACTTATCAAAACGGACAGGAGAACCGCTTGCGAGACCAGGAGAGCTTTGTCCCCGTCGAGGACGAGCTCGACGACGTCACCACCGGCGAGATGGACCTGTCGGAGCGGCAGTCCCTCCGACGCGTCCCGGGCCTGTCAACCGAGCTCACCGACGTCACCGAGGTGGAATACCGCCAGCTGCGGCTGGAGCGGGTCGTCCTGGTGGGCGTCTGGACCGAGGGCACGGTGACCGACGCGGAAAATTCGCTGACCGAGCTTGCCGCGCTGGCCGAGACCGCCGGTTCGCAGGTGCTCGAAGGGCTCATCCAGCGCCGCACCCGACCCGACCCGGCCACGTACATTGGCCGCGGCAAGGTCGACGACCTCGGCAAGGTGGTGCTCTCCACCGGTGCCGACACGGTCATCTGCGACGGCGAGTTGTCCCCGTCGCAGCTGCGCAACCTGGAGCAGCGCACCAAGGTCAAGGTCGTCGACCGGACCGCGCTGATCCTCGACATCTTCGCCCAGCACGCCAAGAGCAAAGAGGGCAAGGCCCAGGTCGAGCTGGCCCAGCTCGAATACCTGCTGCCCCGGCTGCGCGGTTGGGGTGAGACGCTCTCCCGGCAGACCGGTGGTTCCGGCCGTGGTGGCGGCGCCGGTGGCGGTGTGGGTGTTCGTGGTCCCGGTGAGACCAAGCTGGAGACCGACCGGCGGCGTATCCGCCACCGCATCTCCCGGCTGCGTCGCGAGATCAAGAGCATGCGGACGGTACGCGTGACCAAGCGCGCCCGCCGTTCCCGCAACGCCGTCCCCGCGGTCGCCATCGCCGGCTACACCAACGCCGGCAAGTCCAGCCTGCTCAACCGCCTGACCGGCGCGGGCGTGCTGGTGGAGAACGCGTTGTTCGCGACGTTGGACCCGACCACCCGGAAGGCGACCGCCTCGGACGGCCGGCTCTACACCCTGTCCGACACGGTCGGCTTCGTCCGGCACCTGCCGCACCAGATCGTCGAGGCGTTCCGCTCGACGCTGGAGGAGGTCGCGGAGGCGGATCTGGTGGTGCACGTCGTCGACGGCACCCACCCGGATCCGGAGGAGCAGGTCCGGGCGGTCCACGCGGTGCTCGCCGAGGTGAGCGCCGACCGGCTCCCCGAGTTGCTGGTGGTCAACAAGACCGACGCGGCCGACGAGGACACGCTGCTGCGGCTCAAGCGGCTCTGGCCGGACGCGATCTTCGTTTCCGCGCACTCCGGGCGGGGCATCGACGGGCTGCGCGCGGCGATCGAGGAGCGGCTGCCGCGCCCGGCCGTGGAGGTCCGGGCCGTGCTGCCGTACGACCGCGGTGATCTGGTGGCCCGTGTGCACCGCACGGGCGAGGTGCTCAGCACGTCGCACCTGCCGGAGGGCACCCTGCTGCACGTCCGCGTCGGCGCGGAGCTCGCTGCGGAGCTGGCGCCGTTCGACGTCGAGCGGCAGGGGCAGGCGGCCGGCAGCCGATCCTGAGCGACCACGGCGTCATCCAACCGAAACCCGTGGCATGCGACACTGGCCGAATGCGCCGCGTTGTTTCCTCGGTCACGGTTGCCCTCGGCCTGTTCGGGGCAACCGTGGCGCTCGCCGGAGTCGCCGCAGCGGCTCCCGCCCCCGGGTTGTCCGTGCTCCCCGCCGCCGCTGTCGGCCAGAAGCGGTGCACGATCACCGACGAGCGGCTGCGGGAGCTGTCCGGGCTGGTCGCGACCAAGAGCGGCTTCATCGTCATCAACGACGACACCGAAAACGCGGCACGCGAGCGGGTCTTCTTCCTCGACAGCAAATGCAAGATCGCGAAGGATCCGGTGCGGTACCCGGGGCAGGGCCCGACCGACACCGAGGACCTGGCCCTCTCCAAGGATGGCGGCACCCTCTGGATCGCCGACACCGGTAACGCCACCACCGCGAAGGAGCGCCGCACCCGCGTCGCGCTGTGGTCGATGCCGGTCACCGGCGCGAAGCAGCCGACGCTGCACCGGATCTCCTACCCCGGGTCCAAGGCGTACGAATCCGAGGCGCTGCTCATCGGCGACGACGGAAAACCGCTGCTCATCACGAAGGTGACAAGCGGTAAGGCCGAGATCTACACCCCGACGGCGGCCTTGAAGAACGGCGACACCGACCCGGTGCCGATGGGTAAGGTCGGCGAGATCACGCTGCCAAAGACGCAGACGGAGAACACGCTCAACACGTTCGGCCGGATCGCCATCACCGGCGCGTCCCGTTCGCCGGACGGCTCCCGAGTGGTTCTGCGCACCTACGCGGATGCCTTCGAGTACGACGTGAACGGCGGCGACATCCTCGGTGCGCTCACCACCGGCAAACCGCGGGTGACGGCGCTGGCCGACCCGTTCGGCGAGGCCATCAGCTACACCTCGGACGGTAAGGCGTTCGTCACCGTCTCCGACGCGGGCCGGTTCACCGAGGACGAGACCCTCGACATCCTCAGCTACACCCCGTCCAACTCGACCGCGGTGCCAGCGGCCCCGGCCGGGGCCGCCAAGCCGGCCGCCTCGAAATCCTGGACCGCCGGGCTGGGCCTCGACGAGATCATGTACATGGTCGGCGCGGTCGGGTTGATCGGCCTGCTGCTGGTCGGCGCCGGCATCATCGGCATCGTCCGTGCGCGTCGCCGGCTGCCGGAGGCCGACGCGGAGACACCGGACCCGGATGGCGGGCCGCTCGGCCCGCGCGCAGGCCGTGCCGGCGACGGTTTCGCAGCGCCGAATGACCGTAAGGGCGGTGTCTACGGTGGCGGCGCCCCGGCGGGCGGCGCGGCTTACGGCGGTGGCGCGGGTCGCGGTGGCCCGGCCCCGGCAGGCGGCGCCGTGTACGGTGGCGGCCGGCCGGCAGCCGCAGGCAGTGGCTACGGTGCGGCACGGCCGGACGGCGGGGCCGGCGGTGGCGTGTACGGCGGAGCTCGCCCGCCAGCCGGTGGCGGTGGTCGTCCTCCAGCCGGTGGCGGTCGCCCGCCGGTTGGTGGCGGTGGTCGTCCCCCGGCGAGTGGCACCGGTCGCCCCCCGGCCGGTGGCGTCGGCCGTCCCCAAGGCGGTGGCGGCGGTCGGCCGCAGGGTGCCGGCGGTCGTCCTGGCGGCGGTGTGTACGGCGGTGACGGCAGCCAGCCCGGCGCTGGTCGTGCCGAGCCGCCCCGGCGCGGTGGGCAGGAGCCCGACTACCGAGGCCAGCGGCCCGGCCGTCGGCGTGACGACGACGCGCCCGTCGATCCGTACGGGCCGTATCCCGGGGGCGGTCGCGGCCCCCGGGGCGACCGCTACTGACCGGCGTCAGAACGAATGTGGGTGAGTGCCCGTGGCACTCACCCACCCCAACGACCGGTCAGATCCGGCGCAGCACCGCCACGACCCGGCCCATGATGGTGGCGTCGTCACCGGGGATCGGGTCGAAGGCCGGGTTCTGTGGCATCAGCCAGACGTGCCCGTCGCGCCGCCGGTAGGTCTTGACGGTCGCCTCGCCGTCGAGCATGGCGGCCACGATCTCGCCCGAGTCGGCGGTCGGCTGCTGCCGAACTACCACCCAGTCGCCGTCGCAGATCGCCGCGTCGAGCATCGAGTCGCCCTTGACCTGGAGCATGAAGACCTCGCCCTCGCCCACCAGCTCGCGGGGCAGCGGGAAGATGTCCTCAACGGCCTGCTCGGCGAGGATCGGCCCACCGGCGGCGATCCGACCGAGCATCGGCACGTACGCCGGGGTCGGTCGTTGTGCCCGGGACAGCTCGTCGTCGATGGCCTCGCTGGGGGCGCGGACGTCCACCGCGCGGGGCCGGTTGGGGTCGCGGCGCAGGAAGCCCTTCTTCTCCAGCTCCTTGAGCTGGTAGGCGACGCTGGACGGCGACACCAGGCCGACAGCCTCGCCGATCTCCCGGACGCTCGGCGGGTAGCCGTGCCGCTCCACCCAGGTGCGGATGAACTCCAGGATGCGCCGCTGGCGGGCGGTCAGGTCGACCGTCGCCGGGTCGGGGAAGGCGCTGACCACCGGGGTGACCGGGCGCACGGCGGGCTGACCCGTTCGGCTGCGCGCGGCACTGCGGCGTCGGGTGGCTGGCGGGCCCGCGTCGGTGATCTGCTGCGGGCTCTTCGGCCGGCTGGCCCGGTCCTCGGTCACGTCCGTCCTCCCTGGTCGGCGCTGGGTGCCTCGTCGGCTCGTGGTGCGTGCGGTGGTGCCACGTTGTTCATGACCGTATAGGTGAGATCAGTCATTTTCAAACATCTGTACGACCTCTCACCGGCGTGTCGGGGTGAAAAACCACTCCGGTCGTACGGATGTTCTGATAAATGGTACGTCAGGTAGCACTAGTGTTCGATCGTCGGCTGTTTTCCGGAGCACTTCGGCCTGCTGGCCGGTAACTCGGGCGGGGTGTCGGCGTTGGGTCTTCGGGCGTGCTGGTGGGTGCGGATGACCGGATGGTCCGTGACGCGCCGGACACGCCGCTCAACTTGACCCGGCTTCCCCAGCGACATACGGTCGACCCCTAGATGTAGTAGTGACACGGGCGTAAGTTGCCCACAGGTTGGGTCCGACTACCGACCGCACTCCAGTAACGTCGACCACGGCGGGAGTCATCCGAGGATGGCACCGTCGCGGTGAGCCGTGCCCGGGAGTGCCCGGTGCGGTCGCAGTCGATCATTTTGATGGAGGTGGGCGATGCGGTGTCCGTACTGCCGGCACGCTGACTCCCGGGTGGTCGACTCGCGGGAGGCCGACGACGGCCAGCTCATCCGACGGCGGCGATCCTGCCCGGAGTGCGGCAAGCGGTTCACCACCGTCGAAGAGGCGGTCCTCGCGGTCGTGAAGCGCAGCGGGGTGACCGAGCCGTTCAGCCGTACGAAGATCATCGGCGGGGTGCGCAAGGCGTGCCAGGGTCGGCCGGTCGACGAGGACTCGATCGCGTTGCTGGCTCAGAAGGTCGAGGAGACCGTGCGGGCCAAGGGTGCGGCCGAGATCCCCAGCCACGACGTAGGGCTGGCGATCCTGGGCCCACTCCAGGGCCTGGACGAGGTGGCGTACCTGCGGTTCGCCAGCGTCTACCGGTCCTTCGACTCGCTCGCGGACTTCGAGCAGGAGATCGAGACACTGCGGGCCGCCGCCCGTGCCCGCGAGGGCGCGGCGGGGGCCGGGGCGGCGGAACCCGCCGGCCGTACCAATTGAGATTTGCGTTTTACGAGGGGGCGGATGAGATGTCGGGGGATGGTGTGACGACAAGCAGGTCACGAAGCAAGGCCAACGCGAGCGCTGGGCTGAAGATCGAGCGCGTGTGGACGACCGAGGGGGTCCACCCGTACGACGAGGTCACGTGGGAACGCCGTGACGTCGTGATGACGAACTGGCGGGACGGCTCGATCAACTTCGAGCAGCGGGGGGTCGAGTTCCCGGAGTCGTGGAGCGTCAACGCGGCCAACATCGTCACCACGAAGTACTTCCGGGGCGCGGTGGGGACCCCGGAGCGGGAGTGGTCGCTCAAGCAGTTGATCGACCGGGTGGTCAGCACCTACCGCACCGCGGGCGAGGAGTACGGCTACTTCGCCAGCCCGGCGGACGCCGAGATCTTCGGGCACGAGCTGACCTGGATGCTGCTGAACCAGGTGTTCAGCTTCAACTCGCCGGTCTGGTTCAACGTCGGCACGCCGTCGCCGCAGCAGGTCAGCGCCTGCTTCATCCTGGCCGTCGACGACTCGATGGACTCGATCCTCGACTGGTACAAGGAGGAGGGGCTGATCTTCAAGGGCGGCTCCGGCTCCGGGGTCAACCTGTCGCGGATCCGCTCGTCCCGTGAGCTGCTCTCCTCCGGCGGCACCGCCTCCGGCCCGGTCAGCTTCATGCGCGGCGCGGACGCCTCGGCCGGCACCATCAAGTCCGGTGGGGCGACCCGCCGGGCGGCCAAGATGGTCATCCTCGACGTGGACCACCCGGACATCGAGGAGTTCGTGGTCACGAAGGCGCGCGAGGAGCACAAGATCCGTGCGCTGCGCGACGCCGGCTTCGACATGGACCTCGGCGGCTCCGACATCGTCAGCGTGCAGTACCAGAACGCCAACAACTCGGTCCGGGTCTCGGACGAGTTCATGTCGGCGGTGGAGAACGGCGGCGGCTTCGACCTGCGCGGCCGGCTGGACGGCTCGGTGATCGACACCGTCGACGCCAAGAAGCTGTTCCGCACCATCTCCCAGGCCGCCTGGGAGTGCGCCGACCCGGGCCTGCAGTACGACGACACGATCAACGACTGGCACACCTGCCCGGAGACCGGGCGGATCACCGCGTCGAACCCGTGCTCGGAGTACCTGCACCTGGATAACTCCTCGTGCAACCTGGCGTCGCTCAACCTGATGAAGTTCCTCCGCGCCGACGGTGGCTTCGAGGTGGAGAAGTTCGTCAAGTCCGTCGAGTTCGTCATCACCGCGATGGACATCTCGATCTGCTTCGCCGACTTCCCGACCGAGAAGATCGGCGAGACCTCCCGCGCCTACCGGCAGCTCGGCATCGGCTACGCCAACCTCGGCGCCCTGCTGATGGCCACCGGCCTGCCGTACGACTCGGAGCAGGGCCGTTCGGTCGCCGCGTCGATCACGTCCCTGATGACCGGCACCGCCTACCGTCGCTCCGCCGAGTTGGCTGGCGTCGTCGGCGCGTACGAGGGCTACGCCCGCAACGCCGAGCCGCACAAGCGGGTCATGCGCAAGCACGCGGCGGCCAACGACGAGATCAAGCCGACCAGCCCGGTGGCCACCGCGATCGTCCGCGAGGCGACCAAGCAGTGGACCCAGGGCAACAAGATCGGTGACAAGTTCGGCTGGCGTAACGCGCAGGCGAGCGTCCTCGCCCCGACCGGCACGATCGGCTTCATGATGGACTGCGACACGACCGGCGTGGAGCCGGACCTGGCGCTGGTCAAGTTCAAGAAGCTGGTCGGCGGCGGCTCGATGCAGATCGTCAACCAGACGGTTCCGCGCGCCCTGCGCAGCCTCGGCTACCCCGAGGAGCAGGTCGAGGCGATCGTCGAGCACATCGCCGACCACGGCCACGTGGTGGACGCCCCCGGCCTCAAGCCGGAGCACTACCCGGTCTTCGACTGCGCCATGGGGGAGCGGACGATCGCCCCGATGGGGCACGTGCGGATGATGGCGGCCATCCAGCCGTTCGTCTCCGGCGCCATCTCCAAGACGGTCAACATGCCGGAGGCGGCCACCGTCGAGGACGTCGAGAAGATCTACTTCGAGGGCTGGAAGCTCGGCCTCAAGGCGCTGGCGATCTACCGGGACAACTGCAAGGTCGGCCAGCCGCTCTCGGTGGCCAAGTCCAACAAGGCCACCGAGCCGGCCGCCGTCGAGACCGCCCCGGCCGCGCCGGCCGCGGTGGAGAAGGTCATCGAGTACCGGCCGGTGCGCAAGCGCCTGCCGAAGAAGCGCCCGTCGGAGACGGTCAGCTTCTCCGTCGGAGGCGCCGAGGGCTACCTGACCGCGTCGTCCTACCCGGACGACGGCCTCGGTGAGGTCTTCCTCAAGATGTCCAAGCAGGGCTCGACCCTGGCCGGGGTGATGGACGCCTTCTCGGTGGCCATCAGCATCGGCCTGCAGTACGGCGTGCCGCTGGAGACGTTCGTCAGCAAGTTCACCAACATGCGCTTCGAGCCGGCCGGTATGACCGACGACCCGGACGTGCGGATGGCGGCCTCGGTGATGGACTACATCTTCCGTCGCCTGGCGCTGGACTTCCTGCCCTACGAGCGCCGTGCCGAGCTGGGCATCTTCACCGCGTCCGAGCGGGCCGCCCAGCTGCGGGCCGAGGCCGACGCGGAAGCCGCAGCGGTCACCGGTGTGGAGCTCACCGCGATGGCGTCCTCGGCACCGGTGGAGGCCCCGGCGAAGCCGGAGGCCGTCGCGCAGCCGGCCCAGGAGATGGCCGACGTGGCCGCCGCCAAGCCGGCTCCGAGCGTGGGTTCCAGCACCGAGTTGCTGGAGGCCGTGATCGGCAAGGCCGCCGACGCACCGCTCTGCTTCACCTGCGGTACGAAGATGCGCCCCGCCGGTAGCTGCTACGTCTGCGAGGGCTGCGGCTCCACCAGCGGCTGCAGCTGACGTACGCGAAACGCGGCGCTGCCCCGGCTTCCCTCGTGGGAGTCGGGGCAGCGCCGTTTCCAGGTTTTCTCGACGGCTCCATGTCGCCGACATTGCGGTATCCCGGGCACGGGATACCCCTACATCGGCGACATGGTGTCGATCATGTCCGCGACGTGACCTGGGTGCCCGCCGGGCTACTGGCTCGCGCGCTCGGCGGCGCGCACGGCGTTGCGGAACAGCATCGCGACGGTGGTCGGACCGACCCCGCCGACCCGCGGCGTGATGGCGCCGGCGACCTCGGCGCACGCTTCGTCCACGTCCGGGAGGAGGCGCCGCCCGTCGTAGCGGACGCCGGCGCCGATGACGACGGCGCCCGGCTTGACGTGCTCAGGCTGAACGATCCGGGGTACGCCGGCGGCGGCGACGAGGATGTCGGCGCGGCGGGTGTAGCGGGTCCAGTCGGGCACACCGGTGTGTACGACGGTGACGGCGGCGTTGGCGGTCGGGCGCTTCTGGGCGAGCAGCATCGCCAGGGGGCGGCCAAGGGTGGCGCCCCGGCCGAGGATGACGACCTCACGACCGGCGACGGGGATCTCGTAGTACGCGAGGAGGGCTTCGATGCCGGCGGGGGTGCACGGCAGCGGGCCGGGCAGGCCGACGGCGAGACGCCCCATGTTCAGCGGATGCATGCCGTCGACGTCCTTGTCCGGGTCGATGGTCTGCAGCGCCGCGTCGTAGTCCAGATGCCCCGGCACGGGGTACTGCACGAGCAGCCCGTGCACGGCCGGATCGGTGTTGAACCGGGCAATGGCCTGGTGTAGCTCGGCCTGGGTGACGGTGGCAGGCAGATGTACGTGTGGGGAGGCGAACCCGAGCGCGGCGGCTTGACGCTGCTTGATGGCGATGTAGCCGGCGCTGGCGTCGTCGTCGCCGACGAGGATGGTGGCGAGGCTCGGTGTGATCCCGCGGCTGCGCAGGCGGGCGGCTGCGGCGGCGGTCTCGGCCAGGACCGCCTCGGCGACGGGTGCGCCCGGCAGGAGCCGGGCCGTGCCCGACGGGGTGTCGTGCTCGACGGATGTGCTGGTAGTGGTCATGACGGTTCCTCGACGCAGGCGCCCAGGCGGTCGACGCCCGCGAGAGGCTCCCCGATGGTTCCACCATCCCCGTGCCGCCAGTCGCCGGTGGTTCGATAATGCCGCATGACCAGGGCGACTGCCCACCTGGACGGCAATACAAGATCGTTTCCCGTACCGGTCAAGGTAGTGGCGTCGGTCGGTCAGGGCTGGGCGAACAGGGGCCCGTAGTTCGAGCGGAACATCTGCTCGCCGAGGCGGCGCATCACCAGGTCGCGCAGCACCGGCGGGAAGCCGGTGGCCTTGTCCCGGCGATGCGTCTGGCTGAGCACCCAGTCCGTACGCGGGCGGCGGCGCACCTCGTACGCGCGCAGCGCCTCGGCGACGGAATCGGCGGTGGCCAACGACGACGCGAGCACGAACGCGTCCTCCAGGGCCATCGCCGCGCCCTGGGCCATGTTCGGCGAGGTGGCGTGGGCGGCGTCGCCGATCAGCAGCACCGGCCCCCGGGACCAGGAGTCGAGCACGACCTCCTGGTTGGGTCCGGCGTGCAGGGTGCTGTCGTCGTAGTCGAGGGCCTTGAGCATGGTGGCGGCCGGTTCGGTGAACGTCGCTCCCAGCTCGTCACGCCAGCCCGGCCGGTCGACCACCGGGCCGTCGTTGTAGTAGCAGTAGGTCTGCTGGCCGCTGATCGGGATCGTGAGGAACTGCGTGCCGCGCCCCAACTGCACCGACCAGACCGGCTCGTCGTCGATACGGGGAACGACCCACCGGTAGGCGTACTGGCCGAGGTCGCGGGCGGCCTGACCGTCGAAGGCGAGCCGGCGGACCGTCGAGTTCACCCCGTCCGCGCCGATCACCAGGTCGTACCGTTCGGTGCTGTCATCGTCGAACTGGACAGCGACCAGGTCGCCCTCCTCGGCGAGCGCGACCGGCTGGCGGCCCCAGCGGATCGGGGCGTCGCCGACGCCGGCGAGCAGCGCACGGTGCAGTTGCGCCCGGGGCAGCGACACACACGGCCCGACGCCCTGCCACAGTGCGACCACGTCGATGTCGAAGAGGCGGCGTCCGCGCTGGTTGGCGCTGCGCTGTCGGGTGATCTCCACGGCGACGTCGGCGACCGGCTCCCGCAGACCGAGTACGTCGAGCATGCGGGTCGCGTTCCCGGTGAGGTAGATGCCGGTGCCGGAGTCGGTCGGCCCGGGTGCCCGCTCGACCACGTCGACCGTCGCGCCCCATCCCCGCAGTGCGGTCACCGTCGCCAGTCCGGCGACACCACCGCCGACGATCAGTACCCGGACACCCGTACCCCGCACGACACGTTCCTCCCCGTTGCCCCTGCCGGCCGGCTGAGCTGCTGCTCAACGTGCCGGCCGCCGCAGAACTCTACGAGGCGGGTGAGGCGGCGCACGTCAACGGGGGCTGAATTGCCGTGGAACGGCTGCGACCATGAGGGGCATGACGACCGCTGAGGCGTACGTTGAGTTCGGCAGCCGCGAGGCGCGTGGGGTGTCGCCCACGTACGAGCGGCTGTCGTGGGCCGTCGCCCGCGACGACGCCCTGCTCGCCCTGCTCGACACGCTGCCGCCCGGCAAGCGACAGCCGAATCTGCTGTTCGCCGTCGTCCGCTGGCTCGGCGGCCCGGTCGACGACCCGGCCACCTTCCACGACTACACGGTGACGCACTGGCCGGCCATCGAGGTGGAGCTACGCACCCGGGCCACCCAGACGAACGAGAGCGGCCGCTGCGCGGTGCTGCTGCCGGTGCTCGCCGCGCTGCCGCAGCCCCTCGCCCTGCTGGAGGTCGGCGCCTCGGCCGGGCTCTGCCTCTACCCCGATCGGTACGCGTACCGCTACGGCGAGCATCAGGTGGGCTCCGGCGAGCCGGTCCTGGAGTGCGCTGCCGGCGGGATGGTGCCGCCGGCGTGCGTACCCCAGGTGGTGTGGCGGGCCGGCCTGGACCTCAACCCGCTCGATGTGACCGACCCCGACGACGTGTCCTGGTTGGAGGCGCTGATCTGGCCGGAGCACGCGCACCGGCGGGCCCGGCTGCGCGCCGCGGCGGCGGTTGCCGCGGCCGACCCGCCGCTGCTGGTCCGCGGCGATCTCGTGGACGACCTGCCGGCGCTGGCCGCCCAGGCGCCGGCTGGCGCGACGCTGGTGGTCTTCCACACGTCGGTGCTCTACCAGGTGCCCGCGGCGCGCCGGGAGGCGTTCGTCCGGCTGGTCCGTGAGCTGCCCGGGCACTGGATCTCGAACGAGGCTCCGGAGGTGCTGCGGCACGACGGGTTGCCCGACGCGCCGGACGCCGCGCTGCACAACGTCCTCGCGCTGGACGGGAAACCGCTGGCCTGGACGCGAGGGCACGGCCAGGCGATGACGTGGTTCGGCTGACACCCGCGGTCGACCCGAAGGCTCAGTGAGACGGCTGGGGCATCCGGGCGTGCAGAGCCTGGAGGAACCAGGCCACCGCCGGCGCGACCGCATCGCCGGTCGACCAGCCGTTGAGCACCGACAGCAGGTCGAGGTACCGGTCCCGGCGGGGGTCGTTGGCCACCGTCAGCCGGTCGAGCAGCCGCTGGCGCAGAGCCGCGTCGGCGGGACGGCCCTGGAGGCTCGCGTAACGGCTGGTGACCGACGTGACCACGGCATCGGCCTCCGGCCCGGCCGGATCGAGGCCGGCCGCGAGGGCGGGGGACACCGCGTCCCGGACCACCGCGACGGCGTCCGGGCGGGGCAGCCCCGCGATGTCGTGATCGGAGGCGTGCTGTCGCGTCAACCGCCGCATGTTCGCGCGGAAGGTGGGGTCCTGGCACAACTCGGCGAGTTCCAACCACGCCTCGACCTGCTCGGAGGTGGGCTCGTCGGGCAGGTCCGGTGTCATCGAGGCGATGACACCCGGGTACGTGGGCCGGTCGCCCAGGCCGGCGAAGACGGTTTCCAGAAAGTCGTCCACCAGGTGCTTCCGTTCGTGGGCCGTGAGTTGGGCCAGCCGGTGCAGGTCGTTCACCTCGGCCGCTCCCGACCCTCGCCTCGCCGCGACGGTGAGCACCGCCTGGCGCGACCGCAGCGCCCGGATCTGCACCGCCAACGCCTCGGCGTGCGCGGCGGCCACCTCGTGCAGGGGCACCTGGCGTTCCACTACCCGCCGAATGGTGGCCAGGTCCACGCCCAGGTCACGCAGTGTGCGGACCAGCTCCAACCGGGTGACGGCGTCCGGGCCGTACCTCCGGTAGCCAGCCGGGCTCCGGTCGGTTGGTGGCACGATCCCGCTGTCGGCGTAGTAGCGGATGGTCTTGACGCTCAGGCCGGTCCGCTGTGCCAGGTCGCCGATCGTGTACCGCGTCTCCTCGCTCATGCCCTCACCCTCGCGTCTCCCCCCGGTGGAGACTCAAGCCCCGGCCGGGTCGGTGAGGAACGCCGCGATCGTCGCGGTGAACGCCTCGGCGTCGTCCAGCCACGGGTAGTGCCCCGCTGCCGACTGAACGGCCAGTTCGGCGTGCGGAATCAGCTCGTCGAGCTGGGCCACCAGGCCCGGCGGTGCGCCGAGGTCGACCTCACCGGCGAGCAGCAGCACAGCGCCCCGATGTGCGGCGAGGGCGGCACGGGTGGCCGGCGGATCGAAAGCGCCTTCGGCGCCGAAGATCCGCGCTGCCTCGTCGTTGCGCTGGCCGGGCTCGGCCGCCTGGTGCACCTGGGCCGCCGTGTCCCAGCGGCCGTAGAAGAACGGTGCGATCGCCTCCCAGGCCTCCGGGCTGGCCCAGCCGGCCACCATGGAGTCGAGTGCCGCTGCCGCCGCCGGAAACCATGGCTCGGCCACCCGGGCCTGGGTGACCTCTTGGCGTAGCGCGGCGGTCGCCGTCAGCCCGACCGCCCGGGTGCTCGGGGTGACCAGCGCGAGTCGGCCCAGCCGGTCGGGGTGTCGGGTCGCGTACTGCAGCGCCAGGTTGGCGCCGGCGGAGTGCGCGAGCACGTCCAGCCGGTCCAGGCCCAGGTGTCGGCGCAGCGCCTCCACGTCGTCGACCATCCGATCGCAGCGGTAGGTGGCGACGTCCGCCGGCACGGCCGACCGACCGGTGCCCCGCTGGTCGAGGATGATCAGCGTCCGGTGTGCGCCCAGACCGCCGAGGTCACCGAGGTACGCGGAGTCGCGCATGGGGCCGCCCGGCAGGCAGACCAGCGGGTCTCCGCCGCCGAGCACCCGGTACGCGAGCGCGGTGCCGTCGAGCGCGGCAAACGTGGGGGTCATCGGTCAGCCGCCCTGACCGAGCAGCATGTGCACAGCGATCATCCGCATGGTGTCGGACCCTACGACGAAACCGGCGGCGTGTCCCGCATCCGCCGCAGCGGGGAGCAGACCACGAACAGGCAGGCGGCCCAGGTGCCCAGCACACACACCCAGAGCGCGCCGCGCAGTCCCAGCGCGGTGCCGAGCGCGCCGCCGGTGAGCGCGCCGAGCGGGATCACCCCGAAACAGATCCAGAGGAACGCGGCGTTGACCCGGCCGAGGATGGCCGGCGGGGTGATCCGCTGCCGGTACGACATCGCCGCCACGTTGAACAGCACCGCGTTGGCCGAGAACGCGGCCAGCCCGGCCCCGTAGAGCAGCACCCCCCAACCGGGCTGGGCCAACGGCATGAGCAGGTAGAACGGGCCCGGGGCAGTCATCGCCACCCAGATCACCCGGGCCGAACCGAGCCAGGCCGACAGTCGGGCGGCCAGCGCCCCCACCACCAGTCCACCGACGGCGCTGACCGAGAAGACCAGCCCCACCTGCACCGGGTTGGCGTGCAGCTCACGGACCAGGAAGGTCACCTCGATCGAACCGGACGCCATCACGAAGAAGTTCGACCAGGTGGTGCAGGCCAGGATGCTGACCAGCAGTGGCTGTCGGCGGATGAAAGCGAGCCCGTCGGTCAGCTCTACCCGCAGCGGCACGCGAGGTGCCGGCTCCCGGTGTACCGGGGCCTCCCGGATCAGGATCAGCGTCAGCGCGCTGACCAGGAAGGCGAACCCGTTGGTCAGGAACGTGCGGGCGGCGCCGACCAGCCCGATCAACGCGCCGCTGATCGTCGGGCCGACCAGTTCGGCGGCGTCCTGGCTGATGGTGAGCTTGGCGTTGCCGTCCACCAGCAGGTCCGCCGGCACCAGCCGGGGCAGCAGGCTCTTGTACGCCACGGTGAACAGCACGGTGAGCACGCCACCGAGCCCGACCACCGCGTACAGGAAGGGCAGGGTGAGGTGGCCGACCAGGGCGGCCACCGGCAGGGACAGCATGAGCGCGGCCCGACCCAGGTCACACGCGATCATCAGCCGCCGCTGGTCGAGCCGGTCGGCGACGATGCCCGCCGGCAGCGAGAAGAGCAGGTACGGCAGCCAGGCCAGGACGGTCAACAGGGAGATCTGGAACACGCTGGCGTGCAGGGTGTCCGCGGCGAGCAGCGGCACCGCCACGCCGGCGATCCGAGTGCCCAGCTCGCTGACCGTCTGACCGCCCCAGAGCAGCAGGAAGTTCCGGGCGCGCCACAGCGACCGGGCCGTCCCCACCTCGACCACCGGGGACTGCCCCACCTGCTGACTCACTGTCGGTGCCTGTCTGTGCGGGTCCGCGCCGCCGGCCGGCGGCTCGCGGACTGTACCGGCGGGCCGCCCGACCCGGCACGGCAATTCCGCCGGCCCCGGCTGCGCCGCCCAGCCCCCGCACCGGGCCGGGCCACCACCACCGGCCGGCTCGGACCAGGGCATCGGTACGGTCGTCGGGCCGGCCGGCGTTCGGGTGGCGAAACGGAGGCCCGACTCGTGACCATCGCCCTCATCACCCTCGGCGGCACGATCGCGATGGGCGGCGTCGACGCCGGCCGTCCCGGGGTGGTGGCACGGCTCACCGGCGCGGACCTCACCGCGGCAGTGCCGGGCCTGGCCGAGCTTGGCGTACCCGTGGACGTCCGGGACCCGCACGCGGTGCCCAGCGCCAACCTCACCGGTCGCCTCCTGCTCGACGTGGTCGGCCAGGCGTCCCAGGCGGTGGCCGACGGCGCGACCGGTGTCGTGATCACCCAGGGCACCGACACGTTGGAGGAGACGGCGTTCCTGGCCGACCTGCTCTGGCCGCACGCCGCCCCGCTGGTCTTCACCGGCGCGATGCGCAACCCCACGCTGGCCGGCGCCGACGGACCGGCGAACCTGCTCGCGGCCCTCCGGGTGGCCGCCGCGCCGCACGCTCGTGACCTGGGCGTGCTCGTCGCCGTCAACGACGAGCTGCACGCCGCCCGCTGGCTGCGCAAGACGCACAGCACCAGCACCGCCACCTTCGCCTCGCCCAACACCGGCCCGCTCGGCCAGGTGATCGAGGGGGAGGTTCGGGTGCTGACCCGGCCGCCGCGGCACGAGCCGCTGCCGCCGGTCGACCCGGACCGGCTCGACGCGACCCGGGTTGCCCTGTACGTGGTGACGATGGACGACGACGGGCTGCTGCTGAACGGCCTGGCCGACACTCACCACGCTGTGGTGGTGGCGGGCTTCGGGGTGGGACACGTGCCCTCCGCGCTGGCGCCGGTGCTCGGGGACCTCGCCGAGCGGATTCCGGTCGTCCTCACCTCCCGCTCGGGGGCCGGGTCGGTGCTGCGGCACACGTACGGGGCGGTCGGCTCGGAGACCGACCTGCAACGACGCGGGCTGCTCAATGGTGGGTTGCTCGACCCGTACAAGGCGCGGGTGCTGCTGCGGCTGCTGCTCGCCGGCGACGCCGGTCGGGACGAGGTGACCGCCGCGCTCGCTCGGCACGGTTGAGCCGCTGCCATGGGCCGTCCCTAGACTGCTGCGGGTGACCGGAGAGCGACGACCCCTGGCCGATCGGCCGCTCACCGAGCCGCACCCGTCCCGGCTGTCGCCCGAGCACCCCGACCGGGTCAGGGTCCTCGCCGCACATGCCGCCGCGCTGGCCGCCGGGGAGGCCGGCTACCTGGACCCGACGAGTGGGCTGTTCGTGCTCAGCGCCGGTTTCCTGGCCCGGCGCGGCACGTGCTGCGGGCGCGGCTGCCGGCACTGCCCGTACGTGGATGATCCACCGTCCGGCTAGGCGTCGGCGGGCCGGCGAAACGAGGACTTCCGCCCGACACCGACACCCCGTACGGTGTCCGACGGACATCCGGCGGGCGCCTTCCGCCGTCGGTCGGCGAGAGGGTGGAACGTGCGCGGGCGGATCGTGGTCGTCGGGCTGGCAGGGCTGCTGGTGAGCGGCTGCGCCGCCGAGGCCGAGCCGGTGGCGGTACCGCCACCGGCGCCGATCGCGGTGGAGGTGGTGGCGGCCTCCTCGGGCGGCGCGTGCCGGTTGCTGGACTTCACGGTGATCGAGCAGTTGGTCAAGGTGCGCTTCGACGTGGCGGCGGCCAGCGAACAGGGCGATACGCACACCTGCGTGATCCGCACCGGGGGCGCGGCGCTGCCGGAGCTGACGCTGAGTGTGTCCGAGACCACGATCGACAAGACCACCTTCGCCGCGGACGTGGTGCCCGACAAGGCAGCGAAGGTCACCGGGCTGGGCCAGCAGGCGTACCGGCGGACCACCGCCGCGGCGAGCGGGCACGGGCCGGTCGCCGAGGTGGGGTGGCTGGCGACCGACGGGCGGCTGGCCGCGTTGAGCTGGACCGGTGCGCGTGGCAGTGAGCGCGCGGCGGCGGAGAAGTTGACCGGCGACCTGGCGGCCCTGGCCAAAAAGGTGGACACCCGGGCGCTGTGACGCCCGGGTGTCCGATTGTTCAGTTGGCGGGGTGTTTGGCTGGCGGCGCCGTCAGTTGGCGGCGACGAAGACCCGCGAGGCGACCTCGCGGGGCAGTCGCACCCGGTCGCCGGACCGGTCGATCGACACCCCGTCGCGTTCCTGCGCCACGGTCACCGTGGCACCCGGGTCGACACCGGCGGCGTGCAGTTGGCGCAGCACGTCGGCGTCCTTCTGCACGCTCTCGCAGATCCGGCGCACCACGACCGGCCCGGAGAGCCCGGGGAAGGCCAGGTTGCGCTCGCCCTCAGCGACATCGGTGGTCTCGGCGGCCGGCGAACCCAGCTCCTGCAGCCCGGGGATCGGGTTGCCGTACGGGGAGCGGGTCGGGCGGTTGAGCAGGTCGTAGACCCGCTTCTCCACGGCGTCGCTCATCACATGCTCCCAGCGGCAGGCCTCCTCGTGGGCCTCCTCGTAGGGCATGCCGATGACGTTGACCAGCAACAGCTCGGCGAGGCGGTGCTTGCGCATCACCGACACGGCGCTGCCCCGACCCTGCTCGGTGAGTGTCAGGTGCCGGTCGCCCTCGACGGTGAGCAGGCCGTCGCGCTCCATCCGGGCGACGGTCTGGCTCACGGTGGGACCGCTCTGCTGCAGCCGTTCGGCGATCCGGGCACGCAGCGGCGGCACCCCCTCCTCTTCCAATTCAAGGATGGTGCGCAGGTACATTTCGGTCGTGTCGACCAGGTCGTGAGACTTCATAACGTCAGCGGCCCTCCGGTGCACGATGGTACCTCGGCAAACAGCCAGCGACCGCCGCCGAACCGCGTGCCGTCAAAGCGAATGGTGTTGGATGGTCGCCATGTCCGGTACCCAGGAGCCGCTGGTCGAGGTCGATCGGCTCGCCGCCGAGCTCGACCACGCCGATCCGCCCACCCTGCTCGACGTCCGCTGGCGGCTCATCGGCCCGCCCGGCCGCGACGACTACCTCGCCGGCCACCTGCCCGGCGCGGTCTTCATCGACCTGGACACCGCGCTCTGCGGGCCGCCGGGCGCCGGCGGTCGGCATCCGCTGCCCGACCCGGCCGCGCTGCAGGCCGCGCTGCGAGCAGCCGGCGTCCGCGCCGGTCACCCCGTGGTCGTGTACGACGGCGGCGACGGCCTGGCCGCCGCGCGGGCCTGGTGGACGCTGCGCTGGGCGGGGCACCGCCCGGTGCGCCTGCTGCACGGTGGCTACCCGGCCTGGGTCGCCTCCGGCCTGCCCGTCTCCACCGACGCGCCCGCCCCGACCCCCGGCGACGTCGTGGTGCGTCCCGGCGGTCTCCCGGTGCTCGACGCGGGGCAGGCCGCCGCGCTGGCCGCCGCGGACGACTCCGTGCTGCTCGACGTCCGGGCGGCGCCCCGCTACCGGGGCGAGGTGGAGCCGATCGACCCGGTCGCCGGACACGTCCCGGGAGCGGCGAACCTACCTGCCGGGGCTTACGTCGGCCCGGACGGGCGCTTCCTGGCCGATGTGCTGCGCGAGCGGTTCGCCGCGGCCGGGGTGACCGAGGCGGGGGCCGTCGGGGCGTACTGCGGCTCCGGGGTGACCGCCGCGCAGGCGGTGCTCGCGCTGCACCTGGCCGGCCGCACGGACGCGGCTCTCTACGTTGGATCGTGGAGCAACTGGGTGGCCGACCCGACCCGACCGGTTGCCTCCGGGCCGACATCCGGCCGCTGACCAGCGCGTGCGGTGGGTCGGCGACGGTCCTCGTGCGACGATGGGCTCATGTCCGACGACACGATGGTGGTGTGGGACGAGTCGCTGCTCGCCTACGACATGGGTGACCATCCGCTCGACCCCGTCCGGGTGGAGTTGACCGTCGCGCTGGCCCGCGAGCTGGGCATCCTGGATCGGCCAGGGGTGCGGATGGTCAAGCCGGAGCCCGCCGACGACGCCCTGCTTACCCGGGTGCACGACCCGGCCTACGTGGCCGCGGTGCGCGCCGCGCCGCGCGATCCGCTCTTCGCCGGGTACGGGCTGGGCACGTCCGACAACCCGGTCTTCGAGGGGATGCACGAGTCCAGCGCGCTGATCGCCGGCGCGACGGTGGCTGCCGCCGAGGCGGTCTGGCGCGGCGACGTTCGGCGGGCGGTGAACGTGGCCGGCGGCCTGCACCACGCGATGCCAGCGCGAGCCTCCGGCTTCTGTGTCTACAACGATCCCGCGGTGGCCATCGCCCGCCTGCTCGACCTGGGCGCCGAGCGGATCGCGTACGTGGACGTCGACGTGCACCACGGCGACGGCGTGCAGGAGATCTTCTGGGACGACCCCCGGGTGCTCACGGTCAGCCTGCACGAGACCCCACTGGCGCTCTTCCCGGGCACGGGTTTCCCGGACGAGACGGGTGGGCCGGGCGCGCAGGGCACCGCAGTCAACATGCCGCTGCCGCCGGGGGTCGACGACACCGGCTGGCAGCGGGCGTTCCACGCGATCGTGCCGTCGGTGCTGCGCGCGTTCCGGCCGCAGGTGCTGGTCACCCAGTGCGGTGCGGACGGGCACCGCCTGGATCCGCTCGCCGACCTGAACCTGACGGTGGACGGGCAGCGGGCCACCTACCTGGCGATGCGGGCGCTCGCCGACGAGCTGTGCGACGGCCGTTGGGTGGCCACCGGCGGCGGCGGGTACGCGCTGGTCGAGGTGGTGCCCCGGGCCTGGAGTCACCTGCTGGCCGTCGCCACCGGTGACCCGATCGACCCGGCCACGCTCACCCCTGCCGCGTGGCGGGATCTGGTCGCCTCTCGTCGTCTGGGCCGGGAGGTGCCGCTGCGGATGACCGACGACGCGGACCCGTCGTTCGAGCCGTGGCAACCGACCGGCGAGCCGAACGCGGTGGACCGGGCGATCGCGGCGACCCGCAAGACGGTCTTCCCACTGCTGGGGCTCGACCCGCACGATCCGCGGGACTGAGCCGGCGGGGGAGGGCTGCGCCGGTGACGACCGTGGACCAGCCGGTGGACGTGCTGCTCAGCGACGGCAGCACCGTCCAGTTGCGACCGATCGACCCGGCCGACGCGCCGGGCATCGTGGCGATGCACAGCCGGTTCTCCGAGCGCACCCGCTACCTGCGGTACTTCTCACCGTACCCACGCATCCCGGAACGGGACCTGATCCGTTTCGTCACCGTCGACCACCACGACCGGGAGGCGTTCGTGGTGCTGGCCGCCGACCAGATCGTCGCGGTCGGCCGTTACGAGCGGCTCGGCCCGCAGGCTCCGGAGGCCGAGGTGGCCTTCGTGGTGGAAGACGCCTACCAGGGCCGGGGCATCGGCTCGGTGCTGATGGAGCACCTGGCCGACACCGCCCGCCGCAACGACATCATGAGCTTCGTCGCCGAGGTGCTGCCGGCCAACGGGACGATGCTGCGGGTCTTCGCCGACTTCGGCTACCAGGTCCAGCGCGAGTACGCCGACGGCGTGGTGCACCTGAGCTTCCCGATCGCGCCCACCGAGGCCACGCTGGAGGTGCAGCGCGGTCGGGAGCACCGCACCGAGGCCCGCTCGATCGCTCGGCTGCTCGCCCCCCGTGGCATCGTCGTCTACGGTGCCAGCGCCACCGGCCAGGGCGTCGGCGCGGCGGTGCTCGGGCACCTGCGCGACGGCGGTTTCACCGGCGCGGTGGTGCCGGTGCATCCGAGCGCGCCGACCGTGGCGGGCCTGCCCGCGTACCCCTCGGCGGTGGACGCTCAGACGCCGCTGGACCTGGCGGTGGTGGCGGTCCCGCCGGAGGCGGCGACCGCGGTGGTCGCCGACGCCGCCGCCGCGGGCGTGCACGGCCTGGTGGTCATCTCGGCCGGCTTCGCCGAGGCCGGCGCCGAGGGCGCGGCCACGCAACGGTCGCTGGTCCGCGCGGCGCACGCCGCCGGGATGCGGGTGATCGGCCCGAACTGTCTCGGCGTGGCCAACACCGACCCGACGGTACGCCTCAACGCCACCCTCGCCCCGGCTCTGCCGCCGGCCGGCCGGGTCGGCATCTTCAGCCAGTCCGGCGCTTTCGGGGTGGCGCTGCTCGCCGAGGCGGACCGGCGTGGCCTCGGGCTGTCCAGCTTCGTCTCGGCCGGTAACCGGGCCGACGTCTCCGGCAACGACCTTCTGCAGTACTGGCAGGACGACCCCGGCACCGACGTGATCATGTTGTACCTGGAGACCTTCGGCAACCCGCGCAAGTTCGCCCGGCTGGCCCGGCGGATCGGCCGCGCGAAACCGGTCGTCGCGCTCGCCTCGTCGGCCCGGCCGGTCGGCTTGGGTGACTCCGCTGGGCCGGACGAGGTGGCGGTGGCCGCGCTCTTCGCGCAGTCCGGGGTGATCCGGGTGGACACCGTGTCGGAGCTGCTCGACGCGGGGGTGCTGCTGGCCAACCAGCCGCTGCCGGTCGGCGGCCGGGTCGGCGTGGTCGGCAACTCCTCGGCCCTGACCGGCCTGGCCGCCACCGCCTGTGTCGGGCAGGGCCTCACCGTGGCGGACGGCTATCCCCGTGACGTCGGGCCGAGCGCCGGTGCCGCCGAGTTCGCCGCCGCGCTCGCGGAGACGGCCGACGACGAGCGGGTGGACGCCCTGGTGGTGGTCTTCGCCCCGCCGCTGCCCGGTCAGCTAACGGAGGTGGACGCCGACGTGACGGCTGCGCTACCGGCCGCTCTCGCGCTGGGCAAGCCGACCGTGGCGACGTTCCTGGTCGGGCGGCTGCCGCCGGGCGTGCCGGCGTACAGCGGGGTGGAGGAGGCGGTCCGGGCTCTCGCCCGGGTGCACCGGTACGCCGAATGGCTACGCCGCCCGCCCGGAGCCGCGTCCGAGTTGCCCGGCATCGATCGGGTCGCCGCGCAGAACGCCTTCCGCACCGACGCGACCGACCAGGCTGCGCTGCTGGCCGCGTACGGGATCGACGTGGTGGCCTCGGTGCCCGTCGACTCGGTTGGCGCGGCGGTCGACGCGGCGGCGCGGCTGGGCTTTCCGGTGGCGCTCAAGGCGGCCGCCCCCGGGCTGCGGCACCGCCTCGATCTCGGTGCAGTTCGACTCGACCTGCCCGACGAGCCGACCCTCCGTCGCGCGTACGCCGAGCTGGCGGCGACCTTCGGCGCGGACGCGCTGGTCCAGCCGATGGTCCCGCCGGGGGTGGCCTGCGTGGTCGAGTTGGTGGAGGACCCGGCGTTCGGGCCGGTGGTCGGGTTCGGCCTCGGCGGGGTCGCCACCGAGCTGCTCGGCGATCGGGCCTGGCGGGCGGTGCCGCTGACCGACCGGGACGCCGCCGAGTTGGTCGACGAGCCCCGGGCGGCGCCGCTGCTGCGCGGGCACCGGGGTGCCGCGCCGGTCGACCGGGCGGCCCTGGCCGACCTGCTGCTGCGGGTGGGTCAGCTCGCCGACGAGCAGCCCCGGGTGCGGTCGCTGACCCTCAACCCGGTGCTCGCCCGCCCGGACGGCATCTCGGTCCTGCACGCCCAGGTGCGGGTCGGCGGCGTGGTCGCCCGCCCGGACACCGGCCCCCGTCGCTTGTGAGGACGCCCGGTCAGGCGCGACTGGAGATCTGCTGGACGCCCCAGGAGTTGCCGTCCGGGTCGGTGAAGAAGACGAAGCCGACGTTGTCCAGTGGGTGGGGCGTGGGGGTTGGGCTGGCGCCCAGCACCTGAATCTCACTGACCTCCACACCGCGTTCGACCAGCTCTTTGTGGGCCCGCTCCAGGTCGGGCACCACGAGTTGCAGGCCCTTGAGCGAGCCCGGCGGCATGTCAGGAACGGCTCCCTTGCCGATCACGATCGAGCAGCCCGAGCCGGGCGGGGTCAGCTGGATGATGCGGGCCTCGTCGCTGATGACCGTGTCGTGGTCCACAGTGAAGCCGAGCTGGTCGGCGTAGAACGTCTTCGCCCGGTCCAGGTCGGAGACCGGCACGATCACCACTTCCAACGTCCAGTTCATGGTTGCTCTCCTCGTGTCGTCGTTGTCGAGCGCAGCAGGTCGGCGAGCCGCGTGTAGCTCTGCCCGACGCCCCGGGCCATCGGGTAGCGCAGCACGGTGTCCCGCCCCTGGGCGGTGGCGTAGAGCAGGGTGGTGGTGACTGTCGTTCGCCCGGCCACCTCGTAGAACTCGTGGCTGACCAGCGTCTCGCCCGGGTAGGACTGGTCGTCGAAGAGCTCGGTGCAGACCAGCCGGTGCGGTGGCTCGATCTGCCGGTAGACCCCGGCCTGGACCATCCGCGCACCCTCCGGGCCCAGCGACACGAACCGCCACCGTCCGCCGACCCGCAGGTCGACGTCGCATTCCGCCAGCCTCCAGCCGCGCGCGCCGTACCAGCGGACCAGCAGCTCGGGTCGGGTGAATGCGGCGAACACCAGTGGGGCCGGTGCCTCGAAGAGCCGGCTCAGCACGATCTCCCGGTCGCCCGGGGTGTGTACGACGAGCGGGTCGTCGACGCCGGTCACCGGCCCGTTCCGTCCGGTCGGGCACCCCGGCGCTCCGCGTCGGTCTGGTCGACGGCCTGGAGTTCGTCGAGCAGGGCGTCGAGGCGCTGGTAGCTCTCCGCCCAGTAGTCGCGGTAGCCGGCGAGCCAGGCTGTCGCCTCCCGCAGAGGGCGGGCCTCCAACCGGCACGGACGGCGCTGAGCGTCCCGCCCCCGGCTGACCAGACCGGCACGTTCCAGCACCTTGAGGTGCTTGGAGATGGCCGGCTGGCTCATCTGGAAGGGCTGGGCCAGCTCCGTCACGGTCGCCTCTCCGGCCGCCAGCCGGGCGAGGATGGCCCGCCGGGTCGGATCGGCCAGCGCCGCGAAGGTCGCGTCCAACAGCTCCGTGCCCACCGCTCATAACCTCCTGGTTTTATAACCACGTGGTTTCTATCGCGGATCGCTGCCACCGTCAAGCACCTCGACAGCACGGAAGGCCCGGGCGAACCGCCAGGCCTTCCGTGGGAATCGGGTGCGTCAGCAGGCGTACGCCTCCAGGCGCTGTGCCCGCTCCGGGGCGCGCAGCTTCAGCAGCGTCACCTTCTCGATCTGCCGGATCCGCTCGCGCGACAGGCCGAACTCCCGACCGACCTCGTCCAGCGTGCGCTGCCGGCCGTCGTCCAGGCCGAACCGCAGCCGGATGACCGCCTGCTCCCGCTGCGACAGGGTGGCCAGCACGATGCTGACCTCGTTGCGCAGCTCGCCCTGGGCCGCGGCGTCGCCCGGCTCGTTGCGCGGGTCCACCGCGGCCACGAAGTCACCGAGCGCGCTCTCGCCGTCATCGCCGACGGCCTGGTCCAGACTGACCGGCTCCCGGTCGTAGGAGATCAGCTCGATGACCTGGATCTCGGGGATCTCCAGTGCGTGGGCGACCTCGGCGACCGTCGGTTCACGGCCCAGCGTCACCGCCAGCTCGCGGCGGGCCCGGACCATCCGGTTGACCTGCTCGACCATGTGCACCGGGATGCGGATCGTCCGGGCCTGGTCGGCCATCGCTCGGGTGATCGCCTGCCGGATCCACCAGGTGGCGTACGTGGAGAACTTGTAGCCCTTGGCGTAGTCGAACTTCTCCACCGCCCGGATCAGACCGAGGTTGCCCTCCTGGATCAGATCGAGGAACGCCATGCCGCGGCCGGTGTAGCGCTTGGCGATGCTGACGACCAGCCGCAGGTTCGCCTCCAGCAGGTGGTCCTTGGCCGCCCGGCCCTCCGCGACGATCAGCTCCAGATCGGCCCGCAGCTCCTCAGAGACCGGAGTGCAGGTGGCGAGCTTCTCGTCGGCGAACAGGCCGGCCTCGATCCGCCGGGCCAGATCGACCTCCTGGGCGGCGGTGAGCAGCTTCGTCCGGCCGATTCCGTTCAGGTACGCCCGGACCAGGTCGGTGGAGATGCCGCGCTCGTCGGTGGCGTCCAGGTCGGCGAGGACCTCGGTGGCCCCGTCGGTGTCGGTCGTGGTGACCGGGCGCGCCCGGTGTTCCGTCATCTGCAGGACCATCTCTGTCTCTCCCCGTTTCCACGTCTGTGCCGTGTCTCCGGCCCAGCGGTGTCGCTGTGACACACAGCTTGGCGGGCGGGGCGTAAAACGGGAGTGAGGCGATCGGGCACCCGACAGGAATTGGGTCGGATCGCTGGTGCGGTGTGTCAACGCGGTGTGTGGTTGCCCGCCACGGCTACGTTGCGGACGATCGGCCACCTCGGGTCGGCGTGAGCACAAGATGGAGGATGGTGTGGTCTTCAAGCGGCTCATGAAGGCGATGGGGGTCGGCGGCCCGTCGGTGGAGACGGTGCTGGCCAACCCGAACTGCCGCCCGGGCGGCCAACTGGAGGGCCGCATCCAGGTGGTCGGCGGTGACCACCAGGTCGACATCGACCACGTGACCCTCGGCCTGGTCACCCGGGTCGAGGTCGAGAGCGGCGACAACGACTACGACACCACCCAGGAATTCCACCGCCAGCAGATCACCGGCGCGTTCCGGCTGGAGCCTGGGCAGCGCCACGACATCCCGTTCCGCTTCGACGTGCCGTGGGAGACACCGGTCACCGAGCTGTACGGGCAACACCTGCACGGCATGACGATGGGTCTGCGTACCGAGCTGGAGGTTGCCCGCGCCGTCGACAAGGGTGACCTGGACGCGGTGTCGGTGCACCCGCTGCCCGCGCAGGAGCGGCTGCTGGACGCGTTGCTGCGACTGGGCTTCCGCTTCGCCCGCGCCGATGTGGAGCGTGGGCACATCTATGGCGTACGGCAGACGTTGCCGTTCTATCAGGAGATCGAGTTCAGCCCGGCGCCGCAGTACGCCCGGTCGATCAACCAGCTGGAGGTCACCTTCATCGCCGACGCGCAGCAGATGCAGGTGGTGCTGGAGGTCGACAAGCGGGGCGGTGTCTTCAGCGAGGGTCGGGACGCCTTCGGTCGGTTCACGGTGGACCACGCCACGGCCGACCGCACCGACTGGACCGCCGAACTCGACAACTGGCTCCGCCAGTCCCTGACCCGCCGAGGCCTCTTCTCCTAACCCCAGCCCAGCCCTCCCCTTGCTGCGGTTGATCATGAAGTTATTGCCACGACACGCCGAGATGGCGGGCAACAACTTCATGATCACCGAGGGCGGTGGGGGACAGGGTGGGGTGGGGTTGGGGGTTGGGGTTAGAGGTCTAGGAGGATTGTGCGGGGGCCTATGTTGGTGCTTTCCACCAGCATGTGGGCGCGGAAGCGGCCTGTCTCGACTGGCGCGCCGCGTTGGCGCAGGGCATCGACGACCGCCGTCACCAGGGGCTCGGCCACCTCGGCGGGGGCCGCTGCCGTCCAGCTTGGGCGGCGGCCCTTGCGGGCGTCTCCGTAGAGGGTGAACTGGCTCACCACCAGGATCGGCGCGCCGGTGTCGGCGGCGGACCGCTCGTCGTCCAGGATGCGCAGCTCGTGCACCTTGCGGGCCATCGTCTGAGCGGTCTCCGCGGTGTCGGTGTGGGTCACCCCGACCAGCACCAGCAGACCGTCCTCGATCGCACCGACCACCTCGCCGTCCACGGTCACGCTGGCCCGTCCGACGGTCTGCACCACCGCGCGCATCAGCGGATCGCCGGGGTGCTGCTGGCCCCGCCTGCCGCCCGCATCAGGCGGTCACCGGCTCGATGAAGCCGCGCTCGACCAGGTGCGCCACGATCGGACCCGCCGCCTCGGCCATCTCGTCGGGCTCGACGTCGTGGGCCGCCGCGAGCAGGGCGAGCTGGTCGCGCAGCGGCAGCCGACCGTCGGCGCCACCGACCAGCGCCAGCACCAGCGGATCGATCTCCTCGGTCCAGCGCAGGCCGTGCGGCATCGCGAGGACCTGCCGGTCCACCGCCCAACCCTCGTCACCCATGGTGGCCTCCTGCCGCAGCTGGAGGCCCTCGGCGGCCCGGTAGCGCTCGGCGAGCAACGCCTCGGTCTCGCGTACCCGCAGAAAGTCCTGGCGGTCGAACCAGGCGGCGATCTGGTCGCCCAGCGGCGGCTGCACCCGCTGACGCAGATCCTCCACGCGGACCACCGGGTCGGCGTGCCCGCCCCGCCGCAGGGACACGATGCCGAAGCCGATCGCCTCCACCTTGTGCGCGTCGAACCAGTCCAACCAGGCGGCCATCCGCTGCGGGTCGGCGGTCTCGCCGACGTCGGTGAGCCACAGGTCGACGTACGCCATCGGGTCGGCCACCTCGCGCTGAATCACCCAGGCGTCCAGGCCGGTCCCGGCGAACCAGCCGGCCACCCGCTCGTCCCACTCCTCACCGGCGACGTGCACCCAGTTCGCCAGGTACTGCATGGTGCCGCCCTCGGTGAGCAGGCTCGGGGCGGCGGCGGCCAGCTCGGCCCCGATCGCGTCACCGACCCTGCCGGAGTCGCGGTAGACGTGCGTGGTGGTGCCCGGGCCGACCACGAACGGCGGGTTGCTCACCACCAGGTCGAACCGCCGGCCGGCGACCGGCGCGACCAGGTCGCCGCGCAGCAGCTCCCAGTCCTGGCCGTTGAGGGCGGCGGTGGTCGCGGCGAAGCGGAGCGCGCGCTCCGAGAGGTCCGTGGCGGTCACCGCGGCGGCGTGGGTGGCCAGGTGCAGGGCCTGGACACCGGAGCCGGTGCCCAGGTCGAGAGCGGTGCCGACCGGTCGGCGCATGGTCGCGCCGATCAGGGTCTGGGTGGCCCCGCCGACGCCGAGGACGTGTTCGGCGTGCAGCGGTCGGCCCGGCCGGGCGCTGGCCGAGACGTCGGCGAGCACCCACCAGTCCTCGCCGTACGGCTCCAGGTCGATGCCGGCGCGCAGGCCCTCGCCGTACCGCTCGACCAGCCCGCCGGCGAGCGCCTCCTGCACGGTCAGCGGAGCCAGCGCGGCGGCGACCGCCGCCTCCGGTTCGGTCTGGTCGCAGATGAACACCCGGATCAGGGTGCCGAGCGGGTCGCCGTCCTCGGTGGCGCGTAACGCTGCCCGGTAGTCGTTGCGGGAGACCGCGGCGGTGGCCTGCGCGCCCAGCCTCTCGGCGATGCCGTGGCTGGTGAACCCGGTCTGGGTCAGCGCGGTCCGCAGCGCGTCGACGCCGGCGGGGGAGAGCAGCATGTCGTGTTCGTCCACGCCGTCATCCTGCCACCGGTCCGGAGGCCTGGTCGGATGCCTGCCGCAGGCTCTTGGCCAGCGCCAGGTCGTCGACGTACTCGCCGTCGATCAGGAACTCGGCGGCGTGCCGGCCTTCGAGGACGTAGCCGTGGCGTTCGTAGAGCCGCTGGGCGGGCAGGTTGCTGCCGAGCACGCGCAGACTCAACTTGGTGGCACCCCGCTCGAGCGCGACCTGTTCCGCCGCGGCCAGCAGTGCCGAGGCGATGCCGAGGCGACGGGCCTGTGCGCTGACGACGAGGCTCCAGAGCGCGTACACGTGCGCCGCCTCGGTGAATGGCAGCTTCGGTTCGACGCTCACGTAGCCGACGATGGCGCCGTCCTGCTCGGCGACGAGGTGTGTCTCCGGCTTCCGCCGGCCTGTGAAGTAGGTGGACATCTCCTCGCTGCGTGCCGAAGGGAAGCCGGACCCGGCGGTCCACGAGGTGCGATGAAGAGCGAGCAGTGCCTCGTCGTCGGAAGCGGCCGCCGGCCGGATGGTGGGCGACAGGGCGGTCGAGCTGATCATTTGGTGTCGTCCCTGGGCGCTGAGGTTTCGATGGGGGAGTCCGTGGGTGCCGATGACCGCGGGTCCTGCGGGCGGAAGAAGGCGACCGCCATGGTGGCGGCGGCTTCCTGCGGCTGGGCGCTGTCGCGCAGTTCGTCGAGGAGGGCGGCCAGTCGGGCGGCGAATTCGTCGAACCGCTCCGCGCTGACGCGTGCGTGCTGCAGGCGTACGAAGCGGGCGGTGCCCGGTGCGGCTGCTTCCAGGTCCGCCACGGCGTGGCGCATGAGTACGTCGGTCTGGGTTGGCGCGGGCAGGATGATCTGACGGGCGGCATGGGCGTAGTACCGCTCGGTCACGCCGCGCACCTTGCGGGTGCTGACAACCCGGATCAGGCCGGCCCGTTCCAACAACCGGATGTGGTAGCTCGAACTGCCCTTGAGGAGGTTGAGCTGGTTCGCGACCTGGCTGATGGTGGCCGGGCCGTCGCGCAGCACACCCAGGATGCGGTGCCGGACCAGACTGCTGACGGCCCGAAGCTGTTCCTCGGTGGTGACGTGCACCTCGTCGGCGGGTGGTTCCGGGGGCGGGGTGTCGACCATGGCAGCAATGGTCAAGCTTCCTTGACCATTAGTCAAGCCTGATTGGGGAGCGGTGGTCAGCCGACGCTGCGGAGAACGCGGCGCAGTTGGGCGGCGTACGCCATCGGGTGGGTGGTGTTGCCATTGTGCCCGCCAGGAAATTCGGCGAGTTCGGTGTTGCGGAGGCGGGCCAGTTCCTGGGCGCAGCGGTAGTCGAAGACGGTGCGTGGGGTGGTGCGGCCGACGGCCGGCACGATGTGAGTCTCGGTCAACCCGGCGATGTCGGTGACCGAGAGGGTGTCCCGCGCGGCGGCCGTGAAGTCGTGCCGGATGAACAGGTCGAAGTTGGCTGCCCGTTGGGGCGTCAGCGGCTGGGGGGTCAGGTTCGGCTCGGTGTCCTGGTTGGCCGGATCGATGCCGACGACGCGGGCGATCTGCGGGAACGCGGCGGGCAGGCCGCCGGTGCGGTACGTCTCCTGGAGTTCGAACAGTTCCTGTTCCTGGTGGGCGCGTTCGCTCGCCGGCAGCAGCCAGGGGGCGACGGGTTCGTGCGCGACGAGGGCTCGGACCTGGGTGGGGTGACGGACCACGAGGTGCAGCCCGATGGCTGCGCCGAGACTGCAGCCGAGCATGAGAGCCGGCTCGTCGGTGAGGGTGGCCAGCAGGCGGTGCACGTCGTCGGCGTGCTCGGGCAGCGTGCCTGGCCGTGCCGGATCGGTGAGCGTGCTGCGCGAGAGCCCCCGGCGGTCGTAGGTCACCACCGTGTAGTCGGCGGTGAGGTGGTCGACGAGGTTGCTGCTGCGATTGGCGTCACCTTCGCCACTCTGGCTGATCAGCAGGAGCGGTCCGCTGCCGCGGACCTCGTAGTAGACGTTGGCACCCGGGGCCGAGAGGGTGCCGGTCCGGGTGAATCGGGTGGTGGTCATCAGGGGTCCTCCAGGGGTCGTGGTCGGGCCGATCTGAAGATCACCGTAACCCATCAGATCAGATGTATCAAGAAAGATGCATCTGATCTGATGTAAAGTCGGGACGTGAATGGAATCGAGCTGTTCCTGTTGGGGCGCACCCTGATGAAGATCGGCGAGGACGCCATCCCGACCGAAGGCGTCGGCCAGCACTCCACCAGCCATCGGTCGGTCCTCATCGTCGCCAGCGACATCCGGGCCCATCCCGGCAGTTCGGTCGGTGAGATCGCCGAGCGGACCGGGTTTCCGCAGAGCAAGGTGTCGGCGTGTGTCGCCCGACTCCGCGAGGCCGGCGCCATCGACACCGCCGCCGACCCCACCGACCGCCGCCGCCTGCTGGTACGGCCCGCATCGACGCCCTCGCATCGCGTGGCCCAGGTCCGCTCGGCACCCATCGACGGTGTCCTCGCCGCGGCGCTCGGCACCAACGACCCACAACCCATCGCAGACGTCCGGGCCGCGCTGGACACGCTCGCACGACACCTGACGCCGCAGGCGCTCGCCCGCCTGCGGACCACGCCCGGCTCGCCACCCGTCGCCGGCTAGTCCAGGGTGTCGCCGTCGACGGTGGTCGTGTCTCCCGTCGTGGGCAGGGCAAGATGGCAGGCATGACGCTCGTGCTCCCCATCGACCCCGAGGCCAACCGCTTGCTGGAGCGCAGCCCGCTGGCGCTGCTGGTCGGGATGGTTCTTGATCAACAAGTGTCTATGGAGAAGGCGTTCTCCTCGCCGTACGTGCTGGTGCAGCGGCTCGGCCATGACCTGGACGCGGCGGAGCTGGCCGGGTACGACCCGGAGGCACTGATCGCGCTCTTCGCCCAGCCGCCCGCGCTGCACCGTTTTCCGAAGGCGATGGCGGCCCGGGTGCAGGAGGTCTGCCAGGTCCTGGTGAACCGCTACGACGGCGATGCGGCGCTGCTCTGGTCCGACGTCGCCGACGGGCCGGAGCTGCTGCGCCGGGTCTCCGAGCTGCCCGGCTTCGGCAAGCAGAAGGCGCAGATCTTCGTGGCCCTGCTCGGCAAGCGGTTCGGGGTGACCCCGCAGGACTGGCGGGAGGCGGCCGGCGGATACGGCGACCCGGGCGCGTACCGGTCGGTGGCCGACGTCACCGACGCCGACTCGTTGCGCCAGGTGCGGGAGTTCAAGCAGCAGATGAAGGCGGCAGCCAAGGCCAAGGCCGCCGGCTGAGTCGGCGGTTCAGGCGGCGGTGGGGTGCGCCAGCGAGGCCAGTGCGCGTCGGACGTCGGCGAGTGACACGGTCGCCGAGTCGTCCAGGTCGGCCAGGCCCGCCTCGATCCACTGACGCATGAGCGTGGTGACCCCGATGCCCCGGGCGTCGGCGGCGGCCCGCACCCGCTCGTAGGTCTCCAGCGGCAGCCGGACTGATCGGCTCACCATCGGCACGTCGGTGTCGGGGGTGGGGAGATCCACCGCCGGGCTCTCATCGATCAGCTCGGCGATCCGGTCGTCGCCGCTGTGGAACTGCTTGGTCGCGTCGTTACGGTGCATCGTCACGGCCTCCTCATCGGCGAGATCTCCGCACGGCCTCGTCGTAGCGCTTGGACTCGATTTCGCTCAACTCGCGGGCGGAGAGGATGTCCCAGTCGTTGTCGGTGCCATCGGCCTCGGCGAGCAGCACCGCCAAGCGGCGGCCCCGACGGGCGGCGGCGTAGACCACCATCACGTCGTCGCCCAGATGACGGATGACCCGTCGAGCGCTGTGCAGCGCCTCCCAGACTTCCCCGGGCGTGACGTCGTAGACCCTCAGGTTGGCCAACGCCTCGTCGGTGAAGCTGAACCTGCTGCCCACGCCGCGGAGCGTACCACGCGCGTAACACGCAGTGGGATGAGTCGAATTTCGCTGATCACGGCCCCGCGGTGACAGGATGAGGCGTAACCCCCTCGAGGAGGTCCATGGTGAAGCGTCAGGCGTACCAGCCGATACTGATCACCGACGCCTCGCGCAGCCAGGACGATCAGCTCAACAGTCGCCAGCGCCGCTATGTCCTGATGATGGGCATCCGCGTGTTGTGCATCATCGTCGGCGCGATCCTGGTCGGTGCGAACGCCCCACTGCTCTGGCTCTGGCTGCCGCTGTGCGGCCTCGGCATGGTGCTCATCCCCTGGCTGGCCGTGCTGCTGGCCAACGACCGGCCGCCGAAGGAAGAGCACCGGCTGGCCAACCGGTTCCACCCCCGCCAGCAGGACGACGCGCCGCCGATGAGCCTCACCGCCGACGAGCGCCCGCACAAGGTCATCGACGCCGAACCCTGACCCGCGAGCGGGCCAGGGTTCGACCGTCACGCCTGCAACTCCCCGCCGACGGTTACGGCTGTGGCCGTGCGCCGACGGTGGAGACGGCCAGCGCCCCCAGGTCGGTGGCGCGGTTCAGCGCCGCCGTCGGGGTGGCACCGGCGAGCCAGGCGGTGAGCAGGCCGGCCGCGAAGGCGTCGCCCGCCCCCGTGACATCCATCACCGCCACCCGCCGGGCCGGAGCCACGCAGACCGCCGCGCTGCGGTCGACCCAGACCGCGCCCGCCGCGCCGCGCTTGACCACGACCCGCCGGGCCGTCGCCGACAACGCCCGCCCCTGCGCCGCCGGGTCCAGCCCGCCAGCCAGCACCGTGGCCTCGTCCGCGTTGACCAGCAGCAGGTCGACGTCGCGTACCCACGTCAGGAACGCCGCCGCGCCCACCCGCCGCAGCGGCGCCGCGGAGGCCGCGTCGACGCTGGTGGTGAGCCCGCGCTCGCGGGCGGCGGCCAACGCCCGCAGCCCCGCGTCGCGCGACCCGGCGTCCAGGAGGGTGTACGCGGACAGGTGCAGATGCCCGGCGTCGGGCACCGCCGCGAGGGCCCGCTCGACGTGCGCGGCGCTCAGCAGCAGGTTCGCGCCCCGCTGGCTGACCATGGTGCGCTCGTCGCCGGCGGCCAACACGATCACCGTGCCGGTCGGGACGCCCTCGACCCGCTCGACTGCGCAGTCGACGCCCGCCCGATCGAGTTCGGCCACCCGGTCGCGCCCCGCGTCGTCGGTACCGACGGCCCCGACGAGCGTGACGTCCACCCGCTGCGCGGCGACCCAGGCCGCGGTGTTGGCTGCCTGACCGCCGCCGCCGAGACTGATCTCGGCCGCCGTGTCCGAGCCGGCCGCGAGCGGCCCGGACAGCACGGCGACCACGTCCGTGATCACGTCCCCGACGACGACCACCCGGGCCGGTCGGGTCATACGGCGGCGACGGTGTTGCGGGCCGCCGCGGCGACCGCGATCCGCGCGGCCAGGTCGGCGTTGCGCAGGATGATCCGGACGTTCACGGCCAGGCTCGCGCCCTCGGTGGCGGAGTGGAAGTGTGCGAGCAGGTACGGCGTCACGGCCTTCCCGGTCACGCCGTCCCGCTCCAGCAGGGCCAGGCCGTCGGCGAGCGTCCGGTCGTGCAACTCCGGGTCGAGCTGCTCCTCGACCGGCAGCGGGTTGGCGACGAGCAGCCCGCCGGTGTGCACGGCGTGCTCGTCCCGGGCGGCCAGCACCGCCGCGACCTGCTCCGGCGAGTCCACCGACCAGTCCAGGTCGAAGCCGGCGTCGGTCAGGTAGAAGCCGGGGAACCGGCGGGTGCGGTAACCGACCACGGCGACCCCGAGGGTCTCCAGGCGCTCCAGCGTGGCGCCCACGTCGAGGATCGACTTGACCCCGGCGCAGACCACCGTGATCGGGGTCTGGGCCAGGGTGACCAGATCAGCCGACTCGTCGAAGGTGTGCGCGGCCTCCCGGTGCACCCCGCCCAGGCCGCCGGTGGCGAACACCCCGATGCCGGCCGCGGCGGCCACCGCGCTGGTCGCGGCCACGGTGGTGGCGCCGTCCGCGCCGGTCGCCGCCGCCACCGCGAGGTCGCGGACGGAGAGCTTGGTCACGCCGTCGACCGTGGCGAGCCGGGTCAGTTGCCCGTCGTCCAGGCCGACCACCAGTTCGCCGCCGATCATGCCGATCGTCGCCGGAACCGCCCCGGCGCTCCGGACCGTCTGCTCGATCTCCCTGGCCACCCGCAGGTTCTCCGGCCGGGGCAGACCGTGCGAGACGATGGTGCTCTCCAGGGCGACGACGGGCCGGCCGTCGCGCAGGGCTTCGGCGACCTCGGTGCCGTAGCTGATGCGAAAGTCAGTCACACGCGCACCGTACGGGGTGGGCCCTCAGCCGGCCTCAAGTGGACCCGGCCGTGATGACCTGCCAAACTTGACGGTTGGAGGTGCAGACGTGAGCACAGAGGTTCTCGAGCGTCCAGAGCTGAAGGACGCCGATACCGGTCCCGAGATGTTCCACTACGTCCGCAAGGAGAAGATCGCGGAGAGTGCCGTCATGGGCACCTTCGTCGTCGCACTCTGCGGCGAGACCTTCCCGGTCACCAAGGCGGCCAAGCCCGGTTCGCCGGTCTGCCCCAAGTGCAAGGAGATCTACGACTCGTACCGCGAGTGAACCTGGGCCGGGGTCCCGGCCAGCGACGTAGCCTGCGGCGGTGACCACCTCCACCGCCCTGCTGCTCGCCGACCTGACCGGGGTCGCGGTGTTCGCCGCGTCCGGGGCCTCGGCGGCGGTGGCCAAGCGGCTGGACCTGTTCGGCGTCGCGTTCGTCGGCTTCGTGGCCGCCCTCGGCGGTGGGATCTTCCGGGACCTGGTCATCGACGAGGTGCCGCCGCTGGCATTCGCCGACTGGCGTTACGCGGCCACCGCCGCGATCACCGCGCTCGCCGTCTTCTGGTTGCACCCACAACTGGCCCGACTGCGCA
This sequence comes from Micromonospora parathelypteridis, assembly GCF_014201145.1. Taxonomy (NCBI): domain Bacteria; kingdom Bacillati; phylum Actinomycetota; class Actinomycetes; order Micromonosporales; family Micromonosporaceae; genus Micromonospora; species Micromonospora parathelypteridis. The sequence continues at coordinate 4,863,567 of NZ_JACHDP010000001.1, forward strand.
CCACCGTCCTGGTGCTGGACGCGGCGGGCCTGGCCCTGTTCACGGTGACCGGCACGCTCAAGGCACTCGACGCGCGGGTGCCCGCGGTCGGCGCCTGCCTGATCGGCATGCTCACCGCGATCGGCGGCGGGCTCGGCCGAGACCTGCTCACCGCCGAGATCCCGGTCGTGCTGCGCCGGGAGATCTACGCGTTGGCGGCGCTGGCCGGCTCCGTCACGGTGGCGCTGCTGTACGTCACCGGGCAGACCGGTCCCGCGCCGCTCACCGCCGCCGCCGTCCTGGTCTTCGGGCTGCGCCTGATCGCACTGCGTCGACGCTGGTCCGCCCCGGTGGCCATGCTGCGCCCGCCGCGCTCCGATGGAGCCGACCCCCGCACCGACCGGGAGTGGTGAAGCAGCCGGTCGGCCGTTCGGCTGGGTCGTGGATTGTGACCAGCGTGGCGTCGCCTGGGCCGTGGGGCCCGCGCTGGTTATGCTGAGTCGGCCTTCGCGGCAGCTTCTGCGCGGAGGCGTTTTCATGGGCGGCGGCATTCGTGGCCCTCGCCCGGGGTCCGCCATCGTGCGGTCGGAGAGGAGCTTCGCGTGGCAGCCCGGACGCCGGTGCTCGAGACGTTCCCGGCACTACGCGCCTGGCAGCGTAAGGCCCTCGTGGAGTACCTGCGTCGGCGTACCGACGACTTCACCGCGGTCGCCACGCCGGGCGCCGGCAAGACCACCTTCGCCCTGCGGATCGCGGCCGAGCTGCTCGGGGACGGGACCATCGAAGCGGTCACCGTGGTCGCACCGACCGAGCACCTGAAGAACCAGTGGTCCGAAGCCGCGGCCCGGGTGGGCATCCAACTCGACGCCGCCTTCCGCAACGCGGATCTGCACTCCGCAGCCGACTTCCACGGCGCGGTCGTCACCTACGCCCAGGTGGGGATGGCCCCGCAGGTGCACCGGCGGCGCACCATGACCCGGCGCACCCTGGTCATCCTCGACGAGATCCACCACGCCGGCGACTCCCGGTCCTGGGGCGACGGGGTGAAGAACGCCTTCGAGCCCGCCGTACGCCGGCTGATGCTCACCGGGACACCGTTCCGCTCCGATGACAACCCCATCCCGTTCGTCAGCTACGAGCGGGGCGGCGACGGTCTGCTGCGCTCCCGCGCCGACTCGGTGTACGGCTACTCCGACGCGCTACGCGACGGGGTCGTCCGGCCGGTGCTCTTCCTGGCGTACTCCGGGGAGACCCGCTGGCGGACCAACGCGGGCGAGGAGTTGGCCGCCCGCCTCGGTGAGCCGATGACCCAGGATCTGGTGGCGCAGGCGTGGCGTACCGCCCTGGACCCGGCCGGAGACTGGATGCCACAGGTGCTGCGGGCCGCCGACGCCCGACTCACCGTGCTGCGCAACGCGGGAATGGCCGACGCCGGTGGTCTGATCATCGCCACCGACCAACAGACCGCCCGCTCGTACGCCAAGCTCATCGAGCAGGTGACCGGCGAGAAGGCCGCCGTGGTGCTCTCCGACGACCTGGGTGCTTCCGCGCGGATCGCGACGTTCGCGGCGTCCGACCAGCGCTGGCTGGTCGCGGTACGGATGGTGTCCGAGGGGGTCGACATCCCGCGACTCGCGGTCGGGGTCTACGCGACCAGCGCCAGCACACCGCTCTACTTCGCCCAGGCGATCGGCCGGTTCGTGCGGGCCCGCCGGCCCGGGGAGACCGCGTCGGTCTTCCTGCCCAGCGTGCCGCACCTGCTCGGGCTGGCCAGCGAGATGGAGACCGAGCGGGACCACGTACTCGGCAAACCCAAAGAGTCCGACGGTTTCGACGACGACCTGCTGGAACGGGCACAGCGCGACGACCAGGCCAGCGGGGAGTTGGAGAAGCGGTTCGCCGCGCTCTCGGCCACCGCCGAACTGGATCAGGTGATCTTCGACGGGGCGTCGTTCGGCACGGCGGCCCAGGCCGGCACCCCCGAGGAAGAGGAATACCTCGGCCTGCCCGGCCTGCTCACCGCCGACCAGGTCTCCCTGTTGCTGACCAAACGGCAGGCAGCCCAACTCGCCGCCCAACGCCGCCGTACCGCCGACGGGGCCGCTCAGCCGGCCGCTGCGCCCACCGCGGCGCCCCCGGCACCCATGAGCGCCGCTCAGCGTCGAGTGGCGCTCCGGCGCCAACTGAACGCTCTGGTGGCCGCCCGACACCACCGCACCGGCCAACCACACGGCAAGATCCATGCCGAGTTGCGCCGACTCTGCGGTGGGCCTCCGAGCGCCCAGGCCACCATCGAGCAACTCGAAGAACGCATCGCCACCGTGCAGACCCTCTGACCCAACCGCCCCACCAGCACCGCCCACGCGCCTGGCCCTGCGTTCGCCCGGCGCGTTGGTCCTGCGTCTGCCCGGCGGGCTGGTCCTGCGTCGGGCCGACGTGCTGGCCCTGCGCCTGTTCTGCGCCTACCTCGCGCCTGTCCTGCGGGGGCTCCGCGACTGCTCCTGCGCGGGCTCCGCGCCTGTCCTGCGCCCGCCCCGGGCAGGGCGCGCCGGTCCGGGGCCGGTGATCCGCGAATGCCCTCGGCGGTGGCACTCGACTGGCCAAGATCGTGCTCGATCCAGGATCGAGTGGTATCGGTGCGTCGGTGAGGCCACTACTTCCTGGATCGAGCACGATCTTGGCGCGGGGCGCGGGGCGCGGGGCGCGGGGCGCGGGGCGCGGGGCGCGGGGCGCGGGGCGCGGGGCGCGGGGCGCGGGGCGCGGGGCGCGGGGCGCGGGGCGCGGGGCGGCGGGGCGCAGGGCGGGCGTGCGGGGGCGCGGGCCGTGCGAGCCACGGACGTGCGGGGTGTGGGCGTGCGGGCACGGGCTGTAGGGCGCCGGGGCGCGCATGTGCGCGGCGCGAGGTGTGGGGTGCAGACGCGCCGACGTGCGGGGCGTGGGCGTGCGGCGTGCAAGGTGTGGGGTGCCGAGGCGCGGGCGTGCGGGGCACGCGGCGCGGGGCGTGCGGGGCGCGGACGTGACGGGCGCGAGGTGTGGGGTGCCGGGGCGTGGACGTGCGGGGGCGCGAGGTGTGGGGTGCGGACGTGCGGGGTGCGGGGTAGGAAAAAGCCGACCGGAGGCACCCTCGGGGTGCCTCCGGTCGGCTATGTCGGTTAGCGGATTTAGTTCGCCATCAGATCGGCGCCACGCCAGCTGAAATCGGGCTCCGTTGCGAACCGCTCGGTGATCTTCACGAGATCCTCCGCGTACTTGTTCGCGTGGTGCCCGCAGAACACCAGCTCGCTCCCACCCGCCAGAGTGATCCGGAGCTTCCCGGCAGCATTGCAGCGGTCGCACCGTTCATCGGCGGCTGGGGGTGCCACCGTCTCGGGCGGCGGCGTGAGGGTCGGGGTCATCGCCTTCCTCCTCTGGTCGTCACCGATGAACAATCTCTTCGGTCGTTGCTCACCTATCGTGCAACACCCTTGCTAGGCACTGCCTTCCCTGTGTGCCCGCGGGGGACCGAGGTCACACCTGGCAGGGACAGTGTGCCGTGCAACCAGGGTGCCACGTCAACGATCACATTCGTGCATCCGGACGATCACCATCTGGTGTTGCACACCAGGTGGTCAAAACGACACGTTCGGTTGACGAAACCCGCTCAGTCCAGGTAATCCCGGAGGACCTGCGACCGGGACGGGTGGCGCAGCTTGGACATCGTCTTGGACTCGATCTGCCGGATCCGCTCCCGGGTCACCCCGTAGACCTGGCCGATCTCGTCCAACGTCCGCGGCTGGCCGTCGGTCAGGCCGAAGCGCAGGCGTACCACACCCGCCTCACGCTCGGAGAGCGTCTGCAGCACCTGCTGGAGCTGGTCCTGCAGGAGCGAGAACGAGACGGCGTCGACCGCGACCACGGCCTCGGAATCCTCGATGAAGTCACCGAGCTGGCTGTCGCCCTCGTCGCCGATGGTCTGGTCCAGAGAGATGGGCTCCCGGGCGTACTGCTGGATCTCCAGCACCTTCTCCGGTGTGATGTCCATCTCCTTGGCCAGCTCCTCCGGCGTGGGCTCACGGCCCAGATCCTGGAGCAGCTCGCGCTGTATGCGGCCGAGCTTGTTGATGACCTCGACCATGTGCACCGGGATGCGGATGGTGCGGGCCTGGTCGGCCATGGCGCGGGTGATCGCCTGCCGGATCCACCAGGTGGCGTACGTGGAGAACTTGTAGCCCTTGGTGTAGTCGAACTTCTCCACCGCGCGGATCAGGCCGAGGTTGCCCTCCTGGATCAGGTCGAGGAAGGCCATTCCGCGACCCGTGTACCGCTTGGCCAGCGACACCACCAGTCGGAGGTTCGCCTCCAGGAGGTGGTTCTTGGCCCGCTCGCCGTCACGGGAGATCCAGCCCAGGTCACGGACCATGTCCCGGATGAGCTTCTCTTCGCCCTCGTCGGCGGCACGCAGCCGCTCGGCGGCGTAGAGCCCGGCCTCGATCCGCTTGGCCAGCTCCACTTCCTGCTCGGCGTTGAGCAGCGGAACCTTGCCGATCTGCTTCAGGTACGCGCGGACCGAGTCGGCGGAGGCGGTCAGCTCGGCGTCCCGCCGGGCCTGCTTGAGGGCCTCGGACTCCTCGTCGTCCCACTCGAAGTCGTTGTCGGTCGCCGAGGCGGCGGCGTCGGTCTCGGCGGCCTGGGCCAGCTCGGCCGGCTCCTCGACCACCACGTCCTCGATGGCGGCGGCCAGTTCCTCCGGGTCGATCTCGCCCTCGGCGCCCTCGCCCTTGGCCTTGGTGCCGGCCTTGGCGCCAGCGGCGGCGACCGTCGCCTTGGTGGCCCGGGTCGACTTGGTGGCCTTCGCCGGCGTGGCGGCAGCGCCCTCGGCGGTGGCCTTACGTGCGGCCACCTTGCGCGGGGCCGGCGTCGACGGCGCGTCGTCGGCGGCCGGAGCCTGCTTCGGGGCCGGCGCGGCGGCCTTCTTGGTGGTCTTGGCGGTGGTGGCCCGGGACGCCGGCGTCGTCGAGCGGGCGGCGGCGACACGGCGGCGGGTGCTCGCCGAGCCGTCCACCACTACGGTCACTCCCGCCTCGGAGAGCGCCCGCAGGATCTTCTTGGCCTGCGCCGGAGTCACCTCGGCGGACTCGACGGTGCGCGCGAGCTGGGCCGACGTGAGCTGACCACCGGCGCTCTGCGCGTGGGCGATCAGGGTGTCGGTGAGCGAGCGAACGTCGGCGCCGGTCTGGCGGGGTTCTGTCACGAATGACCTTCCGGAGGCGAAGAGCGGGCACGGCCGGGTCGTCCGGCACAGCGGGGGTCAACCGTGGCCGGGCGATGTGGTTGAGGGACCCTCGCGTCTCGGGCCGGCCGCTGGTCGGCGGTCCGTGGCGCGTGGGCAGGGGTGAATTGTAACGCCGTCTGCGGCGATCATCCTGCGCCGCACTGTGTAACGACGGTGGGACCGCTGATTCGGCGCTGATGTGGACTTTGTAAGGATGATACTCGCGCGTGGCCCGGAACACCCCGGTCGTGCGGGAAGGGGACGTTGGCATGCACCGTTCGGCGCCGTCAAGTCAGGAACTTTTGGCGATCGCGCTCGACGTGGCGCGGGCTGCGGCGGCCACCGCGTACCGCATGCGGGTCGAGGGTGTCTCCGTGGCCGCGACCAAGAGTACGGTCACCGACGTCGTCACCGCGGCGGACCGGGCGGTGGAGCGGCAGGTGCTCGACGCGCTGAAGCAACTGCGGCCGGACGACGCGGTCCTCGGCGAGGAGTACGGCACGGGGGACACCGGGCCGGTCGCGCCGGGCGGAGTGCGGTGGATCGTCGACCCGATCGACGGCACCGTCAACTACCTCTACGGGCTGCCGTACAGCGCGGTGTCGCTGGCCGCCGAGGTGGACGGGGTGGTGGTCGCCGGCGTCGTGCGCAACGTGAGTACCGGCGAGGAGTGGACGGCCACGGCCGGGGGCGGCGCCTGGCGTGACGGTGTCCGGTTGCGCTGCTCCGGCGAGACGGACCTGGGGCAGGCGCTGGTCGGCACCGGCTTCGGCTACGCCGCCGGCCGCCGCGCGCACCAGGCCACGGTGGTGGCCGGGTTGATCGCACACGTACGGGACATTCGCCGGCTCGGCGCCGCCGCGCTGGACCTCTGCCTGGTCGCGGAGGGTCGGCTCGACGCGTACTTCGAGAAGGGTCTCGGGGCCTGGGACCTGGCGGCGGGTGGACTGGTGGCCGCCGAGGCGGGTGCGCGAGTCGCCGGCCTGGCAGGTCGGCCGCCGGGGCCGGATCTGGTGGTCGCGGCCCCGCCCGCGCTCTTTGCGCCGCTGCACGACCGGCTGGCCGAGTTGGACGCCGCCGGCGGCCCCTGATCGGCCGACCGGCGACGGGACCGGCTGGTCAGGCGGTCACTTGGCGGCGGGGGACGGGCAGGAGCCCTTGGGGGCCGTCGGCGGGCCTGAGTCACCGAGGGACTGGTTGACCTCGGTGGTGGTGGCGAGCTGCTGGAAGTTGTTGCCCAGCACCACGTCCACGGTGTCGTCGGTGCGCTTCTCGTCGTAGCCCGGCACGGCGTTGTTGAGGAAGTACGCCTGCAGCAGGTGCGCGGAGCCGACTCCCTTGGGGCCGTACCGCAGCACTGCCACGCTGTCGATCTTTTTGGGGTCGTTGCCGACCTTCTTGACCTGGAACTTGCGGTTGCGGAAGTCGTCCGCGACGGTGCCGGCCCGGCCAGGCTCGTCGGTCGCGTTCAGAACATTGATCTTGACGTCCTTGGGTTCGTGCAGAACCAGGTCGGCGAGCGGCCAGCCGTCCGGGCAACCCGCGGCTGTGCCTGCCTTTCCCTGGCTGTCCCGGACGATGGCGGTGACCACGAATGCCAGCGCCAGCACCCCCAGCAGGCCGACGACGACGAGTGCTCGCACTCGCGCAAAACTCATCTGGGCACTCCCGGGACCTCAGGTGGGTGGCGGCAGCCGGCAACCATCGGACTGGCCGCCGGCCGTCGAATACGCCGCTGAGGTTAACGGTTGTCCGGCCGTCGCGTGGAAACAGCCCGACATGCCGGCGCGCCGACCGCGAACCAGGTACTACTACCCCTATCTTCGTGTCGCCTGAATCACATTGGGAACAACTTCGCGTGCGGGGGCGTACATCTCAGCCGCAAGGGCGGTATACATGCCTCGCCCAAGGGGGGGTAAGGTTCCGCGCTCGCAGGGGAGTCGCCCCAGCGAGCTCGACCCGTTCGGTCCTCGGGTCGGGTGCCCGACACAAGTGGTGGCCGGCCAGCGGAACCGAAACAGCGTCGTCCGGCGTTACAACCGGAAGCGACAACATCGATATGGGAGAGTGAAAACCGATGGCCACCGACTACGACGCCCCGCGTCGCGACGAGGTCGACCTCGGCGAGGACAGCCTGGAAGAGCTCAAGGCCCGGCGCGTCGACTCACAGTCGGGCGCGGTGGACGTCGACGAGGCCGAGGTGGCCGAGAGCTTTGAGCTGCCCGGTGCCGATCTGGCCGACGAGGAGCTCACGGTCAAGGTGCTTCCGATGCAGCAGGACGAGTTCCGGTGCGCCCGCTGCTTCCTGGTCCACCACCGTAGCCAGCTGGCAGTCGAGCGAAACGGCGAGTTGATCTGTCGCGAGTGCGTCTGACAAGTACGACAACAGCGGCGGCCTCCTGAACGGGGCCGCCGCTGCCGGTGTAGGCATGCGGCCGTGGTGGGTACCTGCTTGACTCGTAGCGGGTAGTAGCCACACGCACCGGGAGGTCCGATGAGCGATCGAGGCGACACCACCGACGGCGGCGCGGACGACCTCGGCGCCACTGGCGCGGGCGAGCTCGGCGCCACCGTCGCGGCGTTGACCGCGGACGACATCGAGCCGGCCCGACGCCGTCAACTGCTGACCCGGATGGTCGGTCAGGCCCGTGTCCGGGGCATCTCCGACCTGTTCAAGCCGCGTGCCGCCGTGCGGTGGATGGTCGACACCGTCGCCGAGGTCGCCCCGCACATACCGGTGCGGGATCTGGACACTCTGCGCCAGCACTTCCCCGGCCTGGACGACGTCGCCCTGGCCGACAGGCTCATCCGCAACGCGTCCCGGACCACCGCCGCGATCGGCGCGGCCGGTGGGGGAGTCGCCGCCGTCGAGTGGGCGGTCGCCCCGACCCTGCTCTCCGCCCCGGTGCTGCTCGCCGCCGAAACGGTGGCCGTGGTGGCGGTGGAGCTGAAGTTGGTCGGTGAGCTGCACGAGGTCCACGGTGTGGCGTTGCCGAGCGGCGGCAGCCAACGGGCGGTCGCCCTGGTGCACTCCTGGGCCACCCAGCGCGGCGTCAACCCGATGGTGCCCGGCGTGGGAGTGGGCGCGGTGCTCGGCACCGCCGCCCGCAAGGAACTGCGGGACACCCTGCTGCGGCGTTTCGGTCGCAACCTCACCACGCTCGGGCCGTTCCTGACCGGTGCGGCGGTGGCCAGCTTCCTCAACCGGCGGGCTACCCAGCAGATGGCCGACCACCTTCAGGTGGACCTACGCCGGCGGGGCATCGCCCGGCCCGCGCCGCCGTCGGCCCTGCCGGGCCCGCCGACCGGCACCTGACGGACGGCGTACGGGGTGGTCGGTCAGGCCAGCTCGCCGGCCGGCCGGTCGACGCGTGGGCGGTTGGCGTCCCGTGCGGCCAGCACCGCCTCGGCCAACTCGACCGGGTGCCGCGTGCTCACCACCCAGAACGGCGTCGGGTCGGCCGGATCGTCGAGCACCACCTGCACGGCGCCGCCGATCCAGGGTCGCTGCACCACGAAGGCGAGCGGGTCCGCGCCAACCCCGAGCACCTCCCGGCGTCCGGCCGCGTCCAGCGGCACCACGTCGGCCACGAAGCGCACCGGTAGGCGGGCGTCGTCCACCCGCAGCTCGGCATCGGCGACCCCGACCCGGATCCGGCCCAGCCACCACATCCCGGCCGCGGTGAGCGGCAGCAGCACGGCGAACGGCAGCCAGGCGCGGACGCCGGAGGCGCCCATCCAGATCTCGACGGCCAACAGCGCGGCGGCCACCAGCCCGGCCAGCCACAGCCACCAGGGCAGATCCAGCCGTTCGGCGTACGCCGTGCGGGCGGCGACCGGCGGCTGATCGGTGGACGGGGAGGGCGACATGCTCACTCCTGCGAGGGTACGGCGCACGGCGGCTCGGCGAACCGGCAGGATGGCAGGGTCACCCCGCGAATCGGACGGAAGAGGGGACCTGTGACCGACGTCGTACCCGTGCGCGTACAACTGCTCGACTCCGAGCTGCCGCTGCCCACGTACGCCCATCCCGGCGATGCCGGGGCCGACCTGGTGGCGGCCGCGGACGTGGAGCTGCCGCCCGGCGGCCGTGCCCTGGTGCCCACCGGGGTGGCCATCGCGTTGCCGGAGGGGTACGTGGGCCTGGTCCATCCCCGATCCGGTCTGGCGGCCAGGCTCGGCGTGACGGTGCTCAACGCGCCCGGTACGGTCGACGCCGGCTACCGGGGTGAGATCCTGGTCAACCTGATCAACCATGATCGGGATGTGCCGGCGAAGATCTCCCGCGGCGACCGGATCGCGCAGCTCGTGATCCAGCAGGTCGCACGGGCGCGGTTCGAGCCGGTGGCCGAGCTGCCCGCGTCCCGGCGCGGGACCGGTGGGCACGGGTCCACCGGTGGGCACGCCGGGCTGGTGCCGTCGCCGGCGGGCCAGGACCGGGTCCAGCAGCGGCCAGACGAGCCGGGCCGCGGGCAGACCGAAGAGATGGCAGGGTGAGCGTGAACAGCGGAGGGCGGGCGCAGTGATCTTCTCCCGAAAGCGGGCCGATGCCGAACGGCAGACCGGTGACGAGCGGGCCACCGAGGTCCCGGACCAGGGTGCTGAGGCGCCGTCGCTGGTGCGCGGCCCGTACGACATCTCCGAGAGCTACGACGACGTGCAGCGACTCGATCTGGGCAGCCTGCACATCCCGGCGATCGCCGACGTCGAGGTGCGGGTGCAGGCCGACCCGCAGGGTGTGATCCAGCAGGTGGTGCTGGTGCACGGGGACAACGCGCTCCAGCTGGGTGTCTTCGCCGCTCCCCGGTCCGAGGGGATCTGGGACGAGGTGCGCGAGGAGATCCGCCAGTCGCTGCTCCGCGACGGTGCGAGCGCGCAGGAGGTCGACGGCGAGTACGGCCCGGAGCTGCACGCCCAGGTGCGTACCCCGGACGGTCCGACGAACCTGCGGTTCGTCGGCATCGACGGGCCGCGCTGGATGGTCCGCGGCGTGTTCCAGGGCCCGGTGGCCACCGATCCGGCCGTGGCCGGGCCGCTCGTCGAGTGCCTGGACGGCCTGGTGGTCGACCGTGGCCAGGAGGCGAAGCCGGTCCGCGAGCCGCTGCCGCTGCGGCTGCCCCGGGAGATCGCCGACCAGGCCGACGCCGAGGCGGGCGACGCGGCCGCCGAGCCGCGCCAGGTCTGACCCGCGCGCACCGGCCCGCCGGAACCAGCCCCGTCGGCGTACGCTGGCGGCACGGTTCCGGCGTCGCCGGGATCGGCGAGCGTGGAGAGGGTGACGCGGAGGTCATGACGACCGACGAGAGCCGGGTGTCGCTGCGGCGCATCCTGCAGCGGTTCACCGCCAGCGAGGCTGAGATCGACGCGCAGGAGCTGCGTCGGGAGAGCGCCCAGTGCGGCGGGATCCCGGCCCAGCAGTGCTCCCGGGGCCAGTTGGTCTCGGTGGCTGGTCGGCTGCGCACGGTGGTCTACACACCGCGCACCAACCTGCCCACCCTCGAGGCCGACCTGTACGACGGCACCGACGTGGTCACCCTGGTCTGGTTGGGTCGACGGCACATCGCCGGGATCGAGCCGGGCCGGCACCTGACCGCCCGTGGCCGGGTGGCGGTGCGCGACGACCGCAAGGTCATCTACAACCCCTACTACGAGCTGGACTCGCCGAAGTGACGGCGCTGCGGACGGAAGGCCGGCGATGACGACGGGACAGCACCGGGCGGCACAGCCGGAGACCGGCCCTCAGGACGAGGAGCGGCTGCCGACGATCGCCGAGCAGATGGCCGACCAGCTCGGCGGCTGGCGAGGGCTGGTCGAGTCCAGCATCCCGGTCGTGGTCTTCGTCGTCGCCAACATCATCGGTGAGCTGCGGCCGGCGGTGATCGCCTCGGTCGCCGTCGCGCTGCTGATCGCCGGGCTGCGGCTGGCCCAGCGCCGGCCGATCCGGCACGCCGTCAACGGGCTGTTCGGCGTCGCTATCGGCGCGGCCATGGCCTGGCGCAGCGGCGAGGAGCGCGATTTCTACCTCCCCGGCATCCTCTACGGCATCGGGTACGGCGTCGCCCTGTTGATCTCGGCGGCCATCCGGCAGCCACTGGTGGGCTGGATCTGGTCGGTGCTGGTCGCCAAGGGCCGCTCGGAATGGCGGAACGACCCGAAGTTGGTGCGGACCTTCACCCAGCTGACCGTGCTCTGGGGCGTGGTCTGGTTGGCGAAGGTGGGCGTGCAGGCCGGGCTCTACCTGGCCCATCAGGACACCGCGTTGGGCGTCGCCCGGCTGGTGCTGGGCTTCCCGCCGTACGCGCTGCTGCTGCTGATCACGGTCTGGACGGTGCGCCGGGTCACCCGGGAGCCACAGCCGGCCCCGCTGCCCGGCGCCTGAGCGGGGCCCGGCAAACCCGGGCCGCCCCGCTCGCGCCGCCGGCTCAGCGTGAGCCGCGGGTCCGCTCGACGCTGTCCGGTCCGAGGATCACCGCACGGACCTCGTCCTCCACCTCGGCGGTGCAGACGAAGACCAGCTCGTCGCCGGCCTCGATCGGGTCGTCCGGGCTGGGCACCAGGACCCGCTTGCCGCGCAGGATCGCCACCAGTGCGGCGTCACGGGGCAGTGGCACGGCGTGGATCGGCTGACCGACGTAGGGTGCGGTCGGCGGCAGGGTGATCTCGACCAGGTTCGCCTCGCCCTGGCGGAAGGTCATCAGCCGGACCAGGTCGCCGACGGTGACCGCCTCCTCGACCAGTGCGGCCATCACCCGCGGCTTGCTCACCGCGACGTCCACGCCCCACTGCTCGGTGAACAGCCACTCGTTCTCGGCCCGGTTGACCCGGGCGACCACACGGGGGACCGCGAACTCGGTCTTGGCCAGCAGCGACAGCACCAGGTTGGTCTTGTCGTCGCCGGTCGCCGCGACCACCACGTCGCACCCGGCGACGTTGGCCTCCTCCAAGCTGGTCAGCTCACACGCGTCAGCGAGCACCCACTCGGCGGCCGGCACCCGGTCGGGGCGCAGCATCTTGGGTTGGCGCTCGATCAACATCACCTGGTGGCCGTTGTCGATCAGCTCCTGGGCGATCGAGCGGCCCACGTTGCCCGCGCCCGCGATGGCGACCCGCATGGCTCAGTGCCCCCCTTCCGGCGGCGTTGCCGCCACCGACGTGACCGTCGCCACGATGTCATCGCTGACCAGCATGAACACCTGGTCACCCTCCTGCAGGACGGTAGAGCCGGTGGGGAGCGTGCCGATGCCGAAGCGGATCAGATAAGCCACCCGTGCTCCGGCGGCCTCCTCCAGCGTTCGTAGCGGCCGGCCGATCCAATCCTTGTGCAGCGGCACCTCGACGATCGACACGGTGCTCGTGGGATCGCGGAAGATCTCCACGTTGCCCTCCGGCACCAGATGCCGCAGCATCCGGTCGGCCGTCCAGCGCACGGTCGCCACGGTGGGGATGCCCAGCCGCTCGTAGACCTGCGCCCGGCGCTGGTCGTAGATGCGGGCAGCGACCCGGGACACGCCGAACGTCTCGCGAGCCAGCCGGGCCGAGATGATGTTGGAGTTGTCGCCGCTGGAGACCGCCGCGAAGGCGTCCGCGCGCTCGATGCCGGCCTGGCGCAGCACATCGCCGTCGAAGCCGGCCCCGGTCACCGTGATCCCGGCGAAGTCGGGGCCGAGTCGGCGGAAGGCGTCGGCGTCCTGATCGATCACCGCCACCGAGTGCCCCCGGGATTCCAGGCTGTGGGCGAGGGTCGACCCGACCCGGCCACATCCCATGATCACGACGTGCACGCTGTCCCTCCCAAGGTGCGTACCACTCCCGCTGCGGTGACTAACGAGTGCGAGCCTGCCACGTCCGGGTGCGAGGCGGGGACCGACCGTACCCCGTCGTGCCGGGCAGCCACGATCGCCCACCCCCGCGCTCGCGCCGTGGTGGTCGTACTCTTGGCGTTCGTGGCCAGTCCCACCTCGCTGCTGAAGCGACTGCTCCTCGGTCGACCGTTCCGGTCCGACCGTCTGCAGCACACCCTCCTCCCGAAGCGCATCGCGCTGCCCGTGTTCGCCTCCGACGCGCTGTCCAGCGTCGCGTATGCGCCCGACGAGATCCTGCTGACCCTCTCCATCGCCGGCGCCTCGGCTTACGTGTTCTCCCCGTGGATCGCACTGGCCGTGGTCGTGGTGATGCTCACCGTGGTGGCGAGCTACCGGCAGAACGTGCATGCCTACCCCTCCGGTGGTGGCGACTACGAGGTGGCCACGGTCAACCTGGGTCCGAAGTTCGGGGTCGGGGTGGCCAGCGCGCTGTTGGTCGACTACGTGCTCACGGTGGCGGTGTCGGTCTCCTCCGGGGTGGCCAACCTCGGCTCGGTGGTGCCGTTCGTGGCCACCCACAAGGTCCTGATCGCGGTGATCGCGGTGGTTCTGCTGACCGCGGTCAACCTGCGCGGCCTGCGGGAGTCCGGCACCGCGTTCGCCATTCCCACCTACGGCTTCGTCATCGTGATGGGCGGGATGCTGCTCACCGGGCTCTTCCGGGTCTTCGTCCTGGGCGACGACCTCCGTGCGCCCAGCGCCGACCTGGTCATCCAGGCCGAGCACAGCGTGACCGGCTTCGCGTTGATCTTCCTGCTGCTGCGGACGTTCAGCTCGGGCGCCGCCGCGCTCACCGGCGTCGAGGCGATCTCCAACGGTGTGCCGGCGTTCAAGGCCCCGAAGAGCCGTAACGCCGCCACCACGCTGCTGCTGCTGGGTGCGATCGCGGTGAGCCTGCTCGTCGGGATCATCTGGCTGGCCCGGCTGACCCACCTGCAGTTCGTCGAGGACCCGGCCCTGCAGATCGTCTCCGGCCCGGACGGCTACGTGCAGAAGACGGTCACCACCCAGCTCGGCGAGACGGTCTTCGGGTCCGGCTCGTTCCTGCTCTACGTGGTGGCCGGGATGACCGCGCTCATCCTCTTCCTGGCCGCGAACACCGCGTTCAACGGTTTCCCGGTGCTCGGCTCGATCCTCGCCCAGGACCGCTACCTGCCCCGCCAGTTCCACACCCGCGGCGACCGGCTGGCCTTCTCCAACGGCATCACCTTCCTGGCCCTGTTCGCGATCGTGCTGATCGTCGGCTTCCAGGCCGAGGTGACCCGACTCATCCAGCTCTACATCGTCGGGGTCTTCGTCTCGTTCACCGTCTCCCAGGCCGGCATGATCCGGCACTGGAACCGGCTCCTGCGCACCGAGCGGGACCTGGAGGCGCGTCGCCGGATGCACCGCTCCCGGGCCATCAACACGTTCGGCATGGGGCTCACCGGCACGGTGCTGGTGATCGTCCTGGTCACCAAGTTCCTGCTCGGCGCCTGGATCGCGATCGCCGCGATGGCGGTGATCTACGTGCTGATGCTGGCCATCCGCCGGCACTACGACCGGATCGCGGTCGAGCTGACCCCGCCGGACGAGGGTCGGGCCGTGCTGCCCGCCCGCAACCACGCGATCGTGCTGGTCAGCAAGGTGCACCAGCCGACGTTGCGGGCCATCGCCTACGCCCGGGCCACCCGGCCGGACACGCTGACCGCCGTGACCGTCAACGTGGACGACAAGGACACCCGGGACCTGCAGGCCGACTGGGAACGGCGGGAGATGGCCATCCCGCTCACCGTCATCGACTCGCCGTACCGGGAGATCACCCGGCCGATCCTGGACTTCGTCGCCTCCACCCGCCGTAAGTCACCCCGGGACGTGGTCACCGTCTTCATTCCGGAGTACGTCGTCGGCCGCTGGTGGGAGAACCTGCTGCACAACCAGAGCGCCCTGCGCCTCAAGGGCCGGTTGCTCTTCGAACCGGGGGTGATGGTGGTCAGCGTGCCGTGGCAGCTCGCGTCGACAGCGAGCAAGAACCTGGACCGGCTGGACGCCACGCTGTCCCGGACCCCGGCACGCGGGCCGCGAGGCGGCCTGTCGCCGACCGACCAGCCGGTGGTCTCCGTGCCGGCCCCCGAGAGCCGCCCGATCGACGGCGGCCCGGTCGGGACCGGCCGTGACTGAGCCGGGCGTGCGGCCGGCCGCGACCTCCGTGCCCTCCTCGCCGCCCTCGGTGCCCGAGCGCGGCCTGGCCGAGGCGGAACGCGTCGAGCTGACCGTCGACGCGGTCGCCCCCGGCGGGCACTGCGTGGCACGGGTCGACGGGCAGGTGGTCTTCGTCCGGCACGCGCTGCCCGGTGAACGGGTCGTCGCCGAGGTCACCGAGGTGCACCGGGGGTTCGTCCGGGCCGACGCGGTGACCGTGCTGGAACCCTCACCGGACCGGGTCGAGCCGCCCTGCCCGTACGCGAAGCCGGGCGCCTGTGGTGGCTGCGACCTGCAGCACGTCGCCCCGGAAGCGCAACTGGCCTGGAAGACCGCCGTGGTGCGCGAACAGCTCGTCCGCCTCGCCGGGCTGACCGACGTCGAGCTGGACCGGCTCGGCGTCCGGGTCGAGGCGCTGCCCGGCGGGCTGCTGGGCTGGCGCTCCCGGGTCCGCTACGCCGTGGACGCCGCCGACCGGGCCGGCCTGCTCAAGCACCGCTCGCACGAGGTGGTGCCGATCGACCGCTGCCGGATCGCCCACCCGGCCATCCAGCAACTGCCGGTGCTGACCCCCTCCGGGGCGCGCTGGCCGGCCGCCGAGGCGGTGGAGACCGTCGCCAGCACCGGTGGGGACGTGACCGTCACGGAGGTCCGCGAAGGGGTGCCCACCCCGGTGAGCGGCCTGACCGAGGTCCGCGAGGTGGCCGCCGGCCGGGACTGGACGCTGCCCGCGTCCGCGTTCTGGCAGGTGCACCCGGCCGCCGCGGACACCCTGTCCACGGCGGTGCTGGAGCTGCTGGACCCGCAGCCGGGCGAGATCGCCTGGGACCTCTACGGCGGCGCCGGGCTGTTCGCCGCCGGGTTGGCCGCCCGGGTCGGTGCGACCGGCCGGGTGACCCTGGTGGAGGCCGCGACGCAGGGCGTCGCCGCCGCTCGGGAGAACCTTGCCGACCTGCCCACGGTCGAGGTGGTGTCGGCCCGCGTGGAGACCGCGTTGGCCCGCCGACGGATCACCGGCCCGGTCGACGTGGTGGTGCTCGACCCGCCACGCTCCGGCGCGGGCGCACCGGTGGTCCGCGCGCTGGTCGCCGCCAACCCGCGGGCGGTCGCGTACGTGGCCTGCGACCCGGCGGCCTTCGCCCGGGACGTCCGCACCTTCACCGACCTCGGTTGGCGGCTGGCGGCGCTGCGGGGCTTCGACCTGTTCCCGATGACGCAGCACGTCGAGCAGGTCGGGCTGCTGCTGCCCCCGCTCGGGCGTTAGCAGGGGCTCTCGTCTCACGCCGGTGGTGGTGTGCGCAAACCCACCGCCGGGGCTGGCTCGCCGTCCGACCGGCGTACCCCGGTGTCGCGGCCGACCCGCCGCGCCGGCTGCGGATCCGGGCCTGACCAGGCGCGCTGGCGGTCGCCCTGGTGCCGGCCTGCGGATGCCGGATCGGGTGCCCAGCCACCGGACCCGGCCCCGCTCCGCAGCCCGGGGGCTTGGGCCGGGCTGCGGAGTACCGCACGGCCGATAGACTCTGCGGTCATGAGTGTTGAAGAGGACACGGCCAATCACGGCCGGCTGCTCGGGACGGTGCGTGGTCCGCAGGACGTCAAGCGCATGTCCGGCGACGAACTGGACGTCCTTGCCGCCGAGATCCGGGATTTCCTGATCACCAAGGTCTCCCGCACCGGCGGGCACGTCGGACCCAACCTCGGTGTGGTCGAGCTGACGCTGGCCATGCACCGCGTCTTCGACTCCCCCCGGGACCGGATGCTGTTCGACACCGGCCACCAGTCGTACGTGCACAAGATCCTTACCGGCCGTCAGGCCGGCTTCGACAAGCTCCGCCAGCGCGGTGGCCTCTCCGGCTACCCCAGCCAGGCGGAGAGCGAGCACGACCTCATCGAGAACTCGCACGCCTCGACCGCGCTCTCCTACGCCGATGGCCTGGCCAAGGCGTACGCCCTGCGTGGTGAGGCGCGCAGCGTCGTGGCCGTGGTCGGCGACGGCGCGCTCACCGGTGGCATGTGCTGGGAGGCGCTGAACAACATCGCGACCGCCGGCAACCCGCTGGTGATCGTGGTCAACGACAACGGTCGCTCGTACGCCCCGACCATCGGCGGGCTGGCCGACCACCTCTCCTCGCTGCGGCTCAACCCCGGCTACGAGAAGGTCCTCGACACGGTCAAGGACGCCCTCGGCTCGACGCCGGTGGTCGGCCGACCGATGTACGAGATGCTGCACGCGGTCAAGAAGGGCATCAAGGACGCGGTCGCCCCGCAGGCCATGTTCGAGGACCTCGGCATCAAGTACGTGGGCCCGGTGGACGGGCACGACGTGGCGGCGGTCGAGGCGGCGCTGCGCGCGGCGAAGAACTTCGGCGGCCCGGTGATCGTGCACGCCGTCACCCGAAAGGGCTACGGCTACCGCCCCGCCGAGGAGGACGAGGCCGACTGCCTGCACGGCCCGGGCAGCGCCTTCGACGTCGAGACCGGCGCGCTGCTGGCCGCCCCGTCGGTGAAGTGGACGCACGTCTTCGCCGACGAGTTGCTGGCCGTCGCCGACGAGCGCCCGGACGTGGTGGGCATCACCGCCGCGATGGCCGAGCCGACCGGCATCGCCAAGCTGGCCCGCAAGTACCCCGAGCGGGTGTACGACGTGGGCATCGCCGAGCAGCACGCGGCCACCTCGGCGGCCGGGCTGGCGCTCGGCGGCCTGCACCCGGTGGTCGCGGTCTACGCCACCTTCCTCAACCGCGCGTTCGACCAGGTCCTGCTGGACGTGGCGATGCACAAGCTGCCGGTGACCTTCGTGCTGGACCGGGCGGGCATCACCGGCCCGGACGGCCCCAGCCACTACGGCATCTGGGACATGTCGGTCTTCGGGGTGGTGCCCGGCCTGCGGATCGCCGCTCCCCGCGACGCCGCCACGCTGCGGGAGGAGCTGCGCGAGGCGGTGGCCGTCGACAACGGCCCCACCGTGGTGCGCTTCCCGACCGGCGCGGTCACCGCGGACCTGCCGGCGCTGCGCCGGGTCGGCCCGGTCGACGTGCTGGCCGAGTCGGCCCGTACCGACGTGCTGCTCGTTGCCGTCGGCTCCTTCGGGCAGCTGGGCATGGAGGTGGCCGCTCGGGTCGCCGAGCAGGGCTACGGGGTCACCGTCGTCGACCCTCGCTGGGTGCGTCCGATCCCGGCGGAGCTGGTCGAGCTGGCCGCAAGGCACCGGCTCGTGGTCAGCGTCGAGGACGGCGTCCGGGTCGGCGGGGTGGGCGACGCGCTCGGCCAGGCGATGCGCGACGCCGACGTCCGCGTGCCGCTCAAGGACCTTGGCGTACCCGCCGACTGGCACCCGCACGGCACCCGCGCGCAGATCCTCGCCGACCTCGGTCTGACCGCTCAGGACGTGGCGCGCAACGTCACCGGCTGGATCTCCGGCCTGGACGCCACCCCGGACCGCCTGACCCCCGCCAGCAAGGCCTCCGCGCAAAACTGACCCACGGCACAACGACGGCGGGCGCCCCTCCCGGGGCGCCCGCCGTCGTCATGTCCGCGCCCCGCCCGCGCCCTCTGCTGCGCCGATCTTGCACTTTCGGTCGTCGTTCAGCGTGGTTTGTGGCAATTTGCCACGACAGAAAGTGCAAGATCGCGGGGAGGGGCGGGTGGGGTTAGTTTGGTTTTACGGAGCGGTAATGGGTCTTGTCGGAGTTCGCGAGGCTGTAGGTCTGGGAGCGGGACGGGCTGGGGACGACCGCCAGGCCGGGGCGCTCGACCAGCAGGGGCGTCCCCGGTGGGACGGACAGCGAGCTGTCCCGAGTGGCCCGCCAGCTGAGCACGACCAGCGGCTGACCGGGCATGGGCAACTGGTACGCCTGCAACGGGGTGGCCCGATCGGCGGGCGACACGACCGGCGCGCCACCGTCGGCCGGTCGATAGACCACCGCGGTCATCGCGCCGGCGTCGGTGTCCCAGCTGAGCTGCTGCAACTCGGCTGCCGCGCCACCCCCGAGGGCGACCTCGCCGAGCGAGCGAACCGTCAGCTTCGCCATCGGCCAGGACGTCGGCACCGAGCGCGGCGCATCCCGATCGCCGATCCGGCGCGGAATGCTGCCGAACGGGCCCCGGTCGCCGGCCAGCACGCAGGTGTCCAGGCCGGTCAGTGCCCGCCGCCCGGTGCCGGACTCGTCGCGGACCAGTGGGTAGCGCGGATCGACGGTGCCGGTGCCCAGGTCGAGCAGCCGGTCGGCGGCCCTCCCCCGGGGCAGCGACTCGGTGGCGCGCAGGGTCGCGGTCACACCGACAGCCGTGCAGGACGGCACGTCGACCGGCGCGCTGAGGCCGTCCGCGACGGTCAACGTCCGATCCTGTGGCCCGACCAGGGTCTGCACCCGGGCGGAGACCAGGTAGCGCCGGCCGCCGGGAGTCTGCACCGGCAGCACGTCGGAGTAGACGAGGTAACCCGGGTCGGTGTACTCGGTCGCGCGGGTCACCGCGTACCGGTCGCCGTCGCGGGTGAGTTGCAGCAGCCAGGAGGCGCTCTCGCCGGGCACGTCGGCGGCCACGATCGCCACCGGGGCGCCGTCGACCCGACCGGAGAAGAGGATGCCGGACGAGGGGAGGTGCACACGGTCATCGGCCGGCGACCGCCAGTCACGGACCGCGTCGGTGACCGCCGACGTCGCCGAGGCATCCCCCGAGAGATCGCCCCGCGGCGGCCACACGGCCAACGTGCCATCCAGGCTGTCGTACCCGACCCGCAGGTCCTGTGGCTTCCGGTCGGCTACCGGGCCGCACGCCGTGGCGACCAGCAGCGCGCTCAGCAGGACGGGAAGCGCCCTGCCGTACCGACGGCCTGGAGTCACCTGGCCCGCCCCCGATCGCCTCGCCGTCGCTGTCGGAAAGCGCCATAGTACGAGATGTCCGATGCGGGGCCCGAGGTGGCCGTCCTCCAGCCGACCACAGTGGACATCACCGGGGTTTTAGTGTGTTTTCGATGCTCCGGTAGACTCCGCCGACTGTGACGCCTGCCGAGTCCCGCGCCCTGCCCGCGCCGCACCCGGAGGCGGCAGCCGGCTCCGACGAGATGGTGAGCTATCGCACTCCGGTCGGTCTGCTCGCCGGCCCCGCCGCGCTGACCGGTACCTCCACCGCGCCGGTCGAGGCCGACGGTGCCACCGACGCCACGCTCACCGCCCCCACCGAGGCGGCCACGGCAGCCCCCACCGAGGCGCCGGCTGAGCCTGCCACGGCGGCCCCCACCGAGGCGCCGGTCGAGCCCGCCGCGCCGGTCGAGGGCGCGCCGGCTTCCACCGATGCGCCGGTCGAGCCTGCCGGCCCGGCTGACGGCACGCCGGCCGTACCGACGCGGGCGTGGTGGCGTCGGTGGACCCGGCGGCGGCAGCACCTGGCGGTCGGCGGGTTGTTTCTGCTCGCCGCGCTCTGGGTGACCAGCCGGATCTGGCTGGACCCGTCCGGTCGGGTGGCCTCGCTCTACACCGGCGACCCGGCGCAGGTGCAGTTCTTCCTCGCCCACTCGGTACGCGTGGTGCTGCACGGCGAGTACCCGTTCTACACCGAGCAGTTCAACTACCCCGACGGCGTCAACCTGATGGCCAACACGGCCGTGCTGGCGCTGGGCATCCCGATGGTCCCGGTGACGCTGCTGTTCGGGCCGGCGGTGTCCTTCGTGCTGCTGGTGACGCTCGGCCTCGCCGGCACCGCCATGGCCTGGTACCTGATGCTCTCCCGCCATCTGGTGCGTACGCCGCTCGCGGCCGCGGCCGGCGGTTGGTTCTGCGGGTTCTCGCCCGCGATGCTCTCGCACGCCAGTTGGCACCCGAACATCATCAGCCAGTTCCTGCTGCCGTTCATCGTCTGGCGGGTGCTGGTGCTCACCCGTTCGCGCCGGCCGGTCCGGGACGGGGCGCTGCTCGCCCTGCTGGTCACCGTGCAGGCGTTCATCAACGAGGAGATCCTGCTCTTCACGGCGCTGGCGTGCGGCGTCTTCCTGCTGGCGGTGCTCGTGCAGGAGCCGGCCCGCTGGCGGACCGCGTGGCGGCCCCTGGGCGCCGGTGTGGTGACCTGCGGACTGCTGGCTGGGGCGCTGCTGGCGTACCCCCTGTATGTGCAGTTCGCCGGGCCGATGGCCTACCACGGGCTCAGCGACGCGGTGAAGGACTACGGCAACGACATCGCCGCCTTCTTCGCCCCCGGCTCGCCCACCCTCGGCGGCAACCAGCGAGCCAACATCAACCTGGCGCCGAACTACTCCGAGGAGAACGCCTTCTTCGGTTGGAGCCTGTCGCTGCTCGCCATCGGCATCGTGGTCTGGCTGCGCCGGGAGTTGATCGTCCGGGCGCTCGCGGTGACGGGCCTGCTCTTCGCCGTGCTGTCGCTCGGCGAGCGGGTCTCCTGGTGGGACCGGGAGCTGGTCAGCGGACCGTGGCAGTGGCTGGTCCACCTGCCGCTGCTGGACGCGGTGGTGCCGACCCGGTTCGGTCTGATCACCAGCGTCGTGATCGGTCTGCTGCTCGCGCTCGCCGTCGAACGGGCCTGGGCGTTGCGTCCCGCCGATCGGCGCACCGTACGGGTGCTCACCGCCGCAGGCCTGGCGTTCGCGCTGTTGCCGATCGCCCCGATGCCGCTGCGGATGGTCGGCCGGCCGCCGGTGCCGGACTTCATCACCGCCGACCGTTGGCGGGCGTACGTCGGGCCGGACCAGACGCTGGTGCCGATCCCGGTGCCCAGCATGGGCAACACGCACGGCATGCGCTGGGCGGCGGCCACCAACCTCGACTTCAAGATCCCCGGCGGTTACTTCCTCGCACCCCGAAACGGCAACACCGGTGACGCCGGCCGGTTCGGTGGCCGACCGAGCGGGGTGGGCCAGATGCTGGAGGAGGTGGCGACCACCGGCCGTACGCCGAAGCTCGACGACCGGCAGCGTCGCCGGTTCACCGACGAGTTTCGGCACTGGCGGGCGGCGATCCTGGTGCTGCCGGTGCGGCAGCAGAACGCGGAGCCGCTGCGACGTACCGTCGAGGAGTTGGTCGGCCCGGGCCGCCAGGAGCTGGATGTCTGGGTCTGGGACGTCCGGGCGCTGACCGACCGCTCGGTCTGATGACCACCGGCACGACGTCACCGGTCACCTCGCCCCCGGCGGAGGCCCGAGCGGCCCGGCCGGCCTGGCTTTCCGACGTGCTGGTGGTGGCCGGCTACCTGGGCCTGGCCGCGGTGCTGACCAGCGCGCAGTGGGGTCACCCGTGGCGGCTGTTCCACCAGGCGGGTGACCAGGTCCTCTTCGAGTGGATGCTGGCCCACGCGGCCCACGCCCTGGTCGAGGGGGAGAACCCGCTCTACGGTGCTGGGTTGAACGCGCCCGACGGGGTCAACCTGATGGCGAACACCTCGGTGCTCGGCCTGGGTATCCCGCTGGCCCCGGTCACCCTGCTCTTCGGCTCGCAGGTGGCGTTCTGTGTGGCGGTCGTCTGCTGCCTCGCCGGCACCGCTGCCGCCTGGTACGCGCTGCTGCGCCGCCGACTGGTCACCACCCGGTCCGCAGCCGCGGTCGGTGGGCTGATCTGCGGCTTCGCCCCAGGCATGATCGCCCAGGCGGGTGCCCACCTGCACATCGCCGCACAGTTCCTGGTGCCGGCGATCCTCGCCCTGGTGTTCCGGCCCGCCTCGAATCCGGCACACCGGCCTGACGGTCTGGGCCGGCCTGACGGCGTGCGCCGGCCTGACGGCCCGGGGCGGGCCGACGGCGTGTGGCGGCCCGGCGTCGGCCTCGGGCTGCTGCTCGTCTGGCAGGTCTTCATCGGCGAGGAGGTGCTGGTCTTCCTCGCGCTCGCGGCCGGGGTGTTCGCGCTGGGCTACGCGATCGCCGACCGTGCGGCCGCCCGACGGCTCGCGCCGGCCCTCTTCGGGCGGCTCGCGGTGGCGGCCGGGGTGGCGGCGGTGCCGCTGGCGTACCCGCTGTGGTTTCAGTTCTACGGCCCGCAGCACTATTCGGGCATGGCGTTCGCCACGAGCGGCTTCCAGTTGGACGCCGCGTCGTTCACCGCGTCGGCCCGGCAGACCGTGCTCGGTGACGACTGGTTGCCGGGATTGCTCTCGCCCAACCCGACCGAGGAGAACTCGTTCTTCGGCCCGGGACTGTTGGGGCTCGCCGTGGTGATCGTGATCTGGCAGTGGCGACGACCACTGGTCCGGGCGCTGGCCGGTTGTGGCGTGGTCTTCGCCCTGCTCTCGCTCGGCACCGAGCTGCGGGTGGACGGCACAGCCACCGGCATCCCCGGGCCGTACCGGCTGGTCGCCGGGCTGCCGCTGCTCGACCTCGCGGTGCCGGCCCGGTTCGCGCTGGTCTGCGTACCGGTGCTGGGTGTGCTGGTGGCGCTGTCCCTGGACCGGGTCCGTACCGCGCGCGGGCCGGCCACGGCGCCGGGTCTGCCGGTGCGGTTGCTGTGGGCCGGCGCGGTCGCCGCCGCGTTGCTGCCACTGGTTCCGACGCCGATCCGCGTGGTGCCGGTCGCGCCGGTACCGGCGTTCGTCGCCGACGGTGGCTGGCGTCCCCTGGTGCCACCCGGCCGGACGGTGGTCGCGCTGCCCCCGGTCACCGGTGCCGGGCGCAGCGCGGTGATGCTCTGGTCCGCCCGTACCGGTCTGGCGTTCCCCGCGCCCGGCGGTTACTTCATCGGCCCCAGTGGCCCGGACGACCCGGCGGCCCGCTGGGGCGCGCCGGACCGGCCCACGTCGGTGCTGCTACGCCGGGTGGCCGACTCCGGCGTGGTGCCGGTGCTCACCGACGCCGACCGCAGCCAGGCCGTCGCGGACCTGCGGCACTGGCGCGCCGCCGTGGTGGTGCTCGGCTGGCTGGAGCACGGCGACCCGGTCCGCCGGACCGTCGACGACCTGCTCGGCCCGGGTCGACCGGTCGACGGTGGGTGGGTGTGGGACGTCCGGGACCGCGTCGGTTAGTTAACCCACCAGTGCGCGGACGTCCCAGACCCAGACGTCGTCGACCCGCTGCGGCGACCCGAGCAGACCAGTGACCAGTTCGCGCAGCACCGCCTCGCGCGGGTGTGCCCCGAGCACCACCACCGATGCCCGCCAGAACCGCAGGTCCTCGATGGCTTGACGGCGGTTCTCGTCGGTGAGCACCGGGACCGCGCCGCGGTCCATCGTGAAGTAGATGAGGCTGCTGGTGGGCCGGTTCGGCGCGCCGAAGACGCCCTCGCCCAGCTCGTTGGGGCCGATGAAGTAGCCGCCCGGGACGGGGAACTCCTGACCGGTGAGCGCACTCCAACGCAGTGTCGGCAGGCCGTGCACGTTGCTCGGGATCGGCACCGGCACCAGGGTCCGGCCCGCCGGCACGTAGGGCCGCCAGCCGCCGGCCGTGATGAAGTGCGGCGGCGGGTCGATCTGCTGGGCGGGCAGCGGCCGGGGAAAGAGCGGCAGCACGGCGAGGGCGACCGCCGCGTACCCCACCGGGCGCAGCCACCGGCGCCGCGCCGCGACCGGCGCGGGCGCGGCCAGATCGTCGGAGGTCGCCGGCTCACCGGCGCGCTGGGCCGGCACCCGCGGCTGGTCGGCCACCGGGCGCCCCTGGCGGTGCGCGGCGTCCCAGGTCAACGCGAGCAGTACGCCCACCGCGGCGGCGACCACCAGCGTCAGTCGGGTCGGCATCATCATCTCGACCAGCGGAAGGTCGTCCGGCACGTACGACCACGGGCCGCGCACACCGGTCTCCACGCCGTCGAAGCGCACCCACGGCCCGATCGCGGCGACGCTGAACACCACGATCAGCACCGCGACGATCCGCGTGGCCAGCGACCGGCGCACGAGCAGCACCAGAGCCACCAGCGAGAGCAGCACCAGCGGCCAGCCGAACCAGGTGTTCTGCTCGGTCAGCCCGATCGTCTTCTCCACGGCCGGGTCGCCGGCCCAGGTGTCCCGCGCGAAGGTGACGAAGGCGACCAGGTCCTCGCCCCAGTTGTGGAAGACGCCACCCTGCAGCCCTCGGTAGGACTGCGGGCCGTTGAACTGGTACCAGATCGGGTACGCCGCGAGCACCAGGGTCAGCCCACCGGCGACGCCGAGCCCGGCCAGGAACGTGCCGGCGGCGGCCCGGGTGGCCCGCGGCCGCTGCACGGCGTACGCCAGCACGACGACCAGGCAGGCCAGCGCGGTGAGCAGCAGCATCTCCTCGTTGATGAAGATCTGGTACGTCACCAGCGCCCCGAGCACCAGCCCGTTGCGCCGCCACCGGCCCGGCTCACCGAGGCGCAGCACCCGCACCACGATCAGCGGTAGCAGGAAGTTGGACACGAAGTTGGGCTGCCCGTTGGCGTGGTGGATGATCCCCGGCGCGAAGCCGAGGAACGCGCCGCCGACGAAGGCCGCCGCCCGGGAGCGCACCAGGTGGCGGGAGAGCATCCAGTACCCGGTGCCGGCGGTGGCCGCCAGCGCCCCACCCAGGTAGAGCGCGTACATCACCTGCGGGCCGAGCAGCATGGTCAGCGGGGCCAGCGGCAGGGTCACCCCGAGCAGCGAGGTGTTGGCGATCATGTTCACCCCGTCCGGGGCGTTCTGCCGGGCCGTGAAGAGCGGGTTCTCCAGATGCCGCACCGAGTACGCGCCGTGCGCGAACAGCCACTCGAACCAACTGTGGTCGGTGGGCAGGTGCGAGGAGACGCGGCCGCTCACGTCACCCCAGTAGTTGAGGCAGACGAAGATGCCCAGCAGCACATAGGCTCCGAGGGCCAACAGGTCGGCTCGGGCCGGGCGGCGTCGAGGCCGCCGTGTCGGCTCGACCTCGGCCGGGTCGACGTCGGTCACGGGATTCAGCGAAGGGTCTACCACCGGCACGGCCACGACGCGCCATCGTACAGGCGCGGGTCCGTCGCTTTTGCCGGGCCGGTGCACTCACGGTCGGTTTGCCGGACGCCAGCCTGTCGGCCAGCCGCACGGTGACGGAAGGACGGTCGTTGTCGATCATCGAGCTGGGCGAGATCCGGGACGAGCCGACAGCCGTGCCGCCGGTCCGCCGGCCGCGCGCCGCCGGCCGCCCACTGCGCAGCTCCGCCGTGCTGCTGCTCGCCCTGGTGGTGCTGGCCGGTGCGACACCGCCGCCAGAACGGACAGTGATCGTGGTGCCTGCAGCGCGTGCGGCCACGGTGTACCTCGCCGCGGACAGTGTCTTCGTGGTCGACCCGCCGACACCCAATGAGGATCGGCACCTGACCGCGTACGCCCAGCCGTCACCGAGCGACGCCGGTATGCGGCGGCGGTGGCAGGCGTCGCTGCCCCGCCACGGTGACTACCTGAACGTCCTGGTCCAGCAGGGGCTGGTGCTGGTGATGGGAGTCGACGCCGCGGGGGTGTTCCAGACCACCGCATTCGATGCCGAGACGGGCCAACAGCGCTGGCAGCATCCCGGCGCTCCGCAACCGATCGTCGACGGTGGTCTGCTGCTGTCGGATTCCCGGGGAGACGGGTCGGGCGCGATCAGCCGGGTCGAGGCCGAGACCGGCCGGTTGCTCTGGTCGGTGCCCGTCCCGTCGCCCGGGGAGAGCACCTACCACGGAGCATACGGTCGGGTCGACCAGTTCCTGCTCGTGCAGCCGACCGGCGAGGTGCAGGTGTACGACGCCACCAGCGGCCAACTGTTGCGCAGCGTCGACACGCTGCCCGGCGACCGGTCGGCGTTCCAGCGGGTGCAGGTCGTCGACGACCTGTTGCTGCTCGTCCCACCCGGCGCTACCCGTCTGGTGGGCTACGGGCTGCCCGGGCTGAATCCGCTCTGGACGACCGAGGTGCCGTTGGTGTCGTACACGATCCGCTGCGGCGACCTGCTCTGCGTGGTGCCGCAGAACGGCGGCCTCCAGGTCCTCGATCCGGCCACCGGCCTGCTGCGCTGGTCCGACCCGACGGACCTGCTGGCCGACGTCCGGGGCGACCGGCTGTTGGTGGCCGGGACGGGAGCGGGATACGCGGTGCGGGACGCGGCGACCGGGCAGCCACGGATCGAGTTGGGCAACTGGGCCCTGATCCCGGTGCTCGGGCGCGACGATCCGCTGCTCGGGGTGCGGCAGACGGCCGACGGTCGGGTGGTCGTCGCCAAACTGGACCTGGTAGCCGGCCGAGCGCAGGTCATCGACGTGTTGCCGGGCCTCGCCAGCAATTGCCAGGCGTCCCTGCCAGTCCTGCTCTGCCAGCGCCTCGACGGCTCGCCCGCGCTGTGGCGGTTGCGACCGTGACCGGCCCCATCATCGACCTCGGCGAGCTGCGGCACGGGCAGGAAGCGGACCCACTGCCCCGCCCACCTCGCGCCAACGGCCGGCTGTCGAGGTGCGCGCTGGTCCTGCTGCTCGTGCTGGCCACCGTCGCCTCTGCCGGACTGCCGTCCCGGCGGCCCATGGTGACGCTGCCGGCACAGATCGCCTCCGAGACGCTGCTCACCGACGACCTGTTCGTGGTCCTCGACCCGAACCCCGCTCAGCCGACACAGCGGCGCTTGAACGCCTTCCGGCTGCCCGGCGGCGAGCCGGTCTGGCAGACCGCCGTGCCGGTGGAGGGCCGGGCCTGGGGGATCACGTCGGTGGCCGGGACGCTGCTGGTCACGGTCTACGAGAGGGCCGTGCCCGGTGAGGGCGTCCTGTCCGTTGCCTTCGATCGGGAGACCGGGGCGTACCGGTGGCAGCAGCCGGGTAGCCCCGTCAAGCTGGCCGACGGCAACCTGTTGCTGCAGTCCGGCGGCGAGGACGAGCCGGTCAGCCTGCGCGCGGTCGATCCCTGCTGCGGCACCGTGCGCTGGCAGCTACCCGGTGCGGCGGCCTACGCCAGCCTCCGGGACACCGGCCACGGGGTGGACCGGGTGGTCCTCAACCAGGCGGACGGGTCGATCGAGGTACATGACGCGAGCACCGGCGCCGTGCTGGCCCGCGCCGACCTGGGCGCACCCGTCGGCGGGACGCCCGGGTTCGTGCAGGTGATCAACGACCTCCTGCTGATCATCCGCGAGTCGCCGACCACGATCACCGCGTACGGGCTGGACCAGCTGGACCTGCGCTGGAGCAGCACAACCGGTCGGGTCGACTTCGTACAGGACTGCGGTCCCGTCCTGTGTTCGCAGACCCGCTCCGCCGGGCTGCGGGCGATCGATCCCGCGACCGGCCAGGAGCGCTGGCGCAGCGAACGCTGGGCGTGGCTCTTCCCGTACGACGGACGGCTGGTGGCCACCCTGCTGAACAGCACCGGCACCGCTGTGCAGCAACTCGTCGTGCTCGATCCGATGACCGGCCGCGAGCTGGCCGAACTGGGTCGGTGGGAGCTGGCCCAGTTCGCCCTCGGCGGCCCGCTGGTCGGCGTGCGCGAGCATCCGGACGGTGGGCTGCTCGTCGCGGAGTTGGACGTCCGCGCCGGAGAGGCTCGCCTCACCGACGTGCTGCCGGACGGCGCTCGGAACTGTCAGGCGACCGCCGCCATCCTGCTCTGCCAGCGCGTGGACGGCTCATACCGGCTGTTCGGGCCGCCCGACTGATTACCAGTTGGCCTGGGTGGGCGGCGGTGGCAGCGGCACCGACGCGGGTCGCAGCACGTACGCCACGCCGCCGCTGCCACGCTGCCAGACCGCCTCGAACCGCTGCCGGGGCACGGTCCGGCGGACCGCGTCGTCGTCCGGGGCGTACGGGTCGTTGAGCACCGGGTCGCCGTCGGCGGTGAAACCGACAAGCACCATCAGGTGGCCGCCGGTGTCGTACGCGAGCCCCGGCACCTCGTCGGCCCGGAACGCGGCGGAGACGATCAGGGGGATGCCGGCCGCGATGAACGCCTCGGCCTCGACAAGTGACCGTAGCCGGGTGACGAACGCGTCCACGCCGTGCAGACCGGCGTACGCGGTGTTGAACGGCCAGTTGCCGGCCCCGGCGTACGCGTGGTCGTAGCAGTGCCGGGCGGCGTGCACCACCACCGGACGTGGGCCGGACGGTTCCACCCAGGCGTAGCGCTCCGGTGCCGGCGCGGCACCCCAGTAGGCGAGCACCATCGAGGTGCAGGTCGGGCTGCACCAGGAGTCGCCGCCGCCACCCCACTGCGGGTACTGGCCGGCATGCAGGCGCTGCGAGTACCGGGGCACGTCCAGCACCCGTGCGCGGGCGTCGGCCGAGTCGGGCTCCTGCTCGTACCCCTGGTCGGTTGGGGTGGCGCCGGTGGCGACCGCGCCGAGGCTGCGCAACACCGGGCCGGTCGGGCTGCCGGCCGGCCGGAACAGGGTCACCCGCGCCTGCCACCCGGTGACCGTCGCGCCGGTCATGATCAGGGTGTCGGTGTCGACCCGGGCGTCGCCGTCGCGTTGCCCGGGCACCGAGGTGCGTCGTACCGCGTGGTCGCCGGCCGCCCAGCGGGCCAGCAGATACCAGTCGGTGCTGGCTGCGTCGTCGTGCCAGCCGCGCAGCTCGACCTCGATCCAGCAGTCGTCCGGGGTGTCGGCGGTCCACGACGGCACCACCTCGGCGACCGGGAAACCGACAGGTACCGGCGGCGCCGTCCAGGTCCCGCGCCCCTCGGCAGCGTCGAGGGTCAGCCCTCGATCGGTGGCGAGCAGGCTGTCGGCGCTGCCGGCCGTCGTGTCCGCCGGCAGGTGGAAGCCCTGGTAGGCGATGTCCCGCCGGATGGGTGGTGCCGCGATGGTCATGCCAGGTCCGTCCGTCGCTCGGTGCCGCCGCACAGCATCGCGTACGCCGCGAAGGTCCGCAACGCCGACCGGCGCGGGCGGCGAGGGACGATGGTTGCCAGCTGGCACTAGGTTGTCGGTGGTCAGCAGCGAGGAGGCCGGGGATGCGGGTACTGGTGGTGGAGGACGAGCGCAACCTCGCCGACGCGATCGCGCGCGGGTTGCGCAAGCGGGGGATGGCGGTCGACGTGGCGTACGACGGCGACGCCGGCCACGAGGCGGCGTTCGTCACCCGCTACGACGTGGTGGTGCTGGACCGCGACCTGCCGGGCGTGCACGGTGACCAGATCTGCGCCGACCTGGCCGCCTCCGGCGCGTTGACCCGGGTGCTGATGCTCACCGCGAGCGGCACGGTGGCCGACCGGGTGGAGGGGTTGCAGCTCGGTGCGGACGACTACCTGCCCAAACCGTTCGCCTTCGATGAGCTGGTAGCCCGGGTGCAGGCGCTGGGCCGACGGGCCACCCCGGCCGCGCCGCCGGTGCTCGAACTGGCCGACCTGGTGCTCGACCCGGCCCGCCGGGTGGCCACCCGCGCCGGGATGCCGGTCGACCTGACCAACAAGGAGTTCGGGGTGCTCAGCGAACTGCTCAAGGCGCGTGGCGCGGTGGTTTCCAGTGAGGAGCTGCTGGAACGGGTCTGGGACGCGAACACCGACCCGTTCACCACCATCGTCCGGGTCACCGTGATGACCCTGCGCAAGAAGCTCGGCGACCCACCGCTGATCGAGACGGTGGTGGGCGCGGGCTACCGCACGGCCGAGGTGGGGCTGTGAGCGCGAGGAGTGAGCCGGGTTTGCGAGCCCCGCAGTCGCGAACCGAGGGCGCCCGGTGAGCCGCAGGGTGCGGCCCACCCTGCGGTTGCGGCTGACTCTGCTCAACGGTGTGCTGCTGGTCGGTGCGGGGGCGATCCTCGTGCTGCTGGCCTGGCTGCTGGTCCGTGACGCGCTGCGGCCCACCGACGAACTGCTGCCCGGCACGGTCGTGCTGCTCTCCGACGGCCGACGGATGGACGCCGCCGACTGGCAGCGGCAACTGGTCGACGCCGCGTCGGGGGAGCTGTTGGCCAAGGGCCTGGTCGCGCTGTTGGCGATCAGTGTGGTCGGGGTGGCCGGCGCGTACGCGGTGGCCGGTCGGGCGCTGCGCCCACTGCACCAGGTCACCGCGACCGCGCAACGGCTCGGCGAGGCGACCCTGGACCAGCGGATCGGCTACTCGGGCGCCGACGACGAGGTGGCCGAGCTGGCCAAGACGTTCGACGCCATGCTGGACCGGATCGCGTCCGCGTTCGAGGCGCAGAAGCGCTTCGTGGCGAACGCCTCGCACGAGCTGCGTACCCCGCTCGCCGTCATGCGGACCGAGATCGACGTGACGCTCAGCGACGACGACGCGGACGCCGCCGAGTACCGACGGATGGCGACGGTGGTCCGGGACGCGTCCGAGCGGGCCAACGGCCTGGTGGACGCTCTGCTGGTGCTGGCCCGCAGCGAGGCGCAGGCGGGGCGGCAGTTGGGCCGGCGCACCGAGTGTGACCTCGCGGCCGGCACCGCGAACGCGCTGTCGGCGATGCGCCGCGAGGTGGAGCGGATCGGCCTGCGGGTGCAGACGTCGCTGGAGTCCGCGCCCGTCGTCGGTGACCCGGGGCTGCTCGACCGGCTGGCCGGCAACCTCATCGAGAACGCGGTCCGCTACAACCACCTGCACGGCCGGCTCTGGGTGCGTACCGGCACCGACGGCGACCGGTCCTGGCTGGTGGTGGGCAACACCGGGTTCGAGGTGGACCAGGCCGACGTGCCAGGGCTGTTCGAGCCGTTCCGGCGCGGCGGCCGGGAACGCACCGGCGCCCGCGGCTCCGGCCTGGGACTGTCCATCGTCCGGGCGGTCTGCACGGCGCACGGCGGCACGGTGCGGGTGGTCGCGCAGCCCGGCGGTGGCCTGGAGGTGACGGTCACGCTGCCGTCGGCGGACGCTCCGGCGGTGAACGGTACGGTGCCCATCCCCAGCTGAACGGGGTTGCGTGCGGCGCTCCGCCGCTGGATGATCACGCGGCTATGAATCCCAGGATCCGCAACATCAGTTTCGACTGCCACGACACGTACGCCCTGGCGGGCTTCTGGTCCGCGGTGCTCGGCTACGCCCGGCACGACGAGGACGCCCCCGGTGATCCGGAGGCGGCCCTGCTGCCGCCGGACGAGACCCTGCCGAACCTGTTCTTCCAGGAGGTGCCGGAAGAGAAGGTGACCAAGAACCGGCTCCACATCTGCCTGGAACCCGTCGGTCGGACCATGGGCGAGGAGATCGAGCGGGTGCTCGGCCTCGGGGCCACCCTGGTCGCCGACCGACGGCACGCCGACGGTACGGGCTGGGCGGTGCTCGCCGACCCGGAGGGGAACGAGTTCTGCGTGCTCCGCAGCGCTGCGGAACGTGTCCACACGACCACTGTGGAGGACCAGCTGTGAGTTCGACGATCCACAACATCAGCATCGACTGTCACGACGCGTACGCCCTGGCCGGCTTCTGGTCGCAGGTCTTCGACTGCCCTCGGCAGCCGGACGACTTCCCCGGTGACCCGGAGGCGATGCTCCTGCCGCCCGGCGGCCCGGAGGTGCTGTTCATCGTCGTGCCCGAGGGCAAGGCGGTGAAGAACCGGCTGCACCTCGACGTGCAACCCGCCGACCGGACCCGGGCTGAGGAGGTCGAGCGGCTGCTCGGCATCGGCGCGACGTTCGTCGCCGATCACGTCGGCCCAACCGGCGGGGGTTGGGTGCTGCTTGCCGACCCGGAGGGCAACGAGTTCTGCGTGCTCGGCAACAAGGCCGAGCGGGCGGCGGCAGCGGCGGCGCGGGCCGCGGCGGGAGTTGCCGAGCCGGCCTGACAACCGGTGCACGGCACGAGGCCCCGGTCACCCGAGGGGTGGCCGGGGCCTCGGTCGCGTACGACTCAGGAGCGCTGCTCGACCTGGCCCCGGATCGTGGCGAACTCGGCCTTCACCTGCTCGGCGGTCTTGAAGTAGATCACCACCATGCCCAGGCTGCCCCGGTCGGACCAGACGCAGATGCCCAGTGGTACGTCCCCGGCGGCCTTGCCGTCGCCGCAGCGCGCGTCACCGCCGAGCGGGCCGGCCTCGACCACCGCCATGTTGGTCACGCTCAGCTCGGTGGAGAGCCCGGTCACGGCGTCTTCCAGTTCCTTCTTCGGGTCCGTCATCAGGCCGGACACGGCGGCGATCATGACCAGATCCTGCTTGGTCGGGTCACCGTAGAAGGCACCGATCGTGCTGGTCTCGTTCTGCACCTCAGACTTCATCTGGGTGACCAGATCGTCGGCGGCCGCCTGCAACTGCGGGTCGGTGAGCTTCGGCCGGCCGGCGAGGGTCTCCGGCGCGACCACCCGGGTCTTGGTGGCGTCGACGACGTCGCCCACGTCGTCCTTGACCGCGAACCAGGTGATCGCCACGCCGCCGAGGCAGAGCACCAACACGACCGCCAGAACGATCAGCACGATCTTGCCGACGTTCGACTTCTTCGCCGGCGGCGGGCCGCCAGGCAGGTACGGCTGACCCGGCTGTGCGGGCGGGAACCCCTGCTGCTGCGGCGGCGGCCAACCACCGGGCTGCTGCGGCTGGCCCGGCTGGCCGGGCTGCTGCGGCTGGCCCGGCTGCGGCGGCTGACCCGGCTGGCCGGGCTGCTGCGGCGGGATGGAGGAATCGTGCGGCGGGCCGTAGGGGGTGGCCGGCGGCTGAGACATCAGTCAGCTCCAAGTTGGGGGTGCAAACGCGTGATCCTAACCCGGGGCGGCTACCGGTGTTGTCCCTGCTGAAGTCCCCTTCGCGGGCCGGCTGATCACAAACGGTCGCGGTGGCCGGCCGTCCACGAGGGACGGTCCGACCACCGCGACGGTGGTGCTGCGATCTCCTCAGGCGGGCAGGCTCGCCGCCCCGCGCGGCAGGAACCGCTGACCGGTGACCCGCTCGGAGGTGCCGGTCCGGTCCAGGTACGGCGTGACGCCGCCCAGGTGGAACGGCCAACCGGCGCCGAGGATCATGCACAGGTCGATGTCCTGCGCCTCGGCGACCACACCCTCGTCCAGCATCAGCCGGATCTCCTGCGCGAGCGCGTCGAGAGCGTTCTGGCGTACCTGCTCGGCGGTCAGCGGCTGGTCACCGACGACGAGCAGCTTGGCGACCTCCTCGTCGATCTGGTCGTCGACCACGAGCGGCCGACCGGAGTCGGCGATC
This sequence comes from Micromonospora parathelypteridis, assembly GCF_014201145.1. NCBI lineage: Bacteria > Bacillati > Actinomycetota > Actinomycetes > Micromonosporales > Micromonosporaceae > Micromonospora > Micromonospora parathelypteridis. The sequence goes on from NZ_JACHDP010000001.1 coordinate 4,897,787, forward strand.
CGCTTGAGGTTCTCGCTGACGCCGAACCGGTCCGGGTACGCCGCGTGCAGGGTGCCGCCCACGTGGTACGCGACAGCCGGGCCGACCAGTTGGAGCAGGGCCAGCGGCCGCATCGGCAGGCCCAGCGGGTCCAGTGCGCTGTTCGCCACGTCCAGCGGGGTGCCCTGGTCGACAGCGGCGAAGACGGTGCTCAGGAAGCGGGTGAGCAGCCGGTTCACCACGAACGCCGGGGCGTCCTTGACCAGCACCGACGACTTCTTGAGCTGCTTGCCGACCGCGAACGCGGTGGCCAGGGTGGCGTCGTCGGTCCGCTCGCCCCGGACGATCTCCAGCAGCGGCAGCACCGCCACCGGGTTGAAGAAGTGGAAGCCGACCACCCGCTCCGGGTGCTCCAGCTCGGCGGCCATCTCGGTGATCGACAGCGAACTGGTGTTGGTGGCGAGCACCGCCTCCGGAGAGACGATCTTCTCCAACTCGGCCCAGACCTGCTTCTTGACGCCCAGGTCCTCGAAGACCGCCTCGATGACGAAGTCGGCGTCCGCGAAGGCGCTCTTGTCGACCGTGCCCGAGACCAGGCCGTACAGCTTGGCGGCGGTGCCCTTGTCCATCCGGCCCTTGGTGACGGCCTTCTCGATCTGGGTGTGCACGTAGCCGACGCCCTTGTCCACCCGGGACTGGTCCAGGTCGCTCATCACGACCGGCACCTGGAGGCGGCGGGCGAACAGCAGCGCCAACTGGCTGGCCATCAGGCCGGCGCCGACGATGCCCACCTTGGTGATCGTGCGGGCCAGACCCTTGTCCGGTGCGCCCGCCGGCCGCTTGGCCCGCCGCTGCACCAGGTCGAAGGCGTACAGGCCGCTGCGCAGCTCCTCGGAGAAGACCAGGTCCGCGAGGGCCTCGTCCTCCGCGGCGGTGCCGGCGGCGAAGTCGCCGTCCTTCGCCGTCTCCAGCAGGTCCAGGGCCTTGTACGCGGCCGGGACCGCGCCGTGCAGCCGCTGGTCGAGGGTCTGTCGGGCGAAGTAGAGCACGCCCGCCCACATGTCCTTGTCGACCTCCGGTCGGGTCACGGTGACCTGACCACGCACGACGTCGGCGGCCCACTCCAGGGATCGCTCCAGGAAGTCGGCCGGCTCCAGCAGCACGTCCGCGATGCCCAGCTCGGCGGCCTGCTTCGGCTTGAGCATCTTGTTCTGCATCAGCGGGTTCTGGATGATCACCTGAGTGGCGGCGGGGATGCCGATCAGGTTCGGCAGCAACTGGGTGCCACCCCAGCCGGGCACCAGGCCGAGAGAGACCTCGGGCAGGGCCAGGGCCGCCGCGCCACCGGAGAGCGTCCGGTAGTGGCAGTGCAGCGCCAACTCCAGGCCGCCGCCCATCGCCGCGCCGTTGACGAACGCGAAGGTGGGGACCGTGCTGTCCTTGAGCCGGGCAAAGACCCGGTGCCCGAGTCGGCCGATCTCCAGCGCCTGCGCGCGGTCGGCAAGCTGCGGCAGGCCGACGATGTCCGCGCCCACACAGAAGATGTACGGCTTGCCGGTGACCGCGATGAACGCCGGGTCGGCGGCGAGGGCGGCGGTGATCGCCTCGTCCAGGCTGGCCAGCCCGCCCGGGCCGAAGGTGTTCGGCTTGGTGTGGTCGAAGCCGTTGTCCAGCGTGATCAGGGCGGCGGGTCGATCCAACCCCGGTACGTTCACCTGACGCAGCAGCGCCCGGGTGACGACCTCGTTCGGTGCGGCGAGCGCGCTCACTTGTTGCCCTCCGTCCAGTGCGGGTTCTCCCAGATGACCGTGCCGCCCATGCCGATGCCGATGCACATCGCCGTGAGGCCGTAACGGACCTCGGGGTGCTCGGCGAACTGACGGGCCAGCTGCGTCATCAGCCGTACGCCGGAGGAGGCCAGCGGGTGACCGATGGCGATCGCGCCGCCCCACGGGTTGACCCGCGCGTCGTCGTCGGCGATGCCGAAGTGGTCGAGGAAGGCCAGCACCTGTACGGCGAACGCCTCGTTCAGCTCGAACAGGCCGATGTCGTCGATGCTGAGCCCGGCCAGGCGCAGCGCCTTCTCCGTCGACGGGATCGGGCCGACGCCCATCACCTCCGGCTCGACACCGACGAACCCGAACGACACCAGCCGCATGGCGACCGGCAGGCCCAGCTCGCGGGCGGTGGCCTCGTCGGCGAGCAGGCTCGCGGTGGCACCGTCGTTCAGGCCTGCCGCATTGCCCGCGGTGACCTTGCCGTGTGGGCGGAACGGCGTCTTCAGGGTGGCGAGCTTCTCCAGCGAGGTGTCCCGTGGGGCCTCGTCCACCGTCGCCAGGCCCCAGCCGCCCTCCGCGTCACGGATGGACATCGGCACCAGGTCGTCCTGGAGCTTGCCGTTGGCGTACGCCTTCGCGGTCTTCTGCTGCGAGGCGAGCGCGAACGCGTCGGTGCGCGCCTTGGTGATGTGTGGGACCAGGTCGTGCAGGTTCTCCGCGGTGGCACCCATGACCAGCGCGGACGGGTCGACCAGCTTCTCCGCGATGATGCGCGGGTTGGGGTCGACACCCTCGCCCATCGGGTGGTGTCCCATGTGCTCGACGCCGCCGGCGATGGCGATGTCGTACGCGCCCATGGCGATGCCGCTGGCCACGGTGGTCACCGCGGTCATCGCGCCAGCGCACATCCGGTCGATGGCGAAGCCGGGAACGGTCTTGGGTAGACCGGCCAGCAGGGCGGCGGTACGGCCGATGGTGAGGCCCTGGTCGCCGATCTGGGTGGTGGCCGCGATGGCGACCTCCTCGACCCGCTCCGGAGGCAGCTGCGGGTTGCGCCGCAGCAGTTCCCGGATGCATCGGATCACCAGGTCGTCGGCGCGGGTGTTGGCGTACATGCCACCCGCCTTGCCGAACGGGGTACGGACGCCGTCGACGAAGACGACGTCGCGAACTTCACGGGGCACTTGAGCCTCCTATTCGACCGTGATTCGGCCTTCGCACCGGGCGGCACGCCGGACCGAACAAGGGTCGCCGACACGGGCACGTTTCCCTCGGATGCTACTCGCCAGTAACCAAGCCCGTCCCCACCCCCCGCTGTGGCCCACCCCACACCCGGCCCCGGTCGATCATGAAGTTGTTGTTGGAACACGCCGGCGTGTACGGCAATAACTTCATGATCAACAGCGGGAGGGGGTGGGTGGGTGGGTTAGGCGGTGGGGGTGTCGGGGGACAGGGCTGGGGTCAGGTCCGGGGTGAGGAGCGCGATCTGCCACTCGCGGGCGTTGAGGCCGCGCAGGGTCTCCGCGACCGTCTCCTCGGTGAGCTCCTCGGGCGGGGTCCAGGCCAACCGGCGAACCGAATCCGGTGTGATCAGGTTTTCCGGCGGCAGGTTGTGCTCACCGGCGATGCGGATGACCACCTCCCGGCTGCGAGCCAGTCGACCGGCCGCCACCGGGTCCCGTTCGGCCCAGCGGTGCGGCGGGGGCGGGCCCTCCACGGTCGGGGAGACCGGCAGCGAGTCCTCCGGCAGTTGCCGTGCGTCGTCGAGAGCGGCGAGCCAGGTGCGGGCCAACCGACGGACCGACCGACCGCCGAAACCGGGCAGGGTCAACAGGGTCTTCTCGTCCTTCGGGTCCAACTCGGCGGCGGCGATGATCGCCGAGTCGGGCAACACCCGACCGGGCGCGGCGTCCCGTCGGGCCGCGATCTGGTCCCGGGCGTACCACATCGAGCGCACACGGGCCTGGGCCCGCGCCCCACGAAGCCGGTGGATGCCGGAGGTACGCCGCCAGGGCTCCGCGCGGACCCGCGGCGGACGTGCCCCGGTGCGGACCAACGCGGCGAACTCCTCCGCGGCCCAGGCCGACTTTCCCTGCCGGGTCAGCTCGGCGTCGAGCGCGTCACGCAGATCGGTGAGCAGCTCCACGTCGAGAGCGGCGTACGTCAGCCACGACTCGGGCAGCGGTCGGCTCGACCAGTCGGCCGCCGAGTGGTGCTTCTCCAGGGTGAACCCGAGCAACTGCTCGGTCAGCGCGGCCAGCCCGACCCGCTCGAACCCGGCCAGCCGAGCGGCCAGTTCGGTGTCGAACAACCGACGCGGGCGCAGCCCCACCTCGGCCAGGCAGGGCAGATCCTGGCTGGCCGCGTGGAGCACCCACTCGGCCTCACCGATCACCGCGTCCAGCGCACTGAGGTCAGGCAGTGGCAGCGGATCGATCAGCGCTGTGCCCGCACCGGCCCGGCGCAGCTGCACCAGGTACGCGCGCTGGCTGTAGCGGTAGCCGGAGGCCCGCTCGGCGTCCAGGGCGACGGGGCCGGTGCCGGCCGCGAAGCGGGCCACGACCTCGGCGAACTCGGCTGGAGCAGCCACCGGATCGGGGGTGCCGTCACGCGGGGCGATCAGCGGAACGGGCCCACCGTCGGCCGGGTCGACCCTCTCGCCCGCCGGCTGCGGCTGGGCCGACGGCGGGTGCTGGGGTGCGTTTCCCGGGGGTTCTTCGGCGGGCCGACGGCGCAGGGGTGGTTCGTCGGTCACCTGCCAACCCTAGTGCGCGCGGTGATCCGGCGGGTGCAGCCGGTCCGGCGTGTGTCGATCAGGTGTCCGCAAGGTGTCCCGCCGGATGCCGGACATTGGGGGAGACAAAGCCCGTTCGCGCAGGTACGTTCCATCGAACCGTGACCCGCAACGCGTGACGCGTGACGGCTGCGGGGGCGACCACGGGGAGAGGCGCGGCGACCATGACGGCTGGCTTCGGTTCGGGGGACGGGCGACCGGCGGGTGCCGAGCCCGACGACGTGGGCGGCCCGACGGCGGGCCGGCCTGGGCCGCCGCCACCGCGTGCCGAGCCCTACCCGAGTGCCCCGCCGACCTGGTCCACGCCCCCGGCTGGCGGCGCTGTCCCGTCCCGGCCCGTTCCGGCACCCCGCGCCGACCGGCCCGTTCCGCCCAACACCGGCCAGTGGGGCACCCCGTCGGCCGGGCCGTACGGGCCGGCTGCTCCGGCGGCAGCCGCCAGCTACCCACCGGCCGCACCCAGCTTCCCGACGGCGGGCGGCTACCCGCCACCGGGCGGCGTCCAGCCCCTCGCCGCCGCTGGACACGCCGGTTGGCCAGGTGCGGCACCGCCGGCCGTCCGACCCACCCGCCGCCGCTGGCCGGCCGTTCTCGCCACGCTGGCCATCGTCGTGCTGGCCGCGGTGGCCGGGCTGCAGGCGTACCAGCTAGATCGTCTCGGCCAGCGGCTCGCCGACACGGACCGCCGGCTGGCGCAGGCCCAGGACGGCGACGGCGCCCGCCTCGACGGCCTGGACGAGCGCGCGGAGGCGTTGGAGAAGCAGGCGGGTGCCGCCTTCAATCCGGAGGCGGTGGCCAGCGCGGTGCTGCCCAGCGTGTTCCGGGTCCGGGCCGGTCAGTTCACCGGCACCGCGTTCGCGGTGGGCAAGCCGACGGCCGAGGGCGGGACAAACCTGTTCACCAACTTCCACGTCGTGGAGGCGGTCTGGGACAGCGGAGACCGCGAAGTCTTCCTGGAGCGCACCAGCCAGCGTTTCCCCGCCACGATCGTCAAGGTCGACAAGGCCAATGATGTGGCGCACCTGCGTACCAGCGGCAAGTTCACCGGCCTGGTCACCGCGCCCGCCGCGGCGAAGTCCGGCCAGCAGATCGTCGTCGTCGGCGCTCCGCTCGGCCTGGAGGACAGCGTCACCACCGGTGTGGTGAGCGCGTTGCGCCCCGCCCAGGGCGGGTCCGGGCCGGCGATCCAGTTCGACGCCCCGATCAACCCGGGCAACTCCGGCGGGCCGGTGATCAACGGCAGCAAGCAGGTGGTCGGCATCGCCACCGCCAAGGCACGCAACGCCGAGGGCATCGGGCTCGCCGTACCGATCAAGGTCGCCTGCGACGGGTTCAAGATCTGCTGACAATCCCACCGCGCCTGCCGACGCGGGACCTGCGCACCTCCAGGAGCGAAGATGACCCAACCACCGCCCGGGCCGGAGGGTCCGCTGCCGGCCTTCTCCCCGCCGCCCGACCCGGACCGGACAGTGCCGCAGCAGGCCGTTCCGCAGCAGGCCCCGCCGCCGTCTACCAGCGCCGACCCGACCGTGCCGCAGCCGTACGCCCCGGGCCAGGTCCCGCCGCAGTACGGTGCGCACCCGCCTGTGCCACCGCAGTACAGCGTGCCGCCGGGCTACCCGGCCAGCACCCCGCCGTACCCCGGTCCGGTCTCCGCGCCGCCGGTGCCCGGCCCCGGGTACGGGCAGCCGATGTCCGCGCCGCCCGCCATGGCGCCGGCGTACGGCCCGGCCGGTGCGCCGTCGACCGGGCGACGTCCTGCGGTGCTGGTGCTGGCCCTGGTGGTCGCGCTGCTCTTCGTCGTCAGCGCGGTGATGACCGGGCTGTTCGTGACGAAGAACAACGAGCTGAACCGCACCGAAAAGCGCCTTACCGGTCAGGTCAGCCAGCGCGACGACACCATCGCCGCCAGCACCGCCGAGATCACGAAGCTGAACACCGATCTGCAGGCCATGCAGCAGGAGCTCGACAACACCGAGCAGGACCTGACCGGCACCCGCAACGATCGCGACGAGCAGGCCCGGCAGAAGACGGTCATCGCGAGCTGCCTGGACAAGCTGACGACCGCGCTGGGAGCGGCGGCGGCTGGCAACAGGGGCGCGTACGACGCGGCGATGAAGGACCTCGACAAGGTCTGCAACGAGGCGGAGAACTACCTGTAAGCGACGCCCGTGCCGAAGCCTTCGTCGATCATGGACTTCTGGTGCCCCGCAAATGCCGCGCCGAGGGGCATCTCGCCCACCACAACTGCATGATCGACGCCGCTGCATCGGGGCGGCGCGTGGGTGGGTCGTTCAGGCTGCGCCGGCGGGGCGGCGGTCGGACAGGGCCGTGACCCCCGGTGGCGGCAGGCCGGCCGTGGAGGCGAGCAGTGCACACCAGCCGAGCAGGTGTGGGGTCAGCTCGTCGTCGACGGGCGTCCAGGAGGCGCGGATCTCGATGTCGCCGACGGTCGGCGGGCCGGCGAGGTCGCCGAACCGGGTCGACATGGTCTGCGTCACCGTCCCGCCGATCGCCCGGTGGCCAGCGCCCTGGGTGTCCAACGCGTCGGTCAGCCACGTCCAGCCGACCCCGGGCAGCAGCGGGTCGGCGGCCAGGTCGACCTCCAACTCGGCGGTCACGTAGGTGACCAACCGCAGGGTGCCCTGCCACGCCTCGTGGCCGACCGGGTCGTGCAGCAGGATCAGCCGGCCGGTGGCCACCTCGTCGCCGTCGCGCAGCACGGTCGCGGAGAGCGCGAACGTGAACGGGGCCAGCCGCTGGGGTGCGCCGACCTCCTCCAGAGTGATCTCCGGCCGGGGGGCCGCCGACCGCAGCCCGGCGACCGCGCGGGCGAACGTCTCCGGGAGCGCGATCGGGGGGGCCATGTCGGCAGCCTATGCCGCCGTCCGCCCCCCTGCTTCGACGGCGCGCCGAGACCGGACCGGACGGCCGTTCCCGTCCGCCGGGGCCCGGCCATCCGGGACGCCGGGGCGAGTCGATTGGGCCGACGTTCGGGCGTTGACAAGGGGTCCCTGCTCCACCGGAGACGTCGACCAGGTCTCCTTCCTTTCACCCCCGGCGGGGTGGGGGCGGTGGGCGTGGCACGATTGCGGCGATGACCACGGACACCACGGGCACTGCCGCCCGAGACGGAGAACCCCGCCCCGGCGGACCGGCCGACTCGCCCTTCATCCGGGCCTGCCGACGCCGGCCCGTCCCGCACACGCCGGTCTGGTTCATGCGCCAGGCCGGTCGCTCCCTGCCGGAATACCGGGAGATCCGGGCGAGCGTGCCGATGCTGGAGTCCTGCCGTCGCCCGGAGTTGGTCACCGAGATCACCCTCCAGCCGGTGCGCCGGCACGGAGTGGACGCGGCGATCCTGTTCAGCGACATCGTGGTGCCGGTCGCCGCGGCCGGGGTCGACCTGGACATCGTGCCGGGCACCGGCCCGGTGGTCGCCGAGCCGATCCGCACCGCCGCCGACGTCGAGCGGATCCGCCCGATCACCCGCGACGACGTCTCGTACGTGGATGAGGCCGTCCGGCAGTTGGTGGTCGAGCTGGGCGACACCCCGCTGATCGGTTTCGCCGGCGCGCCGTTCACCCTGGCCAGCTACCTGGTCGAGGGTGGGCCGTCGCGGACCCACGCGAAGACCAAGGCCCTGATGTACGGCGACGAGGCGCTGTGGCACGCGCTCTGCGGCCGGCTGGCCGAGGTGACGCTGGCCTTCCTGCGGGTGCAGATCGAGGCCGGCGTGTCCGCCGTGCAGCTGTTCGACTCGTGGGCGGGCGCGCTCTCCGAGGCCGACTACCGCCGTTACGTGCTGCCGCACTCGACCGCCGTGCTGAGCGGGCTGGTTAACGCCGGGGTGCCGCGGATCCACTTCGGGGTGGGCACCGCCGAGCTGCTCGGCGCGATGGGTGAGGCCGGCGCGGACGTGGTCGGTGTCGACTGGCGTACCCCGCTGGACGTGGCGACGCACCGGATCGGTTCGGGCAAGGCGGTGCAGGGCAACCTGGACCCGTGCGTGCTGCTCGCGCCGTGGCCGGTCGTGGAGGCCGAGGTGCGCCGCATTCTGGCCCAGGGCGCGGCGGCCCCCGGGCACGTGTTCAACCTCGGCCACGGCGTGCTGCCGGAAACCGACCCGGAGGTGTTGACCCGGGTGGTCGCGCTGGTGCACGAGCTTTCCAGCCGCCGGGTCGACCAGGGCTGACCGGCGATGCGGCAGCCCTGGCGGGTGGCGGTGGTCGGCGGCGGGATCGCCGGGTTGGCCGCCGCGGTCCGGTTGCGCGACCGCGCACCGGCCGGCACCGAGATCACGGTGTACGAGCAGTCCGGCGCGCTGGGCGGCAAGCTGCGCACCGGGGAGCTGGCTGGCCAGCCGGTGGAGCTCGGCGCCGAGTCGTTCCTGATGCGCGACCCGACGGGCGCCGAGAGCGCGGCGGTGGCGTTGGCCCGCAGGCTCGGGCTGGCCGACCGGATCGTGCACCCCACGGTCGGGCAGGCCGCGCTGGTCATCGACGGGGGGTTGCGCCCCATCCCGGGCGGCACCCTGGTGGGCGTACCCGGGGATCTGGACCGGGTGACCACGGTGGCCCGCCCGAGGACGGACGCCGACACCGACGGTGGTCGGCCGCTGGTCGGGCCGGACGCGGACGTGTCGGTGGGCGCGCTGGTCCGGTCCCGCTTCGGTGACGAGGTGGTCGAGCGGCTGGTCGACCCGATGCTGGGCGGCGTGTACGCGGGCCGTGCCGACGATCTCTCCCTGGTCACGACGATGCCGGCGCTGGCCCGCACGGCCCGGGTGGAGCACACCCTGACCGGCGCGGTTCGGGCGGCGCAGGCCGCCGCGCCGCGCGCACCCGGCGCCCCGGTCTTCGGCACCCTGGTCGGTGGGCTCAGCACCCTGGTCGAGGCGGCGGTGAAGGCCAGCGGCGCGACGGTACGACGGGACGCCGCCGTCCGTGAGTTGACCCCGACCGACACGGGTTGGCGGCTCACGGTCGGCCCCACGCGTGATCCGGAGCTGGTCGACGTGGACGCCGTGGTGCTGGCGGTGCCGGCGCGACCGGCGGCCCGGCTGCTCGCGGGTCCGGCCCCGGCGGCCGCGGCGAGCGTCGGGGAGCTGGACTACGCGAGCGTCGCGTTGGTCACCCTGGCGGTGCCGCAGCCGCAACTGCCCGAGTTGTCGGGCTTCCTGGTGCCCAGCACCGAAGGACTGCTGATCAAGGCCGCCACCTTCTTCACCACGAAGTGGGGGCACCTGCGCCGACCGGACGGGTTGGCGTTGGTGCGCGCGTCGGTGGGCCGCTACGGCGAGGAGGCGCACCTGCAGCGCCCCGACGCGGACCTGGCGACCACCGTGCATCGAGAGCTCTCGGCGGTGCTCGGCACCCCGCTGCCCGCCCCGGTCGACGGGCACGTGCAGCGGTGGGGCGGGGCGCTGCCCCAGTACGCCCCGGGGCACGCCGACCGGGTCGTCGCCGCGCGGACGGCGTTGCGGGCCGCGCACCGCACCCTGGTCCTCGCCGGCGCCGGTTACGACGGCGTCGGCATCCCGGTCTGCGTCCGCTCCGGCGAGACGGCGGCCGAAGAGATCATCACAGCACTGGGAGGATCGGCGAGATGACCGAGCAGACCAACGCGGCCCGTCTGCGGGAGCTGAACGACAGCATCCGCTACACGATGTGGTCGGTGTTCCGGGCCAGCGCCCCGCTGCCATCGTTGCGGGACAACGTCACCCACGAGGTCGACGCTCTCTTCGCCGAGTTGGCCGGCAAGGACGTGGTGGTTCGGGGCGTGTACGACGTCTCCGGTCTGCGTGCCGACGCGGACGTGATGATCTGGTGGCACTCCGCGTCCAGCGACGCTCTGCAGGACGCGTACCTGCGGTTCCGTCGCACCACGCTGGGGCGGGCGCTGACCCCGGTCTGGTCGCAGATGGCGCTGCACCGGCCGGCAGAGTTCAACAAGAGCCACATCCCGGCGTTCCTGGCCGGCGAGGAGGCCCGCCCCTACATCTGCGTCTACCCGTTCATCCGCTCCTACGAGTGGTACCTGCTGCCCGACGCCGAGCGGCGCGAGATGCTGGCCGAGCACGGGAAGATGGCCCGCGGCTACCCGGACGTACGGGCCAACACGGTCGCCTCGTTCGCGTTGGGTGACTACGAGTGGATGCTCGCGTTCGAGGCCGACGAGTTGCACCGCATCGTCGACCTGATGCGTGACCTGCGTGCCTCTGGCGCACGCCGGCACGTCCGCGAGGAGGTTCCCTTCTACACGGGCCGCCGGCGGTCGGTTGGCGAGATCGTCAACTGCCTGATCTGACCCGGTTCACAGCGGGCGGAGCATGACCTGTTCGCGGCTCACGCCGTCGGGCAGGAGATCGCCCAACTCGTCGGTCTGGGTGAAGCCGGTGCGACGGTAGAGGGCCTTCGCCCGCGCGTTGTTAGGCATGACGCTGAGGCGTAGCCGGTCGGCGCCGCTTTCGCGGGCCCAGCGCGCCACCGTGTCCACCAGGAGGTTGCTGACCTTCCGGCCGCGGGCGTCGGGGTGCACCCACATCGAGATCAGCTCCATCAGGAGTGGGTCCGCCGTGGGTACGCCGCTGGCCATCCCGACCGGACGTCCGTCCAGGACGGCCACCAGGTTGTGTGAGCCGGGGATGCTCAGCCGGTCGCGCCAGCGCTGCTCGCGGTCGCCCTCGCCCTGCCAGTCGGCGAGCCGGGACCCGAACGCCTCCGGCGCCTCGGCGAGGGCGGCCAGCCGCAACTCGCGCCAGGTCGGCCAGTCGTCGGGGGTGAGTACCCGCATCTCGATCATGCGGGGATGGTGCCCCGGGGTGGCGGGAGCGTGCCATCGAATTACCACCGGCCGGTGCCGCACCCCCGCCCGGGTGCGGCACCGGACGGGGGTCAACTGGTCGTCGTGCAGGAGACCAGCGGAACCGGGTTGCTGCCGTTCCACGAGCCGAGCAGACCGAACGTGGTGCTCGCTCCGGCGGCGAGGTTGCCGTTGTAGTTGACGTTGCGCGCGGTGACCAGCGTGCCGTTGGTGCTGACGGTGGCGTTCCACGACGAGGCGACCTGTTGGCCGTTGCCGTAGTTCCAGCTCACCGACCAGCCCCGGGTGGGCGAGCCGCCGGCGGTCACCTTCACTTCAGCCTGGAAGCCTCCGGCCCACTGGCCGGTGACCTGGTACGTCGCCGTGCACGCCCCGGCCGGCGGCAGGGTCGGCGGCGGGGTGGTCGGCGGTGCGGTGGTGGGCGGGGGCGTGGTGGGTGGCGGCGTGGTGGGCGGGGGAGTCGTCGGCGGTGCGGTGGTCGGTGGAGGGGTGCTCGTTCCGCCGAAGGTGACGTCGCTGCACAGGTAGTACGACTGGTCCAGGTGGCTGGCCTGCCAGACGGTGTAGACGATGTGCCTCCCGGTGCGTCCCGACGCGTTGACCGGGATCTGGATGGAGACGCCACCGGTGTCCTGATCCCACTGCGAGGCCGGGGTGTTGCCGATCTGGCCGGCCAGCTCCAGGTCGTCCCAACCGAGCGGCTCGGTGAGCGCGTTGAAGCCCTGCCTCGTCACGTACACCCGGATGTAGTCGGCGCCGTGACTGGCCTGGTCGAAGAAGCGGAGCCGGAAGTTGTTCGACACCGAGGTGGTCTTCCAGGCGCCGATGGTGTCCAGCGCGTTGTAGCGAGGGCTCTGGGTGCGCCCGCCGCTGCACAGCTGGCCGTTGGGGACGGCACCCTGGTGGTTGCCGGCCACCCCCTCGCGGAACAGGCCGTTCCAGTTCCACATGGCGGACGGGTCGGCCTGCCAGGCCTGCCAGCACATCGGGTCCTCGGTGGCCATCCGGGGGTTCTGGAAGTCGCTGCCCCAGCGTTGCCAGCAGCTGTAGTTGCGCGAGGCCGGGTCGACGACCGAGCCGTGCGCGGAGGCGGGCTGGACCAGCACCGTGATCAGCGCGGTGGCCAGCAGGAGCGTGGCGGCCGCCGCGACGGCGAGCGGCCGGAGCACGCGTGGGGATCGGGCGAGAGTGGACATGGAGCCCCCGGGGGGATGAGGTCGGACGACGACACCCGGACCGCCGGGAGTTGCCCACTCCCGGGCCTATTCGCTGGCTCCTGCGATGGCTCTACCCGGCACCATGCCAGGTCGATAGTCAGGCGTCAATGGGATCGCGTCGCATCGGCGTGTGCGGGATGCCGTCCTCGACGTACTCCGGGCCGCTGACCGCGAAGCCGTGCCGGGCGTAGAACGCGACCAGGTGCGACTGGGCCTCCAGCACGCAGGGCCGGTTGCCCAGCACCTCCAGCGCCGCCGTCATCAGTCGGCCGGCGTGCCCGCCGCCGCGCGCCGTCGGCGCCACCACCACCCGACCGATCCGGGCGGTGCCGTCGGGGTCGGCCAGGATCCGCAGGTACGCCAGCGGCGCGCCGCCGTCGGTCAGCCAGAGATGCCGGGTGCCCGGCTCCACGTCCCGGCCGTCGAGTTCCGGGTACGGGCAGTGCTGCTCCACCACGAACACGTCGATGCGCAGCTTGAGCAAATCGTGGAAGGTGCGGGCGTTCAGGTCGGCGAAGGAGGCCGTCCGGATTTCGGTGGTCTGCTGGGGCACCCACCGATGGTAGGCCGTGCCGCCCGGCCGGGTCGGGCGCGTCCGACCCGGCCGGGTCCGCTCACGGTGTCTTCAGGCTGGCGGGTGCCAGGTAGGTGGCGGCCACGGCGGTGAGCAGCAGTAGGCCGCCGCCGATGACCGGCAACGGGAGCGGTTCGTGCAGCAGTGCCACCGCCAGTGCCGCGGCGGTGAGCGGTTCGAGCAGGGTCAGCACGGCGGCGACGCTGCCCGGGGTGGTGCGCAGCCCGGCGTAGAACAGCGCGTACGCCACCGCGGTAGTGACCACGCCGAGGTGCAGCAGCAGTGCCACGGTGTCGAGGCGTACCGGCGCGCTGACGCCGGCGACCAGGGCGAACGGTGCCAGGGTCAGCGCTCCGACCGTGGTGGAGATGGTGGTCAGCGTCATCGGCGTGGCGCGCTGCGACACCTGCCGGCTGATCAGGGTGGTCACCGCGTACCCCAGGCCGGAACCGGCCGCCGCGAGCAGGCCGAGCAGTGGGGCGGGCGTCGCGGCGCCGGGGTCCGCCGTGGCGCCGGTGATCAGGGCGAGGCCGGCCACGGCCGCGACCAGCGTGCCGAGTCGCAGCGGGCCGGGGAGCCGTCGGGCGCGCACCGACTCCCAGGTCGCGGCGAGCACCGGGGCCAGGCCCAGGCTGACGACGGTGGCCACGCTGACGCCGGCCCAGGCCACGGCGGCGAAGTAGAGCGCCTGGTAGAGACCGAGGCCGACGCCGGTGAGCAGCAGCGGTACGGGTGCCGCGCGCAGGGCGGCCAGGATCGTGCCGAGCCGACCGGCGGTGCACGCCAGCAGGACGAGCGCGGCGATCGCGAGGCGGTGGAAGCCGATGCTCACCGGGCTGAGCCCGGTGCTCTCGCGCAGGAGTTGCACCGCCACGCCGGTCGTGCCCCACAGCACGCCGGTGACGGTGATCTGGATCAGGCCGGTGCGGGCCTGGGTGACCGCTGGGGCCGAGGCGGCCAGCGGCGCGGTACGGGAGGTGGACACGGATGCGCTCCGAGGGGTGAGCCGTTGACGGGGACGACGTCGACGGAGCGCGTACGGCGAACTGGCCGAGCCGGGTCAGTCACCCGGTCGGCGAAGGCACGGCGCTCCGCTCAGGAGCGCGGTGGGGGCAGGACGCCCAGCAACGGCCGCATGGGGACGACCGTACCGCAGGGCGTGGCGTGGTCAGGCTGGGCGTGCGCCGACGGCGTCGCGGATCTCGGCGCCCTCGGCGCCCTCGACCGCGCGGGCGCAGTGTCCGCAGCAGAAGAACCGGCCGTTGACCTCGACGCCGTGCCCGACGATCTTGACCTGGCAGTGCTCGCAGATCGGTGCCATCCGGTGGACCGCGCACTCGAACGAGTCGAAGGTGTGCACGTCGCCGCTGACGGTGTGCACCTCGAACGCCATCCAGTAGTCGTTGCCGCAGACCTCGCACGTTGCCATGGCTAACCTCCCGTATCAGGACATGTACCACCAGAATCTCCCGAGTTAGGACATGGGGGCAGTGAAATGTCGGTGTTCGGTGGGATGGGCGGCGTGTCGGCCCCGGCGTGTTGCCCGTTGTGCCGGGTGAACCGCCGCAACCCCCGGAGGATCACAGTGATCAAGCGCAACAGGCTCTTCGGCAATCAGACCCGGGTCACCTTCTGTCTGCCTCGCGACGCCCCGCCCGGTCCGGTGAGCGTCGTCGGCTCCTTCAACGGCTGGGAGCCGGGCCGGCACGAGCTGGTGATCCGCCGCGACGGCACCCGGACGGTCACCGTGAAGCTCCCGCCCGGGGAGTACCGGTTCCGCTACCTCGCCTCCGGCGGCGTCTGGCTGGACGACGAATCCGCCGACCAGGTCGACGACCGTGGCAGCCTGCTCCGACTCTGACCAGAAAACTCGTCACCATCGATGTATTTATCGATGGAGGTCTTTACTGTTAACAATGTTTAAATTACGTTGAGGGGCACCTCACCAGAACTGGAGAAGGAGCCGCCCCGATGCGTAGAAAAATCACCGTCCCGCTGGTGGCGGCAGGTGCCGTCGCCGCCACCCTCACCGTCGCCGCCCCCGCTCAGGCGCACGGCTACGTCTCCGCCCCGCCGAGCCGGCAGGCGCTCTGCGCGCAGGGCCGGGTGCCCGACTGCGGGCAGATCAAGTACGAGCCGCAGAGCGTCGAGGGGCCCAAGGGCCTGCGCAGCTGCAACGCCGGGATCGCCCAGTTTGCCGTCCTCAACGACGACAGCCGGGGCTGGCCGGCCACCTCGGTCGGCAGCTCACTGACCTTCACCTGGGTGAACACCGCCCGGCACGCCACCAGTAACTGGGAGTACTGGATCGGCAACACCCGGGTCGGCGTGGTCAACGGCAACGGCCAGCAGCCGGGGGCGACCGTCTCGCACACCGTCAACCTCGGCGGCTTCTCCGGCCGGCAGAAGATCCTCGCCGTCTGGAACATCTCCGACACCGCGAACGCCTTCTACTCCTGCATCGACGTGCAGATCGGCGGCGGAGGCGGACCGGCGCCCACCCCCACCCCGAGCACCTCACCCACCCCACGGCCCACCCCGACCACCGCGCCGCCCACGACGCCCGCCCCGGGCGGCAGTTGGACGACCGGCCGGGCGTACCAGGTCGGCGACCAGGTCACCTACGGCGGGCAGACGTACCGCTGCCGGCAGGCGCACACGGCGATCCCCGGGTGGGAGCCGCCGAACGTACCGGCGCTCTGGCTTCAGGTCTGACCGCACGGGTGCGGCCCCTGGTCGCACCCGTGTCGCCGCCCTCGCGTGAACGGAGCACCCGGCATGCCCCGCCGTACCCGTCTGGCATCCCTCGTCGCCGCGCTGCTGCTCACCAGCGCCTGCGCCGGGTCGCCCCCGTCGAGCCCGTCAGCCGTGCCACAACCAGCCCCCGCGTCCCCGGCCGGCTCGGCGGTGGCCGGGTCCGCGGTGGCTGGTTCCCCGGCCGACGTGGCCGAGATGAGCGGGATCGACGTGGTGTTCCTGAGCACGATGGTCGGACACAGCGAACGCACCCTGCAGATCGTCCGGCTCGCTCGCGACCGGGTGCGCGACGACGCGCTGCGCACCCTGGCCGCCGCCATCGAGGCGACCGAGGCCGACGAGCTGTCCGCGATGCGAGGCTGGCTGCCCACCGCCGGGCCGGGCGCCAGCGCGGTCGTACACCATCACGAAGGCCATGGTGACGAGGCCGCACTCGACCGGCTGCGGACCGCGCCCGACGCGGACGTCGACCGGACACTGCGCGAGGTGCTCGCCGACCACCAGCGGGCGGCGGCCGACCTGGCCCGAGCCCAGGTCGGCGTCGGCCGAAACGAGCGGGTCCGTGACCTGGCCCGGCGGATCGAGCAGTCCCGCACCGCCGAGGTCGAGCTGCTCGGCGGTACGCCGTGAGCGCGCGCCTGCCGCACGGCGCTCGGACAGCTCAGGTCAGCGGGGTTCCAGCCGGATGGAGACCGAGTTGACGCAGTGCCGGGTGTCCTTCGGGGTGAAGCCCTCGCCGTGGAAGACGTGCCCGAGGTGGCTGTTACAGCGGGCGCAGCGGATCTCCGTGCGGGCCATGCCGAGGCTGCGGTCCTCGATCTCCTTGACCCGGCCCGGGATGGCGTCGTCGAAGCTCGGCCACCCGCAGTGCGAGTCGAACTTCGTGTCGCTGGAGAAGAGCTCCAGCCCGCAGGCTCGGCAGTTGTAGACGCCGGCCGTCTTCGTGTCCACGTACTCGCCGGTCCAGGGGCGTTCGGTGCCGGCCTCCCGCAGGACGTGGAACTCCTCGGGGGTCAACCGGACCCGCCACTCGTCCTCGGTGCGGGGCAGCTCGTTGTCGTCAAGACTCACCCGTCAACGGTACGTCGAACGTCGGGGCTGTGGCATATGGTCGCGAGATGGCTGGCACAAAGGCAGCGGTCGCCGAGGTCGACGTGGCCGGGCACAGCGTTCGACTGAGCAGCCCCGATCGGGTGATCTTCCCGCAGCGGGGCTTCACCAAGGCGGACGTCTTCCACTACTACCTCGCGGTGGGCGACGGGATCATGCGTGCCCTGCGGGACCGGCCCACCACGCTGCAACGCTTCCCCGAGGGCGTCGAGGGCGAGATGTTCTTCCAGAAGCGGGTGCCCACTCGGGGCGTGCCTCCCTGGGTGACGACTGCCGAGATCACCTTCCCGAGCGGTCGGAGCGCGGCGGAGCTCTGCCCGGTCGATCTGGCGCACGTGGCCTGGGCGGCGCAGATGGGCACCATCGTGTTCCACCCGTGGCCGGTGCGCGCCGCCGACGTCGACCGGCCCGACGAGCTGCGCATCGACCTGGACCCGCAGCCCGGCACCGACTTCGCCGACGCGGCGCGGGCCGCCGGGGAGGTCCGCGCCGTCCTCGACGAGCTGGGTGTGACCGGTTGGCCGAAGACCTCCGGTGGCCGGGGCGTGCACGTCTACCTGCGCATCCAGCCCCGTTGGACGTTCACCGAGGTGCGCCGGGCCACCATCGCGCTGGCTCGGGAGGTGGAGCGCCGCCACCCCGACCTGGTCACCACGGCCTGGTGGAAGGAGGAGCGCGGCCGTCGGGTCTTCGTCGACTTCAACCAGATGGCGCGGGACCGGACGATCGCCTGCGCGTACTCGCTGCGGGCCAACGCGCGGGCCACCGTCTCGACCCCGGTCACCTGGGACGAGCTGCCCGACGTCGACCCGGACGACTTCGACCTGCGTACCGTCCCGGCCCGGCTCGCCGAGCGCGGCGACCCGCACGCCGGCATCGACGACGCCCCGTGGGACATCACACCGCTGTTGGAGTGGGCCGAACGGGACGCCGCCGCCGGCCAGGGTGACCTGCCCTACCCGCCGGACCACCCGAAGATGCCCGGCGAACCGAAGCGGGTGCAGCCCAGCCGCGCCAAGCGCGCCCCTGAGGAGGAGAGCGCCTGAGCGCGCTGGATGCCGGGCTGCCCGGGACCGGCACGTCGCCGTCCCCGAGCAGCCTCGACGGTCAGCTACTGCCCCGTATCGCAGGGGTTCATCATCTTGGGGTGGACAGGCTCACCTGAGGCCACCCTGTCGGCGGTCTCCCAGAACCCGTTCGGCCAGTCACCCTCGGCGTCCATCTGCTGGAGCACCTTCCAGTTGTGGCTGCTGCGCAAGGCGTCAGCCGCCCGCCGGAGAGCCGCGTCGTCGTTACTCTTCTTCGCGCGCGTCCATTCGGTGATCCACGCACAGCCGACCGGGCCGATCACCCGTACGCCGAAGTGATAGGGGGAGTTGACGCCCTCGACGCTCAGCGTGGCGGGGTCGAAGCCCGGGGGGAGCGGCACGTCGGCGAGCACCGCTGCCGCCCGCTCGTTCACCAGCCCCGGCGTGACGATCTCCGCCGGGAGCGCGGCCAGCCACGTACGGGCGTCGACCCGGACCACGCTGGCGAGAACGCGATCGAGATCGCTGCGCGTCCAGGCGCTCGCGGCGCGCATCTCGACGAAGGAGCCGTCGCGAGGCCGGAGCATGACCGCGAAGTCGCTCGCGTTGTATCGGAACAGCTCACCCGGCCAGCGGTCGACCTGCACCGGCTCCGGCTTGCTGACCTCGAGCCGATCCTTGCGGTAATCGTCGTACTCGCTGGCCGGGTACCAGTCCATCCTGAGGTGGTGCGCACCATTGCTGTAGGTGATGCTGCCCATCTTCGTGGCGAACCCGTAGACGTGCGTTGCCTTCCAGCCGGGCTGGTCGATCAGCAGCCGCGGGTTCTCCTCGGCCGCCTTGAGCACCATCGCCGAATAGGCGGTCGCCGCCGGCGCCTGGGAGGTGGAACTCGTTTCCGGAGACGCTTCGTGGCTCCCTGGCTGATCGGTCTTCAGAATGGAGGCGCCGAATACGATGCCGAGTACGGCGGCCGCGATGCCTGCGCTGGCGAGACCGCCCATCAGGCGGTGGCGTGGTCGGGAGCGCTTGCCCGGTGGCTCGGTGACGGATTCGAGGATCGGCGTGGACATGATCTCCTCCAGGAGGTCCTGCGCGACCCCGTCGAGGTGCGCGATGACCTCGGGTCGGTACGGGTCGGCGTCGCGGAGTCTCCGGTCGAGCTGTTCGTCGGTCATCTGCCCTCCTCGGGGGCGCGTACGGCCATGACGTCGAGTACATGTCCGGGTGGGTCGAGGTCGTCACCGATGAGGTCCCGCAACCGGGCTCGGGCGCGGGACAGTCGCGTACGGACCGCGGCCGGGCTCACCTGGAGGACCACGGCAACCTCGCGCGGCTCCAACCCCTCCCAGAAGGTCAGCATCAGCACCTCTCGGTCCACCTCGTTGAGCCGGGCCAACGCGGCCCGGACGGTGAGCCGCTCGGGCACCTCGCTGCCCGGGTCGACGGCCACGGCCGCCCTGAACCGTTGCCGCAACCGATCACCCAACCGCCCCCGGCGCGCCCCGCCGCGGTGGTGGTTGGCCAGCACCCGCCGGGCCACGCCATGCAGCCACAGCCGGGCCTCGGCCTCCGGCGGCATCTCGCGGCTGCGCCGCCAGGCGACCAGGAAGGTCTCGGCGACCACGTCGGCCGCGTCCTCGGGCTGCTCGACGCGCCGCATCGCGTACGCCAGCAGTGCTTCGAAGTTGACCGCGTAGACGCGTCGGAAGCGGTCCTCATGCTCAGTCCCGGAGCTCACGTCTACTCCATGTCCGGTCCATCGCCCGTCGTGACAGTGGACGATCCGACAATCGTGGCACGTGGTCCGTCGGGTTACGCCGGGTCGTCACGCGTGGCGAAGACCTCGCGGGCGGTGAAGGTGGCGTTCAGTGCGCGGGGGAAGCCGCAGTAGACCGCGGCGTGCAGGATGGCCTCGGTGATCTCTTCGCGCGTCAGGCCGACGTTGAGCGCGGCGCCGATGTGGACCTTCAGCTGCGGCTCGCATCCACCCAGAGCGGTGAGGACTCCGATGGTGACCAGCTGCCGGCTTCGGGGGTCGAGTCCGGGACGGTCGTAGATGTCGCCGAAGGAAAAGGCTGCGACGTGGTGGCCCATGGCGGGGTTGATGTCGGCCAGTGCCTCGATGACGGCCTCGCCCTGGTGTCCGTCGATCTGGGACAGCACGCTCAGACCGTGTTTGCGGCGGGCAAGATTCTCAGGGCTGTTGATGTCGTACTGGGCAGTGTTGGTGGTTCTCGTCATGGCTGGGGTGCTCCTTCATAAGTGGCGATCTTGTACTCGGTGGCGGCCAGGGCCAGCTGCAGCTGAGCAATCTGCGAGCGCAGGGTGTCTCGGTGCTCCAGCATCATGTCGAGGCGCTCGGGCACGGTGGACTGGCCGGCGTCAACGAGGCCGATGTAATGGCGCAGGTCGCTGATCGGCATGCCAGAGGTACGCATTCGAATGAGGAAGACCAGACGTCGGACAGCCGCGGCGTCGTACCGGCGGTGGCCGGCGTTGTCCCGCGCGACCTGGACCAGGCCGATCCGTTCGTAGTAACGCAACGTGTGGGGATTGATCTTCAGATGCTCTGCCGCCGTGGCGATGTCCCACTCGGTTGCATCGTCATCGCGAGCGAGCTCGCGCAGCGATTCGATGGAGACACCACCCGGCGGGTCCACCGCGAGGCGCAACGCCTCCCGGAGTGCGTCATCAACGTCCATGCCCTGCACGCTAGGGCTGTGAGCGCGCTCTAACGCAAGCAGGCCGATGAACGAGGCAATAGTCGAGGTGTGCTCCCGCCAGCTGTGCATGGACGTGCCCGAGGCCGTGAACGGAACCGATTGACTTTCGATAGGTAACGAGCGAAACTCGATGCATGGTTACGGAGCATCGAGCGGTTGCCGCTCTCCGAGTCTTCCTCGTGGTGCTGTTCGGGGTCCTGGTCGTGTTCCAGACCCTCTCGCTGCCCGGGCAGTTCGCGCACATGGCCGCGGAATCGCCGGACGACGCCTATCTCCGGTGGCCGGCGACCGCCGTGGCGGTGTTCTGGGTGCTGTGCGTCCAGGTGGTCATCGTCTCGACCTGGAAGTTGCTCAGCCTGGTCAAGAGCGACCGCATCTTCACCGAAGCGTCCCTGAAGTGGGTGGACGCGATCGTGTGGGCCATCGCCGCCGCGTGGGTGGTGCTCGTGGGTGTCTTCCTCTACGTCGGGTTCCAGGCCGACGACCCCGGAATGCCGCTGCTGCTGTTCCTGCTGACCGTGGGAGTCACCGTGCTGGGGCTCCTCATGGTGGTGATGCGTGCGCTGCTGCGGCAGGCGACCACGCTGCGGACCGACATGGAAGCGGTGATCTGATGCCCATCGTCGTCCGCATCGACGTCGAGTTGGCCAAGCGCAAGATGAGCGTCGGGGAGTTCGCCGAGCGTGTCGGGCTCACGCCGGCCAACGTGGCGGTGCTGAAGAACGGTCGGGCCAAGGCCGTCCGCTTCAGCACGCTGGAAGCGATGTGCCGGGTGCTCGACTGTCAGCCCGGAGACCTGCTCGAGTGGGTCGAGGAGGAAACCCCATGAGGTACGTCCTGACGGTCGTCGCCGTTCTCGGGGTCGCGCTCGGCGTCGCCGGCATCGCGCACGGGGAGGCCGACGACTCGCCGGGCCTCCAACTCCTGGGCGTCGTGCTCGTGATCGGCGCGGTGGTGTTCGGCATCCGGAACCTCCGGGGCGGCAGCTAGCCGCCCCTGCGCGCGGGCCAGCATGAGCTGGCCCTCCCCGGAATAACGATCATGTAACGGGCGCGAACCTTTCCTGGTGCGTGGCCTGTCTTGATGGTCGTCGGCCCGTTGGGGCCAGGGGAGGCGTCGGATGAAGCTGGTGTGGAGGCGTGCCCGCGAGGCGCGCGGGCTGCTGGTGGCTGCGGTGATCGCGGCTCTGGTCGCCGTCGCGTTGGTCACCGGGCTGTCCGACTACAACCGCCGGGCGGTGGACGCCGGGCAGCGTGCGCTGGTCGCCGCCTCGCCGGCGGAGGAACGCGGCCTTCTGGTCAGTGGTTCGGGCGGACGCGACGCGGCCGAGTTCGCCAACCGCGACAACGCGGTCCGCGCCGAGTTCGCCGACGGCCTCGCCGGGGTTCCGGTCAGCGTCAGCGTCGCCCGGTACGGCACCGGACGGGAGCTGACCGGTTCCCTCGGCACCGTGCCCCGTACCGGCGACGAGCCCATCTTCGCCAACCCGGCCATCCTCGACGACCTCGCCGCGCACGCGGAGCTGACCAGCGGAGCGTGGCCCCGCCCGGGGGCGAACCCGATCCAGGTGAGCCTCCCGGAGCGGGCCGCGGTGGCGCTGGGCCTGAGCGTCGGCGAGCGCATCCCGGTGCGCGACCGGTCCACCGAGCGGCGCGGCGAGTTCGTGCTCGCCGGCACCTGGCGGCCTCGCGACCCGACCGACGCGTACTGGCTGCTCGCCCCCGGGGTGGGCGCGGGCAGCGTCGCCTCCGGCACCTCGTACGGGCCGTTCACGCTCGACCGGGCCGACTTCGAGGCGACCTTCCCGGGCGCGGTGTCGGCGTCCTGGCTGGCCGAACCGGATCTCGGTGACGTCGACACCGCCGACCTGCCAGCCGTGCGGAAGGCCCTCGCCGCGGCCGGCACGGCGGTGCCGGAGGCCGCCCAACTGGGCTCGTCGGCGCAGACAGCGACAAAGATGGTGGGGCTGCTGGACCGGATCGGCCGCGCCGACCTGGTGGGCCGCTCCTCGCTGGCCACCCCGCTGCTGCTCATCCTGGTGCTCGGCGGGTACGCGCTGGTGCTGGTCGCCGCCCTGCTGCACGAGGACCGCCGTCCGCAGACCGCGCTGCTGCGCGCCCGGGGCGCGGCCCGCCGGCAGTTGGCCGGTCTCGCCGCCCGCGAGGCCACCCTGGTGGTCGCCCCGGCCGCCCTGCTCGGACCACTGATCGCCGTGGAGGCGCTGCGGTTCGTCCGGCCCGGTGGTTCGGCGGAACTCTCCGCCGCGGGCGGCAACACCGCCCTGGTCTGGGCGGCCGCCGTGGCAACCGCGGTGGGCTGCCTGGTGGCCATGGTCGCGCCGACGCTGCGCGGCGCCGGCACGTACGTGGCCGACATGGCCGCCCGATCCCGCCCGAACCGGGCGGCGAGCGTCCAGCGGGCCAGCGTCGACCTGGTGCTGGTGGCGCTCGCCGTGCTCGCCTGGGTGCAGCTGCGCCGGTACGCCTCACCGCTCGCCGGCTCGAACGGCCGGCTCGGGCTCGACCCGCTGCTGGTCGCCGCCCCGACGCTCGGCGTGCTCGCCGGCGCCGTCCTGGCTCTGCGGGTGCTTCCGCCGCTCACCCGGTTCGCCGAGCGGTTTGTCGACCGACGCCCCTGGACGGCCACCATGTTCGGCATGTGGCAGGCCGGTCGGCGTCCGCACGCCGGTCCGGTACTGCTGCTCGCCCTCGCCGTCGGTGGCAGCACCCTGGCCTGGTCCCTGATCAGCACGGGGGAGCGGTCCCAGGTCGAGCAGGCCGGCCACACGGTCGGCGCCGACCTGCGGGTCACCGAGCGCGGCGGTTCCGCTCCGCCGAACCGGGCCGCTCAACTCGCCGCGCTGCCGGGAGTGGACCGTGCGCTCCCGGCGTGGCGCGACGAGGTGCGGGTCGGCCGGGACGACCTACCGGTGACCGTGATCGGCGTCGATCCGGCCAGCGCCCCCGGCGTCGTCCGTCTCGCCGACCGCCTCGCCGACGGTTCGGTGTCGGAGCAGTACCAGCGGATGATCGATGCGCGCGGGGTCCCCGCAGGTATCGAACTGCCCGCCGGGGCGCGCGCGATCACCGGCACGGTCCGTACCCCGGTGAGCAGCGCGGTCCGGTCACTCCGGGTCGCGGTGACGCTGCTGGTCACCAGCTCCGACGGGCTCGCCCTGCGGTTGCCGGCGGCCGACGCCCCCAGTGACGGCCGCGCCACCCAGTTCACCGTGCAGCTACCCGACGTGGGCGGAGCGCGGCTACGGCTGGCCGGGTTCGAGGCCGACGGCGGGCTTGCGGCCGGCAACGCCTACCGACTCCAGATGGACGGGTTGACGGTGGTCAAGGCCGACGGCACGACCCAGCCCGCCGGGCTGAGCGGCGACTGGGTGATGACGGCCCCCGGCGAGAAACCCACACCGGTACGGACCACGGGTGTCGGGTTCGCCGCGGTCCACGGCGTGGAGGTCATTCCCGGCGGTCAGTTCGCGTACCAACCGCCGACCCGGTTCGCCATCGTGCCCGCCGGTCCGAGCACGCCCGTCCCGGTGCTGATGACCCCCGGGGTACGCGAAGCGATGAGCCTGCGCGTCGGCGACACCGTCGACCTGACGCTCTCCGGGGTGTCACTGAAGGTCCACCTGCTCGGTGAACTTGCCTCCGTGCCGACCACCACCGGCGAAGGCGTGCTGCTCGACCTGCCCGCCGGGGTCGACGCCCTGATCCATGCGGGCGGCACGGTGCGGTCGATTCCGGAGTGGTGGGTCGGCACCAACGACGCGTCGGCCGCCGCGCAGGCCGTCAGTGAACTGCCCGGTGTGACCGTGCTCGACCGGGAGAAGGTGATCGAGGCGGCCGCCGACGACCCGTACTGGCGCGGGTCGCGTACCGGAATGCTCGCCGCCGCGCTCGGCGCGGTGCTGCTCGCCATCGTCGGCCTGATGGTGGACGTGTGGGCCACCGCCCGGCGCCGGCTCAGCGAGTTCGCGGTGCTACACACCCTCGGTGCCACACCTCGGTTGCTGGCCCGGTCGTTGCTGGCCGAACAGACCTTCCTCGCCGGCATCGGCGTAGGCGTCGGTCTGCTGCTCGGTGCCGCGGTCGGGGCCACCATGGCCCCACTGGTCATCCTCACCCCGGCCGCCGGCCGGCCGATCCCCCCGGCGGCGTTCGCGCTTCCCTGGGTGCCGATCGGTCTGACCGCGGTCGGTCTGCTGCTGGCGGCGCTCGCCTTCAGCGCGTTCATCGCCGCCGGCATCCGTCAGCGGGTGGCGGCGGTGCAGTTGCGAATCGGGGGAGAACGATGAGCGTCGGCGCGGCTGTCCGGCGGGTCCGGGCGTACGGAGGGCAGTTCCTGCTCCTGGCGGTGCTGACGCTGGTGGTCACGCTCCTGATCAGCGGCGTGCCCCGGCT
Source organism: Micromonospora parathelypteridis (assembly GCF_014201145.1). Taxonomy (NCBI): domain Bacteria; kingdom Bacillati; phylum Actinomycetota; class Actinomycetes; order Micromonosporales; family Micromonosporaceae; genus Micromonospora; species Micromonospora parathelypteridis. Next base: position 4,922,987 of record NZ_JACHDP010000001.1, read on the forward strand.
GGTCAACCGACTCGCCGAACAGGGGCTTCGGGCGCAGCTGAACAGTGAGCCGGCAGCCCGTCGGGACATCTCCTACACCACTGGCGTGGTGAACGCCCCCGCCAACGAAACCGCGATGATCAACGCTCGTGTGCGGTTCGAGGCCCTGGCTGCGGGGATGCCGCCGTTGGTGCGCTCGGCGGTGACCGAGCGGTGGTACAACGTGGACGCCCAAGCGACCCGGGTGGTCGGGCCGGACCTCGCGGCCCGCAATCTGCTGGTCGACCTGGGTCTCCGGGCCGTGCCCGACATTCAGAACGCCAGCACCATCGTCGAGGGGGCGTGGCCCAGCGAAACCTATCTCCCCGACCGCCCGATCGAGGTGGCGCTGGACGTCGACGTGGCCACCAAGCTCAACCTGCGCACCGGCAGCCACCTACGCATCGGCAGGGCCGAAGGCAAGAACAGATTTGTCGACGCTTCCCCGCTGGTGGTGGTCGGGCTGTTCCGCCCCGTCGACCGTACGGGCGGCATCTGGGACGGCCTGCCATCGATGCTGCGGATCACCGAACCAATCGGGGACGGTGAGCCGTTCATCGCCACGGGCGCGGTCGCACCGTCGACCCTCGACAAGCGGGCCGCGGCGGGTTGGCCGATCCGGACCAACTGGCGTTATCGACTGGGCGTCGACAGCATCGATGCGCGGAAGCTGGACCAGGTGATCGACGGTCTGCAGGAATCGCAGCGCAACAAGCCGTCCGACCTCTCGTTGGCCCAGGGCGTTGACATTCCGCTGCGGGCGTTCGCCGCGCAGGTGAACGCCGCCCGGACCCTGCTGGCGGTGATCGCGGCCGGCGTACTGGCGACCCTGGCCGGGCTGATCGTGCTCGCGGCCACCCTCGCCACCCGGCGGCGCCGATCGGAGTTCGTGCTGATCCGCGCACGAGGTGGCGGCGCCACGGCCGGCGCCCGCCGCAGCCTCGCCGAATCACTACTGGTGGTGCCCGTCGCCGCCGCGCTCGGCTGGTGGCTGGGCACCCTGGTCCCCGGCGCCCCGGACCCCATCACGCCGTACGCGATCGCCGCAGCCGTCCTGGTCACCCTGGCACTGCCGCTGGCCACGCTGGCCGTGCCGACCGGCGGGGCGTCCCGCCGCGACCTGGTCCGGATGCGCCCGTCGACCCGCCGGCTCACCGTCGAGCTGTTCGTGCTGCTGCTCGCAGTGCTCGGCGCGGTGCTGCTGCGTCGGCGCGGACTCACCCTCGGTGAGGTGGACCCACTGCTGGTTTCGGTGCCGGTGCTGCTCGCGGTCGCCGCGGCGGTGCTCGCGCTGCGGGCGTACCCCTGGCCCTTGCTGCTGGTCAGCCGGCTGGCCGCGCGGAGGAGGGGCAGCGTCGCCTTCCTCGGGACGGCGCGGGCCGGTCGGTCGGCCGTCGCCGCTCCGCTCGTCGTCGTGGTGCTGGCGATCGGCACTGCGGCGTTCTGTGCGGTCGTGGCCGCGGGCGTCGACGCGAGCCGGGACCGGGCCGCCGAGCGGATCGTGCCCGCCGACGCGGTGATCCGCGGGGAGCGCTTCGCTCCCGACACGGTCGACGAGTTGGGCCGCCTGCCGGGGGTCCGGGCCGTGACGCGGGTGCTGTACGCGTCTGACGAGCAGCTGAGCGTCGACGAGCTCGGGACCGACCCTCGGCTCGGGGGGACGGCCGTGCTGCTGGTCGACGGATCAGGGCTGGCCGCGGTGGCCCGGGAATCCGAGGTGGACCTGGCGCTGTCGGACGCGTTGCGCTCCGCCCGGCCCGAACCGGGGCCGCTGCCGGCGATCGTCTCGCCGTCGGTCGCCGCCGACCTGGCCAAGGCCGGGCTGGACCGCTCCGCCTTCATCTCCGTGCAGGGCCAGCGGTACGAGTTCCGGGTGGCCGGCAGCGAGGAGAGTTTCCCACTGCTGTCGGCGAACACCAGCCGGTTCGTCATCCTGCCCTGGCAGGCGCTGCCGACGCGAAACACCACACCCGTGGCGACCAGCCTGTTGGTCGCCGGGGATCGGCTGGACGCGGAGGCGCTACGCCGCGCCGGCGACCAGGGGCAGCTGCGTTACCAGCAGGAAGGGGCGGTCACCGGGCAGGAACGGCCGATCGGGGTCGTCGTCGACACCCGGGCCGACGTCCGGCGCGAACTCGGTGACGGCGGTGCGAACGGCGTACTGGCCTTCGGGTTCGTGGCCGGCGCCGCCGGCGGCTCCGTGCTCGGGCTGCTGGCCATCGCGTTCACCGTGCTGGCCGGCGCGCGGGCCCGAGGCCAGGTGCTGTCCCGGCTGCGTACCCTCGGTCTGTCCCGCCGGCAGTGGCGCGGGCTGCTGCTGGTCGAGCTCGCCCCGCTGGTCGGGGTGTCGGTGCTCACCGGCGCGCTCGTCGGTGCGGTGCTGCCCCTGCTGCTCAACCCGGTGCTCGGCCTGTCCGCCTTCACCAGTGGCATGCCGGTCCGAGTGGCCTTCGAGCCCGGCCTGGTGGCCGCGGTGCTCGCGCTCGGGGTGGTCGCCCTCGGCTTCGCGGTCGCCGTCGAGGCCCTGAACAACCGCCGGTTGCGCCTCGGTGAGGTGCTTCGGCTCGGAGAGGAGAGCTGAGATGACCGCTACCGCCCAGACTTCACTGGTGCCCGACCTGGCCGCACTGCAGCAGCGGGCCGCGCAACGCGCCGCCGAGCGGGCCGGCGGACAGGACCGGCTGCGCGGGCACATCGTCTGCGACGGCCTGGTGCGCATCTTCAAGACCGAGGGGGTGGAGGTGGTCGCCCTGCAGGGGCTCGACCTGGTCATCGACCGGGGTGAGCTGGTGGCGATCGTCGGCGCGTCCGGTTCGGGCAAGTCGACCCTGCTCAACATCCTCTCCGGCCTGGACACGCCGACCGCCGGCATCGCCCGGGTGGCCGACTACGACCTGCTCTCGCTGTCCACGAAGCGGCGGTTGAGCTACCGGCGGGAGCTGGTCGGCTTCGTCTGGCAGCAGACCGGCCGCAACCTGCTGCCGTACCTCACCGCGCTGGAGAACGTCGAGCTGCCGATGCAGCTGGCCGGCAAGCGCGGCGGCAGGGCCCGCCGGCAGCGCGCCCGGGAGCTGCTCGACATGGTCGGCGTGGGCTACTGCGCGGACCGGCGGCCGGGGCAGCTCAGCGGTGGCGAACAGCAGCGGTGCGCGGTGGCCGTGGCGGTGGCCAACGACCCGGAGGTGCTCTTCGCCGACGAGCCGACCGGTGAACTGGACGAGGCGACCGGCGCCGACGTCTTCGGCGCGCTGCGCACCATCAACGCCGAGCTGGGCGTGACCATCGTGGTCGTCACCCACGACCACGCGGTGGCCACGCAGGTTCGCCGGACCGTCGCGATCCGCGACGGGCGGACCGCCTCCGAGGTACGCCGAACCGCTCGGATCGGCGCGGACGGCAACACCGAGTTGGTCAGCGAGGAGTACGCGGTGCTGGACCGGAACGGCCGGATGCAGCTACCGGCCGCGTTCGTCGACGCGCTCTCGCTGAAGGAGCGGGTCCGGCTCGATCTGGAGCCGGACCATGTGCAGGTGCGGTCCGGTGACCGGGCCTCGGACGAGCGGGGGGCACGGGCATGAGCCGTCGGGACATGGTGGTGACCGGCGCGGCCGGTTTCGGTGGTGGGCCTGCGGCGCACCCTGCCGAGGTGGTCCGGGTCAGTGGCGTGAGCCGCACCTTCGGCCGGGGCGAGCACGCTGTGCACGCGGTGCGGGACGTGTCGTTCAGCGCCAATCGCGGTGAGCTGGTCGCCATCCGGGGCCGTTCCGGGGCCGGCAAGACCACGCTGCTGAACCTGATCGGCGGGTTGGACCGGCCGGACAGCGGCCAGGTTGTGGTGGCCGGGCACGAGGTGACCTCGGCCGGTGAGGCGGAGCTGTTGCGGCTGCGTCGGGGCACCGTCGGGTTCGTGTTCCAGACGTTCGGGCTGGTGCCGATCCTCTCCGCCGCCGAGAACGTGGGTGTGCCGTTGCGGCTGGCGCAGGTGCCGGCCGCCGAGCGGGAGCAGCGGGTCGCGGTGCTGCTGGAACTGGTCGGCCTGGGCGGGCACGCGGCCCAGCGCCCGTACGAGCTCTCCGGTGGTCAGCAGCAACGGGTCGCGGTGGCCCGAGCACTGGCCAACGAGCCGGACCTGCTCATCGCCGACGAGCCGACCGGTCAGCTGGACTCGGAGACCGGTCGGTCCATCATGGACCTGCTGCGCGCGGTGGTGCACGCGCGGGGCATGACCGCGCTGGTGGCCACGCACGACCCGGCCCTGATCGACCTCGCCGACCGGGTGCTCGTCCTGCGCGACGGCCGCCTCGTCGACGGCTGACCGACGCGCCTCGGCGCACTGTAGAGCTGCCCCGGATCTGGACCGCTGCCCCAGATCCGGGGCAGCTCTACAGGCGCGGAGAGGTGACCCCGGGACCCGGGGCGCGGCCGTTGGGGAGGGCGCCGGCGAGCGGGATCAGCAGGTAGCCCAGCAGGGCCAGGAGGAGACCGGCGCCCGGCCTGGTCGACAGCAGTTCCTGCTCGACGTAGGGGTCCTCGGCCTCGAAATACCAGTACACCCCGGTGATGCTGCCGCAGGCGAGCGCGTTGGAGATGAGCATCCCCAGGCTCGCCTGCCGCCAGATCCGGCGGGCCGGGCCGACGTTGACGAGCGACAGCGTCGCGAAGACGGCAGCGGTCACCGCGAACGGTAGCGCCCAGCCGAGCTCCTTTGAGCCCGGAGTGACATCCGTTCGATCGGGATAGACGGTGCGCCAGGCGGGCAGCCAGAACGCGGCGACGACCAGAAGGACTCCGACCGTCAGAATCGCCCAGCCGGTCCGCCGCCAGGGCGGGCGCGGTGGAGGACTGTCGGTCGTTGCGGGCCCACCCACAGCAGCGAAGCTAGCTGAGCCCTCGATCAGAGCGCAAGCTTCATGCCCTCGTGGCTGGACGCGAAGCCGAGGCCCAGGTAGAAGCGGTGCGCGTCCAGGCGGGTCTTGTCCGTGGTGAGCTGCACCAGGGCGCAGCCACGCTGCCGGGCCTGATCGATGGCCCAGGTCATCAGGTCCCGGCCCAGCCCTTCGCCGCGCCGGTCGGAGCGGACCCGAACCGACTCGATCAGGGACCGCTCGCTGCCGTGCCGGCCGAGGCCAGGGATGTAGGTGATCTGCAGGCAGCCGACCAGCTCACCGTCCTGCTCGGCCACGATCAGCTGGTTGCGCGGGTCCGCGCTGATGTCCGCGAACGCCTTCTCGTAGGCGTCGTCGACCACGGTGAAATCGCGGGCCTTGCCCAGGACATCGTCGGCGAGCAGGGCGATGACGGCGGGCAGGTCGGCCCGGACCGCCTCCCGGTAGATCACGTCGGTCATGCTGGTGAGCCTGGCACAGCGACGTCGGCGGATGGGATGGCGGCGGATGGGACGGTGGCGGTTGCCAGCAACGGGCAGCATGGGGCGGCATGGAGCCTCTGCTGCTGCCGTTCCGGTGGATCTATCGGGCGCTGGTGTGGTTTGCGAACTCACCCCGCACGCTGATCACCTCGTACCTGCTGATGATCGTGGTGGCCGGGGTCATCTACGGCGAGGTCGAGCAGCGCAGCCCGGCGGACGCCGTCTGGTGGGCGGTGGTCACCGCCTCCACCGTCGGGTACGGCGACATCTCACCGACGACCTGGGCGGGCCGCACACTGGCCGCGCTCCTCATCTCGACGATGGTGCTGCTGGTCATCCCGCTGATCACCGCGCACTTCGCGAGCCGGCTCATCGTCGACGACAACGCCTTCGAGCACGAGGAACAGGAGCAGCTCAAGGCCGACGTGCGCCGGATGCGGGCGCTGCTGGAGGAGTTGGCCGCCCGGCAGGGCATCGAGCTACCGGCGCTGCCGCCGAGCCGTGACGTCAGCGGGCCGGGCAGCGCAGGCCCTCCCGGGGAACGCTCAGGTCGAGCAGGTAGGCGTCGACAGCATTGGTGATGCAGGAGGTCTGCGGGTACGCGGTGTGCCCCTCGCCCTCCCAGGTGAGCACCCGGCCAACGCCCAGCATCGACGCGAGCCGTGGGGTCTGCTCGTAGGGCGTCGCCGGGTCGCCGGTGGTGCCGACCACCACGATCGGCGGCGCGCCGTTCGCCCGGCCGGTCGGGTACGGGTCACGCCCACCCGGCCACTCGACGCAGCTCAGCATGCCGACCGCCAGCGCCGGCCCGAACAGCGGATATTTCCCACGCCACTCCGCCTGCAACTGCCGGATCTGCTCCCGGCTCGGCTTCTCCGTCTCGTCGGCGCAGTTGATGGCCAGGTTGGCGTCGAACAGGTTCGAGTAGCGCCCGTCGCTGCCCCGGCCGGCGTACGCGTCGGCGAGCCGGAACACGTCCTTCGGATCGCCCTCGGCCAGCTTGTCGATCGCCTGGGCCAGCTCCTGCCAGCCGGCTTCGGTGTAGAGCGACGAGATGACCGCGTAGAACACCCAGCCGGAAGTCGCCTCCCGCCCGTTGGCGCCGCGTACCGGGGAGACCTTGGCCTTGTCGATGGCCGAGGTGACCGCGGCCCGCGCGTCCGGGGCGATCGGGCAGCGGTCGGCGTTCGCCGTGCACCAGCGGGTGAAGTTGTTGAACGCCCGCTCGAAACCGCGGGCCTGGCTCTCCGAGCCCTCCACCAGCCGCTGCTGCGGGTCGACCGCGCCGTCGAGCACCAGCGCACGCACCCGCTGTGGGTAGAGCTGGGCGTACGTGGCGCCGAGCAGAGTGCCGTAGGAGTAGCCGAGGTAGGTGAGCTTGTCGTCGCCCACGGCGGCGCGTACCGCGTCGATGTCCCGGGCGGCCTGCTCGGTGCCGTACAGCGGCAACTGGTCGCCGTACCGATCGCCGCAGCCACGCCCGATCCGCTGGCTCAGGCCGACGAAGCCGTCGAACGCCGACTGGCTCGCCGGATCCGGGTCGAAGCCGAAGCTGGCGTCCAGGTCGGCGTCGGAGATGCACTTCACCGGGCTGGACCGGGAAACCCCACGCGGGTCGAAACCGACGATGTCGAAGCGCTCGGTGATCGAGGTGGGAAGCCCGCCGAACTGGGGGCCGAAGGACAGGTAGACGGCGGTGTCGACGCCGGAGCCGCCCGGGCCGCCCGGGTTGATCACCAACGAGCCGACCCGGTCGCGCTGCTTCGTGGAACGGGCCCGCAGCAGGGCGATCTCGAAGGTCTCCCCGGCGCCCGGGCCGGTGCTCGCCCCGCCGCCGGTGCCCCAGTCGCGAGGCACCGCGATCCGCGCGCACTCGTAGCGCATGTCCGGCGCTCCGCGCCCGACCAGGTCGTCGGGCACCTCCGGGCAGGGCCGCCAGGTGGGCGCGCTGCCGGTCGGTGCGGCCGCACCCTCCACTTCGGTGCGTGGCGCGAACGCCGGCAACGTGCACCCGGCGGTGAGCAGCGCCGCGACGGTGAAGGCGGCCAGAGTACGACGGACCCGGCGACTGGTCGCCATCCGAGGCTCATGGGCGGTGCGGGTCACGTGGTCCTCCGGAATCGAGTCGACGGCCAGGCTACGCCGAGCCGCTGGCGGCCCGGTCCACGGTGGTCGCCGGGTCGCCGCGCAGCACCTGGTCCACGTCGAAGCGGATCGGGCGGTCGAGCTGGTCGTAGCGGCAGGATCGCGGATCGCGGTCCGGGCGCCAGCGGACGAACTGGGCGGTGTGTCGGAACCGTTCGCCCTCCATCGCGTCGTAGCCCACCTCGACCACCAGCTCCGGGCGCACCGGCTCCCACTCCAGGTTCTTCGTGCCGGTCCACCGGCTCACTCCACCCGGGATGCGTTGGCCGCGCTCGTGGTCGCCATGCACCCACGGGTGCTCGCCGCCGGTGTCCCGGTAGGGCGCCAACTCGTCGAGCAGCTCGGCGCGGCGGGCCATGCTGAACGACGCGCTCACCCCCACGTGGTGCAGGACCCCGGCGTCGTCGTAGAGGCCGAGCAGCAGCGAACCCACCACCGGGCCGGACTTGTGCCAGCGGAAGCCGGCCACCACCGCGTCCGCGGTGCGGGAGTGTTTGACCTTGAACATCAGCCGTTTGCCCGGCTCGTACGGCAGGTCGGCCGGTTTGACGATCAACCCGTCCAGGCCGGCGCCCTCGAAGACGTCGAACCAGCGGCGAGCGGTGTCGGGGTCGGTGGTGACCTGGGTGACGTGCATCGGCGGTCGCACCCCGGCGAGCGCCTCGACCAACCGCTCCCGGCGACGCGGGTAGGGCTGGTCGAGCAGCGCCTCGTCGCCGATGGCCAGCAGGTCGAACGCGACGAAGTCGGCCGGTGTGGTCTCGGCCAGCATCTTCACCCGCGAGGCGGCCGGGTGGATGCGCTGGGCCAGCAGCTCGAAATCCAACCGGGCCTGACCGCTCGGCCCGTCACGCCGGATGACGATCAGCTCGCCGTCGACCGCGCACCGCTCGGGCAACTGCCGGCGGGCTTGATCGACCACCTCGGGGAAGTAGCGGGTCATCGACTTGCCGCCCCGGCTGGCCAGCTCGACCTCGTCGCCGTCGCGGAACACGATGCACCGGAACCCGTCCCACTTGGGCTCGTAGGTCACCCCGGGCGTGGTGGGGAGCTTGGCGACACTCTTGGCCAGCATCGGCTCGACCGGAGGGTTGATCGGCAGGTCCACGGCGACCAGTCAATCAGACGGTGCCGACAGTCGTGAGGCAGATCACCGTGGGTGCCGAGGCGGCGTGTCCGCCCCTGCGCCGCTCGTCCCGACCGGGCGAATCGAATAACCGCAGGTCAGAGCTACTTTCGCGAGGTGTCCGAGTGGGTCTGTGACTGCTGCGGGCGGTGGCGGGTGAGCGTCGAGCTGATCCGGGGCCGCTATCGCTACCGGCTGACCCGCCGTTACCCGCAGCGGTTCGGCGGCGGCCGGAACGTGCTCGGCGAGGTCGGCTCGGTGCCGGAGCTGGAGGAGCTGCTGCGTCGGCGTACCCCTCTGAGCCTGGCCGACCTGCGCGAAGCCGCCTGATTCGCCGGGTTGCGCGCTGCTGTCACGATCCACCTGGCGGCCTCGTCTGCATCCGTGGCGGGTGCCCGACGGCGCCGCCGGGGAGGGGAGACGATGCGGTTCGAAGCCGCTACGGAGATCGCTGCCGACGTCGAGCAGGTCTGGGCGGTGCTCGTCGACATTCCGCGCTGGCCGGAGTGGACGGCCTCGGTGACCCAGGCCGAGCGGGGGGAGTCAGGGCCCCTCGCCGTCGGCGCGACCGCCCGGTTGACCCAGCCGAAGCTACGGCCGGCGGTGTGGCGGGTCACCGAGCTTACCGAGCAGCGGGAGTTCGCCTGGGTCTCCGACACCCCGGGGGTGCGGACCACGGCCGAGCACCGGCTGCTGCCGCTGCCCGACGGACGCACCCGCGTCGAGCTGGCGATGAGCCAGTCCGGGCTGCTGGCCGGCGTGATCGGTCGGCTCTACGGTGGGCTGTTCCGCCGCTACCTTCGGCTGGAGGCCGACGGGCTCCGGAGTCGGAGCGAGCGGGGCTGACGGGAGTCAGAATCGGGCGAACGAGCGGATCGGGGCGCGTGGACCGAACTTCGGCGCCTGGATGCCGGCGGCCCCCAGCAGCAGGCACACCCGGCCCCGGTGACCCCGGAACGGCTCCAACAGGGCCAGCATCCGGGCGTCGTCGCCCCTCGGCTCACCGGCCAGCGCCCAGGCCACCGTGTTCGGGACGTGATAGTCGCCGACGCTGACCGCGTCCGCGTCCCCGTACGCGACCCGGACCACCTCGGCGGCCGTCCACGGCCCGATGCCGGGGATGGCGGTCAGCCGGCGGGTGGCGTCGGTGGCGTCTGCGCTGCGCTCCAACCGGTCGGCGAGCGCCGCGGCGCGACGCAGCGTGTCGGCGCGACGCTGTTCGACCCCGAACGGATGGAACACCCAGTACGGGGTGGCGGCCACCGCGGCGGCCTCGGGCGGCAGCAGCAGCGGCTGGAACGGGCCGGGTGCCGGCTCCCGGAAGTGCCGCACGGTCGCCGCGTACGCCCGGTACGCCTCCTTCACGGTGACCTTCTGCTCGAAGACCGCACGCAGCAGGTGCGGGAAGACCTGCCCGGTGGCGGGCATCCGCAGCCCCCGGTGCTCCCGGGCCAGCCGGGCGACCAGCGGGTGCGCCCCGGCCAACTCGGTGAAGCCGGTCAGGTCGTCGCGCAGCCCGGCGATCGCGTCGGCGCGCGCCACGACATGATCGGCGCCCGGCCCGTAGCCCTCCGCGATCAACTCGCCGCCGACGGGTCGCAGCGCGAGGGTGGCGGGCCCGTCCGGGGTGCGGGTGGCCCACCAGAAGGTGCCGGCGGCGACGCGCGCGCACGGGTCGTACGGGCTGAAGGTGAGCGCCCGGACGGAAGCCGCCAGCCGGTAGCCGACCGGCGGGTGCAAAACCCTGGTCGCGGCGGGTTCGGTTTCGGTCACCCCGCCAACTCTGCCACGCACGAGGCGGGACGTCGGCACCACCGGTGTGCCGACGTCCCGCCCCGTACGACGGTGACCGGTCGCGCCCTCCCCGGCGACGACCGACCACCGCGTCCTGGCGCCGAGCGGGCTCAGTACGAGTAGCCCGCGCCTCCGGCGTCGCTCGCGCCGCTGTTCGCCGGCGGCGCGACCGCCTTCGGCGTGGAGGTGGGCAGGCAGCTCAGGTTCTTCTTGCCGTCCGGCTGAACCACGAACCAGGTGCCACCGACAGCCTGGCCCTTCCACTGGCCGGGCTTCTTGTCGCCGATGTAGCGGTACACCGGCCAGCCGGCAATGGTGAGCTGACGGGTGCCGTCCTGGCGGGTCACGCTGCTGACCTTGTCATCGGAGACACCGGTGAGCTGCGGGTTGCCGTCGGTCAGCGCCGGGGGCCACACCTCGGCGCACTTGTCGACGCAGTTCGACGACGGCGGGTCGGCGGTGTCCTTGTCGAAGCGGTACAGGATCCAGCCGTCCTGGTCGGTGACCACCTTGCCCATCCGGGCAACGCTCTTGCCGATCAACTGCTCGGTCAGGTTGACGTTCGCCGGCGGCGCGTCGGCGGCCGGCGCCTCCGCGGACGCCGAGGCCTCGGGTTCAACCGACGCGGTGGGCTCGGCCGCGGCGACGGCGACCGGCTCGGCCGCGCTCGAGTTCGCCCCGTCGTAACCCGCGGGAGCGCAGGCCGTTAGTGCGACCATCGCGCTCGCGACGATGACGGTCCGCTTCATCTGTGCCACGTGCCCTCCTCATTCTTGGCAGTTCACCCATAGGTACGGAGGGCGGGCTGTCAAGGTTGAAGCAGTAACAGTGGTCAATTTCACTTGAATTGATTGAACTGATTTGGGTCGCCATACGTACGTCCCCGGCACGGAGACTTCCCGAAAAAACAGATCGGCGCCGGCCATTGTGACAATGACCGGCGCCGACAGGGTACGCGAGACTACAGCGGCACCGTGACCAGCGGGCTCGCCACACCGGCGGCATCCACCGACTGCACCTGGAGCTGCTTGATCTCCTCCGCCAGAGCCGACGTCGAAGCACTCAACTCGAGGCCCTGCGGTCGGGCGTTGGTGCCGTAACCCTCATTGGGCACCGACCAACTCGAGACAACCTCGGTGCTGCCGTTCTTTCGCACCACCACCAAGCGGCACGTGCGCGGGCCGGGCAGCTTCCGCAGGCTGAAATTGATCCGGGTGCCGTACTCCCGCTTCACCAGGAACATGGTGGTCTGCACACCGGTGGTCGGGTCGGTGGCCTCGACCTGGTCGCCCTCCTCCTCGGTGCCGCCGACACCCGGACCGCTCGGCGGGGCCGTCGGCCCGCTCGTCGTCGGGTCGCTCGGCGCGCTCGGCGTCGACTCGGCGAGCACCCCCGGCGACGGCTCGCTGTCGGTCACGTTGACGAAGCCATACCCGGTCAGCCCGCCGAAGACCACCACCGCGGCGGCGGTCGCGAGCATCTGACGAAACCGGGTGCGCCGGCGGTCGGCCCGGACCGCGCCCAGCGTCCGGTCCAGCAGCGCCGGGTCCGTCGCGGTCTGCTCCAACGCCATCATCGTCTCGCCGTCGATGTCGGAGAGAAGCCCCACCACCGGCACCATCGTCTCCAACTCGGCGGCACACGCCCAGCAGGTGGCGAGATGCTCCTCGAACCGCTCAGTGTCCTGCTCGTCGAGCACGCCGAGCGCGTACGCCGCGACGTCCATGTGGTCCGGCCGGCTCATTCTGTCACCCCCCGCTCCTGCAGAGCCGTGCGCAGCGCGCGCAGCGCGTAGTAGACCCTCGACTTGGCGGTGCCGAGTGGCAGCCCCAACTCCTCGGCGGCCTCCGGCACCGTCCGGCCCCGAAAGTACGTCGAGATCAGGATCTCCCGGTGCGACTGACTGAGCGTACGCAGCGCGTCCGCCACCGTCATGGTCCGCAGCACCCGGTCGGTGCTGTCCGCCTCGGCGAACGCGGTGAGATCCCGGTCGTACGTCTCCGGCGGGCGGGCCTCCTGGCTGCGGTGCTCGTCGATGGCGATCCGGCGGGCCACCGTGACCAGCCACGGTCGCAACGAACCCTGCCCCTGCGTGCCCAGGCGGTGCGCGTTACGCCACGCCCGCAGCAGGGTCTCCTGGACGATGTCCTCCGCACGCTGCCGGTCCCCCCCGGTGAGACGCATGACGAACATCAGCAACGGGCCGGCGTGCTCGGCATAGAGCAAGCGGATCAGCTGATCGGAGTGGCTGGCCTCGGTTGACGTCGCCTGATGGCGCCCGGGCGCCGGTCGCGGCGTCACCGGACCATTCTGGCGAGACGTCGCGCGTGCGTCGACCCCCCGGGCAGACGACGTCGGCCGCGACGAGGACCGCGCCGACAACCAGTCCGCGCGTACCGCGTCGCCATGCCAACCGGCCGCCACCGCATGCATGCAGACCTCCGGGGTGTCCGTGACCATCGCCGGCCCACGAAGCGGGCCGCCCGGTGGTACGCAGCACCGCCCCGAGCGGATCAACAAACGGCGAAAAAAATTCTGCGCGGGTGTCGGGTGGGCGGTCAGCGGCGGACGGAGAACAGGCCCGGCGGTGGCGGATCGGAGCCGGTGGCGTCCGCGTCCCGGACCACCTGCGCGCCGCTGGCGAAGCGGTCCAACTCGTCGCCGGCCACCACCCGGCCGGGGAACCAGTCGCCGGCAGCGCGCCGGGTCAGCTCCGGCACCGGCGGCGTCACCCGCCCGGCGACCAGCACCAGATTCCCGTACCGACGCCCACGCAACACCGCCGCGTCGCCGACCAGACAGGCCTGCGGCAACACCGACCGGACCGTGGCGACCTGCCCACGCGCGTGCCGCAGCGGCGGGCCGTCCGCCAGGTTCGCCAGATACCAGCCGGCGGGGCGGAGCACCCGCGCCACCTCGGCCGCGTACTCCACCGACGTGAGGTGCGCCGGAGTACGGGCACCGGCGAAGACGTCGGCGACCACCACGTCGTAACTGGCGTCCCGCGTGGAGGTCAACACCGCCCGCGCATCCTCCACCCGGACCCGCAGCCGGGTATCGGACGGCCACGGCAACACCCGGCGAACCAGCTCCACCAGAGCGCCGTCCACCTCGGACACCCGCTGGGTGGAGCCGGGCCGGGTGGCCGACACGTACCGGGGCAGGGTCAGAGCGCCGCCGCCCAGATGCAGCACCCGCAGCGGCTCACCGGCCGGTGCGATCAGGTCCACGGCGGCGGCCAACCGCCGCACGTACTCGAATTCCAGATGCGTGGGGTCGGTCAGGTCGACGTGCGACTGCGGCGCGCCGTCCAGCAGCAACGTCCACGAGCCGGCCCGGTCCTGGTCCGGAACAAGCTCGGCCTGCCCGGTGTCCACCTGCTCGACCACCCGGTCAGCCGCCCGTTTACGTCCCATCCCGACCAGTATCCGCGTTCAACGGGCGGCGCGGGCCGCAGCGGTCAACGCGCGGTGCAGCAGTCGGGAATCGCCGAGCAGGGCACGCAGTCGGCGTTCCAGCCCGGCGATCGGGATCAGATTCTGTGGCGCCCGCGGATCCTTGTACGGGGTGGAGGCGAAGCGCGGCAGAGTGACCAGCGACAGGTCGGCCAGCTCGATCGCCGCCTCGACGGGCAGGTCGGCAGAGCACTCCACCCGGACGATGCCCGCCCACGGCGCGCCGACCGCCACCGGCAGCCGCAGATACCACGACCAGCCACCCCAGGCGGTGCCCAGCCGGAACACCGGCGAACGCTCACCCGACGCCATACCGGTCACCACCGCGGTCAGCCGGGCATCCAGGTACTGGCTGTGCTGGGTCTTGATATAGCCGAGCGTGCGCGGCAACTGCCGGCGACTACGCAACGGCCCGTCCACCACCAGCAGGTCACCATCGACCCGGGCGGCGTCGGACACCGCCACCTCCAGCGCGGTCAGCGGACCCTGCACGGCGGCCGGCAGCTTCGCCAGCTCACCGGTGCCACCCACCCGGTGCACCGGGTAACGAATCGCACCGGCCACCACGTCCTGCGCCGACGGGCTCGCGGTGAACAGGCCCCGGCCAACCCGGGTACCGGCCAACTGCGCCGCACCCCGCCCCAGGTCGCACCGGACCACCCCGGCCGCGTACGAGGCGGCCAGACCGGGGAACGACCCGCCGTCGGTCTCCGCCGTCCAGATGCTCGCGTCGATCCGGCGAACCCCGTCGACCAGCAGCACCACGTCGGGTGCCCGCACCCCGGGGCGTACCCCGATCGCCCGCCAGTCCACGGCGGGCAACTCCACGTCCGCCTCGACCTGCGCGCTGCTCGGCGTGGCCGGCCCGGCAGCGGACGCCTCGAACGACGCCCCGTACGCCGGATCCCACGAGTCGACAAAGAACGCGGCGTCACTCAACGCGTGGGCCTCTCGTTCGCGGCTGCGGGGCTCCGCTGCGCTGCACTCCTCGCGCTCACCGCGCTGGCCTCTCGTTCGCGGCTGCGAGGCTCCGCTGCGCTGCACTCCTCGCGCTCACCGGCCGGTCCGTTCGACGCGGGCTGACCGGGCATCCTTACGGACCTCGAAGCGGACCGGGATCCGCTCGGCCAGCGCCGGCACGTGGGTGACCACGCCGACCATCCGGTCGCCCCGGGCGGCCAGGTTCTCCAACGTGGCGGCGACGGTGTCCAGGGTGGCCGCATCGAGCGTGCCGAAGCCCTCGTCCAGGACGATCGACTCCAGGCTCGCCGCCGTGGTCGACATCCCGGCCAACTGCTCGGAGAGCGCCAACGCCAACGCCAGCGACGCCTGGAACGTCTCACCCCCGGAGAGGGTGCGTACGCCCCGGCGCAGCCCCGCGTCGTGGTGGTCGACCACGACGAACTCGCCCTTGTCGTGCACCAGCTCGTACTGGCCGGAGGAGAGCTCCCGCAGGATCCCCGACGCGCCGTCGACCAGCAGGTCCAACGCCTCGGCCAGCAACCACCGCTCGAAGTTGTTGGCCCGCAGGTGCCCGGCCAGCGCGCGCGCCACCTGCGCCTCCCGCTCGTGCCCGGCCCGCTGCTCGCGCAACGTCCCGGCCTGCTCCCGACGCTCCCGCAGCCGCCGTCGGTCGGCGTCGGCCCGTTCCACCGCCACTGTCGCGGCGTGCACCGGGTCGTCGCCGACCGGCACGTCGGCGTCGGCGAGGAGGCCGGCGATCCGCCGCTGCACCACGTCGGCCACCGACTCGGCCTCGGCGACCGCGGCAGCTCGGCCGGCCCGGTCGGCGCGGCGGCGATCCGCCTCGCTCGTCGTCCAACCGGTCAGCACGGCCCACGCGGCGGCCACGTCGTCCCGATCCGTCGCGGGCGGGCCGAACCGGGCCAGCCCGTCACGGGAGGTGTCGAAGGCCCGCCACGACGCCCGCAGCCGCTCCTCGGCGGCGTCCACCCCGGCCCGGGTCTGGCGTGCGGTCTCGCGGCCGGCCCGGACCGCGGTCGCCGCCTCCTCCAGCGCGCGCCGCAACCGGGCGTGCTCGGCCAACTCCCGGCGCAGCACCGCCGGCTCGGCCGCACCGGCGAGCTGCCCGTCCAGCTCGGCCAGTCGGGCTTCCAACTGCTCCTGGCGGGCCCGCGCCTGCACCAGCAGCCGCTCCAGGTCACGTGCTGCCGCGTCCCGCTGCTGCACGGCCGTCTGCGCGGCCTTGGTCGCGGCCCGCGCCGCCTTGCCCGCCGCCGTCGCGGCCGCCACCGCCGAATCGGCCGGCACCGCCGGGACCTGCGCCACCGGCTGCTCACAGACCGGGCAGGCCGCGCCGGCATGCAGGTGCACCCGCAGGCTGACCGCCAGGTCGGTGGCCTTCGCCTCCTCGTGCGCCCGGAAGGCCGCCTCCAACTCGGCGTCGGCCCGCTCGGCCGCCGCACGGGCGGTGGTCAGCGCGGCCACCGCCGTAGCGTGTTCGTCGTTCGCCGCGCTCACCGCGGCACGGACCGTGTCGGCCTCGCCGGACAGCCGGTCCCGATCGTCGTACGCCCGCAGCAGCAGTCGCACCGCGCTCTCGTCGCCGGCACCGGCCAGCTCGCCGCGCAGCTTCTCCTCCCGCTCCTCGGCCAGCGACACCCCGTTCGCCGCGGCCTCGGCCTCGGCCCGCGCCGCCGTGACCGCCCGGGCCACCTCGGCCACCCCGCCCGGCGCACGCACCCCGGTCAACACGGTCAGCTCGTCGTCGAGGGCGGTCAGCGCCGCCGCCGCCTCCCGGGCGGTGGCTTTGGCCGACGCCAGCTCCGGCACCGCGGCGGTCACCGCGGCCGCCAGCTCGGCCATCTGGTCGACCCGGGCGTCGGCCTCGGCCAACGCCTCGTCGTCCACGCCGGTCAGCCCGGCGAGCAACTGGTCGACCGCGTCGAGTCGGGCGTCCGCCTGTGCGGCGCGCACCGTCGCCTTCTTCTGCACGTCCTCGTAGACGCCGAGGCCGAGCAGGTTGACCAGGATCTGCTGCCGGGTCGCCGGCTTGGCGTGCAGGAAATCGGCGAACTGCCCCTGCGGCAGCACCACACAGCTGGTGAACTGCTCGTACGGCAGCCCGACCGCCTCCAGCACCGCCTGCTCCATCTCGGCGGGAGTGCCGGCCACCACCTCGCCGAGGTCGTCCGGGCTCAACCCGGTGTCCAACTTGGTCACGTCGAAGCCGGCCGGCATCAGCTGCAACCCGGCGTTCGCGGTCTTGACGTTGCCCCGGCCGTCCCGGCGCACCACCCGGGTGGCCACATAGCGGGCCCCGCCGGACTCGAAGACCAACCGCACCCGGGCCTCGGTCGCCGACGGCGCGAGCGCGTTCGCCAACCCTCGGGCGCCACCCCAGCGGGGCACCATGCCGTAGAGGGCGAAGCAGATGGCGTCCAGCACCGTCGACTTACCCGACCCGGTCGGACCGATCAGGGCGAAGAAGTCGGCGTCGGTGAAGTCGATGGTGGTGTCGTCCCGGAAGACCGTGAAACCGGCCATGTCCAACCGCATCGGACGCATCAGTGATCGACCTCCTCGAAGAGCTCGTCGAAGAGCTCCCGTACGCCCTCGTCGGCGTGACCCCGGCTGTCCAGGTAGTCGGCGAACAACTCCCGTGGCGAACGCCCGGAGCGTTGCGCGATGCGGGCACCGCTGCCCGGCGCGGCCAGCAGCTCCGGGTCGATCCGGATCTCCAGCGCCCGGGGGAGTAGCTCCTGCACCTCCTCGCGCAGGCCGGCGCGGGGTTGCTCCCGCACGAACACCCGCAGCCAGGCGTCCGGTGCCTCGATCTCGGCGAGCTGGGCCAGGGTGCCGCGCACCGTCCGCAGCGCGCTCGCCGCGGTCACCGGCACCTCACGCACCCGGGCGGCGGTGCTGGCGGTCACCTCCACCACCGTCACCGAGGGGACATTCTCCTGCTCACCGAAGTCGACAGCGAGCGGGCTGCCGCTGTAGCGCACCGGGCAGGGCCCCTCGACCCGCTGCGCCCGGTGCAGATGGCCCAGCGCCACGTAATGCGCGGTGGCCGGAAAGACGGTGGCCGGGACGGCGTAGCCCAGCACCGTGTGCGCGTCCCGCTCGCCGCCGCCGGTGGCCGCGCCGGTCACCGTCAGGTGCGCGGTGACCAGGTGCACCCGGTCCGGTTCGCGGAAACCCTCGGTCAGTCGCTCCAGCACCCGGCCCAGGTGGTCGGCGTACGTCTGGTTGGTCTCCGCGGCGGTCAGCTCGTACATCTCCAAGGCGCGGATCGCGTACCGCTGGGAGAGGAACGGCAGGGCGGCCAACTGCCACCGCTCGCCGTCGGCGGTGACGCCGTCGATCACGTGCTCGTCCGGATCTTCGCGCACCCCGCCGCGCAGCGTGATGCCGGCGGCATCAGCCCAGGGGCGCAGCGCGTCCAGCGCGGGGCCGTTGTCGTGGTTGCCGCCGATCGCGACCACGTCCGCGCCGGTGCGGCGCAGCGCGGTCAACGCCCGGGTGACCAGGCGGGTCGCCTCCGAGGTCGGCGCGGCGGTGTCGTAGAGGTCGCCAGCGACGATCACCAGATCCGGCTGCTCGGCGCGGGCAATGTCGATCACCCCGGCCAGCACGGCCTTGTGCTCCTCGGCCCGGGACTGTCCCTTGAGCACCTTTCCCACGTGCCAGTCGGAGGTGTGCAGGATCTTCATGGCTGTGCTGGCCCCTGCCTAGAACGGGATGTCGTCGTCGGTGCCGCCACCGGAGCCCACCACGGCGAAAGGGTCGGCGGACTGGGTGATCGAGCGCAGCGTCTCGGATGGTGCCCGGCCCGCCTCGGAGACCCGGGTGGCCCAGGCCGGGAACGGGAACTCCAGGCAGAGCGGCACCGGGATGTCCGGCTGGTTGACGAACATGGTGCCCGGCTTGGCCAGCAGCGCCCGCTGTCGCTGCGCGGGCGGGAGGAAACCGTACTCCGGGCGGGAGGCCTCGGCCGGGTCGAGCCGGCCGACCACCCGGATCGCCGAGTTGGTGACGATGCGCCGTTCCACCTCGCTCGCCGTCTGCTGCGCGCCGATCAGGATCACCCCGAGCGAGCGACCCCGCTCGGCGATGTCCAGCAGGACCTCCTTGATCGGGGAGGAGCCCTCGCGGGGGGCGTACTTGTTGAGCTCGTCGAGGACGACGAAGAGCAGCGGCTTGGCGGTGCCGGACTTCTCCTTGCGCTCGAACTCGCTCTTGAGCGTCACGCCGACCACGAACCGTTGGGCGCGATCCGGAAGATTGTGCAGGTCGACCACGGTGACCTGCGCCGACTCGCTGGTGTTGATGGAATGCGGGCGGCGGGTGGCGAGGTCGCCGCGGATCAGCCGGGCGAGGTCCTTCTTGCTGCCGATCAACCGCCGGGCGAACGCGTTGACGGTGCCCAGACCGACCGCGCTGCCCGCCCAGTCGGAGCGGGTCTCGTCGTTGTTGAGCTGGTCGACGATGTGGTCGACCAGATCGCCGTAGGAGCCGAGCCGAACCCCGTCGATGCTCACCCCGCCGTCGGCGGGCTGGGCGTAGCGGGCCAGGTGCGCGGTCACCGAGTGGACCACCATCGTGTACTGCTGGCGCTCGTCGTCGGCGTCGGCGAAGACGTACGGCAGGAGCCGGTCGGCGCAGAACTCGCTCAGCGTCCAGTAGAACGAATCGACCCCGGTGAGCCGGCTGCTCACGTCCGGCGTGCCGGCCGCGTCACCGACGCGGGGCGGGGCGTACACCCGCACGTCCGGGAAGGCGCCGGCGCTCAGACCCAGCTTCGCGTACGCCGCGCGGGTGGGCTCGTCGAGCCGGGTGTTGGGGTGGTCCAGGAAGAGCAGGTCCTCACCCTTGACGTTGAAGATCAGCGCCTTGGCGTTCACCGCGTCGCCGCCCAGCACCCCGGAGCGGAAGACCGAGTAGAGCAGGAAGGTGGCGAAGCTGGTCTTGGTGGCGACCCCGGAGATGCCGGAGATGGAGACGTGCGCGCCCCGGCTGCCGTCGAGGAAGTCGGCGTTGAGGTAGACCGGGACCCCGTCGCGACCCATCCCCATCGGGATGCGCCGCTCCATCCGGTCGAAGTGCAGCGCACGCGCCCGGGCGTCGCCCTCGGCCCGGTGCACCACCGCGCCCGGGGTCGGCGGCACGTAGAGCTCCGGATCGACCCGTGTGGTGGTGACCTCGGCCGCCTCCTGCACCATCGCGGGAAGCGTGCCGTCGGCGATGGCGAACACGTCGGAGTCGAACTGGGCGCCCTCGTGCCGAGCGCGGACCTGGGTGACGACGCCGGCGATCGTCACCGGCTCCCGGTTGGGCAGCTCCCGCCGGGTGACCACGACGTCGTCGAGCTGGAGGTAGCTGCCGGGTGCCACGGCCGTCCAGAACTGCAACGGAGTGGCGTCGGCGGTGCCCAGCACCCGCCCGACCGCCTCGCCCGGGCTGTCGAGGTCGGCGTCGGTCATCGGGCGACTCGGGTCGGTCGGGCAGCACGGTCGGGAACCATGCTGTGCATCCTGCCCGAGGAGTACGACAGGTCGCCACGCGACGCGGCGGACGACACCATGCGCCGTCACACTCATGACGCTGGGTGCTCGTCCGAGTGCGTGAGGTGGGCGGGAGTGATGTCCGCGCGCACCACGCACGGCCAGCACTCAACTCCCGGGGCGCCGGTCGCGTTACCTAGGCATGGAGCACGCATGAATGACGACTTCGGCGCCTTCGTCGCGACGAGCGGCCCGCGACTGCTCCGCTTCGCCGTACTGATCACCGGGCAGCGGGCGGACGCCGAGGACCTGCTGCAGGAGGTGCTGGAGCAGGCGTACCCACGCTGGTCTGCGGTCCGGCAGCGGCAGCCGGAGGCCTACCTGCGTCGCGCGATGACCAATCGGCTCGTCAGCCGGTGGCGCTCACCGTGGAACCGACGTCGGGTCGCCGGCCTTCCGGACGTGCTGCCGCAGCAGGATGAGATGACCCGGGTCGACGACCGCGAGTTGCTGCTGGCGGCACTGCGGGACCTTCCGCCGCGGATGCGGGCGGTGGTGGTGGTCCGGTACTGGCTTGGTTTCTCCGAGGCGGAGGCAGCTGCCGAACTGGAATGTTCCGTGGGGTCGGTGAAGAGCCAGGCCTCCCGTGGTCTGCACCGCCTGCGGGCCCGGCTGGAGGCTGCCGGTGTTTACCCACTCGACCTCGACCTTGCGGAGGAGAATCATGCGTGACCACGAGGTGGCTGGCCTGCTCGACCATGCTGTCGCGACCGTGGAGCTGCCGCCCGGTCTCGCGCACCGGGTCATCACGAGAAGCCGGACGCGCCGCCGTCGGCGTCTGCTGCTGTCGGGTGGCACGGTGGCCGTGGTGGTCGCCGCCGGGGCACTGGTGCTCCCGCAACTGTGGCCCGCCGGTCGCGGTGGCGGTAGCGAGGGCGGGGGCACCGGGCCGAGCGCCGCTGCCGACGTCCCGGCCGGAATCGTCGGTCCCGACGGTCGACGGGTGCCCTTGGCGCAGGTCGTGGCAGTCGGCCGGGCCGGGACGGAGACGCTGGTGCTGATCCGACGCGAACCACGCGCCCAGGAGCGGGCCGCCGGGGGACAGGCCGTCGAGGTCCTGGTCGCCCCGGACGCGGGCGAACCGCGCCGGTTACTCGACTACCTCTCGTACGACCTGGCCTGCGTCGACGGTGACGCGGTCTGCGCGGCCGTCCGATCCACCAGCAGCGGGCTGGGCGTGGCCGTGGCCCGTCGCTCCGGCGGGCGGCTCTACGTCCTGGTCCAGGCGCCGCAGGGGCGCACCGTCGAGGTCGTCGCCAACGGCGTGCCGCATCCGCTCGGCGCGGCGCCGCAGGGCGCGGTGGTCGAGGTGGTCGCCGCCGAGCCGTACGAAGATGTGCAGGTGTGGGCGAGCACCGAGGACGGCCGGCGCTACCAGATCCCGTGGGCTCCCGGGGCGGTGCTCGTCGACTGAGATCACGGGCGGGCGTGGCGGAGCATGAGCACACCGTTTTCGGCGGCGAGCACGTGCCGCAGGGACAGCTGTCGAGGTGGCACGGTGTCGCCCGCGGTGATCCGGCCCGGCCCGGGGCCCGCCAGCATCGGTGAGACGGTCAGGCACAGCTCGTCCACCAGGTCCGCGGCGGTGAGCGCGCCGAACAGGTGTGGGCCGCCCTCGCAGAGCAGTTGGGTCAGCCCGCGTCGGTGCAGCTCGGTGAGACCGGCGGCCAGGTCGACCCGCCCGGTGCCGCAGCGCAGCAGGTCGGCGACGTCGGTCAGGCCGGGTGGCGGATCGGCGTCGGCGTGGGTGAGCACGATCGGGCGGGTCGGCGCGTCGGCGAAGGCGGCCTGCGCCGGATCCAGGTCGAGTGACCCGGAGACGACCACCAGCGTCGGGTACTCGGTCAGCCCGCGTTCGCGGCGCCAGGCGCGGCGCCGCTCGTTGAGGCGGACCGCCCGGTACCCCTCTTGGCGAAACGTGCCTGCGGCCACCACCAGCGCGTCGCAGACCATCCGCAGCAGGCCGAACACCCGCTTGTCCGGCTCACCGGAGAGCCCGGCGGAGTAGCCGTCCACGCTGACCGCGCCGTCCAGGCTGGTGACGAAGTTGACCCGGAGCCGGGGCTCGTCGGCGCGGTCGTAGAGGGCGGTCAGCGCGTCGTCGTCGAGCGGCTGCGTCGAGGGCTCCGGCCAGAGCCGCCGGATCGGGATTCCGACGGTCATTCGCTGGCCGGACCGGTGACCGGAGGGGTCGGTTCGGCGGTACGGTGCTGGCAGTCGCACCAGTTCCGGCCCGGGCAGTCGTCGTGCCGCCGGGCCCGGCACGCTCGGCAGATCATGCTCGCAGCCTAAGCCGCGGGAGGACAGGACAGCATGCCGCGTCAGATCTTCCAGCTGAAGATGTCCCTCGCCGGCGTCCGCCCGCTGGTGTGGCGCCGGGTGCTCGTTCCGGCCGGGTACACGCTGGACCGGCTGCACCGGGTGGTGCAGCACGCGATGGGTTGGCGGGACTGCCACCTGCACTCGTTCGAGATCGACGCCGTGCAGTACGGCGAGCCGGACCCGGACGGGGAGTTGGCGCTGCACGACGAGCTGGACGTGCGGCTGGACGCGGTGCTCGGCAAGGGCAGCCGGTTCTCCTACACGTACGACTTCAGTGACTGGTGGGAGCACGACCTGGTCGTGGAGGACGCGCTGACCGTCGATGCCGACGAGCGGTACCCGGTCTGTCGCGACGGCGAGCAGGCCTGCCCGCCGGAGGGCATCGGCGGGTCGTCGGGCTATCAGGCGCTGCTTGTCGCGTTGGGCGACGGCGGCGACCTGGCCGACCCGCGGCACGCGATGCTGCGCGACTGGGCGGGCTCCACCTTCGACCCGTCCCGCTTCGACCCGCGCCGGACGACCACCCTCCTGCGCCGCTTCTGCTGACCCCGCCCGCACTCCCGGTTGGGGGTGATTTGGGAGGTGGGGACAGGGCGTGAGCTCTGAGGAAGCGTGGCGGTAACGATCTGGGAACGCTCCCATCGCCCTATTGACACTCCCGTTACCTGTCGGCAATCTCATGGGAGCGCTCCCGAGGTGGCATGGGTCACTCACGCAATCCCCGGTCTGGCGCAATGAGCACCCCCCACCACAAACCACCCAGCCTCACCACCGGAAAGAGGGGTCAGCGAATGAGTGTCACCACGCGGCGTACCCGCCTGGCGGCCGCTGCCCTGGCCGCGATCACCGCAATCGGCGGTCTCGCGGCCTGCGGCAACGACGACGACAAGCCGGCGGCCGGCGAGAAGCCGGCCAAGTTGGTCGTCGACACCTTCGGCGAGATGGGCTACGACGAGCTCGTCAAGCAGTACGAGAAGGACACCGGCATCAAGGTCGAGCTGCGCAAGACCGCGCAGCTCGCCGAGTACCGGCCGAAGCTGGTCCGCTACCTGGCCACCGGCAAGGGCGCGGCGGACGTCACCGCCCTGGAAGAGGGCATCCTCAACGAGTTCAAGCCCAACGCGCGCAACTGGTCCGACCTCGCGCCGCTGGTCTCCGACCACTCCAAGGACTACCTGCCCTGGAAGTGGGAGCTGGGCAAGGCGCCGGACGGTCGGCTGATCGGCCTGCCGACCGACGTCGGCAGCCTCGCCGTCTGCTACCGCAAGGACCTGTTCCAGGCTGCCGGTCTGCCGACCGAGCGCGACCAGGTGTCGGCGCTCTGGCCGGACTGGAACGGCTTCCACCAGGCCGGTCTGAAGTACAAGCAGGGCAGCGGTGGCAAGGCGCTCATCGACTCGATCACCGCCGTCTCGAACGGCGTGATGTTCCAGGGCAACGGTGACCTGTTCTACGACAAGGAAGACAACATCATCGCGGACACCAGCCCCGCGGTGAAGAACGCCTGGGACACCGCGACGTCGATGGCGGACATCTCCGCCAAGGCGCAGACCTGGTCGCCGGAGTGGTCGGGTGGCTTCAAGCAGGGCACCTTCGCGGCCACCTTCTGCCCGTCCTGGATGCTCGGCATCGTGTCGGACAACTCCGGTCCGGCCAACAAGGGCAAGTGGGATGTCGCGTCCGTGCCGGGCGGCGGCGGTAACTGGGGCGGCTCGTGGCTCGCGGTCCCGGCGCAGAGCAAGTACCCGAAGGAGGCGGCGAAGCTCGCCGAGTACCTGACCAACGCGAAGAGCCAGGTCGAGGCCTTCAAGCTCAAGGGCCCGCTGCCCACGAACCTGGAGGCGCTGAAGAACGACGCGTTTACCAGCTACACCAACGAGTACTTCAGCAACGCGCCGACCGGCAAGATCTTCGGGGAGAGCGTCGCCAAGATCCAGCCGACCCACCTGGGCCCGAAGCACCAGGCGGTCAAGGAGAACGCGCTCGAGCCGGCCCTGCGGGCTTTCGAGAGCGGGCAGGCCAACAAGGCGAAGGCCTGGGAGCAGTTCACGAAGGACGCCAAGACTCAGGGTGCCTTCTGAGTGATTCCCTGCCGGTGGCGTTCGGGGCTTCCCGGACGCCACCGGCCGGTCCCCTCCGCGTAGCGCCCTGCGCGAGGGCCCCCGGGCCTCGCCGGAAAAGGAAATTCGCATGAGCCTGTCGGCCACGACGGCACCGCCGTCGCCAGCAGCACCGCCTTCTCCCGACGTCGATGCGCGACGTCGGCGGGGGAGGTTACTCAACCGCTTCGATGTCAAGTACTCGCCGTACTTCTACATCGCCCCGTTCTTCCTGATCTTCGGCGCCTTCGGGCTGTACCCGATGGTGCGTACCGCCTGGATGTCGCTGCACGACTGGGACATGATCGGCGACCACACCTTCATCGGGTTCGACAACTACACCCGGCTGTTCTCCGACGAGTACTTCTGGAACGCGCTCGTCAACACGTTCGGCATCTTCGCCCTGTCGACCATCCCGCAGCTGTTGCTCGCCCTCTTCCTGGCGAACCTGCTGAACCGGACCTTCCTGCGCGCCAAGACCTTCTTCCGGATGGCCATCTTCATGCCGAACGTGGTCTCGGTGGCCGCGGTCGCGATCGTCTTCGGGATGCTGTTCCAGCGGGAGTTCGGCCTGTTCAACTGGCTGCTCAGCTTCGTCGGTGTCGACCCGGTCGACTGGGACGGGCAGCGGTGGAGTTCGTGGTTTGCCATCTCGACGATGGTCAACTGGCGGTGGACCGGGTACAACACCCTGATCCTGCTCGCCGGCATGCAGGCGATCCCGAAGGACCTCTACGAGGCTGCGGCGATCGACGGCGCCAGCCAGTGGCGGCAGTTCTGGCAGATCACCCTGCCCATGCTCAAGCCCACCTTCATCTTCGTGGTCATCCTGTCCACGATCGGCGGCATGCAGCTCTTCACCGAGCCGCTGCTCTTCGCCAACGGCAACATCCTCGGCGGCAGCCAGCGGGAGTTCCAGACGCTGGCCATGTACATGTACGAGATGGGCATCTCGAACCTGAACACCGCCGGCTACGGAGCCGCGGTCGCCTGGGCGATCTTCATGATCATCGTCGTGGTGTCGCTGTTCAACTTCCTACTCGTCCGCCGCTCGGCGAAGTGAGGAGAGAGCGATGATCTCGGCTTCCCAGCGCCTCTGGCGCACCAGCCCGTTGACCTACGCGGCACTCGTCCTGGCGGCGCTGCTGTCGATCTACCCGTTCTACTACATGTTGGTGATCGGCAGTCGCAGCCTGGACTCGATCAACGACGTGCCGCCGCCGCTGACCCCCGGCGGAGCGTTCGGTGACAACTTCGGGCGGGTGCTCGACAACGACGCCGCCAACTTCCTCACCGGCATGATGAACTCGATCATCGTCTCCTCGGTGGTCACCCTGTCGGTGGTGCTCACCGGTTCGCTGGCCGGGTTCGCCTTCGCCAAGCTGCGGTTCCGGGGCAGCAACGCCCTCCTGCTGGCGATCATCGTCACCATGATGATCCCGACCCAGATGGGGCTCATCCCGCTCTGGGGCATGATGCAGGACCTGGGGTGGTACGACACCCTCTACGCGGTCACCGTGCCGTTCCTGGTCAGCGCCTTCGGCGTGTTCATGATGCGGCAGTACGCCAGCCAGGCCATCTCCGACGAGCTGATCGAGGCCGGTCGCGTCGACGGGGCGAGCACGTTCCGGATCTACTGGAGCATCGTGCTGCCCGCGCTGCGCCCCGCCGCGGGCGTCCTCGGTCTGCTGACCTTCATGGAGACCTGGAACTCGTTCATCTGGCCGTACGCCATCCTCACCCCGGAGAACCCGACCCTGCAGGTCTCGCTCTCCTTCCTCTCGTACGCCTACTACACCGACTACTCCCAGGTGTTCGCCGCCACGGCGATCGGCACGATCCCCCTGGTGCTCGTCTTTCTCGTGTTCGGCCGCCAGATCATCGGCGGGATCATGGAAGGTGCCGTCAAGTCGTGAGCAACCCCGCCAGCCCATTCGCCGTTGACGTCCTCGACGAGCGCCCCGGGCTGACCTTCCCACCCGGTTTCCTGTGGGGGGCCGCGACCGCGGCGTACCAGATCGAGGGGGCAGCGGCCGTCGACGGCCGCACCCCGTCGATCTGGGACACCTTCAGCCACACCGACGGTCGGGTCCTCGCCGGGCACACCGGCGACGTGGCCTGCGACCACTACCACCGGCTCGGCGAAGACGTCGCGCTGATGGCCGAGCTGGGCCTGAAGTCGTACCGTTTCTCGGTCTCCTGGTCCCGGGTGCAGCCCGGCGGCACCGGCGCGGCCAACCCGCGGGGTCTGGATTTCTACCGGCGGCTGGTCGACGAGTTGCTGGCCAACGGCATCGAGCCGTGGCTCACCCTCTACCACTGGGACCTGCCGCAGCCCCTGGAGGACGCCGGCGGGTGGCCGGCCCGGGACACCGCGGCCCGCTTCGCCGACTACACGACGTTGGTGGCCGACGCGCTCGGTGACCGGGTGCGCTACTGGACCACGCTGAACGAGCCGTGGTGCTCCGCGTTCCTCGGCTACGGCTCCGGGGTGCACGCTCCCGGTCGCACCGCCGGCGCGGACGCGGTCCGCGCCGGGCACCACCTGATGCTCGGTCACGGCCTGTCCGTGCAGGCGCTGCGGGCCGCCCGGCCGACCGCCGAGGTGGGCGTGACCGTCAACCTCTACCCGGTCGACCCGGCCAGCGACACCCCTGCCGACGTGGACGCCGCCCGGCGGATCGACGGGTTGGCGAACCGGTTCTTCCTCGACCCGTTGCTGCGGGGGTCGTACCCGGAAGACCTGGTGGCCGACCTGAGCGCGGTGACCGACTTCGACCACGTGCAGGACGGTGACCTCGCGACCATCTCCACGCCGCTGGACCTGGTCGGGGTCAACTACTACAGCCGGCACGTGGTCGCCGCCCCGACCGGCAGCGTCGAGGCCGAGCCGGCCCCCTCGTGCTGGCCGGGCAGCGAGGACGTCCGGTTCGTCACCCGCGGCGTCCCGGTCACCGACATGGGCTGGGAGATCGACGCCCCGGGCCTGGTGGAGACGCTGCGCCGGGTGCACGACTACACCGACCTGCCCCTCTACGTCACCGAGAACGGCTCGGCGTTCGTCGACACGGTGGTCGACGGAGAGGTCGACGACGTCGACCGGCTGGCCTTCTTCGACGCGCACCTGCGCGCCGCGCACGAGGCGATCAACGCCGGAGTGCCCCTGCGGGGATACTTTGCCTGGTCGTTGATGGATAATTTCGAATGGGCCTGGGGTTACACCAAGCGCTTCGGCATGATCCACGTCGACTACGACAGTCAGGTACGCATCCCCAAGTCCAGCGCCAAGTGGTACGCCTCGGTGATCCGGCGCAACGGTCTGGCCGCACAATAGGCTCGGGCCAGCCATCAGGACGGTCCTGGCGTCCACCTCTCGCAGGTGGCGCCGGGTCCGCCCGCCGTCGGAGGAGCAGACGATGACAACGCAGCGCACCCGGTCGCTCGGGCGCCCGACCCTCGATGCGGTCGCGGCGCGCGCCGGTGTCGGCCGGGGCACGGTCTCCCGCGTGGTCAACGGCTCACCACAGGTCAGCCCGGAGGCCCGGGCCGCGGTCCAACAGGCCATCGCCGAGCTGGGGTACGTGCCGAACCGGGCCGCCCGTGCGCTCGTCACCCAGCGGACCGACTCCGTCGCGCTGGTGGTGTCCGAATCCGGTGAGCGGGTCTTCACCGAGCCGTTCTTCGCCGCGATCGTCCGGGGGATCAGCTCCGGGCTGCTGGAGACGCCGATGCAGCTCTGGCTGGCCATGGCGCAGTCGCCGGTGGAGCGGGAGCGGGTCGAGCACCACCTGACCAACCAGCACGTCGACGGCGTACTGCTGCTGTCTCTGCACGACTCCGACCCGCTGCCGACGCTGCTGGAGGAGCGCGGCCTGCCCGCCGTGCTCGGCGGTCGGCCCGCCCGGATGCTGCAACCCGGTGCTCAGCCCGCCTGGTTCGTCGACGTGGACAACGTTGGCGGGGCCCGGCAGGCGGTGGAGTACCTGACGAGGCAGGGACGGCGGCGCATCGCCACCATCGCCGGGCCGCAGGACATGGGTGTCGGCCTGGCCCGGCTGACCGGCTACACCGAGGCGGTCAAGACCAACGGGGCCGGCGTCAACCCCGACCTGATCGTGTACGGCGACTTCAGCGAGGGCAGCGGCGCGTCCGGCATGCGCCGACTGTTGGACACCTGCCCGGATCTGGACGCGGTCTTCGTCGCATCGGACCTGATGGCGTTCGGCGCGTTGCGGACCCTGCGCGAGGCCGGCCGGCGGGTGCCCGAGGACGTCGCGGTGATCGGCTTCGACGACGCGACGATCGCCCTCCGGGCGGACCCGCCGCTGACCACGGTCTTCCAGCCGGTGGAAGAGATGGGCCGGCAGATGGCTCGCCTGCTGGTCGCCCGAATTCGCGGCGACGACATCCCCGCCCCGCAGATCGTCCTGGACACCCAGCTGGTCCACCGCGCCTCCGCCTGACCCACCCCCGCCCGCCCCGGTGGCCATCGACGGGGTCAAAGGGCAAGATCACGCTCGATCCTGGTTGTAGTGGTCTCCGTGCGGCTGGAGGCCACTACAACCAGGAAGTAGCACGATCTCGCGCGGCGCGGGGATGCGTCGCGCGGGGTGCGGAGGGTGTGCGGTCGCGCGGGGTGCGGAGGGCGTGCGGTCGTGCGGCGTGTTCGGGGTTGGCGTGGTCAGGCGGGGGTGGCGGTCCAGCGGCGGAGTTCGCGCTTGGCGAGGGAGTTGCGGTGGACCTCGTCGGGACCGTCGGCCAGGCGCAGGGTGCGGGTCTGCGCCCAGAGGGCGGCGAGGGGGGTGTCCTGGCTGACGCCGGCGCCGCCGTACCCCTGGATGGCCTTGTCGATCACCCACTCCGCCATCGCCGGGGTGCCGATCTTGATGGCCTGGATCTCGGTGTGGGCGCCCTTGTTGCCGACGGTGTCCATCAGCCAGGCGGTCTTCAGCACCAGCAGCCGGGCCTGCTCGATACGCACCCGCGACTCGGCGATCCACTCCCGGACCACGCCCTGCTCGGCCAGCGGCCGGCCGAACGCGATCCGCTCGTTGGCCCGGCGGCAGAGCAGCTCCAGTGCTCGTTCGGCCATCCCGATCAGCCGCATGCAGTGGTGGATGCGGCCCGGACCCAGCCGGGCCTGGGCGATGGCGAAGCCGGTGCCCTCGGCGCCGATCAGATTCTCGGCGGGCACCCGGACGTCGGTGAAGTCGATCTCGGCGTGCCCGCCGTGTGAACCGTCGGTGTAGCCGAAGACGGTCATGCCCCGGCGGACGCTCACCCCGAGGGTGTCCCGGGGGACCAGCACCATGCTCTGCTGGCGGTGCCGGTCGGCGGCGGGGTCGGTCTTGCCCATCACGATGAAGATCTCGCAGCGCGGGTCCATCGCACCGGACGACCACCATTTGCGCCCGTTGATGACGTACTCGTCGCCGTCACGGGTGATCCGGGTGGCGATGTTGGTGGCGTCGGAGGACGCCACGTCCGGCTCGGTCATGCAGAACGCGGAGCGGATCTCCCCCTCCAGCAGCGGCATGAGCCAGCGTTGCCGCTGCGCGTCCGAGCCGAACTCGGCCAGCAACTCCATGTTGCCGGTGTCCGGTGCCGCGCAGTTGACCGCCTCCGGCGCGAGGTGCGGGCTGCGCCCGGTCAGCTCGGCGAGCGGCGCGTACTGCAGGTTGGTCAGGCCGGCGCCGTAGCGCGGGTCGGGCAGGAACAGGTTCCACAGGCCGCGCTTGCGGGCCTCGGCCTTCAGTTCGGCCAGCACGGGGGTACGCGACCACGGGTCACCGGCGGCGACCTGCTCGGCGTGCACGGCTTCGGCCGGGTAGACATGTTCGGTCAGGAACCGGGTCAGCTCGTCGCGCAGCTCCTCGGTCCGGCTGTCGAATGAGAAGTCCATCACCGCTCCCTGGCGGCGGTCAGCCCGTGCGCGACCAGCGGTGCCACCATCTCGCCGATCCGGTCGAAGCCCTCGCCGAGCGTCTGCCCGAGCGTGTGGCGGTAGTGAATGCCCTCGCAGATGACCGCGAGCTTGAAACAGCCCAGCGCCACGTGCCAGTGCAGCGGGCCGACGTTCACGTCGCTGCGCCTGGCGTACCGGTCGATCAGCTCGCTGCCGGTGGGGAAGCCGGCGCGCGGGCCGAGCCCGTCGGCGACCGGGTTGCCCGCGGCGGTGTCGCTGCCGCCCAGCACGTCCCAGTACGTCAGCAGCAGCCCCAGGTCGGCGAGGGGGTCGCCGAGGGTGGCCATCTCCCAGTCGAGCACCGCGTGCACGGCCACCGGGTCGGCCGAGGCGAGGAGATTGTCCAACCGGTAGTCGCCGTGCACGATCCGGCCGGCGTTCGCGCCCTCCGGGGCGGTCGCCGCGAGCAGGTCACGCAGCTCGTCGATGCCGGGCAGCGGGCGGCTGCGCGAGCGGTCGAGTTGTCCGCCCCAGCGGCGGACCTGCCGCGCGAGGTAGCCCTCCGGGCGGCCGAAGTCGCTCAGCCCGACCGTGGACGGCTCGACGCTGTGCAGCGCGGCGAGCGTGTCCATCATCGCCAGGGCGAGGGCGCGGCGTCGCTCGTCACCCAGCGGGTCGGTCTGCGCGCGGGTGCGGAACACCTCGCCGGGCATCCGCTCCATCAGGTAGAACGGCGCGCCGATCACGTCCGGATCGGTGCAGAGCAGCAGCGCGCCCGGGACCGGCACCTCGGTCGGCGCCAACGCCGAGATGACCCGGAACTCGCGGGCCATGTCGTGCGCGGTCGCCAGCACGTGCCCGAGCGGAGGGCGGCGCAGCACGACCTCCCGGTCGCCGAGGCTCAGCAGGTAGGTGAGGTTGGATTTGCCGCCCGCGATCAGGTTGGCCCGTAGCGGACCGACGGCCAGCTCGGGTCGGTGCTCGGCCAGGTAGCCGGCGAGCCGGTCCAGGGAGAGCCCGGCGGGAGAGGTGGGGACGGCACCCGGCCGCACTGCATCGACGGCCGGATCACTCATCGGACTAGTTCATGGCAGCTCGCTCACGTTGTCAAGGTCAGATTTTCCCCTCGGGACATGCCTCTGCAACAGGGACGAAATGGTCAACAGTCAGGCTGGGACGCAGCCTGCCGGCCGCTCTTCGCCGGCCCGCCGAGCGGAGGGACAGACATGTTGCTGCGAGTTCGGGTCACCCTGCCGGACCGTCCGGGCACGCTCGGCCAGGTCGCCCGCACGCTGGGCGTCTCCGGGGCGGACATCGTCCAGGTGGTGGTCCTCGAACGTCTCGGCGGGCGCGCGGTGGACGACTTCACGGTCGTCTGGCCGGGCGCGGCGCGGGTGGAGCGGCTGCTGGCTGGTCTCGCGGCGATTCCGGGCGTGCGGGTGGACGGTGTGTGGCGGGCGATCGGCGCGCCCACCACCACCGGCCAGGACGCGGAGCTGTTGGCCCAGGTCGCGGCCAACCCGGCCGACGGGCTGGCCACCCTGGTCGACGCGGTGCCCGGGCTGCTGGCAGCCGACTGGGCCGTCGCCGCCGTGGTGCCGGTCGACTGGGCGTCACGGAACGGGAGTGGCGGGGCAACCGTGGGGCACGCGAGCTGGCGTACTCCCGTACCCCTGCGGTTGCCGGA
Source organism: Micromonospora parathelypteridis (assembly GCF_014201145.1). Classification (NCBI taxonomy): domain Bacteria; kingdom Bacillati; phylum Actinomycetota; class Actinomycetes; order Micromonosporales; family Micromonosporaceae; genus Micromonospora; species Micromonospora parathelypteridis. Next base: position 4,955,433 of record NZ_JACHDP010000001.1, read on the forward strand.
GGTGACCCCGCTGCGCGGGCGGTCGATGACCACGCCCGACGGCACCCACCACGCGATTGCGCCGTTCGGCCGGGCGGGCCTGGTGCTGGTGGTGGCCCGCGAACACAGCGAGACCCTCTCCGCCGCCGCGTTCCACAGCACCGAGGTGGACCGGCTCACCCAGCTCGTCCGGGCCAGCGCGGTGATCCTCGGTGATCGGCTCGACCTCGTCGGGACGCCCCCGGTGGTCGCCGGCCCCTGAGCAGTCCGAGGAGTTCCCGGGCCGACACCGCTGAGCAACCGGGCGGCAACAGGCGGGGGCAAGGCTCTTGGGTGGGGAAGGGAGCCAACCATGACGTTGTGGCGGATTCGAGCCACCGTGGACGACCGGCCGGGATACCTGTCGGTGCTCACGGCGAGCCTCGCGCTGCGCGGGGTCAACATCCTCACCGTGCAGGTGCAACCCACCGAGCAGGGCGCGGTGGACGACTTCCTGGTGGACGCGCCGGACACGCTCGACGAGGCTGAGCTGATCGCCGCCGTCGAGCGCGGTCGGGGCCGGGACTGCTGGGTTGCGCGCAGCGAGGCGCGCGGCCTGGCCGACCAGCCCACCCGGGTGCTCGGCCTGGCCAACCGGCTGGTGCGTGACCCGGACGCGACGGGCGAGGCGTTGCGGACGCTGCTCGGCGCCGACTCGGTCAGCTGGCGACCCGCGTCGACCGGCGTCGAACGGGGGATCACCGGCGCCAGCATGCTGCTGGCCGACCCGGCGGGCGGTTCGTTCTCGTTGCGCCGGGCCGCGCCGGCCTTCACCCCGGCGGAGTACGCGCGGGCGCAGGCCCTGGTCGAGCTGGCCGCCACCGTGGCGCGCCGGGCTGCGGAACAGGTCACCCTGGTGCTGCCCGACGGAGCCGAGGTGGACGTCCGGCCGGCCAGCGCGCACGACCTGTCCGGCGTGCTGGAGCTGCACGAGACGTGCTCACCGCGTAGCCGGCAGCGGCGTTACCTGGGCGGGGCGGCGCTGCCGCAGCCGGCCCGACTGCGTCGGCTGCTGGAACCGAGTCGTGGGCTGACTCTGCTCGCCACCACCACCGGCTCGGACGGCGCGGCGGAGTCGGTGGTCGCCATGGCGAACCTGCTCGGTGAGGGTGACGAGGCCGAGGTGGCGCTGCTGGTGCGGGACGACTGGCAGCGGCGGGGGCTCGGCTCCGCGCTGCTGCGCCGGTTGGCCCAGCATGCCGACCGGGCCGGGTACGCGGCGCTGGTGCTGCACGTGCAGGCGGAGAACGGCCCGATGCTGCGTACGCTGCGCCGACTGGGCCGGCCCGGCGCCGTGGACCGCGACGGCGCGTTCCTCACCATGACGGTTCCGCTCGCCGTGGCCGCCCTGGCGGAGCGGAAGGGCACCTCCGTGTAGCTGGCGCCCTCCCGCGTACTGCGCTCAGGTGGTGGGGTAGCTGTTGTAGTCGGGGAAGTTGCCGTAGAGCCGGCTGCCGCCGCCCACGGTGACGGCCTGCACCAGCAGGTCGCCGCCGACGAACGCGCCCTTCCAGGAGGCGCCCCGGCCGCCGAACGGCTCGTCCCGGTCACCCCGCGAACGCGGCTTGTTGATGCCCACCTTGAATGCCTGCAGGTCCACCGCGAGCTTGCCGGCCTCGTCGGTGTCGTCGCAGGCCAGCGATGCCACCAGGGCGCCGTTGGAGGCGTTCATCGCGGCCAGCAGTTCGTCGGTGGTGTCCACCACGACGATCGTGTCGACCGGCCCGAACGGCTCGGCGTGCATCAGCCGGGACCGGCCGGGCGGGGCGAGCAGCACCGCCGGTGCCACGTACGCCGAGGTGTCCTGCTCGGGCAGGAACGGCGCGCCGGTCAACTTGCCCCGGTGCAGCGGCACCGCGCCGCCACGGACCGCCTCGTCGACCTTGCGGTGCAGTTCGTCGGCCTTGGCGGCGCTGATCAGCGGGCCGAAGTCCAGCTCGGGCAGCGGGTCGCCGACGGCCCAGTCGTCGCCGACGGCGAGCGGGTGGCCGAAGCGGACGGAGCGTACGACCGGCAGGTACATGTCGAGGAACTCGTCGACCAGGTCGCGTTGGACCACGAACCGGGGGTACGCGGTGCAGCGCTGCTTGCCGTACTCGAAGCCCTTCTTGAGGTGGGTGGCGAGCAGGTCCCACTGGGAGAAGTTCCAGATGCCCCAGGCGTTGAGGCCCTCCTGCTCGATGAAGTGCCGCTTGTCGCTGTCGAGCAGCGCGGCGGCGACCTTGCCACCGTTGGAGCGGCCGCCGACGAACGCGACGGCGCCGATCTCAGGTGCCCGGACCAGCACTTCGGACAATTCCTCGCCACTGCCCGAGACGAGGGTGGCGGGCAGGCCGGCCCGGCGCATCAGCGCGTGCGCGACGGTCAGGCAGACCGCGCCGCCCTGGGACGGGGTCTTGGCGATGACCGCGTTGCCGGCCAGCAGCTGGACCAGTTCGGCGTGCACCAGGACGCTCATCGGGTAGTTCCACGACGCGATGTTGCTGACCGGGCCGGGGAGCGGCTCGCGGCCGTCGGCCAGCATCCGGTCGATCTCGCCGGCGTACCAGCGGACGCCGTCCAGCGCCCGGTCCACGTCGGCGCAGGCCAGCCGCCACGGCTTGCCGATCTCCCAGACCAGCAGCAGCGCGAGCAGGTCGCGGTGGGCGGTGAGTGAGTCCAGTGCGTCGGCGACCCGGGCCTTGCGGTCGGAGAGCGGGGTCTGGGCCCAGGCCCGGTGCGCGGCGGCGGCGTGCGTGACCGCGGCGCGGGCGGCCTCGGCGTCGAGCCGGGGCAGGTTGATGACGATGGTGTTGTCCACCGGGGTGCGGACCGGGGCAGGCTGGCCGCCTGCCCGCCAGTCGCCCTCGATGAGATTGTGCAGCGTGGTGATGCCGTCGACCTCGGCGCCGAACGCCTCCGGGGTGGCGGCCACCGCGCGGGCGAGGACGTCGGACCAGGCGGTGCCCTCGGCGAGTCGTAGTGCCATCGCGTTCTCCTCAGGGTTGACCGGGGAGCGGCGGCGTCGATGGCACCACTGATGATCGGTACTGTCTCGCGCCGGGTAGTCGGTCGGCAACAGTACGTTTGTCTGGCTGGGCGTGGTCACGTCCGGACAGTCGAGTGGCTGACGCAGCGGGGTCTGACCTGAGCAGTGCGGACGCAGATGCAGCCATCAACGACCATCGATGATGTGAAGTAGCTCCGGTTGCTCACACGAGCAGGGCGACCTTCCCGCCGGCGTGTCCCGAGGCCACGAGGTTCAGCGCGTCGGGAGCGTCCGCGAAGGGGAAGGTCTTCGCCATGGGCACCGTGAGGCGTCCCGCGCCGGCGAGCTCGATCAGGTGGGACCGAACCTGGTTCCGGTAGTCGGCGCTGTCGGTTTCGTGGCCGGCGATCCAGAAGCCGTCGGATTTCGCACGATCGGACGCCGCGCTGGAGGCGATGCGTCGGCGGTCAGCGACCAGGGCGAGTGAGACGTCGACGGCCTCGGCCGTGCCGACCGCGTCCAGGGCGACATCGACGTGATCGGTCAACTCGCGTACGCGTTGCTCAAGGCCCGGTCCGTAGGCCACCGGCTCGGCGCCGAAGCGTCGGAGCAGATCCCAGTTCTTCTGGCTCGCCGTTCCCAGCACGCGCGCTCCGAGCAGTTTCGACTGCTGAACGGCGCTGATGCCGACGGCGCCGGATGCGCCGTGGACGAGAACGACGTCGCCCGCCGCGATCTTGGTTCGGTGGACCATCTCGGCGGCGGTGGTGCCGGTGAGCAGGAGGTTGGCCGCTTCGGCCCATCCGAGGCCCGGTGGTTTCGCGAAGACGTCCCGGGCTGAGACGGTGACCGCGGTCGCGTAGCCGCCCTGCACCCGGAACGACAGGACCTCGTCGCCGATGTCGTGACCGTCGGCATCCTGCCCGAGCGCCGCGACAGTTCCGGACACCTCGTAACCGATGTCCGGCGCTCCGTCGGAGACGTTGATCGCGTCGACACGGTTCATGCCAACGGCGCGAACGGCAATCGTGACCTCGCCGGTGCCCGGGTCGGGGGCCTCCGGTTGGTGCAGTGTGAGCCGCGTGGCACCGGGGCCCTCGGGTGCCCACTTCTCCGTCCTGATGCTCATGCGACTCCCGCCTCCTGTCGGCGCACTCGTTGCGTACCGCCTGGTGGTGACGCTAGTCGTGGCTGCGGCGACGGTGTGGCGATAGCGCGGGCCCGGGTGCCCCTTCACAAATCGGTGACGAGCGCATTACATTGTCGGTTATCCATGGGAGCGCTTCCACAGCGCTGACTCTGGTCACGCCGCCACCCCACGCAGTCGCCGGTGGTCGTGCCGTTTCGACGCCGTCCCGCGTCGGTGCGGCCGCCGGCGGCGCCTCCGACAGGAGCCCGCCATGCGCCACCCCACCCGGCCGGTCTCCGGCCGCCCCGGCTTGTCTCCGGCCGACCAACCCTGGCCGCGGCGGTTGCTGGCCGCCGGCATCGCCCTGCTCACCGGCCTGTCCCTCGTGGCCGCCGGGCCGGCGTCGTCGCCCGCGTCCGCCGCCCCGGCGGCGACCTACAACTACGCCGAGGCGTTGCAGAAGTCGCTGTTCTTCTACGAGGCGCAGCAGTCCGGCCGGCTGCCCGACTGGAACCGGGTCTCCTGGCGCGGCGACAGCGCGCTCACCGACGGCGCGGACGTCGGGTTGGACCTCACCGGCGGCTGGTACGACGCCGGCGACCACGTCAAGTTCGGCTTCCCGATGGCGTTCAGCGCCACGATGCTCGCCTGGGGCGCGGTGGAGTACCGCAGCGGCTACACGGCATCCGGGCAACTGCCACACCTGCTCAACAACCTGCGCTTCGTCAACGACTACTTCATCAAGGCGCACCCGTCGGCCAACGTCCTCTACGGACAGGTCGGCAAGGGCGACGACGACCACAAGTGGTGGGGCCCGGCCGAGGTGATGGCGATGGCGCGGCCCGCGTACAAGATCGACGCGAGCTGTGGCGGCGCGGACCTGGCGGGGGAGACGGCGGCCGCGATGGCCGCCTCGTCGATGGTGTTCCGGCCCACCGACGCGGCCTACGCCGACCGGTTGCTCGGGCACGCCCGGCAGCTCTACACCTTCGCCGACACGGTGCGGAAGGCCTACCACGAGTGCATCACCGACGCGACCAGCTTCTACCGCTCGTGGAGCGGCTGGCAGGACGAGCTGGTGTGGGCCGCGATCTGGCTGCACCGGGCCACCGGCGAGGCCAGCTACCTGGCGAAGGCCGAGAGCGAATACGACAAGCTCGGCACCGAGAACCAGTCCACCACCCGCTCCTACAAGTGGACCATCGCCTGGGACAACAAGCAGTTCGGGGCGTACGTGCTGCTGGCGAACCTGACCGGCAAGCAGAAGTACGTCGACGACGCCAACCGCTGGCTGGACTACTGGACCGTCGGGGTGAACGGCCAGCGGGTGCCGTACTCGCCGGGCGGGATGGCGGTGCTCGACTCCTGGGGAGCGCTGCGCTACGCGGCCAACACCTCGTTCGCCGCGCTGGTCTACAGCGACAAGACCACCGACACCACCCGCAAGGCGCGCTACCACGACTTCGCCGTCCGGCAGATCAACTACGCGCTCGGCGACAACCCGCGCAACTCCAGCTACCTCATCGGGTTCGGGGCCAACGCGCCGCGCAACCCACACCACCGCACCGCGCACGGCTCCTGGTGGGACAGCCAGACCGTCCCCGTCGAGACGCGGCATACCCTCTACGGCGCAATGGTCGGCGGTCCGTCCGCGGCCAACGACGCCTACAGCGACAGCCGGTCGGACTACGTGATGAACGAGGTGGCCACCGACTACAACGCCGGCTTCACGTCCGCGCTGGTCCGGCTGGCCTCCGAGTACGGCGGCAGCCCGCTCGCCGGCTTCCCGGTCGCCGAGACGCCGGACATCGACGAGTTGACCGTGGAGACCACGGTGATGCAGGCCGAGCCCCGGGCCACCGGGCTCAAGGCGATCGTCTACAACAAGTCGGCGTTCCCGGCCCGCGCGCTGACCGACGGTCGATTCCGGTACTACTTCCGGCCCGACGGCACGGGCCCGGTCCAGGTCACCGCCGGCTACACCCAGGGCTGCCCGTCCCCGACCACCGCCAAACAGCTCAGCGGCGACATCTGGTACGTCGAAGTGGACTGCACCGGGCACACCATCGCGCCCGCCGGGCAGTCGCAGCACCGGATGGAGGTCCAGTTCAAGATCGGCGTGCCGGAGGGCGGCACCTGGGACCCCACCAACGACCCGTCGTACCAGGCCACCGCCGGGCCGAACCGGAAAGTGCCGCTCTACTCCGGCACCACCCGCGTCTGGGGCGACGAGCCGGGCCCGGCCGTTCCGGACACCACCGCGCCGACCGTGCCGGGCAAGCCCGTGGCGTCCGGCCTCGCGCCCCGCTCGGTCACCCTCAACTGGGCGGCGTCCACCGACACCGGCGGCAGCGGCCTGGCCGGGTACGAGGTCCGCGAATTCCTGGTCGGCAACGACGTGGTGGTGAACCGGCCCGTCACCGGCACCACGCTCACCATCTCGACGTTGCTGCCGGAGCGGACGTACGAGTTCTCGGTCGTCGCCCGCGACGGCGCGGGCAACACGTCGGCGGCCTCAGCGGTGCTCACCGTGACCACGCCGCCCGCCGGCAGCGCCGACACCACCGCGCCGAGCGTGCCCGGCACCCCGGCCGCCTCGGCGGTCACCGCCACCGGTCTCACCCTGAGCTGGGCGGCGTCCACCGACAACGTCGGCGTCACCGGGTACCGCGTCTACCGCGAGGCCGGCACGACCGACCCGCTGGTCGGCTCGCCGACCGGCACCACCCTCGCCGTGTCCGGGCTGACCGCCTCGACGGCGTACCAGTTCTACGTGGTCGCCGTCGACGCGGCCGGCAACACCTCCGCGGCGTCCGCGCCGGTCGCGGTGACCACCGCGGCTCCGCCGGTCGGCGGCACCTGCACGGTGGGGTACGCCACCAACGACTGGAGCACCGGCTTCACCGCCACGGTGACGATCACCAACAGCGGCACCAGCGCGATCAACGGCTGGACGCTGCGGTTCAGCTTCCCGGGCGGGCAGACCGTCAGCCAGGGATGGTCGGCGACGGTCAGCCAGAGCGGCGCGGCGGTCACGGCCACGAACCTCTCCTACAACGGCACGATCGCGCCGGGCGCGTCGGTGAGCTTCGGCTTCAACGGCGCCCACACCGGCACCAACCCGAAGCCGACGGCCTTCACCGTCAACAACACCGCCTGCGCCGTCGCCTGAGCCGCGCCGCAACGAGATCTTGGACGGTTGCCGACTCATGAAACGCCGGTCTGCGATTCCCTTCGCTGCTCGGGGACACCGGCGGACGGCGGCGGGGTGAGCGCGCGCAGGACGTGGGCGATGAGGGAATCGAGGTGGCTGGAGTCGGGCATGCCGAGATGAAGGGCCATGCGGTGGTAGAGCGGGCCGTACAGCAGGTCGAGCGCGACGTCGAGGTCGGCGTCCGGGGGTAGCTGGCCGGTCTCTTGGGCTCGGCGGAGCCGTTCCTTGAACGTGGCGATGCGCGGTTGGATGAGGCGTTCCCGCAGGTCGCGGGCGAGGTCTGGGTCGTGCAGTGCCTCAGCGATCAAGCCGATGGCGGGCGAGTTGTGTGGCGGGGTGAGCAGGCCGATGACCTCGGTCAAGAGGGCGCGCAGGTCGGTGGCCAGATCACCGGTGTCGGGCGGGTCGACGGCGACACTCGCTGCCTCGTCGAGAAGCTCCAGGACGACCGCGCCCTTGGACGGCCACCACCGGTAGATGGTCTTCTTGCTCACCCCGGCACGGGTGGCGATGGCCTCGATGGTCAGCCGCCCGTAACCGTCCTCGCTACAGAGCTCCGCGGTGGCGGTGAGAATCGCCCGTCGGCTGCTCTCGCTGCGGCGCGCGGCGTTCGGTGCCCTGGACATCCCCCTACCTTAGTGGAAACGGAACGTGTCGTGTTGACACCGATCGCGTCCATGGTCATGATCATGGAGGAACGACACGTGTCGTTTACATTCGCCCAGACCGCGTCGGCGCCGGTGTTCGTCCTTGGAGGCTTCGTGCCCGTTGGTTATGTGTTCACTGTGGCGCTGCTCGCCTGGTGCACCTTCTTCGCCGTTGTCGCGCCGCGCCGACCCCAACCGCTGGCGACCCTGAGTTTCTGGTTCGGCCTCATCCTCAACGAGGTGCCGTTCCTGGGCATCTTGGCGCTGCTGGCCTCCACGGCACTGGCCGCCGCTCAGGGCGATCTGGAGTCATCGGGCGCCAAGGCGACGGCCGCAGTGGCGGCCGTCACCTTGGCCGGGCTGGCGGTCTCCGCCTGGCAGGGCGTACGGACCGTTCGGGTGGTCAGACAGGCCCTCGACCAGGGGCTGGGGGCCGACTGGCGAAATCGTGTGCAAGCACCGCTGCGCAGCCACCGGCCCTGGACCCGCATCCTGCTGCTACCGGGGCTCATGGGGCGGCGTGACGTGGAGCGGATCCCCAACATCAGTTACGGGGACGCCGGACGCCGGAATCTCCTCGACCTCTACCGCCGCCGTGACGCGCCGCAGAACGCACCGGTCCTGATCTACTTCCACGGCGGCAGCTTCACCAGCGGAGCGAAGAACCGCGAGGCGCGGCCGCTGCTGTACCAGCTCGCCAGCCGGGGATGGGTGTGCATCAGCGCCAACTACCGGCTGCGGCCGCAGACTTCCTTCCCCGGCCATCAGATCGATGCCAAGAAAGTCATCGCCTGGGTCCGCGAGCACGCCTCCGAGTACGGTGCCGATCCGTCGCGGCTGTTCGTGGCAGGCAGCTCCGCCGGCTCCAACCTGGCGGCCCTGTGCGCACTCACCCCGAACGACCCGGCGTTCCAGCCCGGATTCGAGTCCGCCGACACCTCGGTCACCGCCGCGATCTGCCTCTACGGCTACTACGGCTACTACTTCGGCGAGACGCCCGAGCACACGCCGTCCCCGAATCAACCATGGGACTACCTCCAGCCCGACGCGCCGCCGTTCCTCATCGCCCACGGCACCAAGGACGCCCTGGCGACCGTCGAAGCCGCCCGCGACTTCGCCGCTGGGCTGCGCCGCATCTCCTCCAACGCGGTGGTCTACGCCGAACTGCCCGGCGGACAGCACGCGTTCGACCTCTTTCACTCCCCGCGCTTCGAGGCGGTCGTGGACGGCGTCGAAGCCTTTGCCGGCTGGGTCCTGGCTGTTCCGCAGCGCACTCCCGACTCGGCCCGCTAGACGGGTGCACCGTCCGCCAGGGCGCGGAGAAGGGTGAGCTTCCGGTCACTCCACGAGGTCGTCGGCGAGCAGGTCCATCAGCAGACCGTCATGCCAGCGCCCGTCCGCGCCGCGCTCGTAGCGGCGCAGCACGCCCACCGGGCGGAAACCCACCTTCGCGTACGCCCGGATCGCGGCGCTGTTCGCCGCGGCCGGGTCGATGGTGAAACGGTGGTGGCCGTATTCGTCGATCAGGTGGCGGGCCATGGTGCGGATCGCGTCACCGCCGAGGCCGGCGCCGCGCACCGCCGGGTCGAGGAAGACGTCGAGGCTGGCGTGCCGGTAGTCCGGGTCCGGCTCGGCGTACCACTGGATCGCGCCGATCACCTGGCCATCGTGCTCGATCGCGTACACGTGCAGGTCGTCGTCGTCGAGGTCGGCCCGGACGGAGCCGGCCAGGTCGTCGCCGCCCCGCCACCACCGGTGTACCTCCGGGTCGGCCCGGATCGCTGCGAGGGCGGGCACGTCGTCGACCGTCGCCGGTCGCAGTGTCACCGCTCGCCCGCGCAGCACCGGGTCAGCCTCGCATCTCGCCGTGTTCGACGCAGACCGCCGACCAGCCGACCGGCAGCACCTGCACCTTCATCCGGCGGCGGCACTGGTGGCAGAACCGGGGCGGCTCCAACCGGCGGGCTTCCGCGCAACCCGGATGGGCGGCGCTCGCCGTCGCCGGCTCACCGCACCGGTCGCACCACAGCTCGGTCGTCGTCATGGTCGTCACAGCGTGGCAGAGAGCGCCTTGACCGGCATCTTCAACTCTTCCAGCAGGTCCAGGTCGGCGGTGGCCGGCCGACCCAGCGTGGTCAGGTAGTTGCCGACGATGACCGCGTTGATGCCGCCGAGCAGACCCTCGCGGGTGCCGAGGTCACCAAGGGTGATCTCGCGACCACCCGCGTACCGCAGGATGGTGCGCGGCATGGCCAGCCGGAACGCGGCGATGGCCCGCAGCGCGTCCTTGCCCTCCACCACCGGGCGGTCGCCCAGCGGGGTGCCGGGGCGCGGGTTGAGGAAGTTGAGTGGCACCTCGTGCGGGGCCAGCTCGGCGAGCTGCGCGGCGAACTCGGCCCGCTGCTCGACGGTCTCACCGAGGCCGAGGATGCCTCCGCAGCACACCTCCATGCCGGAGTCGCGGACCATCCGCAGCGTCTCCCAGCGCTCCTCCCAGGAGTGCGTGGTGACCACGTTGGGGAAGTACGACCGGCAGGTCTCCAGGTTGTGGTTGTAGCGGTGCACGCCCATGTCGACCAGGTCGTCGACCTGCTCCTGGCTGAGCATGCCCAGCGACGCGGCGACCTGGATGTCGACCTCGGCCTTGATGGCGGCGACGCCCTCGCGCATCTGCTTCATCAGCCGGGCGTCCGGGCCGCGCACCGCGGCGACGATGCAGAACTCGGTCGCCCCGGTCTTGGCGGTCTGCTTCGCCGCCTCGACCAGCGACGGGATGTCCAGCCAGACCGAGCGCACCGGGGAGGTGAACAGGCCGGACTGGGAGCAGAAGTGGCAGTCCTCCGGGCAGCCGCCGGTCTTCAGCGAGACGATCCCCTCGACCTCGACCTCCGGGCCGCACCAGCGCATCCGTACGTCGTGGGCGAGCTGCAGGGCGGCGGGTAGGTGCTCGTCGGGCAGGTTGAGCACCGCGAGGATGCCGGCCTGGTCGAGGCCGACACCGTCACCCAGGACCTGGGTCCGGGCCTGGTCGAGGATCTCTGGCATGGCTCGTACCCTACAAGGCCCCCCGGACAGGCGGAATGACCTGGCAGCCCGTCGACCCCTCGCACCGAGTGGATCCGTCGGGCCGATGATGGCGGGTGGTAATTTCGCCCGGCAGGTGTCGGGCTGACCGGCGCGGACGGCGGCGAGGGGTGACGGTGGCGGACTGGCTGGCGGCGCTCGACCGCCGCGCGGAGTTGCGGGCGAAGGCCGGGCTGACCCGGCGACTGCACCCGCGTCCCGCTGGCGATCAGATGACCGATCTGGCCGGCAACGACTACCTCGGCCTGGCCACCCACCCGGAGGTCACCGCCGCGGCCACGGCGGCTCTGTCGGCGTACGGGCTGGGGGCGACGGGGTCGCGTCTGGTACGTGGCTCCACCGACGCCCACCAGGCGCTGGAGGACGAGCTGGCGCAGTGGCTGGGCACCGACCGCGCCCTCGTCTTCTCCTCCGGCTACCTGGCCAACCTCGGTGCGCTGCGGGCGCTCGTCCAACCTCGGACGCTGCTCGTCTCCGACGCGCACAATCACGCGTCCCTGATCGACGGCTGCCGGATCTCCGGTGCGGAGACGGTGGTCACCCCACACGCCGACGTGGAGGCGGTCGCCGCGGCGCTGGCGGCCGCTCCGGGCCGCCCGGCGGTGGTGGTCACCGAGTCGATCTTCTCGGTCGACGGTGACCTCGCCCCGCTGACCCAACTACACGCGGTGGCGCGTCGGCACGGCGCGCTTCTGCTGGTCGACGACGCGCACGCGCTCGGTGTGACCGGTCCGGCCGGCGCGGGCGCGGTCGCCGCTGCCGGGCTGGCCGGCGAACCGGACGTGGTGATCACCGCCACCCTGTCCAAGGCGCTCGGTGGCGCGGGTGGGCTGGTCGCCGGCCCGGCCGAGTTCATCCGGCACCTGGTCGAGACCGGACGCACGTTCATCTTCGACACGGCACTGCCACCGGCGGTCGCCGCTGGTGTGCACGCCGCGCTGCGGCTGGCGCGGGTCGGCGACGACCTGCGCGTGGAGCTGTCCGACCGGGTGGGGTTGGCGGTTGGTCGGCTGCGTGCCGCCGGGCTGACCGTCTCCGCGCCGGACGCGGCGGTGATCTCGGTGACCGCCCCCGGGCCGGAGGCGGCGACCGCCTGGGCCGCCGACTGCCGGGACCGGGGCGTCGCGGTGGGCTGTTTCCGGCCGCCGTCGACCCCGGACAGCCGCTCCCGCCTGCGCCTCACGGTCAGCGCCGGGGTGCCCCGGGCGGATTTCGAGCGGGCCCTGGAGGTCATCGTGGACTGTGCCCCGTGAGCGCGAGGAGTGAGCCGGGTTTGCGAGCCCCGCAGTCGCGAGCCGAGGTGGTGCTGTGAGCGGGTGGGAGGGGCCGGTTCTGGTTACCGGGACCGACACCGAGGTCGGCAAGACCGTGGCGACCGCGGCGATCGCGGCCGCCGCGCAGGCTGCCGGGCTGCGGGTGGCCGTGGTCAAGCCGGGCCAGACCGGTACGGCCGGCGGTGAGCCCGGTGACGTGGACGCGGTCAACCGGCTGGCTGCCCCGCTGACCGGGCGGACCCTGGCCAGTTACCCGGACCCGCTCGCCCCGCTGGCCGCTGCCCGGGTCGCCGACCTGCCTCCGTTGGAGTTGTACGCGGCGGTGGACGCGGTCCGTGACGAGGCCGACAAGCACGACCTGGTGTTGATCGAGGGCGCGGGCGGGTTGCTGGTTCCGATGGGGCTGCGTCCGTCGGGTGAGCCGTGGACGATGGCCGACCTGGCGGTGTCGCTCGGTGCACCGGCGGTGGTGGTTGCCCGAGCCGGGTTGGGCACGCTCAATCACACCGCGCTGACGTTGGAGGCGCTCGACCGGCGTGCGGTGCCGGCCGGTGTGGTGATCGGGGCCTGGCCGACCAGGCCGGAGCTGGTGCACTGGACCAACCTCACCGACCTGGTGCCGAATCTGCTCGGCGCGCTGCCGGACGGCGCCGGCGCGATGGATCCGGGCGTGTTCCGGCGCTCCGCGCCGGGTTGGCTCACCCCGGCCCTGCACGGGGTGCTCGACGACTGGCGGGTCTGGGCCGAGGAGAGCGGCTGAAGACCTGACTTTCGTCGGTGTCCGCGCAGGTCGGGCCTGGGTAGCCTGACGGCCGTGCGGATCCTCGACCTCTCGCTGCCAGGTTGGGCGGAACGGTGGCGTCGCCCACTGCTGGACGCGTTGCTCTGGGCGGTGGTCGCGGCCCCGGTCGGTTACGCCGGGTTCAGCCCGCCCTATCCGCGGTACTCGTTGCCGCTGGTGCTCGGCAAGCTGCTGCTGCTTGGCGCGGCGGTGGTGGCGAGTCGACGCGCGCCGTTGGTCGCCGTCGTGCTGGTGGTGCTCGGGTCGGTTGTCGACGGCAACTTCGTGTTCGCCATCCCGGTCTTCAGCTATCTGGCGGGGCGGCGCAGCGCGACCGTGGCCTCGGCGGCCGTGGTCTTCGTGTTGATCGTGGGCGGCGGCACGGCGCTCAATCTGGGGTTGCTCGGCACCGGCGCGGCCACCTGGTTCCTGCTCGCCTCGGTGCTGCTCTTCGCCGCGGTGTTCCCCTGGTTGGTGGGCCGGTACCGGCTCCAGCAGCAGGAGTTGGCCCATGCGGGTCGTCGCCACGTCGAGGCGCTGACCCGCGAGGAGCGGGGTGCCGCCGAGCGGATCCGGTTGCGGGAACGGGCCCGGATCGCCGGGGAGATGCACGACTCGCTCGGTCACGACCTCAGCCTGATCGCGTTGCGCGCCGCCGCCCTTGAGGTCGCCGCCGACCTTGACGACCGGCACCGGGCCGCGGCGGGGGAGTTGCGGGCCAGCGTCTCGGCCGCGACCGAGCGACTGCACGAGATCATCGGGGTGCTCCGCGAGGAGGGCGGCGCGTCGGTGCGGCCGAGCGGGGAGACCGTCGCCGACCTGGTTGACGGTGCCCGGGAGGCCGGCATGGCGGTACGGATGGACGCCGCCCCGGCGGTCGCGGACCTACCGGCGATGACCGGCCACGCGGCCCACCGGATCGTCCGTGAGGCGCTGACCAATGCCGCCCGGTACGCGCCGGGTGCCCCGGTCGACGTGCGCCTCGCCCGTGACGGTGACCGGGTCGAGGTGAGTGTCGTCAACGGCGCCCCGCCGGCTGGGCCGTTGCCCGCGCCGACGTCGCAGGGCAGCGGGTTGCTCGCCCTCGCCGAGCGGGTCCGCCTCGCCGGTGGGACTCTCGACGCCGGCCCACGCGACGACGGCGGGTTCGCCCTACGGGCGGCGTTGCCGGTGAGCGCGCCGCCGTTGGAGGCGATCGAGATGGTGGGCCCCGGGCTGGGTGTGGCAGCACGGCTCGGCGACGGCAAGCCCGGTCCGGTGGAGCGGCCGGCGGATGCGGAGCGGCGGCTACAGGACGCCCGCCGACGGGTCCGGCGCAGTCTCCTCGTGGCGCTCGTGGCACCGGCCGGCTTCGCCCTGGTGCTCTCCCTCGTCTACTACCCGGTGGCGACCGCCGGGACGGTGCTGGACCGGGCCACCTTCGACCAGATGCGCGTCGGCACGGCCAGGTCGGAGTTGAACGGTCTGCCTCGGCGGCAGTTGGAACGCCCCACATTGGCCGACCGGTCCGACTGCGAGTACTACACCGACGGCAACTTTCCCCTCGCGCAGCCGACCTGGCGGCTCTGTTTCACCGATGGCCGGCTGGCCAGCAAGGAGTGGATCGCGCAGTGAACACCGACATGGCCGGGGCACCGCCGGTCCGGGTCGTCCTGGCCGACGACGAGGCGATGATCCGGGCCGGGGTCCGGGCCATCCTGTCCACCGACCCCGGCATCGAGGTGGTGGCCGAGGCCGGCGACGGGCACGCGGCGGTGGAGCTGGTTCGCGCGCACCGGCCTCGGGTCGCGTTGCTGGACATCCGGATGCCGCGGCTGGACGGGCTGGCTGCCGCCGCCGAGATCCGCCGGGTCGTGCCGGAGACGGCGACGATCATGCTGACCACGTTCGGCGAGGACGACCACGTGGCCCGGGCGCTCGGGCACGGCGCCAACGGGTTCCTGCTCAAGGCCGGCGATCCGCGTGAGCTGATCGCGGGTGTGCACGCCGTCGCCGACGGTGGTGCGTACCTGTCGCCGAAGGTGGCCCGCCGGGTGATCGAGCTGGGTGCCGGGAGGCTGGCCCGCCGGCCCGTCGCGCGGGACCGTACGGCCGGGCTGACCGAGCGGGAACGGGAGGTGCTCGCCCTGGTCGGGGCGGGGCTGTCCAATGCCGAGATCGCCCGCCGGCTGCACCTGGTGGAGGGCACCGTGAAGAGCTACCTGACCAGCATCTTCACCCGGTTGGACGTGCGCAACCGGGTGCAGGCGGCGATCCTCGCGTACGAGGCGGGGCTGGTCGACGGCTGAGCGGGGACCGGCGCGGTCCCCGCTCAGCCGGTACGCCGTTACGCGTCGCGGCGGCGCAGCGCGGCCCGGCCCAGCAGCAGCGCGGCACCGGCCCACCCGGCCAGCAGGAGCAGCCCGACCAGGCTCGGGTACGGCTCGGTGTCGCCCGCCATGAAGTGCCCGCCGGCAACGCCGGGGAACACGTCGGCGATCCGGTTCAGCACATCGATGTCCGGCTCCTGCAGTGACAGCGGCACGATCATCAGGGTGGCGATGAGCACGGTGATCGTGAGCACCGCGCTGCGTAGTGCGGCGCCGAGGCCCAGGGCGAGGACGCCGACCAGCGCCAGGTAGATCGCCACCGCCACGATGTCGCCGAACGTGCCGGCGGCCGGGGCGCTGCCCCACTCGCCGAGCACCGGTCGGGCGACCAGGGCGCCGATGCCGCCGAGCAGCAGCCCCAGGGCGAAGGTGACCGTGCCGGCCACTGCGGCCTTGGCCAGCAGCACACGACCGCGTGACGGGGTGCACTGCAACGTCGTGCGGATGGTGCCGCTGGTGAACTCGGCGGTGATCGCCAGCAGGCCCAACGCCAGCACCACGTACTGGGTCAGCTCGACCGAGTCGATCAGCACGCTGCCGACGGTGACGATCCCCCGGTCGTCGACCGGGTCGTCGTTGGTGTTGGCGTTGGCGGCGTAGATGGCCAGTTGGCCGGCGCTCGCGGCCATCACCAGCAGCCCGGCCAGGGCCGTCCACCAGGTGCTCCGCACCGAGGAGAGCTTGGTCCACTCGGCGGCGACGGCGCCACCACGGATGCTGGTGCTCATCGCGTCCCACCTTCGGTCAGTCCACCCGCGTACTCGACGCTGTCGGCGGTCAACTCCATGAACGCCTGCTCCAGCGACGCGCCGTGCGGGCTCAGCTCGTGCAGTCGTACACCCAGCTCGTATGCCAGGTCACCGACCTGGTTCGCGGTGGTGCCGGTGACGGTCAGCTCGTTGCGGTCGGCCGCCTCCACGGTGGCGCCGGCGGCGGTGAGCCGTGCGGCCAGGGCGGCCAGCCCATCCGGGTGCGGGCTGCGGACCCGTACCGCGACCGCGCTGCCGGCGATCACCTCGTCGACTGGTGCGTCGGCGAGCAGTCGTCCCCGGCCGATCACCACGAGTTCGTCGGCGGTGAGCTGCATCTCGCTCATCAGGTGGCTGGAGACGAAGACCGTGCGCCCCTGGTCGGCCAGTGAGCGCATCAGCTGCCGTACCCAGCGCACCCCGTCCGGGTCGAGGCCGTTCACCGGCTCGTCGAACATCAGCACCGGTGGGTCGCCGAGCAGCGCGCCGGCGATGCCGAGCCGTTGGCCCATGCCGAGGGAGAGGGTCCGCCCCGGTTTACCGGCGGCCCGGGCGTCCAGCCCGACGGTGTCCAGCACCTCGTCGACCCGGCGGGTGGGGATGCCGTTGCTGCGGGCCATGGCCAGCAGGTGCGCCCGGCCGGACCGGGTCGGGTGGAGGGCTCGGGCGTCGAGCAGAGCGCCCACCTCGTGCAGGGGTCGGCGCAACTCCCGGTACGCGCGCCCGCCGATCAGCGCCTGCCCGGCGGTGGGGCGGTCCAGCCCGAGGATCATCCGCATGGTGGTGGACTTGCCGGCGCCGTTGGGGCCGAGGAAGCCGGTGACCCGGCCGGGCGCGATGTCGACGGTCAAGGCGTCGACCGCGACGGTCGCCCCGAACCGTTTCGTCAACCCACGTAATGTGATCATGCGCTGACGCTAGGCGCGCGGCCTGCTGCCGCGCCGCGCCCGAACGACACCACCCGGCACTGACTTTCGTCAGGTGGGCGGCTGGTTGGTCACCGTACGTAGTCCTCCAGTAGTGCCGGCGTGAGCCCGGCTCGGTGGATCGCCTTCAACGCCGCGAGGAGGTCGTCCATCAGGGCCGGCCGGAAGTGCATCAGCAGCACGTCGCCGGGGTGTACCACCTTCTCCGGGGTCTGGTAGCGCACCTTCCCCTCGTGGACGGTCTCAGTCCAGTGGAAGACCGCCTTCGCGCCGCAGTCGTGCGCGGCCTGCAACGTGGTGGTGTCATGTTCGCCGAACGGGGGCCGGAACAGCGTCGGGCGCTTGCCGAACAACGCTTCCAGCTTGTCCGCCGCACCGCAGATCTCCTGCTTCTGGTGGTCGTACGACCGGCCGGCCAGCGAGGTGTGCCTGATCGTGTGGTTCTCGACGACCCCGCCGGCCACCTCGATCTGCCGGAAGTAGACGTCGTGCTCCTCCGCCGCCGGCGAGTTCAGGAACATCGTGACCGGGATGTGCGCCTGCCAGATGAAGTCGGCCACCGCGGGCGGGCGGGCCAGGCCACCGTCGTCGATGGTGATGAAGGCGACCTTCTGTTCGGTGGGCAGGCGATGCCAGATCGGGGCCGGGCCGGTCGCCGGCAGCTGTACCGGTTGCGGTGGTGGCGCCTCGGGGAAGGTCGGCACCTGGGACACGTACCACTCCAGGGTCCCGGGTGCGGGCTTCGCCGTCGGGGACGGCGAGGTCGACGGCGTCGGGGGTGGGGCGGACGGGCTCGGCGGGCCCGCGGCGACCTGGCGGGCGTGGGCCGCGTGGCCGGGGCCGGCTGTGCAGCTACTCAGCGCCAGGATGGCCGGAAGCGTTACCGCCGCGACGATGCGGCGCACGGGGGCTGACAACACGCCCGGAAACATATCGGGTCAAGGTCAGGATCGCGCCCCCTCGGTGCTGCTCGCCCGGGCGGGGGCGATCACGAAGGCGTCGGGCATCCGGAAGGTCAGATTGTCCGGGCACCAGGGCGGGCGGACCACGGTCACCCCGTCCAGCAGCGGCGCGGCCTCGGCAACCACCACGGCCGCCTCCATGCGGGCCAGCACGTCACCGACGCAGCGGTGCGCGCCCGCCCCGAACGCCAGGTGTCGGCGCGATCCGCGCTGACCCGGGCGGAACTCGTCGGGCGACTCGACGACCGCTGGGTCCCGACCAGCGCGACCCAGCCAGAGCACGAGGCTGCTGCCCGCCGGCACTGCCGTCCCACCCAGCGTGGTGTCCGTCGCCGCCACCCGCCGCCAGGTGACGATCGGCGGTTCCAGCCGCAGCCCCTCCTCCACGACGTCGGCCACCGCGACCTCGCCGGTGCGCAGACCGGCGCGCACCGTGGGCTCGCCGGCCAACCGGTGCAGCAGCAGGGTGAGGAACTGCGAGGTGGTCTCCTGCCCGGCGACCAGCAGGAAGAAGAGCGCGCCGACCACCACGTCCGGCGCGTGCCCGGCCGCGCGCAACTCGGCGGCCAACCCGCCGCCGGTGGCGGCGAAGTCGCGCAGTACGCGGTGGAACCGGCCCACCTCCGCGGCGAGTGCCACCTGCCGGTCGGGGTCCAGCGGTGCCCAGAACAGTTCCAGCGCGGCGCGGGCGAACTCCTTGACCGCGTCGACCGGAGCGTCCGGCAGCTCGACCAGCCGGGCCAGCACCAGCAGCGGCAGGTCGGCGGCGAGGTCCGCGTACAGGTCGACCGGCGTGCCGGCGGCGAGGGTGGCGCCGATCTGGGCGACCCGGTCCCGGACCAGCGTGGTGAGCCAGGGCTGCTGCGCGGCGACCCGGGCGGGGTGCAGGGCGTCCGCCACGATCGCCCGGATCTGGGGATGGTTGGCGCCCGAGTTGTTCGCCAGGGTCGGCGGCAGCCGGAACCGGTGCCCGGCGAGCACCCGCAGCGCGGTCGCCGGCATCGGTGTCACCGCGTCCAGCGCGTTGTCCGGTCGGTAGGTGACCGGGTCGGCGAGGACCTGACGGACCAACGCGTGCCGGGTGACGAGCAGGTGGGTGCCGCCGACGTGGTCCGGCACCCGGGCCACGTCCGGCCATGCGGGGTCGGTCACCTGCGCCCAGCTGCGGAACAGCACCCGGACACGCTAGCTGGAGGCCCCCGGCAGCCCGGCCCGCAGACGCCAGACGGTGGTGCGCTTCACCCGGACACTCTCCAGCGCCTCCGGCACCGGCACGTCGTACGCCGCCAACTCGTCGAAGCGGTCCCGGGGCAGGAAGGCCCGGCCGGGGTCGCCAACCAACGCCGGTGCGCCGGCCCGGGTGGCGCGGAGCAGGAACCGCAGGACCCGGCGGGCCATCGCGTCGCTGTAGAAGACGTCGCCGGCGAGCACCACCTCGGCGTCCCCGGCGTCGGAGTCGAGGATGTCGCCGAACTCGGCGTCGACGCGTACCCCGTTGGCCTCGGCGTTGAGCGCGACCGCCGCCACCGCCAGCTCGTCCACCTCGACGGCTCGCACCGACGCGGCGCCGGCACGGGCGGCGGCGATGGCCACCAGGCCGGAGCCGGAGGCAAGGTCGAGCACCCGGCGGCCGGCGACCAGCTCCGGGTGGTCGGTCACG
This sequence comes from Micromonospora parathelypteridis, assembly GCF_014201145.1. Lineage (NCBI taxonomy): Bacteria > Bacillati > Actinomycetota > Actinomycetes > Micromonosporales > Micromonosporaceae > Micromonospora > Micromonospora parathelypteridis. The sequence continues at coordinate 4,975,214 of NZ_JACHDP010000001.1, forward strand.
TAGCGGGCGAGTGCCTGCCCGCCGGCCCAGGCGAACGCCCAGAACGGCGGCGGCCGGTCGGTGGAGAACTCGCCCTCGGTCAGCTCCCACAACCCGATCGGCTCGTCGGCCTGATGCAGCCGCACCTCGGGGACGAAGGGGACCGGGGTCAGCCGGGCGTGCAGCCGGACGAACGCGCTGGAGAGCTCGGACACGTCGCTGATTGTCCCAGCGGGCCGACTCCCGGCGTGTCGCGGGGGAGCGGTGACCGGTTCACCACCGTCGGTGAAAACCCACCCTGTCCTTGCCGTCGGGTGCGAACACACCCGTCTGGTCGGGTCGATGCCCCGCTTCTAGCGTTGCGGGGTGGGGGCAACCGGAGGCGAGGACGGCGGTGGTGACGGTGTGGCGGTATGCGCTGAGGGCAGGGGTGGTGCTGGCCTGCCTGAGCGGGGTGGGGTTGGCCCTGCCCGCTCCGGCACAGGCGGCGTTCACCACCGAGCTGAGTGGGCTGCCGGCCCGGTTCACCGCCGGCGAGCAGGCGCGCACGGTGTCCGCCGTCGTCGCTCGGACCGACCGGCGCGGCGGCTGCGTGAAGGTGCGCTGGTCGATGGTGCTCAGCGTCCAGGGCGTCCGACTCGACCAGGTGAAGATGGATCGGGTGGAGGAGACCGGGGACTTCCCCCTGGACGTCCGGACCGAGGGCAACGTGGCCCGGCTGACCGACCGGCAGCTCGACCCGGGCACGCTCTGCCCGGGCCGCACGGTCACGGCACGCTACCGGGTGGCCTTCGACGAGGACGTCACCCAGGGCCGGGTCACCCTCGCCGCCGAGGCGTACGACGCCGACGCGCGTCTGCTGGCCCGGCAGACGGCCACTCGCTCGGTGGTGGGTGTGGGCGGCGCCCCGACCGGTACGCCGAAGCCGAAGGCCACTCCGCCGCAGCCCAGCGACCCGGCGAGCGCGCCGGCCGAGGAGGAGAGCACGTCCGTGGAGGAGCCGATCGGGGACCAACCGGTCGACGCCGCGGCACCGCCGCCCGGCCGCCCGGTCTCGCAGTCCGGAGGGTTCGGGGCGGTGCAGGCCGCGTTCCTGCTCGGCGGGCTGCTGCTCTCGCTCGGGATGGGGTTGCTGCTGCGGCTGCGTCACCTGACCCGCGCCGCGGGCGACGAGGTCGAAGGCCCGCCCGTGGACCGGCGCTGGGAGCGACCGGCCGCGGCCGACCGTTGGCGACCGGCCCGCCGCTGACCGGGGCCGTGAGGGCCGGCGGACATCCCGCCGGCCCTCACGGTGTCACTTGGAGAACGCTTGGAACTCGGCGATCCTGACCTGGTTCCGGGCCGGGCTGGCGGTCGCGCAGTCCGTCGTCGTGGCCGGGTCGTCGTCCTGCTCGCCCGCGTACTGCGGACCGCCCGTGCACTGGCTCGCCAGCACCTCCAACCGCAGGTGGGTGGCGAGGGTGGTGGGCACCGCGAACGTCCGGAGGTTGATGTCCCGGCTGTAGGCCCGGTACGCCCCACCGGGGAACGCGTCGCCCGCGCTGGTGTAGATCCGTTGCCAGCGTGCCGGGTCGGCGCAGTCGGTGGTCGTCGCGTTGCAGGCGGACACGGCGAACGAGCGCAACGCGCTGAGCGCGTTCTGACTGCCGGTGTCGGCGTCGCCGGTGATCGCCGGGCGCAACATCGCGCTGACGTTCACGCGCTTGACCACCTGTGCGGCGTCCCCGGGCAGCGCCACGGTGAGCTGCCGGCCGGCGACCCCGTCCAGAGAGGCCCAGTTCGTCGACTCGGTGTCGTCGACGATCCGGTCCAGGTTGACCCCGTCGCCGCTGACCGTGGCACCGGACGCGGTGGACGCGAGGTTGCGGCTCATCCGCAGGTCCACGTACCCGCTCTGCCCGGCCTTGGCGTTCACGCTGAGCCGCTGGTGCCCGAAGCCGGGGGCCACGGCGAGCAGGTCGTACGTGCCGGCCACCAGTTCCACGGTGTCCGGGATCGGCGTTGCCGGGTCGGTGTCGGCCACCGGCACGGCCCGCGCCTCGTACGCCCCGACGTACACCCGGATCGGCGCGTCGGCGCTGTCCCCGCGCGGGCGCAGGGTGAGCGTCGCGTTGCCACCACCCGGCGAGGCGAAGCTCGGCGTCGGGTCGGTGTCACCGGCACCGAGGGTGACGGCGTCCCGGCCCATCCCGGAGCGGGCGAACTCGGCCCAGATCAGGTCCTGGTTGGCGCCGCCGAAGCGGAGCAGGTCGGCGGTGAGCATGTTGTCCCGCATGTCGAGCATGCTGACCTGGCTGGCGGCCTGGAGCAGGAACGAGTCGAAGACCAGTTGCGACCAGCGCCGGTTGCCGGGGCACTTGTCGGCGGCGACCTTCCCCTGCGCGCATTCGAGCTGTCGCTGCGGGGTGCCGAGGCCGTACCGCTTGACGAGTGCGGAGCGGACCCGGAAGTTGGTGGCGCCCCAGATCTCCCCGTCGGCGTGCACGGCCGGCCCGCCGGTGTTGTAGCCGATGTCGGAGTAGTTGAGTGGGCTGCGGCTGAGGTCGTAGTTGCGGATGCCGCTGACCAGGTTGCCGGTGACGTAGCCGCCGGTCACGAAGGGCGTCTCGCCGGGTGCGCGCAACCCGTGCTGGAAGAGGTATTCGGCGGCGAGCAGGTCACCCCACGACTCGCCCATCGCCCCGCCCTGGTGGCCGCCGATCCCGCTGTCCGGGCCGGCGATCATCCGGTTGGTGATCGCGTGGGTGTACTCGTGGCCGATCACCGTCATGTCGTAGTCGCCGTCCACGCACGGCGGGTACGGTCCGCCGGCCAGCGGCTGCCACAGGTACATGTTGGTGGTCGGCGGCTGCCCGTCGCGTCCGGTGCCCTGGTTGGCGTTGTTCCGGTTGCCGGTCAGCGCGCCCTGCTGGGCGCGGCCCTGCTCGGCGTCACCGCCCAGCCCGTTGGGGGTGAGGTTGACCGCCTGGAGGTTCCACGCCGACTCGGTGAAGCCCAACTGGTACGACCAGTCGTGCAGCCGGTTGTGCATGGCGAAGAGGTTGGCGATCGAGGCGTCCGCGTCGTTGCGTTGGGCGGAGGTGAACACGTTCGGGTTGCAGCGGGCCTGGTGCCACTGGTCGGTGAAGGGGTATTCGTAGCGGCGTTCCGGGCTGGTGGTGGCCGGAACGATCGGGGTGCCCGCACCCCAGGAGAGCACCGTGTTGGCCGAGTTGCCGCGCGAGGTGAAGGTTGACGTGCCGGTGGCCGCGTCGACATCCCACGGTTGGGCGGTGGCCGGGTCGCGGAAGGCAGCCTGGCAGCCGGGCGACGGGTCGCCGCACCAGCGCACCCGGGGGTCCTGCCCGGGGCCGAGGTCGCGGGGCGGGGTAGCCGGGAAGACCGCCCAGCTCGGGTTGTCGGAGTCGAAGTCGACGAGGTCCTCCCGGACCAGCACGTGCCCGGTGATGCCGTCCACGTAGCTGGTGAACGCGGCCGGCTGGTCGGTGTCCGCACCGATCATGGTCACCTCGTAGGCGGCCCGAGGCCCGTCCAGCGGGGTGGGCACCGCCACGGCTCGCACGGTGTGGCTGGCCACCGCGCTGGCGGTCAGCTTCGCCTCGGCGAGCGCGGCGGCATAGGCCTGCTCGGCGGTGCGGGTGGCCGGTGCCGGGGCACCGGTGTTCCGGGCCAACGAGGAGCTGACCGAGAGCACCGTGCCGCCGGCGACCGCGATGGTGACGAGGCCGTCCGGCCCGGCGGGCAGATCGCCGAAGCGCTGCCGGAGGGTGACCACCGTCCCGCTGCCGATCGGCCGGACCAGCACCCGTTCCATGCTGGCCACCGCGGCGGCGTCCATCCCGAACAGGTCGCGGTTGGCGGTCAGGTAGGCGCGGGCCGCGGCCTCCGGGTCGGCGGACAGCCCGCTGGCCAGCGGGGTGCGGCCGGGGCCGAGCGCCTGCGGGGTGCCGAGCCGGTTCCAGCGGACGTCGGGATCGGCGGCGCGGGCCAGGCCGCGCTGACGGGCGTCGGGTGCCGCCGTACCGATGCGGTTGTCGACGTCGGCGGGTTCGTGCCCCTCGGCGAACGGTCCGGACCGGCGCTCGGCGGACGGTGCGCCGCCCGCGGGGGCTGCGGTGCTCGCGCTGGTGGGGAGCAGCGCGGCGACCGTCGCCGTCGTCGCCAGGACGGCGATGAGCCGGCGTCGACGCCGGCTCATCGGGGGTGACCATTCCGGTTGTGGCACGGGACCTCCTCGTGGGAGCGGGATGGCCGGCGGTAGCCGGCCGTCATAGCGCGGTGACGCATGTGCATCTGTGGATATCAGTCGATCGTGGTGGCGGCAAGGTCCAGAAGCCCCGATGCGCCATCGGATCGAGATAAGTGGACTTTACAAAAAATGCCCTCTTGTAAAACGGTGCGACCGCTGCCACAGTCGATGTCAGGACGCGAGGGCGGAGGCTGACCATGACCGTCGATGCCGATCTGACCGTCGAGCCCGCCGCCTGGCGGGACCCGCGCAGGCCGCTCTGGCCGCTGGCGCTGCTGGTGCCGGCGCTGCCCTTCGTCGGTTTCGCCGTCTGGCGGGCCGGTGGCGGCGCCTGGGCCTGGTGGCTCACCCCGGCCGTCGTCTTCGGTCTGATCCCGGTGATCGACCTGCTGCTCGGCGACGACCGGCAGAACCCACCCGAGGAGGCCGTGCCCCGACTGTCCGCCGACGGCTACTACCGCTGGCTGACCTACCTCTACCTACCGGCCCAGTACGCGGCCCTGGTGCTCTGCGGCGCGGTGTGGACTCGCGGCGCACTCTCGCTGGCGGGCGCTGCCGGCCTGGTCGCCACCGTCGGTGTGGTCAACGGCATCGCCATCAACACCGCCCACGAGCTGGGCCACAAGCGGGAGCGGGTGGAGCGCTGGTTGTCCAAGGTGGCCCTGGCGCCGACCGGCTACGGGCACTTCTACGTCGAGCACAACCGTGGCCACCACGTGCGGGTCGCCACCCGGGAGGATCCGGCCAGCTCCCGGCTGGGGGAGAGCTTCTGGGCGTTCTGGCCGCGTACCGTCTTCGGTAGCCTGCGCTCGGCCTGGCGGCTGGAGAGCAGCCGGTTCCGCATCCGCGGCCGGTCACCCTGGACCCACCGAAACGACGTGCTCAACGCCTGGGCCATGACCCTGCTGCTGTACGCGGCGCTGTCCCTGGCCCTCGGCCCCGGGGTGCTGCCGTTCCTGCTCCTCCAGGCGGTGGTCGGTTTCTCCCTGCTGGAGGTGGTCAACTACCTGGAGCACTACGGGCTGGCCCGGCAGCGCAACGCCGCCGGCCGCTACGAGAAGGTCGACCCGCGGCACAGCTGGAACAGCGACCGCACGGTCACCAACGTCTTCCTCTTCCAGCTCCAACGGCACAGCGACCATCACGCCAACCCGCTGCGCCGCTACCAGACCCTGCGCAGCTTCGACATCTCACCGCGGTTGCCGGCCGGCTACGCCACGATGGTGGTGGTCGCGCTGGTGCCGCCGCTGTGGCGCCGGGTGATGGACCGTCGGGTGCTGGCCCACTACGGCGGCGACCGGGCGCGGGCCAACGTCCACCGCCGAGGTCAGTCGCCCGGCGCCCAGTCCGGGTCGCGGCCGAAGGCTGCCAACAGGTGATCCTGCTCGTCTGCGTCGTCGGGCACCCGCACCCCGCTCCGGACCAGGTTGTTGCGCCGGTAGTTGTCGATCTGGCCGGCGAACCATCCGGAGGCGGCGCGCACCACGGCCGGATCGAAACGCGGCTGCGCCCCGATCGCCACCGCCACGTCCCAGCCGTGGATGAGATGTTCGGCGAGGAGTTGCTTGAGGTATTCCGCCGCCGGGGTCTCGCCGCTGGAGAGGTGCACGGTGCGGTCGATGGTGCCGGGATGGGTGGCGGCGATCTCCGCCTGCGCGGCCGCCTCCCGCGCCATCGAGATCGGGTCGGTGCCGAGTTGGTCGCCGTCGAGCCGGTCGCCGACCTCGTCGATGGTCCGGCCGGCGAGCAGCGGAACGCTCCACCGGTCCTCACGCACCACGTGGTTGACCAGCGCGCGTACGTCCCACTCCGCGCAGGGTGTCGGGTCGGACCACTGGCCGGGCTCGACCTGGTGCACCCGGTCGATGAATTCGGCCAGGCTCCGGCGGTACGCCTCCAGCAGATCCATGCTGCCGATTGTTCCGGTCCGCGCGGCGGGCCGAGCCGTTTTGCCCGGCCTGGTGCGCTGAGATCAGCGCCTGGCCGCCCGGCTCAGTCCAGATCGGCCAGGTCCAGGCCGAGCTCCCGAGCCGTGACCAGGCGGACCCACTCGCCGAACTGTCGGCGGGAGATCACCCGGTCGTGCACGGCGAGCTGCACGGCAAGGCCGTCCATCACCGCGCTGATCCGCCAGGCGGCGCCGTCCGGGTCGGCGCACTGGAAGGTGCCGTCGGCCACCCCGGCGGAGATCACCGCCGCCAGGTCCTGCCGCCAGCGCAGGTCGAGTCGGCGGGAGACCTTCTCCAATTCCGGGGTACGCAGCGACTCGGACCAGCCGTCGATCCACATAGACCACGAGGTCGCCCGTCCGGCCGGGGTGTAGAGCTTGAGGATCCGGCGGAGCTTGGTCAGCGGCGGGGCCGAGGAGCGGGTCACCGCGTCCAGTCGAGCCAGATCCTGCTCGACCGCGTACGCGAAAGCCTGCGCGAGCAACCGTTCCTTGGTGGCGAAGTGGTAGAAAACCAATGCTTGACTCACCCCGGCGGCCTGCGCCACGTCCGCCGTCCGGGTGTTGGCCAGACCCCGCTCCACGATCACGTCGCAGGCGGTGCGCAGCAGGGCATCCAGGCGGATCTCGGCCGCACGTCTCGTCACGACGGTTACCGTAGCCCATTCGAGTGAACACGAACAGTTACCGCCGCCGTCCGATCCGCGATGCGACAGTCGGAAGCCGGACAATTCCTGGGGCTATCGTCGGTCGTTCCTTCAAGAGATGTTCGTCGAGGTCCGCCGCGAGTGGTCGGCGCGCGTACAGGTCCGTCGGCCGGCATCCGGGGCGGCGGTGGTGTTCCTGGCCTGGCGGCGCCGGAATGTGACGGTCGGTGACCCGTCGAGTCATCAGACCAGCCGCCTAGGAAGCCTGCCGGCGGTGGTCCCGGTCCCGCCCATGGCGGGTGGGACGCGCCGGAACGACCCCGAGTTGGCAGTAGTTCACCGGCTCGGCTAAAGTTCTCATCCGTCACCCGGGAACGTCCGGGGGCGTGCGGACGTAGCGCAGCTGGTAGCGCATCACCTTGCCAAGGTGAGGGTCGCGGGTTCGAATCCCGTCGTCCGCTCGGAGCTGCCGCCACGCATGACGGGGGCAACCTCGGTGGGGTGGCCGAGAGGCGAGGCAACGGCCTGCAAAGCCGTGTACGCGGGTTCAAATCCCGTCCCCACCTCGGCAACAAAGGCACGGGCGATTGGCGCAGTGGGAGCGCGCTTCCTTGACACGGAAGAGGTCACTGGTTCAAACCCAGTATCGCCCACCAGTTGGATGAGCACGTCAAACGGCTCGTTACCGGAAGTTTCCGGTAACGAGCCGTTCTGGTTGGTCGTGCGGATCAAGCCGGCAGGCTCACCTGGGCGGCGTGTCAGGACACCGCGGTCGAGCGGCTCAGCCCTTCCCAGGCATCAAGGTCGGCCAGACGTGACTCGAGCTCGGCGCGGAGCCCGTCGACCGCGTCGCCACCCAGCGCGAGCCGAAGGGGCGGATTGTCGCTGTCGACCGCGGTGACAATGGCAGCGGCGGCCTTGGCGGGGTCGCCTTCCTCGGAGCCCTGCATCGCATTGACGTAGGCGCGGAAAGCCCCGGCGGTGCCACTGTAGGCGTCGATGACCGTCGCCTCGCTCTTGCTGCTGTTGATCCGCGTGCGGAATGCTCCCGGTTCCACCATCACGACGCGCACACCGAATGGGGCAACTTCTCCCGCCAGGGTCTGGGACAGGCCTTCGAGAGCGAACTTTCCGGCATGGTAGGCCCCGAAGGCATGGAAGCTCGTTTGTCCACCCATCGAGCTCATCTGCACGATGGTTCCGCTACCCCGCTCGCGCATACTTGGCAGTACGGCCTTCGTTGTCTGGGCGGCGCCGAAGAACAGGACCTCCATCTGCTCACGCAGTTGCTCCGTGGTGAGTTCCTCGACGGCGCCCATCATGAGGAATCCGGCGTTGTTGACGAGGACGTCGATCCGGCCGAATAGTGCCATCGTCGCCTCTACCGCAGCCTGGACGGAATTGGGATCGGTGACGTCCAGAGCGTAGGTGCTGACCTGCCCCTTGCCGAGATCGGCGAGGTCCTGCAGAACTTCGGGACGGCGCGCTGTCGCCATCACCCGGTCACCCGCGGCCACTGCGGCGAGCACAATCTCACGGCCGAAACCGCTTGAGCACCCCGTGATTAGCCACACGCGGTCCTGGGTCTGACCTGTCATGTCTTGCTCCTGATAGGTGTCGGTTCTCGGTAACTGTTTGCGAGAACCATTCTTATTGCAGGCGCACGGCACGGTCCAACACATGTTTCCTGAGGCAGTGACAGTCTGCCCCTGTGGCGCACTCGGCGAGGTCGGTCAACCCGCCGCCCCACGGGGTTTTACACGCTAACCTCACCCTGACGCCGCGTTGTGCGAGATGCCAGCTTCATGGCAGTCGGCAGCGGGTACAGGATCAGACTGTGGTCGGCACAGGAAAAAGGTGTTGGACGCGGCGAACCCCGCTGCGGAGGATTGGTCTCGTCAACCACTTGACGGTTCGGCTCGCCGGGCCGATCGAGGACCCTCGGATGCCCCAAAGGAATAATCATGTCTTCAGACGTTTCTCTTCAGCAGTTCGCCGACCGCTCCGCCCTGCGCGATCTGGTCGATGCCTATGCCCGTCGCGCAGACGTAAGGGATTTCGGGGGGCAGGCGGCGCTGTACGCAGAGAATGGTCGGGTCGCCGTCTACACCGGCGACCCCAGCACAAATGAACCCGTCCAGGTGCTGACCGGCCGGGACGAAATCGGGTCCGGCGTCACGGCGACGTTGAAGGACTTCGAGCAGACCTTCCACTTCAACGGCCAGAGCACGGTGTTGACGTTGAGCGGTGACCAGGCGACGGGCGAGACCTACTGCATTGCCCACATGGTGACCAACGCCGCCGGTGCACGAACCCTGACGGCAATGACCATTCGCTACCGCGACACGTTCACACGTGTCGACGGAACGTGGCTGTTCGCCGAACGGCAGCTCATCATGGGTTTCACCGAGCAGCGCCCGCTGGCGGCCTGAACCCTCCGCGAGAGCCGGGGCGAGGCTTCACGCCAGGGCGAGCCGGTAACCAACCCCGCGTACGGTCTGCACGCGCAGGGTGTCGTCGGCAGCGCGCAGTTTGCGGCGTAACCGCTTCATCGCCGAGTGCAGGACCGATGTGTCGCCGAGGTACGCACTGCCCCAGACCGACTCGAAGAGCCTCTCGTACGTCCAGACTCCGACCGGTGCGGTGGCGAGTTGGGTGAGCAGGTCGCGCTCGAGTCGGGTCAGGGTCAGCGGTTGTCCGCGCCACGTCGCCAGGTGATGAAGCGGATCGATCACAAGGTCACGCAGACTGATCCGACCGGAGGCGGCGGCCGGAGCGGAGGCGGGGCTGGTCTCGGGGCTGAGCACCGGGGCCGGCCCGCCGGTCAGGGGTGGACCGATCATCGCCTGAAGTTCCGCCAGGTCGGTGCAGATCACCAGGGTGCCGAGCCCGTCAAGGCGCCGGACCATCCGCTCGCGAACCGACACGTCAGCGGTTACGCAGAACACGAGGGACCTGTCTTCGACCACTGTTTTACCTCCCCAGGCACATCACCACGGGAAAGACAACGCTGTCTGACCCCCGTAGTCAAGGCTTCCTCAAGCGGCCTTTGCCTTGCCGGGTGGCGGCTCAGAAGGTGAGCAGTCGGAACTCGCCCACCGGCCGGAAGCCGAGGTTGCGGTAGACCGACTCACCGATGGGCGACGAGGTGAGGGCGGCCGTACGGGCGCCCCGCTCGGCGGCGAGTCTCAGCGCGGCGCTGGTCATGGCCGCGCCGATGCCCCTTCGCCGCTGCTCGGGCTGCGTGCCCACGAAGTAGAGCGTGACCAGGCCCTGGCGGAGCCAGGCGACGGTCGTTCCGACGATCCCGCCGTCGTCGAGGCGACCGGCCAGCCGGATCACGGTGCCGTCGCCGGCGAACGCCTTCTCCCGTTCGATCGTCGCCGCCACGCCCTCCGCCGGTATTCCGGATACCCGGGCGTAGGCCGGGACGAACGTGTCGAGGTCGGTGGTTTCGGTGATGTCCAGGCCGGCTGGTGCCGGGACGGCGGCTGCCTCCCCGATCGCCACGGTCATGATCGGCAGGCGGGCGACCTCGGCGGCGCCGAGCTCGGCCAGGCCGTCCGCCGTGCCCGGGTCGCTGTCCGGGCCAACCCACCAGACCCGGGGTACGCCGTGGAGTCGCTGCCGGGCCTCGGCGAGCGCGTCCTGCGGTGCGCGTCCCGCCACGCGCAGCACGCCGTTGAGGGTCGCGTGCGGCACGTCGCTGCGGTAGGTCGGGAGGTCCGGGTCCCCGGCCACGCCGATGTTCCAACCGAGCAGATACGCCCGGTGCGCGGCCAGCACCGTGTCGAGAGACTCCATGGTTCCTGATCGTAACTCGGGGCATTGGACCCGATTGACCTGCGGAAATGCGATCGGTGATCGACGGCCTACCCGGTCGCGGAGAGCAGCGCCTCGGCGAGGTCGGTGCGGGCGCTGAGCAGCGCCCGGCCGCGCCGGTGCGTCACCACCAGACCGGCCGCGCGCAACGCGGTGAGGTGTTGGGAGACCCCGGCGGGCGACATCTCGCTACGACGGGCCAACTCGGTGGTGCTGACCGGTGAGGTCAGCTCGGTGAGCAGCCGTGCCCTCCCGCGACCGAGCACGGCGGCCAGCGCTTCCGGGACGCCGGTCGAGCGCTCCCAGAGTGTGCCGAGCCCACGGGCGGGATAGGCGAGCTGCGGCGCGTCCCCGGCGGACACGCTCAGCACCGACGGCCAGACGAAGACCGACGGGATCAGCACCAGGCCCGGGCCGTCCGTGACGTCCGGAGCCAGGCAGTGCCGCTGCGCGACGAGCAGGGTGTCGGCCTCCCACCGGACCTGCCGGTGCAGGTCGTTGAGGAGCGCCGCCGCGCCTTCCTCGGCCAACAGTCGGGTGCGAGCGGTGACGTCCGCGTCGAGCAGCAGCCGCAGCCGTGGCCAGTCCGGGGCCAGGGCGATCCGCCAGTACGCCTCGATCTCCTCGGTCAGCCGCTGTAGGCCGGCCGGCGGGTCGGCGTACAGGGCGGCGAGCGCCGGAGTGCGTTCCCCCGGGTAGAGATCCAGGTGCGCGCGGACCGTGTCGCCCGGGGTGGCCCGCAGGGCGGCCAGTTCGGCGGCGAGGTCTGGGATGAGGCCGGTGGGAGGCGGGGTGAGGAAGTCGGCCAGGTAGCCGGGCGGGGCCGGCACCAGTTGCCAGAGCAGCCCTCCGTTCGGGCCGGCCAACCCTGCCTCGACCAGCGGTGGACGGACCCGGCGTACCCAGGGCAGGTGCACCGCGTGGTCCCCGGGGTCGCGCAGCACCCGGATGCTCGCGACGGCCTCCCACAGGCAGGAGACGGCGAACCGGATGCGGGCGACGGCACCCGCCGACAGGCTGATGGCGACCACGGCACCCCCGGTGGATTCAGCTGGGACTGAAACATTACCGCCGAGGTCGGGGGCGTCCGAGACTTGCCGGGTGAGCGAACAACACACCCGAGCCGAACTGTTCCGATCCCTGCACACCCCTGGGTCGCCGCTGGTCCTGGTCAACGCCTGGGACGCCGCGAGCGCCCGCATCGTGGCGGACGCCGGCAGCCGCGCGGTGGCCACCACCAGCGCCGGCGTCGCCTGGAGCCTGGGGGTATCCGACGGCGACGTCCTCGGCCGCGACGCGGCCGTCGACCTGGTCGGCCGGGTCGCCGCCTCGGTGTCGCTGCCGGTCACCGCGGACATCGAGTCCGGGTACGGTGCGACCACGGCCGAGGTGGGCGCGACCATCCGCGCGGTGATCGACGCCGGCGCCGTCGGCGTGAACATCGAGGACGCCCGACGTGATGCCGGCCCGTCGTTGCGCGACGTGGCCGACCAGTGTGGCCGGATTGGCGCCGTGCGGACTGCGGCCGACGAGGCCGGGCTGCCGCTCTACGTCAACGCTCGGATCGACACGTTCCTCAGCGGTTCCGGGGGCGTCGACGAGACCGTGGCCCGAGCCGTCGCCTATCTCGCGGCCGGCGCGGATGGCATCTTCGTGCCCGGGGTGGTCGACCCGGCCACCATCCGCGCGCTGGTGCGGGCGGTACCGGCGCCGCTGAACGTGCTTGCCGGTCCGGGCGCGCCAGCGGTGGAGGAGTTGGCCCGGCTGGGGGTGGCCCGGGTGAGCCTCGGCTCGTCGGTCGCGGAGGCCGCGTACGCGGTCGCTCGCCGGGCGGCGGAAGAGGCGCTCCGCGTGGGCACGTACGGCGCGCTGGCGGACGCCCTCGACTACGGCACGCTCAACGCGCTGATGCGTTGAGCGGTGCCGAGCCGGCCGCTTCAGTGCGGCGGCCGGCCCGGAATCGAGCTGCGTCAGCGATGAACAGTGGTGGCGTCACAGCGGCGGGGCGATGTCCCGCCGCTCCTCGACCTGGCGGTACTCCACCGGCTGCTCAGTGGTGGTGACCACCTCGCGGCGGCGACCCCAGATCAGCGTGGTCATGATCAGGCCGAGTACGCCGGCCCCCATCAGGATCCAGCCGACCACATCGAGGTTGATGCCGCCGACGCTCGCGTCCAGCGCGAAGGTGAGGATCGCGCCGAGCGCGATCAGGAAGATGCTGGTGCCGATACCCACGACAGCCTCCTTAGGGGGATGTGGTGCGCTGTCGAGCCCCTCAGTACCCCGGTGCCGACCAGTGCAACCGTCGCCCCCAGGGTGCCGCGCCAAGCGATCTTGGCATCGGGTAGAGTTCACCTGTCGCCGGCGCTTGTCGGGGACGTGCGGACGTAGCGCAGCTGGTAGCGCATCACCTTGCCAAGGTGAGGGTCGCGGGTTCGAATCCCGTCGTCCGCTCTCGACCCGCCTCGGGCGGTCACCACGGGCGATTGGCGCAGTGGGAGCGCGCTTCCTTGACACGGAAGAGGTCACTGGTTCAAACCCAGTATCGCCCACCAACTGGACCGACAGGTCAACGGCTCGTTACCGGAAGTCTGGTAACGAGCCGTTCTGGTTGTGGCCCCTTGTTGCGAGCAAGCTCAGGAAGCCACCCCGTTCACAATCCGATGGCGGTCCCGGTAGGAGCTTGCGAGACTCTGAGCTGTGCGAGAGCCGGACCGCTTCCGAGCCGCCGTGCACGTCTGGGCGGCCGGCGGTGCGGACGCCGCGGCAGCCGCCACACTGGCCCGTGCGCTGGCGGGCGAGCTGAGCACCGTCGTGCTCGTCGAAGGGCTCAGCGACCAGTACGCGGTGGAGACGCTCGCCGACCGGCGTGACCGCGACCTGGCTGGTGAGGGCGTGTGCGTCCTGCCGATCGGCGGAGCGATGAGTGTCGCCCGGTACCTGCGGCTCTTCGGCGTCCAGGGGCTGGCGCTGACCGTACGAGGGCTCTGCGACGAGGCCGAGGAGGGCTTCTTCCGGCGAGGGCTGGAGCAGGCCGGCTTCGGCGCCGAGCTGAGCCGCTCGGCGATGGAGGCGCTCGGCTTCCACGTGTGCGTGACCGACCTGGAGGACGAGCTGATCCGTGCGCTCGGCAGCGCCGGTGTCGAACAGGTCATCGATGCCGAGCGCGATCTGGCGAAGTTCCGGGTCTTCCAGAACCAGCCCGCGCAGCGCGACCGGACGATCGAGCGGCAACTGCGCCGCTTCATGGGCACGATGAGCGGGCGCAAGGCGCGGTACGCTCGCGCGCTCGTCGGCGCCCTCGACCCGGGTGCCATCCCACGGCCACTGGATCGGCTGCTCACCTGACGGTTCTGCCAGGGGCAGATCCGCTACCGGCGAACGGGGACGTCTTCCGCCGACTCGCGCGGGCAGGGTGGAGCGCATGAGATTGCTGGTGCTTGGCGGTACGGGTTTCGTGGGCGGGGCGACGGTCACCGAGGCGGTGCGCCGCGGCTGGACGGTGACGGTGTTCAACCGAGGGCTGCACGGCACGGTGCCTGCCGGCGTACACCGGTTGCGGGGTGACCGCACCGAACCGGACGGCCTGGCGGCCCTCGCCGGCGGCGAGTGGGACGTGGTGGTGGACACCTGGGACGGCGCGCCCCGCGCTGCCCGGGACGCCGCCCGCGCGCTGGTCGACGCGGTCGACCACTACGTGTACGTGTCCAGTGGGTCGGTCTACGCCGACCCGGCCGCACTCGGGCTGAACGAGGACTCCCCGGTGGTGGACGCCGACCCGGACTCCGTCGACGGCGACTACCCGCAGCTCAAGTCCGGTGCCGAGCGCGCGGTGCGGGAGGCCTTCGGCGACCGTGCGCTCGTCGCCCGGGCCGGGCTGATCCTTGGCCCGGGCGAGGACATCGGCCGGCTGCCCTGGTGGCTGCGACGCATCGAGCGGGGCGGCGACGTGCTCGCCCCCGGGCCGGCCGAGCTGCCGGTGCAGTACATCGACGTACGCGACCTGGCGGGGTGGATGCTGGACGCGGGCGCCCGGCGGCTGGGCGGCACGTTCAACGCGATCGGTCGTCCCGGTCAGACCACGATGGGTGAGCTGCTCGGCGCCTGCGTCGCTGCCACCGGTGCCGACGTCCGGCTGCGCTGGACCGATCCGGCGTCGATCCTCGCCGCCGGTGTGGAGCCCTGGAGCGACCTGCCGATCTGGTTGCCGGCCGGCCACCCCTACCGGGGGTTGCTGGAGCGGGACGTGACCCGCGCCTTCGCCGCCGGTCTGACCTGCCGGTCGTTGGCCGAGACCGTCGACGACACGTGGCGGTGGCTCCGCGAGGTGGACGTGGTTCCGCCGCGCGCCGGGCGACCGCTGCACAGCTCGATCGGGCTGGACCCGACCCGGGAGGCCGCTGTGCTCGCGACCTGACCGCGCCAGCGTCGATGAGCTCAGGCCGGCACCACCGGCAGGTCGAGCACGTCGTCGATGCTGCGGCGGGGGGTCGGTCGGCCCGGCTGGCCGTACCCGATCCGCAGCACCATCTGCGGCGTGCCGAGCCGTCCCAGCGACAGCCGTAGCTGCTCCCGAGCGGTGGGCACCTCGATGGGCTGGGAGAGCAGCGACACGCTGAGCCCGACGTCGGTGGCGGCGAGCAGCAGCCGTTGCAGGGCCTGCCCGGCGATCACCTGGTCCACAGCGGTGTTGCCCGCCGAGCCGAGCACCCCCACCAGGGGCTCCGGCTCGAAGTCTCGGCCCGGGGCCCGGTCGCGCCCGCCGAAGCCACGCGCCGGCAGCACGTCCTGCGGCTCGCTCTGTGGGCCGCCGGCCGAGACGGGTACGCCGTCCGGCGCGGGCTCCTCGCGCAGCCACCGCACGCGCTCGGCCCGGTACGCGGGATCGCGTTCCAGCACCCTGTGTGCGCCGCGGGCGATCTCACCGAAGGCAGTGACCGCGCTGACCCCGATCAGCAGCTCCAACCAGCACTGCTCACCACGGGCCGCCTCGCCGAGGCGCCACCGCGCGTCGGCCGGCACCGGGTCCGGCCAGAACGGCAACCGGTTGCTGAACCGGCGGGGGATGGCCGCGTACAGGCTCTGCTCGGCGGGGGTGGGTCGGCGTGCGACGTCCGGCACCAGTCGGGCCAACAGGTCCGGCTCGGCCGGGTCGGGGCGCAGCCGCACCCGAGCTGGCCTGCCGGCCACGGCCAGTGCCATTCGGAGGTTGAACAACGCCGCGCCGCAGGCGATCCGGACAGCCCACCCGCTCGGGTCGGACGCCGGCAACCGTCGGGTCGGGTCGGCCAACACCTCGATGCCGCCCTCGCGCAGCCGAAACCGCCACGGTTGGGTGTTGTGTAACGACGGCGCCCGGACCGCGTCCACGGCGGCGGCCCGTAGGTGGGCCTCGGTGTAGCCGATGTCCATGGCGGTACTCCTCTCCCGGTTCGCCGGCGATTGCGGCGGTTGGTACCGCGACGCCGGCGCACCTCTACGGTCCGTCCGTCAGCGGGGTGCTGAGCAGGGCCGGACGTCCCGATCCGTCCGGCCCGATCGCCCCGGGCGTCGCCCTCGGCCGGACGCCGGACCTCGGCCCGGCCTGGTCGGGACCTTCGGCCCGTGTGGCGAGGCGTGGGCACCGGGTAGAAACGAAGGATGATCCGCGTGTTCCTCCTCGACGACCATGAAGTCGTCCGCCGTGGCCTGGCCGACCTGCTGCAGAGCAGCGGCGACATCGAGGTGGTCGGCGAGTCCGGCTCCGCGCAGGAGGCGGTCCGTCGCATCCCGGCGTTGCGGCCCGACGTGGCGATCCTCGACGCACGGCTGCCCGATGGCAACGGCATCGACGTGTGCCGCGATGTCCGCGCGGTCGACTCGTCCATCAGGGGCCTGATCCTCACCTCGTACGAGGACGACGAGGCGCTGTTCGCGGCGATCATGGCTGGTGCCGCCGGGTACGTGCTCAAGCAGATCCGCGGCACCGACCTGGTCGACGCGGTGCGCCGGGTCGCGGCCGGGCAGTCACTGCTCGACCCGATCGTCACCGCCCGGGTGCTGGAGCGCATCCGCAATGGCGTCGAGCAGCCGCGCGAGCTGAAGTCGCTCACCGAGCAGGAGCGGCGGATCCTGGAGTACGTGGCGGAGGGGCTCACCAACCGGGAAATCGCCGGGCGGATGTTCCTGGCCGAGAAGACCGTGAAGAACTACGTCTCCAGCGTGCTGGCCAAGCTGGGCCTGGAACGCCGTACCCAGGCCGCTGTCCTGGCCACCCGGCTGCTCGGCAAGACCCCCTGATCTGCCCGGGTCAGTCGCGCAGCGGCGCGGCCCAGTGCAGCTCGGTGCCGTGCGGCTCGACCCGGCTGACGGTGAAAATGCCGCCGAGCCGGTCGGCGCGCTCGCGCAGGTTGACCAGACCACCCCGGGCGGCGGCAGGGTCGCAACCAACCCCGTCGTCGGTGACGGTCACGGTGACGTTGCCGGTGTCGACGCGTACGGCCACGTCGACGTGAGTGCTTTGCGCGTGGCGGACCACGTTGGACAGTGCCTCGCGCAGCACGGCGGTGAGGTCCGGGCGGATGGCGTCCGGGACGGCGCTGTCCACTGGCCCGGTCAGCTCCAGGTGCGGCTTGAAGCCCAGCGACTCGGCGGCCAACTCGATCGCCTCGCGGATCTCGGTGCGCAGCGCCGCCGTCATCGGCGTGCGTAGCTCGAATATGGTCCGGCGGATGTCGCGGATGGTGGCGTCCAGGTCGTCGACGGCAGCGTTGATCCGCTTGGCCACCTCCGAACGGGCCATCATCGGTGCGGCGCTCTGCAGTTGCAGACCGGTGGCGAAGAGCCGTTGGATCACCACGTCGTGCAGGTCACGGGCGATCCGCTCGCGGTCCTCCAGAACCACGAGCAATTCGCGTTCCTCCTGGCCGCGGGCTCGTTCCATGGCCAACGCCGCCTGCCCGGCGAAGCTGCCGAGCAGTGCCACGTCCTCGTCACTGGCAGCGCCGCCGCGCTCGAGCCGGTGTGCCACGATCAGCACGCCGTGCAGCGTGTCGGCGGTCGCCAGTGGTGAGATCATCGCCGGGCCGGTGTGCAGGAGCGCCGGCCACGGTGCGGCGTGCGCCAGGTCGTCCACCTGGTCGTGCCGGCCCTCGGCGACCGCCGCGCCGAAGCTCGTGTCGGCGGCGGGCAGGATCGCGCCGACCAACGTCCGGGCCTGCTCGTCCGCGCCGTCGACCACCTCGACGGTGAACTGGTCGGCGTCGGCGTCGTAGAGCAGCATCAGCGCCAACTCGGCCTCCGAGACCTCCCGGGCGCGGCGGGCGACCAACGCCAACGCGTCGGCGCGGCGCACCTCGCCGAGCAGCACGGTGGTGATCTCGGCGGTGGCGGCCAGCCAGCGTTCCCGCCGGTGCGCCAGGGCGTACAGACGGGCGTTTTCGATGGCCACGCCAGCGGCGGCGGCGAGCGCGACGACGATCTCCTCGTCGTCCTCGGTGAACTGTGCGCCGCCCTCCTTCTCGGCCAGATAGAGGTTGCCGAACACCTGGTCGCGGATCCGCACCGGCACGCCCAGGAAGCTGTGCATCGGCGGGTGGTTCGCCGGGAACCCGAACGAGCGGGGATGCTGGGTGATGTCCGGCATCCGCAGCGGCTGTGGGTCGTCGATGAGCAGGCCGAGCACGCCCCGCCCGTGCGGCAGGTCGCCGATCTGCTCGTGCTGCTCGGGAGTGATGCCGTGCACGATGAAGTCGTACAGCAACCGGTCCGCGCCGACGACGCCCAGTGCGCCGTAGCGGGCGCCGACCAGCTCGCAGGCCGCCTGCACGATGCGTTGCAGGGTGGTGCGCAGATCCAGGTTGGTGCCGATGCCGACCACCGCGTCGAGCAGGGCGCGCAACCTCTCCCGGCTGGTGACGACCTCACCGACTCGGACCAGCATCTCCTGCAGCAGCTCGTCGAGACGGACCCGCGACAGAGGGCTCAGCCCGAGCGACGGGGCTGTCGGCGACTCCTGACGGGGTTGCGGAGCGCTGCTGGTCACCGGGCGATGGTAGCGCCGGTGACCCTCCTGGCCAGATCTGTCAGCCCTGCTCGCCACGCAGCGCGGAGGTGTCGACCACCTGCGCGGCGGTCAGTCGCGGCGTGTGCGGCGGGCCCGCGTGTGCCGGGTCCGCGATGCCCAACCGCAGCACGATGTAGGGGAAACCGATCCCGGAGAGCAGCTGACGCAGGGTCTGCCGGGTGCCGGGCACCTCTACCACGGCGCTGAGCGGCACCACCGACACACCGAGCCGAGTGGCGGTCAGCCAGCCGGCGGACAGCGCCTCCCCGGCACGCAACCAGCTGTCCCGCTCGTCCTCGTCGCCGTGCAGCATCGCGTACACCGCCATGCGGTCGTGACCGGGACCCACGGGCAGGCTGCCGCGGCGGCCGAAGTCGCGGCCCGGCACGGTGGTCTGCGGTGGCTGCTCGGGCAGCACCTCCGCCGGCAGGCCGGTGCCCTCACCGGCACGGCTGGTCCAGTAGTCCAGCTCGGCGCGCAGCTCCGGATCCTCGGTCTCGATTGTGTCGGCGTGCCCTGCGGTAGCGGCCAACTCCAGCACCTGGTCGCGGTCGAGGATCTGCAACCGGCAGCCCTCCGCGCCGATCGCCCGGGTGATCTGCTCGATCGCCGTGGACGGCACCGGCTCGTCGCTGACCGGCCGCCGGTCGGTGCGCCGGACCTGCATGCACTGCACCATGTGCATGGCGTCCGGGTCTGCCGGGGTCTGGCCCAGGTCGGTCAGCCGGGCCAGCAGCTCGCCGTCGCCGGGGTTGGGCAGCCGTTGCACCACGGCGCTCCACCCCTCGGCCGCCAGCGCGAGCCGGGCATGGTGCAGGGCGGTGCCGCAGCTGATCGCGAGCAGCCTGCCCTCCGGGTCGGTGGCGGCGAGCTGCCGGTCGGCGACCGAGCGCAGCTCCAGCGCGTCGGGCAGCACCCGCCAACGCCACGGCTGGGTGTTGTGCACCGAGGGGGCGTGGCCGGCGGTGGCGGCGGCCTCCGCCAGTGCGGTGGTCAGCTGGCTCTCCGGACTCATGGTCACGACCTTCCATCTCTGCTCGTCGTGCCTCATGACGCGGTGCTTGCGCTGTGGTCAGCGTTCCCGGACCACCGCGACCGGGCAGTTGGCGTGCTGGATGAGCTGTTGGCTGACCGAGCCGAGCAGCATTCCGGCCAGCCCGCCCCGGCCGCGGCTGCCGACCACCACCAGCCGCGCGTCGCGACTCACCTCGATCAGCATCGCCGCCGGGCTGGTTGGGACGAGGTCGACGGTCATGTCCAGCTCGGGGAATGTTCGCCGCCACGGTTCCAGTGCCTGCTCCACCGCAGCCCGCTCGTCGGGCACCCCGGCCGCCCCGCCGGGGCCTGGTGTCCAGGCGTGCAGGACGCGCAGCGGCACCTGCCGCTGCGCGGCCCGTTCCGCCGCGAAGCCGAGTGCCACCAGCGACGGGTCCGAGCCGTCCACGCCGACCGCCACCGGGCCGGTCGACGCGTCGACCGGAGCGCTGCCGGCCCCGTCCCGGACCACCACGACCGGGCAGTGTGCGTGCGCGGCGACCGACACGGCCGTCGACCCGGCCAGCAGGCCTCCGAATCCGCCGTGGCCCCGGCTGCCGAGCACCAGCATCCCGGCCTCGGCCGAGCGTTCCTGCAACACCAGGGCAGGCGGCCCGTCGTACACCTCGCCGGTGACCCTCAGCCGGGGGTGGGTGGCGGTGGCGTCCGCCGCGGCCTTGCGGACCAGGCCTTCGACCTGCCGGCGGGCGGTTTCGTCCGGCCAGACCCCGGGCGCCACGCCCGGGCCGACCCAGCCGGCCACGGTCAGCCATTCGAAGACGTACGCCAGCCGCACCGGTTGGCCGCTGTGCCGAGCCTCCTCCAGCGCCCAGTCCACGGCCACCGAGGCGTCGGTGGAGCCGTCGTAGCCGACCAGGATCTCCGCGTCACGCACGTCGTACTCCTCAGGGGTTGGTCGGGTCGGTTTCGCGGACCCAGCGCCACTCGGCGACCTGGGGGTCGTCCTCGCCGTACTGGCGGGTGTAGTCGCGGGCCGTCTGCCGGGCGTCGACCATCCGCTGGCGCAGGTGCGCGGCGCGAGCGGCCAGCCCGGGCACCCGGTCGATGACGTCGATGACCAGGTGGAATCGGTCCAGGTCGTTGAGCATCACCATGTCGAACGGGGTGGTGGTGGTGCCCTCCTCCTTGTAGCCGCGCACGTGCAGGTTCTCGTGGTTGCTGCGGCGGTAGGTGAGGCGGTGGATCAGCCACGGGTAGCCGTGATAGGCGAAGATGATCGGCCGGTCCTCGGTGAAGATGGTGTCGAACTCGTTGTCGGTCAGGCCGTGCGGATGCTCGGTGTCCGGCTGGAGCCGCATCAGGTCGACCACGTTGACCAGCCGCACCTTCAGCTCCGGGAGGTGCTGGTGCAGCAGTTCGGCGGCGGCCAGCGCCTCCAGGGTGGGCACGTCCCCGCAGCAGGCGAGCACCACGTCCGGAACGCTGCCGCCGTCGTTGCTGGCCCACTCCCAGATCCCCAGGCCACGGCGGGTGTGCTGGATCGCCTCGGTCATCGTCAGCCAGTTCGGCGCGGGCTGCTTACCGGCCACCACCACGTTGATGTAGTGCCGGCTGCGCAGGCAGTGATCCATCGTGGCGAGCAGGGTGTTGGCGTCCGCCGGCAGGTAGACCCGCACCACCTCGGCCTTCTTGTTGACCACGTGGTCGATGAAGCCCGGGTCCTGGTGGGAGAAACCGTTGTGGTCCTGGCGCCAGACGTGGCTGGACAGCAGGTAGTTCAGCGAGGCGATCGGCTGCCGCCACGGGATGGCGCGGGTCACCTTCAGCCACTTGGCGTGCTGGTTGAGCATCGAGTCGACGATGTGGATGAACGCCTCGTAGCTGGTGAACACACCGTGCCGGCCGGTCAGCAGGTAGCCCTCCAGCCAGCCCTGGCACAGGTGCTCGGAGAGCACCTCCATGACCCGACCATCGGGCGAGAGGTGGTCGTCGCCGGGCACGGTGGCGGCCACCCAGGCCCGACCGGTCACCTCGAACGCTGCGCCCAACCGGTTGGACGCGACCTCGTCCGGGCCGAACAGCCGGAAGGTCTCCGGGTTGGCGCTGATGACGTCGCGGATCCACGGCCCGAGCACCCCGGTCGCGCCGGCCATCGGCTCGCCCGGTTCGGGGACCTCCACCCCGTAGTCGCGGAAGTCCGGCAGGGACAGGTCGCGCAGCACCACACCGCCGTTGGTGACCGGGTTGGCGCTCATCCGCCGGTCACCGCGCGGCGGCAGCGTCCGCAACTCGTCCACCGGCGCACCGGTCGCGTCGAACAGCTCCTCCGGCCGGTAGCTGCGCAGCCACCGTTCCAGCTCGGCCAGGTGCGCCGGATTGTCGCGGACCCCCGACAGGGGCACCTGGTGGGCGCGGTACGTGCCCTCCACCTGGGTGCCGTCGACCTCTCGCGGGCCGGTCCAGCCCTTCGGCGTACGCAGAACGATCATCGGCCAGCGGGGACGTTCGATGCCGCCACCGGAGCGGGCCCGCCGCTGGATCTCGGCGATCTCGTCCAGCACGCGGTCCATCGTCGCGGCGAGGGCGCGGTGCACCTGGGCGGGGTCGTCGCCGGCCACCACGTACGGCTGGTAGCCCGAACCGCGCATGAGGTCGATCAGGTCGGTCTCGGGGATCCGGGCCAGCACCGTCGGGCCAGCGATCTTGTAGCCGTTGAGGTGCAGGATGGGCAACACCGCGCCGTCGCGCGCCGGGTTGAGGAACACGTTGGAGAGCCAGCTCCCGGCCAGCGGCCCGGTCTCCGCCTCGCCGTCGCCGACCACACAGGCCACCACGAGATCCGGGTGGTCGAACGCGGCGCCGTAGGCGTGGCTCAACGCGTACCCCAGCTCACCGCCCTCGTGGATCGAACCCGGCACGTCCGCTGCCACGTGGCTGGGGATGCCGCCCGGGAAGGAGAACTGGCGGAACAGCTTGGACATCCCGACCTCGTCGCGCGCCACGTCGTGGTAGCGCTCCGACCAGGTGCCCTCCAGCCAGGTGTTGGCCACGATGGCCGGGCCGCCGTGGCCGGGGCCGGTGACCAGCATGGCGTTGAGGTCACGCGCCACGATCACCCGGTTGAGGTGGGCGTAGACCAGATTGAGCCCGGGGCTGGTGCCCCAGTGCCCGAGCAGCCGCGGCTTGATGTCGTCGGGGGTCAGCGGCTCCCGGAGCAGCGGGTTGTCCAGCAGGTAGATCTGCCCCACGGTGAGGTAGTTCGCCGCGCGCCAGTAGGCGTCCAACCGGCGCAGCTCGTCGTCGGTGAGGGCGCGGTGCACGTCGAGAGTGGTGTCCATCATGCTGCCTCTCGCGGGTTGGGGTGGGGCGTCCGGCGTCCAGCTTCGCCGCTGCGAACGCCCCGGGTCAGGGCCGTTGGTCCCGCGTGGGCCGGGCGTCGGGCCCGGTCAGCGGCATCTCGGCCAGGCCACGGACGACGACCACCGGGGCTGGGGAGTGGTAGAGCAGGGATTGGGCGACCGCGCCCAGCATGGCGCGTGCCGGTTCGTCGCCACGGGCGGCGACCAGCGTCAACTGCGTCGTGCGCGACGTGTCGATCAGCACCTGACCGGGATCCCCGCGAACCACTCGACACTCGGTGGGTACCGAACTGTTGCGGCTGGTGTGGCGGGCCAGGGCCTCGCTGAGCTGCTCGGCGACCGCGTCGACGTCCTCGTCGTACTCCACGACGCGCAGCGCGAGCAGGCGGGCGCCCCTTCGGGCCGCGCACTCCGCTGCCCACTGCAGAGCGAGATGCGAGCTGGGCGAGCCGTCCACCCCGACCAGGACCGGGCCCGGCGGCGGCGGCTCACGGCGGACCACCAGCAGCGGGCAGCCGGCCCGCGCGGCCAGCTGCACGGCGAGCGTGTCGGCCGGGACGCACTGGCCGCTGCCGGCCATCCCGCTGTCGCCGACCGCCAGCAGGAAGGCCCCCTCCGACCGGCGGATGAGAGTGGCCAACGTGGCGCCCTCGACGATCTCGCCACCCACGGTCAGCTCCGGCTCGACCTGGTGGGCGAGTTGGGCGGCCCGGGTGATCAGATTCTCGGCCTCGTCCCGGGGAGCGGCGACGGTGTCCGCGGCGAAGGCCGCGTGCCAGTCGAAGGTGCGCAGCAGGTGCAGAGGGCGGCCGTGGGCGGCGGCTTCCTGCGCGGCCTGTTCGACGACCGGGAGGTCGAGATCCGAGCCGAGGCCGACCAGGACCGCCGCATCGGCAGGTACGGCCATCCGACATCACCTCCCGGGCGTCGCGCCCGGCACGACCACGCTGTCCCTGACTGAGGGTAGTCGGATGGTCACGTCCGCGGGCCGGTTGTGGGTTCTCGTCAGCTGGGCGGCGTCCGGCGCGGGCCGCGATAGGGGAGGGTGGCGCTGTAGACCACGTTGGTGGTGGTGCTGCCGAACCCGGCGAGATCGTTGACGACCTGTTCGAGGTGGGCCATCGACGTCGCGGCCACCTTCAGCACGTAACAGTCGTCTCCGGTGGTGCGCAGGCACTCCAGAATCTCCGACCGTCGATCCAGTAGCCGGTGCAGCGGTTCGTGCCGGCTGCCGGGATACTTCAGCCGGACCACCGCGAGCACGGCGAAGCCCGCCTTGGCCAGGTCGACGTCGGCGCGGTAGCCGCTGATCACACCGGTCGCCTCCAGCCGCCGCACCCGCTCGCTGGTGGCCGACGCGCTCAGCTTGACCCGGCGGCTGAGCTCGGTGATCGGCAGGCGGCCGTCGTCCTGCAACTCGTTGAGGATGGACCAATCGACGGCGTCAAGATTCTCGGCCATCGGGCCAATCTACCGGCGGATCCACGGCAAAGGTCATCGAAGGCAGGGATCACGGTGTTCACACGCCCGGTCCGCGCTGGCTAGCGTAGGGCTCGTGCAAATTGGTGTGAACGTACCGAACTTCGGTCCGGGTACCGACCCCGACGTGCTGCGACAGTGGGCGCAGACGGTCGAGGGCCTCGGCTTCGACCTGCTGATGGTCTCCGATCACATCGCGGTGACCGAGGACGTGGCCGAGCAGTATCCGGCGCCCTTCTACGAGCCGTTCACCACGCTGTCCTGGCTGGCCGGGGTGACCCGCCGGGTCCGGCTGGGCACCACCGTGCTCATCGTCCCCTACCGGCATCCGCTGCTCACCGCCCGGATGGCGGCGAACCTCAACCGGCTCAGCGGCGGCCGGCTCGTCCTCGGCGTCGGTGTCGGCTGGGCCCGGCAGGAGTTCGAGGCGCTCGGCGTGCCGTTCCGGCGGCGCGGCGCGCTGACCGACGAGTACCTGCAGGCCATGCGCGAGGCCTGGCGCAACACCGACGACTACGACACGGCTGCGATTCCGATCTGGGTCGGCGGCAACAGTGACGCCGGCATGCGCCGGGCGGTACTGCTCGGTGACGCCTGGCACCCGCTGCGGTTCACGCCCGGACGGCTGGGCGAGGCCGCCGGGCAGCTCAAGGTCATCGCCGACGAACTGGGTCGCCCGGTGCCCGCGTTGATGCCCCGCATCGCACTGCGGGAGGTGGCCGAACCGGTCACCGCCCCGGACCGGCTGGCCGGGGTCGGCACCATCGACCAGATCATCGCCGATCTCGACCGGATCCGTCTGCTCGGGGCGGAGACGGTGGTGCTCGATCCGTTCAACGGCGACCTGACCGAGATCCGCCAACCCGAACGGGCCTGGCGGACACTCGCGGCCGTGGCCGCGTACCACAGATCCCAGGAGGAACGATGACCCCCGACGACGAGAAGTTTCTCCGCCGCGCCGTGGCGCTCGCCAGCCAGGCCGGGGCGTCCGGCGAACGCCCGTTCGGCTCGTTGCTTGTCGGTGCGGACGGCACCGTTCTGATCGAGGACCACAACACCGTGGTCTCCGACTCGGACATCAGCGCCCACCCGGAGTTGAAGCTGGCCCGCTGGGCCGCTCGGGAACTCGCCCCCGACGTGGCCGCCGGCACCACCATGTTCACCAGTTGCCAGCCCTGCCCGATGTGCGCGACCGCGATCGACCGGTCCGGCCTCGGCCGGGTGGTGTACGCCCTGTCCAGCGAGCAGTTCGAGGAGGTCAAGCCGGCCACCCCGCCGTTGCCCCCGGTGCGGTACGAGGGGCCGGCGCTGTTCGATGAGGCGCGCCAGCCGATCGACGACTATTACTGATCAGGGCGCGTCAACCAGGGTTGACACGAGTGGCGCTGTCAACGTATGTTGACGGTATGAGTCAAGCGACGGAACTCGCGGCGGCAGCCGGCAGCACCGACCCCCGGGTCGGGCTGCGCGCCGTCCGCGCGCTGCGCCGGCTGCTCGAGCGGCTCGAGGTGGTCCAGGTGGACAACGCCCGTCGACAGGGCTGGTCCTGGCAGGAGATCGCCGACGCGCTCGAGGTCAGCCGGCAGGCGGTGCACAAGAAGCACTCTGGGCGACCGGCGGTCAATTCATCCTGGGAGGCGTGATGTTCGAACGGTTCACCGACCGGGCGCGCGGCGTGGTGCGACGGGCGCTGGAGGAGGCTCGGGCCGAGGGCCAACGGCCGGTCGGCACCGAGCACCTGCTGCTCGCCCTGCTCGCCGACGACGCAGGCCTGGCCAGCCGGGTGCTCGCCGACGCCGGCGTACGCGCCGACGACCTGCGCGAGCGCGTCCGCCGACACACCGCCAGCGGTGGCGCCGGCCTCGGCGACGCGGACGCGGCAGCCCTGCGGGAGATCGGCATCGACCTGGCCGCGATCGTGGCCCGCATCGAGCAGTCCTTCGGTCCTGACGCACTGCGCGAGGCCGTGCCGGCGCCGCGTCGCCGCTGGGGGCGTAAGCGGTACCTCGGCGGCCCGTTCTCGCCCCGGTCCAAGAAGGCGCTGGAGTTGTCCCTGCGGGAGGCGCTGCGCCTGCACCACCGCCACATCGGCACCGAGCACATCCTGCTCGGGGTGCTTCGGGAGGGGAACGGGCTGGGCGCGTTGGTGCTCACCGAATCCGGGGTCGACCTCGACGATCTGCGCCGACGGGTGGAGGTCGCACTGCGGGCGGCGGCCTGACGGGTGCGCCCGCGTTGAAACCTGTCTGTGGGACTTTCGACGCGGGCCCCCTGCTGGGTCGCTGAAGCCGCCCCGGTGCTGCACACTGGCGCCCGTGGATGCTGGACAGGACAGGCGGCCCTCGGGCGGCGACGGTGGGCTGCGCTCCGCCGTGGTGGTCAACCCGACGAAGGTCGACGATCTCGACGAGCTGCGTCGCACCGTGAACGACGCTCTCGCCGCGGCCGGCTGGCCCGAGCCGCAGTGGCACGAGACCACCGTCGACGACCCGGGCCGCGGCCAGACCGAGCAGGCGATCAAGGCCGGCGTCGACCTGGTCTTCGCCTGCGGCGGCGACGGCACCGTGATGTCCTGCGTCAGCGCGCTGGTCGGCACCGAGGTGGCCCTCGCGGTGCTGCCGCAGGGCACCGGCAACCTGCTCGCCGCCAACCTCGGTCTCTCCACCGACCTGGCCGCCGGGCTGCAGGTCGCCGTCGAGCGGGGCCGACGGCTGCTCGACGTCGGCGCCGTCGAGGACCAGTACTTCACCGTGATGGCCGGCATGGGCTTCGACGCCCAGATGCTCGCCGCCACCTCCGAGACCACCAAGGCCCGCATCGGCTGGCCGGCGTACGTCATGGGCGCCGCGCGCCACCTCCGGGACCGGCCGATGCGGGTGCAGATCCGCATCGACGACCGCCCGCCGGTGCGCCGCCGGGCCCGTTCGGTCCTGATCGCCAACGTCGGCCGGCTCCAGGGCGGGGTGACCCTGCTCAACGAGGCCGAGCCGGACGACGGCTGGCTCGACGTCGCCGTGCTCACCCCGCGCAACCTGCGGCACTGGCTCGCGCTCGGTTGGGCGGTCATCCGCCGCAGCGGTCGGGTGCCACAGATGGAGGTATTCCGGGGACGACGCGTCGTGGTCACCAGCAACCGGGCCCAACCCAGGGAGCTGGACGGCGACCTCATCGCCCCGGGCCGGCAACTACGGGCCGACATCCGGCCCCGGTCGCTCTGGCTCTGCGTCCCCCAACCCGAGGACGCACCCGACCTGGCCGTCGATGCGCAAGGCGCCGGAGAGCGGGGCGAGCAGCTGATCGAGGAGGCGCGCCGTGAGTAGCACCCGGATCGTGCCGGAGACCCGGCTGATGGCCGACGAGGAGCTGTCCGCCGACGACGCCTGGCACACACTGCGCCGCCAGGGCGGCTGGCACCTGCTGCGGGACGCCTTCATCCGGTTCCGCTACGGCGACGGGTTCAGCCACTCCCGGGCCTTCGCGCTGCAGCTCTGCCTCGCCGTGGTGCCGTTCATGATCGCCCTCACCGGCCTGATCAGTGAGCTGGGCGTCGAGGAGGGCGGCCAGGTGGTCGCCGACACCGTCCTGGCGCTCACCCCGGGCCAGAGCGCGCAGATGGTCGCCGAGCTGCTGGGCGAGGGCGAACGCGTCGAGGACGCCGGGGAGCTGGCGCTCACCCTCGGTCTGCTCACCGGCCTGTTCGCGCTGACCACCACCATGGCCCAGATCGAGCGGGGCGCCAACCGTATCTACGGTGTCGAGCGGGACCGCCCCGCGCTGCGGAAGTACCTCCGCGCCGCCGTGCTGGCCGTCACCGCCGGCCTGCCCGCGCTCGCCGGCTTCCTGATCCTGGTCGGCGGCGGAGCGATGGGTGACTCGGTGCGGAAGCACTACGAGTGGGGCGCGGTCGCCAACGTCATCTGGGACGTGGTCCGCTTCCCCCTGAGCCTCGCGCTGACCGTCCTCGCCGTCGCCGTGCTGTTCCGGCACGCGCCGCGCCGCAACCAGCCCGGCCTGTCCTGGCTTCTGTTCGGCGCGGGCATAGCCACGGCCCTGTGGTGGCTGGCCAGTCTGCTGCTCGCCGCGTACGTGCGGTTCAGTGACGGCTTCGGGCAGACCTACGGCGCGCTGACCGGCATGATGGCGCTGCTGCTCTGGGCCAACCTGACCGGGATGGCGCTCTTCGGTGGGCTGGCCTTCGCCGCCCAGTTGGAGGCCCTGCGGATCGGTGTGCAGGAGCCGGCCCAACCCGACCTGTGGGAGCCCGACACCGACCGCGCCGAACTCCTCGACACCGGGGACATGACGGCGCTGTAACGGCACCGTGGGTGTACGCGCGACGCAGATCGGGTAAAGCGCCTCGCCAGGTGACAAGGGGAGGTGCGGGGTGACCGCGGTCAAAGATGTGGCGCGACGTCCGATCGGTCATTTCGCCGAGCGAAGCATCGCTGGTCTGGTGGCCGTCACCGGCGCCGGGGTGGGCTTCGGGCTGCTGTTGCTGCTCGTCCGGGTGCGGTGGAGCCCGTTACAGGACGCCGACCACGCGGGCGCTGAGTGGTTCAACGGGCTCGTCGCCCCGCACCACGCACTGGTCACCGTCCTGCAGGCGGTGACCGACCTGGGTGGCCGCCCGATCCTCATCTGGTTGGTCAGCATCGCCGTGGTCGGGCTGCTGATCCGGAAACAGCCACGGCTGGCCGTCTACCTGATCATCACCGGGATCGGTGGCCTGATCCTCGACCCGTCGCTGAAGACGCTTGTCGGCCGGCTCCGCCCGGTCGTGGACGTGCCGATCGCCAGCGCCCCGGGTAACAGCTTCCCGAGCGGGCACGCGTTGGGCTCGTTCGTCGCGTACGGGGCTCTGCTGCTGGTGTTCCTGCCGGCCATGGCGCCCCGCTGGCGAAAGCCGGCGATCGTCGGCGTCGGCGTGCTGGTGGCGGTGGTCGGTCTGACCCGGATCGCGCTGGGCGTGCACTACCTCTCGGACGTGCTGGCCGGCTGGCTGCTCGGGGCGGCCTGGCTGGGCGTCACCGCGTACGCCTTCCGGCTGTGGCGCCGCGAGCGGGGGCGCCCGGTGCCGCCGCTGACCGAGGGGCTCGAACCGGAGGCCGGGCACGACATCGCGCCCGCCCCGGCGGAGGAGCACGTGCTGGCCCACCCGCGCTCGGCGGTGGCCGAGCTGCTGGTCGGCTGGGTGCTCGTGTTCGGGGCGCTGTACGGCTTCGGCACGTACGTCAGCTACCACGCCAAGGGCACCTTCTTCGACACCCTCGACACGGAGGTGCCCCGCTGGTTCGCCGAGCGGCACACCGAGGTGCTGACCGAGGTGAGCTGGTGGTGGAGCAAGTTCGGTGACACCCACGCGATCCTGATCATCTCGCTGGTGTTCTGCCCGCTGGTGCTGGCGATCTGGCGGCGCTGGCGGCCGGTGCTCTTCGTGGCGCTGGCGATGGCGGGTGAGCTGACCCTCTTCCTCGCCTCGGCGCGGGCCGTCGACCGGCCCCGCCCGGCGGTGGAGAATCTCGACGGGCAGATGCCCACCTCGTCGTTCCCGTCGGGGCACATCGCGGCCACGATCTGCGTCTGGCTGGCGATCACCGTCATCGTCTTCCCGCGTACCGATCGGTGGTGGCGTTGGATCTTCGTGGCGCTGGCCGTGATCATGCCGATCGGGGTGGCCACCTCCCGGATGTACCGGGGGATGCACCACCCGACGGACTTCATGGGCGCGATCCTGCTCTCCGCGCTCTGGATCGGGCTGCTCTACCTCGTCATCCGCCCGAACGGCGACCTGAAGGAAGGCAACCAGCCGGCCATCGAGTCGGAGGACGTGGACACCCTCGACGACGAGCTGGCGCGGGCCGGCCGAGCCGACTGAGCGCCGTCGTGCTGCGGGTGATGACCTGGAACATCCGCACCGGCGGTCGGGACCGCGGCGGCTCCGATCGGCTGGATCAGGTGGTCCAGGTCGTCGACGAGCAGGCCCCGGACGTGTTGGCCCTGCAGGAGCTGCGTGGGTTCGACGGTGGCGGGCTCATGGCCGAGGTGGCGGGCCGGGTGGGGATGACGCCCCACCTGGCCCGGTCCTGCCTCGGGCAGCCGGTGGCGGTGCTGGTCCGGCCGCCGTACCAGGTCGTCGACGCGGGGACGCTGCGCCGGCCGTTCCACCACGCCGCCGCGCGCGTCGTGGTGGCGACCTCCGCCGGCCCGTTCACCGTGCTCGGCACCCACCTCTACCCGTACTCCGGGGGACGGCGGCGGATGGAGGTCGACTGGCTGGTCAGCGCCGTGCGACGTGCACCGGGGCCGCTGACCCTGGTCACCGGTGACCTCAACTCGCTCGACCCGACCGTCGACCACACCGATCGGCTGGCCGGTCTGCCGGCCCTCTACCGGCGGCGGCACCTGCGCCGTTCCGGTGGCGCTGTGGACACTCGCGCGATCGGCCGGCTGCTCGCCGCCGACCTGATCGACCTGTGGCCGTCGGGCAACGTCGGAGCGCCGGAGGCCGCCGGCCTCACCGTTCCCACCCGGTTCGGCGGGGCGGAGTTCGCCGGTATGCGGCTGGACTACCTGCTCGGCAGCCAGGCGGTGGCCGACCGGTTGCGGGAGTGCCGGGTGATCCGTGGCGGCGCGGCGGACACGGCCTCGGACCACTATCCGCTGCTCGCCACGCTTGAGGTGGACGCCGGCTGAAGCCCGCCCGTCGGCGTGGCTTTGCCGACACCCCACGGCGTGGCGCGGGCCGGTTACCGTGCCCACCGTGACCGACCGGCTGACTGTCCGCTCGCCGCTGCCCGGGCCGCCGAGCGAGCACCCGGCCGCGCCGACGGTGGCGCGTCCGACCCGTGCACCGCTGGCCCGGGACACGGCGGAGCCGGCCGCCGTCGCGCTCCCGCTCGTCGCGGCCGTCGCGCGCGCGGTGGCGCTGGTCGTGGTGCTGCCGGTACGCCTGCTCTGGGAGCTGATCGCGGCTGCCGGCCGGCTGTCGCACCGGCACCTGCTCAGGCCGGCTGGCCGGTTCCTGCGCCGATGGCTGCTGGCGCCGCTGGCCTGGGCCCTGCACCGGCTGGTCTGGCTTCCGCTGATCTGGTGCGCCCGTAACCTGCTCTGGCTCCCACTGGTCTGGGTGTGGCGGACCCTCGTCTGGCTCCCACTGGTCTGGCTGGGGCGTGGCCTCGCGTGGGTGGCCCGCACCCTGATCTGGCGTCCGCTGGTGTGGCTGGCGTACGCCCTCGCCTGGGCGGGCCGCACGTTGCTCTGGGCCCCGCTGGTCTGGCTGTGCGCCGCGTTGGCCGCTCTGGGGTCGGCGGTGGGGCGGTTGGCCCGGCGGCTGCTCTGGGGGCCACTGGTCTGGTTGGCCCGCAGAGGGCTGCGTCCGCCGCTCGTCGGTCTGGCGCGCGCGTTGGTCTGGCTCGCCGAACATCTGGTCCTGCGGCCGCTGCGCTGGTTGGGCACGGTGCTCACGCCCGCCGCACGGCTGCTGGCGCGGGGCGTCGGTCTGCTCGTCGGGGCGCTGGGCGCCGCGCTCGTCGGGCTGCTCCGGGGGATCTGGTGGGTCGTCGTGGGGGTCGGCCGGCTGGTCGTCGCCGCGGTGCTCGGTGCCTGGTGGACAGCCGGGTGGGTGCTGCGGATGCTCTACCGTCTGCTGCTGCGTCCGCTCGGGCACGGGCTGCGCTGGTTGTGGCGGCACACCGTGCGCCCGCTGCTGTGGGGTGTCCGGTGGGTCTGGTCGGTGACCGTCGTGCCGCTGGCACGCGGCCTGAGGGCGGCCTGGCGGGCCACCGTCGCGCCCGCGGTCCGCTGGACCCGCCGCTCGGTGCTCGACCCGGCCCGGTTGGCCTCCCGGGAGGTGCTCAGCGTCCTGGGCCTGCGCCGCTGACCGCGGCGGCGCGGACGCCTCAGAGCACCAGGTTGAGCAGGACGGTGAGCACGACCGAGGCCACGATCGAGAAGAGGATCATCAGGAGGCAGCCGAGGCCACCGCCGAGCGGGCGGATCTCCGTGTTGCCGAAGCGCATGAGGGTCACCTGTCCGTGAGTGCGGATTGGGGAGCGAGCAGGTGACGGATCGCGGCCGCGACCGCCACCGGGTGGGTCGTCGCCACGTTGTGCGGGGCGCCGGGCACGACCACGAGGTTCGCCTCCGGCACCAGCCGGGTCACCTGGTCCCGCCACCGTGCCGGCGCGATCGGGTCGCGCCCCCCGGTCAGGACCAGGGTCGGCGCGGTGATCCGGACCAGATCCGCCTCGATCGTGTTGTGCACCGAGTGCGACAGGGTCGCGAGGACCCGCCAGGGCCGGGCGTTCCAGATGTCCCGCGCCAGGACCGGCGCCTGTAGCGGCGCCTCGTGGACGTTGTCCTTCAACCACCGGCCCACCAGGGCCCGGCGGGATCGGGCCGCCGGGTCGCTGGTCGGCCCGGCCAGCACCAGCGCGCGTACCGCCTCCGGGTGGTTCGCGGCAAGCGCGGCTGCCACCTCGGCGCCGAACGAGTGCCCGAGCAGACAGACCGGCGGCAGCCGGTACGTGGCCAGCCAGGCGGCCAGGTGCTCGGCGTGCCTCTGGACGTCGTACGCGCCCTCGGGGTGCTCGGTCAGCCCGAAGCCGGGCAGGTCCGGCACGTACACCGGGTGGGTGACGGCGAGCGCGACGGCCAGCGGCGTGAGGTAACGGTGCGAGACGGCCAGGCCGTGCACCAACACCACGGGCGTCGCCCCGGTCCCCGGGTCCGCGCTGCGCCGGGTGTGGGTGCGCAGTTCGTCGACGAGCCGCCATTCGCTGGTCAGCCCGGCAGCCGGCCGGGGCGCGGCCATGGCACGGCGCACCTCGGCCGGGCCGAAGCGGCCGGCGCGCCTCGACCTCACAACGCCCGCAACCGGGGCAGCAACTGCTCCTGCGCCCAGTCCAGGAACATCGGCTGGGTCTCCCCACCGACCTGGACGATCGCCACATGGGTGAAGCCGGCGTCGACGAACTTGCGGAACGCCTCGACGTGCGCGTTGACGTCCGGGCCGCAGGGGATGCCCTCGGCGACGTCCTCCTCCCGGACGAACTGGGTGGCGGCGGTGAAGGACTCCGGGCCGGGCAGTTCCGCGTTGACCTTCCAACCCATTCCGAACCAGCGGAACTGGTCGTGCACGATCTTGCGGCACTCCGCCTCGTCGGGGCCGTAGCAGATGGCGACCTGCCCGTAGCGGGGCTGGCCGGCGCCTCCGGCATCGTCGTACATCTCGATGATGTGCCGGTCAGGCTCGGTGGAGATGATGCCGTTGCCGTACTCGGCGGCCAGCGTCGCGGACTGTCGACCGGATGCGGCGATGGCCATCGGCACCGGCCGCTCGGGGCGATCCCAGACGTAGGCGTCGGGGACGTCGAAGTGGTTGCCGGAGAAGGTCAGCGTCTCCCCGTTGAGCAGCGGCCGGATGATCTGCAACGCCTCCTCGAACATCTCGTGCCGTTGCTGCACGTGCGGCCAGCCGCCGACCACGTGCTCGTTCAGGTTCTCCCCGGCACCCAGGCCGAGGGTGAACCGGCCGTCCGAGAGTGCCCCGATCGTGCTGGCCTTCTGCGCGACCACGGCCGGGTGGTAGCGGCGGATCGGGCAGGTCACGAAGGACATCAGCTGCGCGCGGGAGGTGGCGTGGGCGACCGCGCCGAGCACCGACCAGGCGTACGGGGAGTGGCCCTGCGAGTCCAGCCAGGGGTAGTAGTGATCGGACATCACCAGTTGGTCGAAGCCAGCCGCCTCGGCCCGTACCGCATGGTCGACCAGGTGCTTGGGCCCGGCCTGCTCGCTCATCAGGGTGTAGCCGACGCTGACCATCCTGATACCCCCTTCCACTGACGGATCGTTCCCGGGATACCCAGGTCGGCAGTGGTCAACCCTCCCGTCCGGTTCGCGGCCGTAGTGCTTGACGGATGGCGGTGACCTGCCTACGGTCGCTCTTAACCGGTTAAGACCGGGGTGTGGCGCACATCCTGTGGTGGGGATGATCGCCCCGTGACGGCCCGCGTCCGCGTGGGCCGTTGCGGCTGTCCAGAGCTTGGGTCTGGTCACTGAACCGGTTGCGCCGATCAAGCCATCGTCATACGCTGATGTCTGCGCGCGCCACGAGTCGGGCGCGGCTGCCGGGCTGCAGCCGCCTTCCCCTGTCACGTCCCACCCCTGTCGGGCACCGGGGGTCCTCCCTGAGGAAGGCCATGAAGACTCGACTCACCGCCGCCGGTGCGGCCCTGCTCGCGTTGCTCGTCGCCGTGCTGGCATTCGGTCAGCCGGCGCACGCGGCGGCCGGTTTCACCGTCGCGGGCGGCAAGTTGTACGACGCCAACGGCGCCGAATTCATCATGCGCGGCGTCAACCACGCGCACACCTGGTACCCGCAGCAGACCAGCTCGTTCGCCGACGTCAAGGCTCTCGGCGCGAACACCGTGCGGGTGGTGCTCTCCAGCGGCGACCGGTGGACCCGCAACACCAACGCCGACGTCGCGAACGTCATCTCGCTGTGCAAGGCCAACCGGCTGATCTGCGTGCTCGAGGTGCACGACACCACCGGGTACGGCGAGCAGAGCGGGGCAATCACCCTCGACCGGGCCGTCGACTACTGGCTCAGCCTCGCCGACGTCCTCGCCGGCCAGGAAAGATATGTCATCGTCAACATCGGCAATGAGCCGTACGGCAACCAGAACTACGCCTCCTGGGCCACCGACAACGCCAACGCGATCAAGCGTCTACGCGCTGGCGGGCTGACCCACACGATCATGGTGGACGCGCCCAACTGGGGGCAGGACTGGTCGTTCACCATGCGGGACAACGCCGCGTCGGTCTTCGCCGCCGACCCGGCGCGCAACATCGTCTTCTCGATCCACATGTACGGGGTCTTCGACACCGCTGCGGAGATCAGCGATTATCTGGGTCGTTTCCGCACTGCCGGCCTGCCCATCGTCGTGGGTGAGTTCGGCTTCAACCACTCCGACGGCAACCCGGACGAGGACACCATCCTCTCCTACAGCCAGGCGAACGGGATCGGTTGGCTGGGCTGGTCGTGGAGCGGCAACGGCGGTGGCGTGGAGTATCTCGACCTGGCCACCTCCTTCAACCCGGCCAACCTGACCAGCTGGGGTCAGCGGCTCTTCAACGGCGCCAACGGCATCCGGCAGACCTCCCGGGAGGCCAGCGTCTTCGGTGGCACCCCGCCGCCGACCACCCCACCGCCGACGACCCCATCACCGACCACCCCACCACCGACGACGCCTCCGCCCACCACCCCGCCGCCGACGACCCCACCCCCGTCCGGTGGCTGCGCCGCCACGTACACGGTCGCCAACCAGTGGCAGGGCGGCTTCCAGGGTGAGGTGCGGGTGACCGCCGGCGCCACGGCGATCACCGGGTGGACCGCCCGCTGGACCTTCGCCAACGGCCAGAGCGTGAGCCAGTCCTGGAACACGACGCTGACCAGCAGCGGTGCCACGGTGACGGCACGCAACGTGGACTACAACGGTCGACTCGCGGCCGGTGCCAGCACCAGTTTCGGCTTCATCGGCGGATGGACCGGCAGTAACGCCGTACCGCAGGTGAGCTGCACCGTGAGCTGAACACCGAACCAGCAACGGTGGCCGGGCCCAGCGCGGGCCTGGCCACCGCGACCGGTTCGGTCAATGCCCGCCGGTCAGGTTCACGATGACCACCCCGGCGATGATCAGCGCAATGCCGGCGAGTTTGGCCGGCCCGACCGGCTCGCCCAGGAACACCGCCCCGATCGCCACGATGGTCGCGGTGCCCAGGCCCGACCAGAGGGCGTACGCGACGCCGACCGGGATCTCCTTGACCGCCTGGGCCAACAGGAGAAACGCCAGCAGGTAACCGCCGAGGCAACCAACAGTTGGCCAGAGGCGGCTGAACCCTGCGGTGCTCTTGAGCAGGCTGGTCGCCAGCACCTCGGCGAGGATGGCGATCCCCAGCAGCACGTAAGCCATGCGTCCTCAGTTCTGCCTGCTCGGCGGAAGTCGTCGGTGCTCAGGCTAACGGGCCCCAGCGCGCCAGGACCCGCCTCGGCTCCCCGGGCACATGTCATCCGGCCCCTGTGGAGCTGATGTCGTAAACGATTCAGATACGGCCGCCTCTCGCTGCGCATACCGCCTGTCCGCGTGCCGGTCCTGCCGCCTGTCCGGGCCGAATCCTCTGTGGCCTCCCGACGGCTCCCAACCGAGCGCTCGGCTGGTTGAATCGTTTACGACATCAGCTCCAAAGGCAGTGCGGGTACCGTCGCCCACCCCGGGCAGGGCAAGTGACCGCGCTGGCCGCGCTGAGTCAGGCTTCGGGATTGGGCTCGGCAGCGATTGGCGCGGGTTCGGCGGCGAGCCGAGCCGCTCGCATGGTGAGGTAGCGCTGTTCGGGCAGGCTACTCGTGCGCGCGGCGGCGGCCCGGTAGTCCCTGATTGCCTGCTCCCGGTCACCGGCCATCTCGTGCAGGTGGGCGCGGGCGGCGGGCAGCCGGTGGTGCCCGGCCAGGCGGGCGTCGTCGGCCAGCGCGTCGAGGGCGGTGAGGCCGGCTGCGGGCCCGTACACCATGGCGGTTGCCACGGCCCGGTTGAGCGCCACCACCGGACTGCCGACGAGCCGTTCCAGCACCTGATAGAGCGCCAGGATCTGCGGCCAGTCGGTCTGCTGAGTGCTCGGCGCCTCGTCGTGCAGAGCGGCGATGGCGGCCTGCACCTGGTACGGGCCGGTAGGCCCACGCGGCAGCGCACGGGTGACCAGCGCGACGCCCTCAGCGATGGCCGCCGCGTCCCAGCGGCTGCGGTCCTGATCGGCCAGTGAGATCAGCTCGCCGGAGGGCCCGCTCCGCGCCGGCCCGCGCGCCTCGGTGAGCAGCATCAACGCCAACAGCCCGGCCGATTCGCTGTCGTCGGGCAGCAGCGCGTGCAGCGCACGGGTCAGCCGGATCGCCTCTGCCGCGAGGTCGATCCGGCGTAGGTCCGGGCCGGTGGTGCTGGTGTGTCCCTCGGTGAAGACCAGGTAGAGCACCTGCCGTACGGCCGTCAACCGGTCGGCCCGCTCCGCCGGCTCGGGCATCCGGAACGACAACCCGGATGCGCGGATGCGCTGCTTGGCCCGGCTGATCCGCTGTGCCATGGTCGCCTCGGGCACCAGGAACGCGCGGGCGATCTCGGCGGTGCTCAGCCCACCGACGGCGCGCAGGGTCAGAGCCACGGCCGACGTCGGGGCGAGCGCCGGGTGGCAGCAGAGCATCAGCAGGACCAGGGTGTCGTCCCGCTCGCCGGTCAACTCCTCGTCCGCGGCCGGCGCGTACTGCCGGTCGTCCGGGTCCCGGCGGGCGACCAGGTCCTCCCGGCGGCGTCGGGCCTGCTCACCGCGGACCAGCTCGATCATTCGGCGGTAACCGACCTGGATCAGCCAGCCGCGCGGGTTGGCCGGCACCCCTTCGGTCGGCCACTGGGTGGCGGCGGCCAGCAGCGCCTCCTGCACCGCGTCCTCGGCGGTGGCGAAGTCACCGAAACGCCGGGCGAGCACGCCGAGGACCTGCGGCGCCAACTCGCGCAGCAGGTCCTCGATGCGGGGATCGGCGGAAGTCAGCCCTCACAGCTCCTGCGCAGGGGCGGACATCACCGGATGCACCTCGATCGGCATGTTCAGCGGCCGGCCACCGGGGCCAGGAGCGGTGGAGATGTACGCGGCCAACTCCACCGCCCGCTGCGGGCTGTCCAGGTCGACGATCCAGAAGCCGGCGAGGAACTCCTTCGTCTCGGCGAACGGCCCTTCGGTGACGACCGGGGCCCCGCCCTCACCGGCGCGGACGATTCGGGCCTGCGCCGGGCCGCCGAGGCCCTGCCCGTCGACCCACTCGCCGGCTGCGGTGAGCTTGCTGTTGACCTCGCCCATGAACGCGATGTGCGCCTGGACCTCCTGCGGGGTCCAGGTGTCGATGCTCGGGAAGTCAGTCCCGGCGGCGCTGAACTGCATCAGCAGCATGTACTTCATGGTTCGCTCCTCACGCCTGCGCACCCTCGTCGGTGCTCTCACCCTGAGGTAGAAGCAGGCGCCACCCTTCTCGACACCCCGGCCAAAGATTCTCCAGATTTTTTCAGACGACGGCGTCGACCTCCAGCACCAGGCTCTGCTCCGGGTGCAGGGCGGGCAACTGCACACCCACCCGGGCCAGCGCGGCCCCGCTCAGAGTGACACCGCCGGCCAGCCAGACCGGCGCTGCCCGGTCGATGGTCGCCGGGGGCGGTACTTCCGTCACCGGCCGCACCCGGTAACGACGGCCCGGGTCCAGGCCGGGCAGCCGGACCGCGCCCGGGACCTGCGTCACCGAGGTGGCCAGCCGTGCCACCGCGTACACCGCCCGGGTCTTGTCGCCCTCGACCACGCCGTGTGCCCAGACGGCCGGGTCCGGGTGGTCGACCCGGACCACCCGGCCAGCGTGCAGCAGCGGACGCAGCCGCTTGTGCAGTGCCACCCAGGCGGCCAGCTCGGTCTGCTCGGCACCGCTGATCGACGCGATGTCCCACTCGATGCCGTGGTGGCCGAAGAGCGCGGTCGCCGCCCGGAAGCCCAGGTCGTGTACGCGGTTGGTGGTGTGCGAGCGTTCCGGGCCGACGTGCGTGCCGACCAGCTCCGGTGGCAGCAACAACCCGGTCCAGCGCTGGATGCTGAGCCGTTCCAGGGCGTCGTTGCAGTCGCTGGCCCAGACCCGGTCGGTCCGGGCCAGGATGGCCAGGTCCACCCGTGCGCCGCCGGAGGAGCAGCTCTCGATCTCCACGCCGGGATGCCGGCGGCGCAGCTCGTCGAGGAGCCGGTAGACCGCGACGGTCTGCCCGTGCACCCCCGGTCGGCCGTGGTGCCCGGCCTCGGTGAGGTCCCGGTTCTGATCCCACTTGAGGTAGCTGATCCCGGGATGGTCGGTGAGCAGGGTGTCGAGGCGTTCCAGCAGGTAGTCGTACGTCTCCGGGCGGCCCAGGTCGAGCACCTGCTGGTTGCGCCAGGCCGGCGGCAGCCGCCCCGGCACGGCGAGCAGCCAGTCCGGGTGCGCGCGGAACACGTCCGAGTCGGGGTTGACCATCTCCGGCTCGACCCACAGGCCGAACTCCAGACCCCGGCCGGTCACGTGCTCGATCAGCGGTTGCAGGCCGTCCGGCCAGACGCCCTCGTCGACGTACCAGTCGCCGAGACCGGCGGTGTCGTCGCGCCGACCGCGGAACCAACCGTCGTCGAGCACGAACCGCTCCACACCGATCTGCGCGGCCCGGTCGGCGAGCGCCCGCAGCCGGTCCAGGTCGTGGTCGAAGTAGACCGCCTCCCAGACGTTGAGGGTGACCGGTCGGGGGGAGCGCGGGTGCCCGGGTCGAGCCCGTAGATGCGTGTGCAGCACGTCGCTGAGCCCGTCGAGCCCGGTGTCGGACCAGACCGCGTAGAGCAGGGGAGTGTCGTACGACTCGCCGGCGCCGAGCCGGATCTCGCCGGGGGCCAGCAACTCGCCGCCGCCGAGGGTCGACTCGCCGGTGGGCCGCCGCTCAGCGAAGGTGACGTGGTCGCCGCTCCACGCGGTGTGCACCGCCCAGACCTCGCCGTGGCCGAAGCCGAACCCAGCGGTGCCCGCCACCAGCAGCAGGGTGGCGTCGTGTCCGGTCCGCCCGTGCCGCCCCTCGCGGACCCAACTGCCCTGCTGCCACGGGTGCCGCTGCGGGGACCGTTCCCGGCACCACCGGCCGGTCAGGTCGAGCAACTCGGTGGCGACCGCCGGCACCGGCAGCACCGGCGTCAGCTCCCGCAGCTCGTACGCGCTGTCGCCGTCGTTGCGGAGCCGGTGGCGCAGGGTCAGCAGGCCGTGCGGGTCCAGCGCGATCTCGATGGTCAGGGTCAGACCGGCGGCCGGGTCCGACGCCCGCACGGTCAGCCGTGCCGCGTCGGCGTCGCTGTCGTCCACGTCCAACCCGTCGAGGCGGAACGCGGTGGACCAGTCCCGACCGTCGCGGTGCCCGGCCAGCCCTGGCCGGCCGCTCCAGCCGGCACTGATCTCCGGCAGCAGCGACAGGACGGTCGGCTGGTCGAAGCTGCTCGGCACCACCGGCGGTACGGTCGCGTCGGCGAGTTGGCGCCGGCCGTCGTCGTCGAGGTCGCCGACGTCGCCGCCCCAGTGCACGACCCGGGGCAGCCCCGGGCCGCGCGCGTCGAGCACCAGGCTGGTCCGCGCGCGGCGCAGGTGCAGGATCGTCATCCTTTGGAGGCTCCCAAGGTCAGGCCCCGAACGAAGTGCCGCTGGAGCATAAAGAAGATCACCAGGGTGGGGATCGCGACGAGCACGCTGCCCGCCGAGACCAGGTTGTTGTCGGTGAAGAACTCACCGCG
Source organism: Micromonospora parathelypteridis (assembly GCF_014201145.1). NCBI lineage: Bacteria > Bacillati > Actinomycetota > Actinomycetes > Micromonosporales > Micromonosporaceae > Micromonospora > Micromonospora parathelypteridis. The sequence goes on from NZ_JACHDP010000001.1 coordinate 5,016,105, forward strand.
CAGGTTGTTGAGCGAGCTGGTCACCGGGAACTTGTCGCCGGTACGCATCAGGACGGTGGCCCAGAAGAACTCGTTGTAGATCCAGGTCACCTCCAGGGTCGCCAACGCCGCCAGGGCCGGCCGGCACAGCGGCATGGTGACCTGCCAGTACTGCCGCCAGATGCTGGCCCCGTCGACCATCGCCGCCTCGTACAGGTCGCGGGGCAGCGCCTTCATGTAGTTGCTGAGCACGAAGACGCAGAATCCACACTGGAAGGCGACGTTGATCAGGATCAGGCCCCAGTAACTGTCGTAGAGCAGCTCCGAGTCGCTCATGAACTCCGGCAGCGGCACCTCGGTGAACAGCCGGAACAGCGGGATGAGCAGCGCCTGCTGGGGCAGGAGGTTGGCCGCGGTGAACACCCCGAGCAGCACGATGTTGAGTTTCCAGCTGAACCGTGCGATGACGAACGCCACGCAGGAGGCGAGGAAGAGGGTCAGCAGCACCGCCGGCACGGTGATGTACACCGAGTTGAGGAAGTGTTGGCCGAACTCCGCCGTCCGCCAGGCGGTGACGTAGTTGTCGAGGGTCCAGCCGCCGAACGAGACGTACCCGTTGGCGGCGGTGTAGTCGTACGAGCGCAGCGAGGTCAGCACCGCCCAGGCGATCGGGAAGAGCCAGACCAGCGCGACGACGATGAGGAAGCCGTGCAGCAGCATCCGCAGCGGGGTCAGCATGCGTCGGCGCTGCTGCGCGTCGGGCTCGCCCTCGGTACGCCGGGTGACGGTCGCGGTGCTCATTCCCGGTTCTCCCTCATCACGGTCGCCAGGTAGATGGTGATGAAGACCAGCGAGACGACCAGCATGATCGTCGCCAGTGCCGAGCCGAACCCGATCCGGCTCGCCTCACCCACCACGTTCTGGGTGACCAGCGCGGAGATCAGCTCCAACCCGTTGCGGCCCTTGTTGACGACCCAGACCAGGTCGAACGCCCGCAGTGACTCGATCACCGTCACCACCAGCACGATGATGTTGATCGGTCGGAGTACCGGGAACACCACCCGGAAGAAGGCCCTGCTCTCCGAGGCTCCGTCGACCGCCGCGGCCTCCCGCAGGGACGGGTCGACGCCCTTCAGCCCGGCCAGGTAGAGCAGCATGATGTACCCGACGTGCCGCCATCCGGAGGCGACCATGACCGCCCAGATGTTGACGCTCGAGTCGCCGTACCAGTCGACGTTGCTGCCGAACACCGCGTTGATCAGCCCCTGGTCGCGGGAGTAGAGCAGCTGCCAGACGAAGCCGATCAACGCCAGCGAGAGCACCACCGGCAGGTAGAGCGCGGTCTGGTAGAACCGGCTGCCGCGAATCTCCTTGTCCAGCAGGACGGCCAGGAACATGCCGAACGGGGTGGCGACCACGAACAGCGCCGCCAGCCAGAGCAGGTTGTGCTGGACCGCCGGCACGAACGGCGGGTAGATGTTCACCACGTCGCTGTAGTTGCGGACACCGACGAAGTCGATCTCGTTCAGAGGGCCGATGCCGTCCCAGTCCGTGCCGGACAGCAGCACGGTGGCCACCGCAGGCAGCCAGACGAACCCGGTGACGAGCAGCAGCGGGACGAGCACCATCAGCGTGATGACCACGCGGTCGGTGCGGGACAGGAGCCGTAGCCGCCGGCGACGACCACCCGTGGAGGTGGTCGCGGCCGGCGGCGGCACGGCGCGATCCGCTTGGATCAGGGGCAGGTCGGACATGATGTCCTTCCCCTTCCGCCGTCAGTCAGTGAAGATCGACTTTTTCTGGTTCTCGATGGACGAGGTGAGCCCGCCGATGTCCTTGGGGTCCTTGATGAATTGCTGGAGCGCCGGGATGATCACCGTCGAGGCGAAGTCCGGCCGGGTGTCCCGGTCGAGGAACTGGGCGATCTCGGTGGCCGAGCCGACCAACTCGGCGGCCTTCTTCTGCAGTGCGGTGTAGCCGCTGACGTCCGCGCCGGTGTTGGCCACGAGGGTGGCCGGGTCGTTCTTGACCGTGATGTCCGCGGCGGCCTTGCCGCCCACGTACTCCAGCAGCTTCTCGGCGTTGGCCTTGTTCTTGGGCTTGCGGGCCATCATGTACCCGTCGATCGGCGCGTCCAGCGCCTTCGCCCCGATCGCCGGGTCGATCTCCGGGAAGGTGAAGAAGTCGAGGTCGCTCTGCTCCTCGTTGCTGAACTGCTGGCCGACGAAGAGACCGAGCATGTACATGCCGCTCTTCTTCTGCTGCAACGACTGCGCGGCCTCCTGCCAGGTGCGGCCGAGGCTGTCCGGCTGGTGCAGGGGGAGCAGGCCGGCCCAGGTGTCGAAGACCTTCTTGACCTTGTCGGAGGTCCAGGCCTCCTTGCCGGCCATCAGGTCGATGTGGAACTGGTAGCCGTTGATCCGCAGGTTGAGGATGTCGAAGGTGCCCATCGCCGGCCAGCCGTCCTTGTCGGCGAAGGCGATGGGGGTGAGACCGTCCTTCCTCATCTGCGCGCTGAGTGCGGTGAGCTGGTCCAGGGTCGTGGGCACCTGGTAGCCGTACTGCTGCCACACCGACTTGCGGTAGAACATCGCCCAGGGGTAGTAGGACGAGGGGACGAAGTACTGCTTGCCGTCGTCCCCGGTGGACGCCTTCTTGAAGGCGTCGGAGAAGCCGGAGAGCTTGCCCCACACGTCGCTGAGGTCGCCGGCCAGGCCCTTGGCGGCGAAGAAGCGCATCCGGTAGCCGGCGAACCACATGTACACGTCGTCGGGCTTGCCCTGCAGGTAGTTGTTGATGTTCTCCTGGTACGTGTTGTGGTCGACCGTGTTGATCGCGGGCTCGATGCCGGACGAGGTCTTGAACCCGTCCATGACCTTGGCGATGACGTCCTTCGGCTTCGGGTCGGACTGGTTCGAGCCGACGGACACGTTCTTGGAGTCGGACCCGGAGCCGGAGTCGTCGCCGCAGCCGGCGAGCAGACCCGTGCCGAGCAGCGCGCCGGTGCCGGCCGCGCCGGCCAGCAGTGAACGTCGGTTGATGCCGGCGACAGAGGGCGGTACGAGCCGAGCCAGGTACTCGGCTTGGGTTCGGGGACGGGACATCTGAGCCTCCTGCGGATGAAGAGGTGCTACGCCAAGGGCCGTCAGGGGTGGTGAAGGCAGGTCCGGCGTCGTGAGCACACATCGGGATCCACCGAGAATCCACATTGGTCAACACGATCGGCCATTGGGGCCTCAAGTTACCCCTCAGTCGAGCGCTGTCAAGAGGGCAGTTCGCCTCCGATAACCCAGTTGTGACACGCCCGTTACTTGGTAAACGTTGGAAAGCAAATCGATGTTGGAAACTGTTGACTTTCGTCTCCGGCGAGGTGCACCCTCAGCTCTCATGCGGCGATGGCAGGGCAACGGCATCTATTTCGGCGGCGACTACAACCCCGAGCAGTGGCCCGAGGAAACCTGGTCCGAGGACGTCGAGTTGATGCGTCGGGCCGGGGTCAACCTGGTCTCCGTCGGCATCTTCTCCTGGGCCCTGCTGGAGCCCACCCCGGGCCGGTTCGAGTTCGGCTGGCTGGACCGGGTGCTGGACCTCCTGCACGCCGGCGGTATCCAGGTCGACCTCGCGACCGCCACCGCCAGCCCGCCACCGTGGCTGGCCCGGGCGTACCCGGAGACGCTGCCCCGCCGTGCCGACGGCGCGATCCTCTGGCCGGGCGGCCGACAGGCGTACTGCCCCAGCTCACCCGTGTTCCGCGAGCGGTCGCTGGAGCTGGTACGCGCGGTCGCCGGCCGCTACGCCGAGCACCCCGCGGTGGTGATGTGGCACGTCTCGAACGAGTTGGGCTGCCACAACGTGCACTGCTACTGCGATGTCAGCGCCGAGGCGTTCCGGGGCTGGCTGCGGGAGCGCTACGGCGACCTGGACCGGCTCAACGACGCCTGGGGCACGGCCTTCTGGAGTCAGCGTTACGGCGACTGGGCCGAGATCAACCCGCCGCGCACGGCGCTGACCTTCGCCAACCCCACACAGCAGCTCGACTTCCTGCGCTTCTCCTCCGACGAACAGCGCGCCCAACTGCGCGCCGAACGAGGCGTGCTCACCACGCTGGTCCGCCAGCCGGTCACCACCAACTTCATGATCGGCATGGGCGTCAAGCACATGGATTACCACTCCTGGGCCGACGATGTGGACCTGGTCTCCAACGACCACTACCTGACCGCCGCCGACCCGCAGGCCCATCTCGGGTTGGCGCTCGCCGCCGACCACACCCGGGGCGTCGCCGGCGGTGACCCGTGGTTGCTGATGGAGCACTCCACCAGCGCGGTCAACTGGCAGCCGCGCAACGTGGCCAAGCTGCCCGGGCAGCTGCGCCGCAACAGCCTGGCGCATGTCGCCCGCGGCGCCGACGGGGTGCTGTTCTTCCAGTGGCGCGCCTCCCGGGCCGGCGCCGAGAAGTTCCACTCCGCGCTCGTGCCGCACGCCGGGCCGGACACCAAGGTGTTCCGCGAGGTCTGCCAGCTCGGCGCCGACCTCAAGGCGCTGGCCGAGGTGCGTGGCAGTCGGGTGGACGCCGACGTGGCGATCCTGTTCGACTGGGAGGCGTGGTGGGGCGTCGAGTTGGATTCACACCCCAGCGTCGACGTCCGGTACGCCGATCGACTCACCGCCCTCTACGGCGCGCTCTGGCGAGCCGGCGTGACCGCCGACATCATCCACCCGTCGGCGGACCTGAGCGGCTACCGGCTGGTCCTGGCACCGACTCTCTACCTGGTCCGGGACGCCGACGTGGCGGCACTGCACTCCTACGTCGAGGGTGGTGGCACCGCCGCGGTCACCTACTTCAGCGGCATCGTCGACTCCAACGACCACATTCGGCTCGGCGGCTATCCGGGCGCGTTCCGGGAGCTGCTCGGTGTGCGTACCGAGGAGTTCTTCCCACTGCGCGAGGGCGAGCAGGTCCGGTTGGACGACGGCAGCACCGCCGACGTGTGGACCGAGTGGCTGCACCCCGACGGCGCCGAGGTGCTCGCGTCGTACACCGATGGGCCCTTGCCGGGCGTGCCGGCGCTGACCCGGCACCGGGTTGGCGACGGCACCGCCTGGTACGTCGCCACCCGGCTGGACGAGCCGGCCACCGATCGACTGGTCGCCGGGCTCGTCGCGGAGGCCAGCGTCCGCCCGGCGGCGCCGGCACCGTCCGGAGTGGAGGTGGTACGCCGACGCGACGGCGACCGGAGCTGGCTGTTCGCGATCAACCACACCGCCGCCGAGGTGCGGCTACCGGTGGCCGGCGTCGAGCTGTTGACTGGCGTGCGGTGTGCCGGTGAGCTGACACTGCCGGCCGGTGACGTGGCGGTCGTCCGTGAGGATCGGACCGACGACCCGGCCTGATCCCGTCGACAGTCATCGCGCGAAGGAGGTTCCCCACATGCTCGCCCAGCAGCGGCAGACCGCCATCCTCGATCTGATCCGCCAACGTGGCGGCGTACGGGTGAGCCACCTGGTCAGCCGGTTCGGCGTCTCCGACATGACGATCCGCCGTGACCTGGAGGTGCTGGCCGAGCGCGGCCTGGTCGACAAGGTGCACGGTGGCGCGACGCTCGCCGGGCCGGGGTCGGCCGAGGAACCGGGCTTCGCGGCGAAGTCGATCCGCCAGCAGGCGGAGAAGCGGGCCATCGCCGAGCGGGCGGCGAAGATGGTGGAGCCGGGGATGGCGATCGCGCTCTCCGCCGGCACCACCACCGCGGCGTTGGCGACCCTGCTCTCCGACGTCCACGGGCTGACCGTGGTGACCAATTCGATTCCGGTGGCCGACGCGCTCTACCAGAACCCGCGCGCCGACCAGACGGTCGTGTTGACCGGTGGCATCCGCACCCCGTCGGACGCGTTGACCGGGCCGGTGGCCGAGGCGGCGATCAGCGCGCTCAACGTCGACCTGCTCTTCCTCGGCGTACACGGGCTCAGCCCCCGAACCGGCTTCACCACGCCGAACCTGCTGGAGGCGGGGGTCAACCGGTGCCTGATCGGCGCGGCCCGCCGGCTCGTGGTGCTCGCCGACCACACCAAGTGGGAGACCATCGGCATCGCCACCATCGCCCCGTTGGAGGCGGCCGACGTACTGATCACCGACCGTGGGCTGCCGACCGAGGCCCGCACCACGATCGGCGAACAGGTAGGCGAGCTGCTGGTCGTCGACCCCGAGTAGGGCGCCCGACCCTCGTCGATCATGGAGTTGTGGTGGCGCACAGAAGTCGCGAAACCCCATCTTTCGACCATCGCAACTCCATGATCGACGGATTGGAGAGCCTGTCAGGTCGTTGGGTCCGGCTCACCTGCGGCAGTTTTCCGGGCAGCACGGGCCGCGCAGCGCCTGATCGACTCCGTATCGGCGACATGGCGGCATCCTGCGTTCGGGATACGCCCACATCGCCGATGTGGAGTCGATCAAGAGGGGGAGCACGGACCTTGGCCTGTACCCGGACGTTACCGACGGTTCGGACATCGCCGGCCACTGGTTCGTGGACGGACTACTCCAGCGGGCCGGGGGCGACCCGGATCGCGCGGCCGAGCTGGCGATCGCGGCAGTGACCCAGACCCGGTGGCGTCCTCGTGTCACGGCACTTCACAGCCACCTCACAGGGGTGCTGGATAGGGTGCCCGTCGAGTGAACGTCCGACTCCAGCTGGAGCGGTCGCCGGTCGCACAGGAGTTCCGATGGTCTTCAAGAAGATGTTGAGCGCGTTCGGTGTGGGCGGTCCCAGTGTGGACACTGTGCTGACCAACCCCAACACCCGGCCCGGCCTGACCCTCGACGGGCAGGTCAACCTCGTCGGTGGCGACGCCGAGGCAGCCATCGAGCAGGTGGTGATCGGCCTGGTGACCCGGGTCGAGGTCGAGGGACACGACACCGAGTACGCGGGCACGATGGAGTTCCACCGGATGGTGGTCAGCGGCCCGCTCCAGCTCGCCCCGAAGCAGCAGCTCTCGATCCCGTTCCAGCTCCCGGTGCCGTGGGAAACCCCGATCACCGACGTGTACGGCCAGCGCCTGCACGGCATGACGATGGGTCTGCGTACCGAGCTGGCGGTCGCTCGCGCCATCGACAAGAGCGACCTGGACCAGGTGGCGGTGCACCCGCTGCCGGTGCACGAGCGGATCCTGGAGGCGTTCCAGCGGCTCGGCTTCCGGTTCAAGCACGCCGACCTGGAGCGCGGGCACATCCGGGGCGTCCAGCAGACGCTGCCGTTCTACCAGGAGATCGAGTTCTTCGCCTCGCCGCAGTACGCGAGCACGATCAGGGAGGTCGAGCTGACCTTCGTGACCAGCCAGCGGGGCGTCGAGGTCATCCTGGAGTGCGACAAGCGTGGCGGGTTCCTCAGCGCCGGGCACGACGCGTTCGGTCGTTACCAGGTGGCACACACCGACGCTGACCGGGTGGACTGGGCGCAGGTCGTCGACGGTTGGCTGCGCGAGACCACCTCCCGCTACGGCAGCCTGCGCTCGCAGTACGGCTCGGGCCACGGGCACGGCCACGGCCGCGGTCACGGGATGGGCGGCATGGTGGCCGGCGCGGCGCTCGGCGTCGCCGGCGGCATGATCGCCGGCGAGATGATCGAGGACGCGTTCGAGGGTGACTTCGGCGGCGATTTCGGCGACTTCGGCGGCGAGTAACAGCGCACGGACGACACTGCGCACAGACGACGGTGGCCTCCGGGAGATCCTCCCGGAGGCCACCGTTCGCTGTGAAGCGGCCTAACTGGTCAGTGTCGGGCCTTGCGCTCCTGGCCGCTGCGCCAGTTGCTGCCGGCCTTGGAGAGGCCACGGCTACCGAGGTAGCCGAGCGTCAGCAGGGTGATCAGGAACCAGGCGTTGTCGGCCCGGAAGATGTCCACCCCGGCGGAGTTCTTTCCGACGACCTGCGACGCGCCCAGTACGGCGGCCACCGCGATCAGGTAGATCCAGAACTCGGTGGTCTTGAACGCCTGCTTGGTCTCCGTACCGGGTGCCTGCATGTCGTTGCGACGCCCGTCCTGCATGACCGGCATCTGCTGCGTGTCCCGCATCTGAGCGGGATTCTGCGGGTCGTTCATCGGCCGGTTCATCGGCCGGGTGGAAGCAGCCTGCGTGCTCATCTGGTCCTCCTCAGGATGCGATGAGTCGTACCTGCATTCCCTCGCCCCGCTACCGCGTTTCGGCCACGGCACGGTTTCGCTTTCACGGCGGGGACAACCCCCGACTACCCGAGGCCCCGGAGCAGGTAACACCGATCGCCGGCCGGAAAAATCCGGCCGGCGATCGGGTGTTCAGCGTGTCAGCGCAGGCCGTTGCGGATCGCGACGCTCACCAACAGGTCCGGGTCGTCGGTGATCATGCCGTCGACGCCGAGGTCGATGACCCGTTGCATCACCTTCGCGTCGTCGACGGTGTACGGGATCACCTTCAGGTCGTAGCGCGTCTGCAGGGTCCGGACGTCCGGTCCGTGGAAGTACGCCGGGTTCTCCCGCAGGTACCAGTCGGCCGAGGCGACGGTGCCCTGCTTCGCGTCGTGCACCTGCCAGTTGGCCGACACCGTGTCAGCGCCGGCGGCCCGGGTCAGCTTGCCCAGGTCCTGGTACTTCCACCAGTCCAGTCCACCGGTCCACGGGCTCTTCACCGACGGGTTGCCGTACACCGCCTCCAGCGAGCACTCGTCGGCGAGGGTCGCGCACTCGGCCGGGCCGTACTGCCACACCAGGCCGACCGTGCCGATCCGCCGGTCGAGCTGCTTGGCGTACGTGATGGTGCGCCAGTCGAACGACTGGATGGTGGCCCGGTTGGTGAAGCCGGCACGCTGGATCGCGTCTACGAGCTTGCGGGTGAAGCTGCGGTACGGCTCGGTGTCGTTGACCACCGGGCTGATCTTCGTCTCGATGTTCATCCCGATGTCGCCGCGGCCACTTGCCTTCACCAGGGCGAAGACCTCGTCCAGGGTCGGGATCCGGGCACCCGGCGCGGGCACCTGCGCGGGCAGCTCGGGCAGCGTCTTCGTGCCGCAGTCGACGGTCTTGAGCTGCGCCAGGGTCAGCTCGTGCACCGGCTTGCCCACGTACGGGAACTTGGGGTCACCGCGACGCACCGGGGCTGTGTCGACGCAGTGCGATCCGTTGACCGTGCGGTCGTGCAGCACGACGAGCTTGCCGTCGGCGGTCACGCCGGTGTCCAGCTCGAGCGTGGAGATGGCCCGGTTGGACAGCGCGTTCGCGAACGCCGGCAGGGTGTTCTCGGGGCGGGTCGCCCGGCCGCCGCGGTGCGCCTGGATGTCGAACGGCGCCGCGTACGCCTTTGGCAGCTGGTAGCCGCGCTGCGCCAACAGGGCGCGCAGCCGGTCCGGGTAGTCGGTGATCATGCCGTCGACGCCGTCGTCGATCAGCTTGGCCATGGTCGGCGCGTCGTCGACCGTCCACGGGATCACCTTGATCCCGTAGCGGTGCGCCTGGGCGACCATCTCCTTCGTGACGTACGGCTTGTAGCCGGGGTCGGTGACGGTGCCGTTCTGCGGGAAGCCGTGTACCGGCGAGAACGCGCTGGCGCCGAAGCTGCGGATCGCCTTGATCGGGTCGCCGCCGAAGTCGTCGATGTCCAGCCCGCCGAGCCACGGCGATGCGCCGGGCTGACCGGTCTGCAGGAAGTCGTAGTTGGTCAGAGCGACCAGCGGCAGCTTCGGCTCGACCTGGCGCATGCGCATCAGCGCGCCCCAGTCGAAGCTCTGGATGGTGACCTGCTTGAGCAGCCCGGCGGCACGGATCTCGGCCGCGGTGACCCGGACGAACTGCTCGCGGGGCGCGGTCTCGGTCGGCGCGCCGGCCTCCACCTTGGTCTCGACGTTGAGCTTCACGTCCTTGGCCTGGTAGCGGTTGACCAGCGCGAAGACCTCGCGCAGCATCGGCATCTGGGCACCGGGGACGGCGAGCTGGCCGGGCTTGTCCGACAGCGTCTTCGAGCCGCAGTCGAGTGTGCGCACCTGGGCCAGGGTGAGCGTGTTGATGTACTTCCCGACGTACGGGAACTCCGGGTCACCGGCGGTCACCGGGGCGGTGTCGACGCACTTGGTGCCAGTGATCTTGCGGTCGTGGGTGACGACGGCCTGGCCGTCCTCGGTGATCTGCACGTCCAGTTCGAGGGTTGTCACCCCGAGCTGGAGGGCGTTGCCGAAGGAGGCGAGGGTGTTCTCCACCCGCAGCCCAAGGCCGCCCCGGTGGGCCTGCACGTCGAATGTCCGGTCCGGTCGCGGCTTCGCCTGGGCGGGCACCGCGAGCCCGGTCGTCACCGTCGCGGCCACCAGGGCCGCGACGGCGGTACGGCGTACTGTGCGCACGCTGTCATCCCCTCCTGTCAGCGGGCGTCTCCCGCCGGTCGCCGGACAGCATGGACATCTTCGGCGGCGGGCAGGAGGCCAGCGGGCGGCGTGACGGTGAACCGCCGTGGACGACCTCCCGGGCACGCCGGGTTTGGTCGGCCGGTGGCCGGGCACGCAGTCAGTTCCACAGCTTCTGCGAGGTGATGGACGTGCGTGAGGACGACATGCGGCAGGACGCCGCCCGCCAGGCCGAGGACCGGATCGCTGGCGGCGTGTACGGCAAGGGTGCCGTCGAGGCGGTGACGGTGCCCCGCACCGATGTGGAGAGCCAGATCCAGCGCGATGACCCGCTCGATCCGGCGAATGAACGGATCGATCCGCAGGTGCTGCGCGACGGCGGCCCCGTCGGCGGGCAGGGCGCGGTGACCACCACCGGTGGCACCGCCGGGCCGGCGAGCGTACGCCGGGTCGCCCGGCAGCCGGAGCGGCACCGAGGAAAGGTGGCGCCGACGACGACCGGTGACGCCACCACCGGTGGCCTGAGCACCCCGATGAGTGGTGGCACCAGCGACCAGTCCACGTCCGCGACCGGTCCGGGCAAGACCGTCCGGGACAGGTCCATCAGCGACTAACCCCGCCGAGCGAGTTTCGCCCCGCCGCCTCCGCCGAGCTACTGCTCGACGGAGGCGGCGCGGGTTTCGGGGTGCCTGGTCAGTTGCCGGGGCGCAGGATGCCCAGGCGTTGGGTGGCGCGGGTGAGCGCCACGTAGAGGTCGCTGCGCCCGCGCGGCGACTCGGCCACCATCCGGTCCGGGTCGACGACCAGCACCGAGTCGAACTCCAGCCCCTTGGCCTGCGCGACGGTCAGCACCACCACCCGGCTCTCCAGCTCCGGATGCTCGCCCACGGCGGCCTCCGGCAACGCCGCGGTCACCGCCGACCCCAACTCGCCTACCCGGCCGGCCGGCACGAGCACACCGAGCCGACCCTCGGTCAGCCCGGCCGCCTCCCGGGTGGCCGCAGCGACCAGCTCCGCCGCCAACCGCTCGTCGGGCACCGCCCGGTCCCACGGGGGTACGCCGCTCTCCCGCACCGAGCGCGGCGGCCGCAGCGCGGGGTCGATCTCGGCCAGCACGTCGGCGGCGACCGCCATGATCTCGGCAGGTGTGCGGTAGCTGACCGTCAGCTCGGTCAGCCGCCACCGCTGCGCCACGTACGGGGCGAGGGCGTCCGCCCAGGAGGGCGTGCCACTCAGCGCGCCGGTCTGCGCGACGTCCCCGACGATGGTCATCGACCGACTCGGGCAACGGCGCATCAGCAACCGCCACGCCATCGGCGACAGCTCCTGCGCCTCGTCCACGATGACGTGGCCGAACGCCCAGGTGCGGTCGGCGGCGGCGCGCTGCGCGGTGGTCAGCCGGTCGGCCTCCTCCTGCCGTTCCAACAGTCGGTCGGCGTCGATCAGGTCGGTCACGCCGAGGATCTCACCGCCGTCGGCCTCGTCCTCGACGTCGATCGAGCGGGAGCCCCGGGCGATCTCGAGAACACCCTCGGCGTACTCCCGTTCCATCCGGCGGATCCGGTCCCGGCGGGCGGCGGCGGCCCGTTCGTCCTCGCCGAGCAGCTCGGCGGCCTCGTCCAGCAACGGCACGTCGGCCGGCGTCCAGCCACCCGGCTCCCGGTGCAGCAGCGCCCGCTCGTCGTCGGTGAGCATCGGCGCGGCGACGGCGATGCGGTCCGGGTCGGCGTACAGGTCGGCGAGCAGGCGCTGCGGAGTGAGCACCGGCCACAACCGGTCCAGGGCGGCCCGGATCTCCGGCTCTTCGCGCAACTCGCGGCGGATCTCGGCCCGGTCGGCCTCGTCGAGCAGGTTGTCGCCGCCCAGCGGGTCGGCGCCGATCCGTTCGGCCACCTGGTCGGCGAGCGCGTGCACGACCTCGGTGTCGAACAGCGCGCGAGACAGGTTGTGCGGCCGGTCCACCCGACGTACGCGGTCCCGGGCGGTTCGCACGGTCTCCGGGTCGAGGCTGAGCGCTTCCCGCTCGACCTCGATCTCCAGCGGCTCGTCCGGCACCCACTGCCGGTCCCGTACCGCCCGCGCCAGGACCTCGGCCAGCACGGCCCGGCCCTTGAGCGCGGCGGTCTCGGCCGGTTCGACCCGCTGGGCGCTCACCCCGGGAAAAAGATCACCCTGGGTACGCAGCAGCACGCCCGTCTCGGCCAGCGTCGGCAGCACCTGGGAGATGTAACGCAGGAAGGTCGCGTTCGGGCCGACCAGCAGCACGCCCCGGCTGGAGAGTTCGCGGCGGTGCGTGTAGAGCAGATACGCCGCACGGTGCAGCGCGACCGCGGTCTTGCCCGTGCCGGGGCCGCCCTGGACCACCATGACGCCGGGCAGTTCGGCGCGAATGATCTCGTCCTGTTCGGCCTGGATGGTCTCGACGATGTCGCGCATCCGCCCGGTACGGCCGGCGTTAAGCGCGGCGAGCAGCGACGCCTCGCCGGTCAGCTCCTCGTGGGCGCCGGGGGAGGCGGCGCCGATGTCGAGCACCTCGTCGTTGAGCCCGGTCACCTTGCGCTGCCGGGTGCGCAGGTGCCGTCGACGGCGTACGCCCTGCGGGTTGGCGGCGGTGGCGAGATAGAACGGGCGGGCGGCGGGGGCCCGCCAGTCCATCAGCAGCGGGTCGTAGTCACCGCTGGTGTCGAAGATGCCGAGCCGGCCGATGTAGTGGCGGGAGTCGTCGTCGCCGTCGAGGCGGCCAAAGCAGAGCCCGTTCTCCACGGCGGAGAACTGCTCGACCTGATCGGCGTACATCGCTACCGAGCTGTCGCGCTGCGAGCGGTCCTGCAGGGTTCCGCCGGTGTTGCGCAACTCGGCGGTGAGTCGTTGGGCGGCCTGCTCACGCAGCCCGTCCAGGCGGTCGTAGAGCATCGAGACGTACTCCTGCTCGCGACCAATCTCGTCGTCGAGCGGCAATTCGCCGGAACCGCCGGAGTGCCTTGACAAGCCGTCTCCCTAAAGATTAGAATCCTATGCAGGAACGGCTTTTAGCCGTTCTTTTTTATGCCCACGAACTGTTGAAGATAGCGCGTTCCCCCGGTTCTCAACAAGCCGGGCGGGCCGGCGCGCCGGTGATCGCGAGGTGGCGTCGGATGATCCTGCGGACCGGGCAACGGGTGGTCTTCATCGGCGACAGCATCACCGATTGTGGTCGGCGCGACGCCGCCGCGCCCTACGGCAGCGGTTATGTCAGCCTCGTCCGCGCCCTGGTCGGCGCGCGGCACCCGGAGCTGGAGCTGGAGTGGGTCAACCGCGGTGTGAGTGGCGACACCGTGCGGGACCTGGCCGCCCGCTGGGACGACGACGCCGTCGCCGAGCGCCCCGACTGGCTGTCCGTGCTGATCGGCATCAACGACATCTGGCGGCGCTACGGCGACCGGCCGGATGAGGCCGTCGACATCGACGAGTACGAGCGCACCCTGCGCGACCTGCTTCGTCGGGCGGTTGCCTCCACCGGCTGCCGACTGATCCTCGGTGATCCGTTCCTCATCGAGGCCGACCGCAGCGTCCCGCAACGCGCCGACACCGACCGGTACGCGGCGGTGGTGGCAGGGTTGGCCGCCGAGTTCGACGCGGTGCACGTGCCCAACCAGGCGGCGTTCGACCGGGTGCTGGCGGTCAGTCCGTCGAAGCGTTGGGCCGACGACCGGGTGCATCCGTACCTGCCCGGCCACGCGGTCATCGCCGACGCCTACCTCAGCGCCCTCGGCGCCCGCTGACTCAGGACTGTCGACGCCGGCGCCTGCCGGGACGCGCGCGACAGGGTCGGACACGACGAAGCGCCGGGCCAACCGCGAGGTCGACCCGGCGCCCACATCGGTGGATCAGCCGCGAGCGACCTGGTAGAGCCGCTCGGGAGTGACCGCGCCGGCGAGCACCCGGCCGTCGTCGGTGAGCAGCACACTGAACAGCTTGCCGGTGAGCAGCCGACCGCTACCCCAGTCGCCCTTGACCGCGGCGAGCCCGCCGAGCAGCTTCGACAGGTCAACGTCGGGTGCGGCGCCGGCCGACGGCACGGCCGGCTTCGCGTCGGCCGGCTTACCGCCGACAGCCCCGTCGAGGCGGGCCACCAGCACGGTTGCCCAGCCGGAGCCCACCGCGCGTACCTGCGGATCACCCGCCGGCTCGGCGTGGCCGGGCTTGCCCGCGGCCGGCCGCTCGGCCTTCTCCTCGTTGACGGTCACGCCGGGCGGCGGGTTGAAGGTGAACTGGTCGGCGTCGGGGCGGCGGTAGTCGACCTGGGTGAAGGCCATCTCGAACGCCGGCTGGTCGCTGCCCTTGGCGAGCACCTCGAAGCGCAGCGGCACATGCTGCTTGGCGTCGATGGCGATCCGCAGTTGGTGCACCAGCGAGTCACGGTCGCGCGGCTGGAGCACCAGCTCGTACGCGTCCTGGCCGGCGACGGTGGCCGAGCGGCCGACGCTCACTTCGGTGCTCGGGTCGATCGCGCCCAACGCCAGGTCGGCGGCCTCCTGCGGGGTGGCCGGCAGGCTCGGCGCCGCCTCGGGGGCCGGCTTCGTGGCGCCGGCGTCACCCAGGGTGCGGTGGGTGGCGGTGTTGGTGCGGCTCTGCCAGGTCCACAGGTCGCGGCCGTTGCGGATCACGTCCTGCTCGCCAAGGGTGTCCAGCAGCGCGACCCGCTGCCGGTCCGGGCCGGAATACCAGACCCGCAGGGTGTGCGTGCCGGTCAGCACGGTGGTCAGCTCGTTGCCGGGGAGCAACCCGACCAGCGGCGGCAGGCCGAGGTCGGCACGCTGCACGACGGTTCCGGACAGCCCTTCCAGCCGGGAGGTCTGCAGATCGACCAGGAGCTGGGCAGCGGTACGCGGCGGCAGGCTCGGCTCGGCCTCCGCGGCGAACGTGCCGATAGCCGCGCCACCACCGATGACGGCGACGGCGGCGGTGGCCGGGACCAGCCAACGAAGGACGGGACGGCTTCTCAGAACGGACATGGTGACACCTCCAGGGCTCATCCTGCCCTCTTGGTCCTGTGAACGTGCTGAGGAAGCCGAACCGCCCGATTGAACGGGGGTGGCACCCTTGAGCGGTGCGGTTGCTGGTGGTGGAGGACGAGGCCCGGTTGGCGGCTGCCCTGCAACGTGGCCTGCAGGCCGAGGGGTTCGCGGTGGATGTGGCGGGGACCGGCCCGGCCGGCCTGGACGCGGCCCGGCACGGCGAGTACGACGCCATGATCCTCGACGTGATGCTGCCCGGCCTGTCCGGCTATGAGCTGGTCCGGCGGCTTCGAGCGGAGCAGCACTGGTTGCCGGTGTTGATGCTCTCCGCCAAGGACGGCGAGTACGACCAGGCCGACGGCCTCGACTGCGGCGCGGACGACTACCTGACCAAGCCCTTCTCGTACGTGGTGCTGCTGGCCCGGCTGCGGGCGCTGCTGCGTCGGGGCGCGCCGGTGCGCCCGGCGGTGCTGGCAGTCGGTGACCTGCGGCTGGACCCGGCCCTGCGACGCGTGACCCGGGCCGACGCCGAGGTGGCGCTGACCGCGCGGGAGTTCGCGCTGCTCGACTACCTGATGCGCCGGCCCGGACAGGTGATCTCCAAGACCGAGTTGCTGGACCACGTCTGGGACGCGAGCGTGGAGACCGCGCCGAACGCTGTCGAGGTGTACGTCGGCTATCTGCGTCGCAAGCTCGGCCGGGACCGGCTCGAGACGGTCCGGGGTGCCGGTTACCGGCTCGCGACGTGATCGCCGACGACCCGGTGCCCGCCCGCCCGGCGTGGCAACGCTGGATGCCGGTGCTGGGGCTGCGAGGGCGGCTCATGGCGATCGGGGTCTTCGGCATGGCCGTCGGGCTGGCCCTGGGTGGGGTGGTGCTGCTCGCCGCGCTCGGCTTCGTGCTCCAGCGGACGGTCGACACCGAGGCGTTCCGGACCGCCGACGCGGTCGCCCTGCTCGCCGCCGAGGACGCGTTGCCCGACCCGCTGCCGGTGGCCGGCGGGCAGGTCCGCGTCCAGGTCGTCGACGCGCAGGGGCGGATCCGGGCCGCCTCGATCGACGCCGACCGGCTGGTGCCGATGGTGCGTCCGGAGCGGCTGGACCGCGACCGTCGGCAGCGGCTGGAGGTGCCGGCGGAGCGGGTCGGGCTCGCCGGCCCGGTCCGGGTGGTCACCGTGCCCGCCGGCACCGCGGCGGACCCGCTCACCGTGCTGGTCGCCCGGTCGATGGCCGACGTGCGGCACAGCACCCACGTGGTCCGGACCATCCTGCTGGTGGCGTTCCCACTGCTGGTGGGCGCGCTGGCCGGGGTGGCGTGGCGGGTGGTGGGCGCGACTCTGCGGCCGGTCGAGGCGTTGCGGCGGGGCGCCGAGGAGATCACCGGGCGGGCCGGCGCCGGTCGGCTGCCGGTGCCCGCATCGGGCGACGAGATCCACCGGTTGGCGGTCACCCTCAACGGCATGTTGGACCGGCTGGAGTCCGGCCGGGTCCGCCAGCGGGCGTTCGTCTCCGACGCCGCACACGAGCTGCGCAGCCCGTTGACCAACATCCGTACCGAGTTGGAGGTGGCTCAGCGCCTCGCCGACCGGACGGACTGGACCGCGGTGACCGCGAACCTGCTCGCCGACACCCACCGGATGACCCGGTTGGTCGACGATCTCCTGCTGCTGGCCCGCCTGGACGAGGCTCCACCGGCCCGGGGGACCGGCCCGGTGGAGCTGGGCGCGCTGCTGGCCGAGGTCGCCGCCCGCTACCCCGCCTCGCCGGTGCGGGTGGCGTTGCCGCCGGGTCCGCTCTGGACGAGCGGCAATGTCGACGAGCTGCGTCGTGTGCTGGCCAACCTGGTCGACAACGCGGTCCGGCACGCGTACGGCAGCGTCGTGCTCGCCGCCGAGGCGGCGTCGGCGGCGCGGCGGACGGTCGGGCCCGGCGCTGGGTCGTACCACCTGGTGACGGTGACCGACGACGGCCCGGGGATCCCGGTGGCGGACCGGGAGCGGGTGTTCGACCGGTTCACCCGGCTGGATGACGGCCGGGCCCGTGACGAGGGCGGCGCCGGCCTGGGGCTGGCCATCGCCCGGGAACTGGTGCGACGTGCCGGCGGCACCATCACCCTGACCGACGCGCAGGAGCAGCACGGGCTACGGGTGTGCCTGCTGCTGCCGGCGACTGCCGCCGAGGAGGGGCCACAGACCGCGCCGTGACGGCGGGTGGTCCACCGCCCCGCCTCTGGTCAGCGGCGGCGGGTGCAGACCTGCTCCGAGCTGGCCACGGTGTCGGTGGACCAGACGACGGCGACGGTGAAGCAGTAGTCGTTGGTGCGGTTGAGCGCGTAGATGATGTAGTTGCTGGTGCCGGCGGGCAGGGTCGCGAAGACGTTGCGCTCCTGGCCGGTGCGGCCACCCGCGATGACCACCGGGCCCTCGCTGCCGGCGGGGTAGGTCCAGTTCAGCGTGATGCTGTCCCGGTTGTCGCGCAGGGTTACCGCGCTGGGCGGACTGCCGGGCGGCGCCGCGGCGGCAGCCGACGTGGGTGCGGCTCCGCCCGGGGCGGGCGCCGTGGTGGCCGGCGGACCGGCGGTGGGGGAGGCGCTCGTTGGCGGCGGGGTCGGCTCGTCGTCGCCGTCGACCCGGGCCACCCCGGCGATCACCGCGGCCGCGCCGAGCAGCACCACGACCACACCGGCCACCACCACCGGCACCAGTCGGTTGCGCTGCGTCGGCGGCGCCCGGTGCACGGGCACCGGCAGCAGCCGGGACGGCGTGTACGGCTCCAGCGGCGCGTACGGGTCGGGCGGCGTGTAGGGATCGGACGTCGCGTACGGGTCCGGCGGCGTGTAGGGAACAGACGTCGCGTGTGCGTCCGGCGTCGGGTACGGGTCGGGCGTCGCGTACGGGTCGGGCGTCGGGTACGGGTCGGGCGTCGCGTACGGGTCCGGCGGCGCGGTGGGTCGGTGGAGCCGGTACACCCCGGGCTGCTCCTCGGTGCCGCCGGCCAGCCCGATCACGGACGGGGGCACCGGGGTGTCGCTGGTGTGGGGCGCGTGCTCCTCGGCCGGCTCGGATGGCCATCTGGTGCCCGTCGACCCGACCGGTTCGTCGGCTGGCGTTCGGGGATTCGGAACCGCCCCGCCGGCCGCTGCCGGTCCGGCCTGTGGTGGCGGAGGCGCCGGCGGGTGGTAGCCGCCGGACTCGCTCGGGCCGTCGCTGCGCGGAGGGATGCGGGCGGCTGGCACCACCGGCGTGTCTTGGGCCGTGGGCGGGTTGTCGGCGCAGACGTGGTCGGGATTGGCGGCCGCGCGGGCCAGGGCCGCGACCTGCGCGGCCAGCGGATCGTCGGCGGGCAGGTGCTGCCGACACAGCTCGCGGGCCAGCGCCAGGTTGTCGTGTGCCTCGGTGAACTGCCCGCAGTCACGCTGCATCGCCCCGAGCCGCGCCAGCATCTTGATGCCGCTGGGGTGCCCGTCGCCATACACCTCGCGGTGCAGCTCCCAGGCATCCTGGAGCCGATCACGGGCCACCGTGCACTGGCCGCGGGCGTACTCGACGGTGGCCAGGTCGGCATGCGCGGCGAGCACCCGCAGCGACTCCGGGCCGTCCTGTGCGGTCAGCTCGATGATGACTTCCTGGTAGAGCCGGGCCGCCCGGGAGTGGCTACCGACCCGGTGCAGCACCGCGGCCAGGGTCGCCGCGGCGGCCACCGTGCGCGGGTCGGAGCGGCCGTGCAGTCGGGTGCTGGCCGCGTACGCGAAGGCGGCCCATCCTCGGGCCGAGTGCGGCTCACCGAGGGCGACCAGCACCCGCGCCTGGAGGCTGGCCGCCTCGGCCAGCTCGGGGGTGGCGTTGGCCGGGCGGGGGTCGGCGTCGGTGAGCGCGTCGGAGAGCAACTGCTGCGCGCCAGCAAGATCGCCGGCTGACACGAGGTGGTGCGCCTGATCAGTCAGTTCACCGAAGCCGGAAGACACGCCCCATCGTGCTCATCCGACGACGGTAAGTACAAGACCCGCGCCGGTGACGATTGGTCAGTATCCGGTCAGGTGCTCGGCCAACGTCTCGCTGATTCGGCGCAGCTGGTCGACCTGGGCCGGGCTCAACGCGTCGAACAGGTGTCGGCGTACCCCCTCGACGTGGCCGGGTGCGGCGGCCGCGAGGGTGGCGAATCCCTCGTCGGTGAGCAGCGCGACCTGCCCGCGCCGGTCGGTCGGGCACTCCTCGCGACGCACCCAGCCGGCCGCTTCGA
Organism: Micromonospora parathelypteridis; assembly: GCF_014201145.1. Classification (NCBI taxonomy): domain Bacteria; kingdom Bacillati; phylum Actinomycetota; class Actinomycetes; order Micromonosporales; family Micromonosporaceae; genus Micromonospora; species Micromonospora parathelypteridis. Next base: position 5,035,673 of record NZ_JACHDP010000001.1, read on the forward strand.
GCCGGGCCACCGCGTGTGAGAGTCGGCTTCGGGACGACCCGGCGGCCTCGGCGAGGTCGCTCATCCGCAGGCGGCGGCCGGGGGATTCGGAGAGCACGACCAGGAGCTCGTAGTACGCGTGCGGCATGCCCGCGTCGCGTTGCAGCTCGCGGTCGAGCGTGTCCATCAGCGCCCGGGAGGCGGCGAGGTACGCGCGCCAGGTGCGCTGCTCGTCGGGGTCGAGCCAGCGGGTCATGACCGCCATCATACCCGCAATAGTTGAACGCTCAACTAAAGCGCGCTAGCCTCGGGTCATGGGTATCCACCGGCTCAACCACGCGGTCCTCTACGTCAGTGACCTCGCCCGCAGTGTCGCCTTCTACCGTGACGTGCTGGGCTTCCGCCCGGTGGCGATGACCCCGGACGGCTTCCGGGGCGCCACCTTCCTCCAGGCCCCCGACTCCACCAACGACCACGACCTCGGCCTGTTCGAGATCGGCGCCGGCGCCGGGCGGTCGACCGCCGGTCGGGCCACCGTCGGCCTGTACCACCTCGCCTGGGAGGTCGACACCCTCGACGAGTTGGCTGCCACCGCCGAGCGGCTCACCGCCGCCGGAGCGCTTGTCGGCACCTCCGACCACGGCACCACGAAGAGCCTCTACGGGCAGGACCCGGACGGTCTGGAGTTCGAGGTGGTCTGGCTGATCCCAGCCGACCTGCTCGACGACGCCGCGCTCGCCGCCCGCAAGCAGATCGGTCGGCTCGACCTGGACGCCGAGCGGCGGCGCTACGGCGGGCAGACCCGGGGCGGGGTGGGGATCTCCGTCCCGGCCTGAGCGGTCGTACGGTAGAACGGACCGATGCCGACCCACCGGACCACCGATTTCCTCCGTGAGCTGCTGGTCCGCCAGTTGACGACCTGGCTGCCCACGGCCCTGCACCGCTCCCGGCGGGCCACCGTCGCCCTGGCCGGTGCCGACGCGGACGCCGCGGTGGCCGCGCTACGGGTGGTCGCCGCGCACGCCGACCAGTTGCGTGGCCGGCAGGTGACGGTGCTGGTGCTTGCCGACAGCGCCGCCGACCTGCCGGCCCGACTCGGCCCGATCGAGGCGGAGCTGCCCGCCGAGGTCACCGTGCATCTGCTGCCCGGTGACCCCTACCGGCTTCCGGTCGCGGTGAAGGCCGCCGGGGCGGCCGGCGCCCCGCTGTTCTCCTTCGTGGACCTGCCGGGCGCGGTCACGCCGAAGCTGCTCACCGCCGCGACCAACGGCCGCACCGGAGAGCTGTTGCTGCACACCGGCGACAGCGCCCGCGCCGCGCTCGCCTCCGCCGGCTTCCCCCTGGTCGCCGAGGTGGCGCCGGTGCTGCCGGGCGGCGAGGCCGCCGGTGTGATCGCGTTCGGCAGCCGCTCCGACCGGAGTCTGGAGGCGGTCCGCGACGCGCTCTGGGCGGTCGGCGCGGACCTCGGCGTGCACTACCGCGACCCGGCCGACCCGATGGGCGCGACGGTCGACGTGGCCGGCGATCCCGACCTCGAACCCCTGGGCCGCGAGTTGCTGGCCGAGCTGCGAGAGGGCGGGCCACGGCCGGTCACCGAGCTGCGTCGGCACACTCTCACCGCGACCGTCTATCGTGCCGCCGACGCCAACCGGGCGCTCGCCGACCTGCTCGAAGCGGGTGACGTGCGGCGCGACCGCGAGGCCGGCAGGCTGGCCGGCGACGAGATCATCACGCTGGCCCGCTGAGAGCCGAACCCCCACGAACGCCGAGCGGGGTGCCGGTGAATCACCGGCACCCCGCTCGACTCCCGGGATGTTACGACCGGGACTTGTCCTGCTTCCAGGACAGCGGACCCGGCAGATCGACCCGGTGCGCCCGCGCCTTGGAGTTCCAGGACCAACGCCCGATCTTGATGCTCCACGAGGAGAAGCCGTTCTCCGTGAAGTTCAGGATGATCGGACCGTACTTCTTGCGCTTACGAAACATGAGGCCCATCGGAGGACTCCCCTCGTCACCAGTTCCCTGCAGTGTCGAGATCGAACATGCCCGCACCGACGAATTCTGAAACCCCCTCACCGTCCCGCGTGGACGGTGGTCGGGCAGGCCCCACTCAACGGAGGGTCGGGACGGCTCCCACGGTCAGCGCGGCTCCCACGCGTCGGGCAGCGCGGTGAGCTTGCGGACGTGGGCGGGCAGTCGACCGCTGACGATCTCGGCGAGGCTCACCTCGTCGACGACGCGCCGCACTGCCGCGCGCACCGCCACCCAGAGGTCGGGCAGGTTCGCCGCCGCACCCTCGTAGCGGGTCTCCTCGGGGCGCAGCCCGCGTACCCCGGCCAGCGGGCCCTCGACGGCGCGCAGCACCGCGCCGACGGTCACCTCGCGCGGCGGGCGTGCCAGCGTGTATCCACCCTCGGCGCCGCGCTGGGCGCGCACCACGCCGGCCCGGCGCAGGTCCGCCAGGACCGCCTCCAGGAACTTGCGGGGCATGTCCTGCTCCGCGGCGATGGCCTGGGTGGACAACAGTGAGGGGTACGCGGTGGCGAGGCTCAGCGCTGCCCGTACCGCGTAGTCGCCGCGCGCGGAGATCTGCACCCCGTCATCATGCCCGGCCGGTGCCGCGTGCCGGTCCGGCGGGCGACCCGGGCCGCCCGGAGTGACCGCCGTTCGCCGGTTCGCCGAGGGCGCCGGGACGGAACCTGCCGCCGTTGGCACCCGTCGGCTCGGCCGGCGGTCGGGGTCGGACCACCCGGCCGGCCGCCGGTTGAAGCCGTGCGGCCCGGAACGCGCCAGGGCTGACCCCGACCTCGCGGGTGAAGAAGCGGCCGAAGTTCGTGGGTTCGGTGAAGCCGAGCTGCCGGCCGATCTCTGCGATCGGCTGGTCGGTCGCGGCGAGCAGCCGGCCGGCCTGCAGGGCGACCCGCTCGTCGATGATCTGCTTGGCGCTGCGACCGGTCACGGCCAGGCAGGCCCTGGTCAGGGTCCGCACCGAGCAGCGGAGCCCGAGCGCGTAATCCTCCACCCGCCGGGTTCGCGGGTAGCCGTGCTCCACCTCGCGGCAGAACCGGTGGAACGTCTCCTCCTCGGGCCGCGGCTCGGACCGGTCGGCACTGGCCAGGGCCAGCCGCAGCAGCAGGACGGCCAGTTGATGGCGAAGCAGCGCGCGGGCGGTACGGCTGTCGGGGTGCCGCTGGCAGTCCACCGCCAACTGGCTCACCTCGGTGATCACCGCGTCCTCGTCCTCGCCGGCCAGTTGCCGCCAGGTCACGGGCGCGTCCGCGTCGATGTCGAAGCCGCGCAGCGCCTCGGGCTCCCAGGAGACCACGGTGGCATCGAACTGCGGGCCGACGCAGCGCAGCACCTGGCCGGGGCGGACCCGCAGCAGCGTGCCGGGCCGGCACGGCAGCAGGTGGAAGTCGAGCTCCGCGTCACCGTGCCCACGCGTGGTGAGGATCAGCAACTCCTGCTCGACGATCACCGGCTGGCGCCAGCCCGGGTCACGGGAAAGGTCGGCCAGCGCGAACGTGGCAATCTCGTCGGTTACGGGTGAAGCCGTTCCGAATGGTGGCGCGGGGGAGGAACCGGTGGAGACCATCGCTAGCGACGTTAGCCCGAACCGCAGGTCACCGCATCCTCATCGACGCGCGAAGCGGAATCCGTGCCTCGCAGCGGCTTGTCGTCATCCCGGCGGCCGGGCTACGTTACCCGGCGGTAGCGCCGTCCGGTCCGTGATCGCCCGGCGCCCCGCCGGCCGCCCAACCGGCCGACGGCCCCCGCCGACTCGCGATGGGATGGGCATGACGCAGCTGTTCTCGGTCGAAGGTAAGACGGTCCTGGTCACCGGCGGGTCGCGGGGGATCGGTCTGATGATCGCCCAGGGCTTCGTCCGGGCCGGCGCACACGTGATCATCTCGTCCCGCAAGGCCGACGTCTGCGAAGCGGTCGCCAAGGAACTCTCCGCCGAGGGCCGCTGCGAGGCCATCCCCGTCGACCTGGGCGACGACGCCGGCGCCGAGGCGCTGGCCGCGGCCGTGCGCGAGCGGGTTGGTCACCTCGACGTGCTGGTCAACAATGCCGGCGCGACCTGGGGCGCACCCCTGGAGTCGTACCCGGAGGCCGCGTTCGACAAGCTCTGGGCGGTCAACGTCAAGGCCGTCTTCCGGCTCACCACCGCGCTGCTGCCGGCGCTGCGCGCCGCCGCCAGCGCCGACGACCCGGCCCGCGTGATCAACATTGGGTCGATCGACGGCATCCGGGTGCCGTTCATGGAGGTGTACGCGTACTCGGCCACCAAGGCGGCCGTCCATATGCTCACCCGCAGCCTGGCCCATCAACTGGCCGGCGAGCAGATCACCGTCAACGCGATCGCGCCCGGCCCGTTCGAGAGCAAGATGATGGCGTTCGCCCTGAACGACCCCGAGAGCCGGGCCGCCATCGAGCAGCAGGTGCCGCTCGGCCGCATCGGACGCCCGGAGGACATGGCCGGCACGGCCATCTACCTCTCGTCGCGCGCCGGCGCGTACCTCACCGGCGCGATCATCCCCGTCGACGGCGGCATCACCACGCACGGCTGAGCACCGGCCGACCCGGGGCGGGCCTGCCCGCGTACACCCCCGGGTGTGCCGGGGCCGCGCGGACTCGGCAGATCCGCGCGGCCCCGAAATGGCCGGTGTTGCCCGTTCGGGCGGTGGTCAGCGACCGGCGAGCAGCCGGTTCACCGCCGTGTCGACGTCCAGGTGCTCGGCCTCACGACCGCGCGGGACGACGACGTAGGTCCGTCGAAGGAAACGCACCAGAACGCTGCGCGGCACCTCGAAGAGGGCGTTGCCGTCCGGTGACGAGAGGGCCAGCGCGACGAAGTCGCCGCGCGGGGTGGCCCAGGGCCAGACCCGCACATCACCGATGCCGGCTGGCTCGTCCAGGCCGGTGACCAGCAGTTCGCGGGCGAAGGACCAGCTCACCGCCTCGCCACCGGCAGATTCGGCATGGAACAGGACATGGACCGCATACGGGTCAGCAGGGTCGTAGCGCAGACTGGCACGCACCGGCAAGGCGGTGGCGTCAGGTGCGACGAGCCTTAGCGACGTCTCGACCTCTACGGTCGTCGGTCGGATGACACTCATGGACGTTCTCCCCCCGGCACCGCTGCGGAACGCGCGTGTCCCGCTTTTCCCATACTCAGGTGCTACTCCTGGCTACGCTCCGCCATACGCTGACTTCACCCAGTGGTGGGAAGGGGGACGGAAAGGCCGCGTGAATGCGAGGATTCATGTAGGATTTCCGGTTCTGCCCAGTGCGTGATCCCGCCCGGCATCGGGTGGTTCAGTCGTCGACTTACTCCGGTAACGTCCAGTCGGCCGTTGCAGTGACGGGCCCGAGCGACACTGGGGGGTGAAATGGTGACGAAGGGATCCTCAGTGGATCCGCTTGCGACGTCCGGCCCGCCGAAGGTCGCGGTCCGAGCAACCAAAAAGCGGGGGTACGCAGTGCCGATGGAGCAGCCCGGACGCGCCGGTCGGCCGGCGCCCGACGCCGATCGCCCCGGTGGCGTCCTTGTGGACGGGGAGCCGCCACGTCGTCCTCGCTGGCGGGAGCGGATCTCGGTGACCCTCGACCTCATCCGCGCCAACCCCACCGGCCGGATCGCCCTCAAGATCTTCATTGCGATCGCCGGGGCAATCGTGGTGACCGTCGGCATCGCCCTCATCCCGCTGCCCGGGCCAGGCTGGCTGCTGGTCATCGCCGGGCTCGGCATCTGGGCCGTCGAATACCACTGGGCCCGCCGGCTGCTTGGCTTCACCCGCCGACACGTCCACGGCTGGACACAATGGGTGACGCGGCAGTCACTCGCAGTGCGAATCGTGCTCGGCGCCGTCGGCCTGGTCTTCGTGGCCACCGTGGTCTGGCTGTCCCTCAAATACAGCCTCGGCATCGACGTGGTGGCCAAGGTGATGCACTACCTCGCGACGCACTGACCCCGGATTTCCGGTCCGGTTCCACGATCGGGTAGAGTCAGTGGCGCTGAGGGCGATTAGCTCAGTGGGAGAGCGCTTCGTTCACACCGAAGAGGTCGCTGGTTCGATACCAGCATCGCCCACTCTCAGTTTCCGCAGTTCAGAGGCCGCTTCCCGAGTTCGGGAGGTGGCCTTTCTGCTGTCGTACAGCAGCTTTGTACAGCAGCGTTCAGCGGAAGGGTGACGACAAGGCGATGGGATGTCCGGCTGTGCTGTTACCTTGCCGGCGGTGAATGATCAGCTGACGTGGATCGACCGGATCATCGACGTGACCGGATGGCGCAAGGTGCCTGAGGACGGTGTCGGCTGGGAGCACGTGGAAGCCCAACTGGGCGTTCCGCTGCCGACGGACTTCAAGGAACTGTGCCGCCGGTTCGTTCCGGGGCGGTTCTACGCCTACCTGGACCTCCTCCGGCCGACCGACGATCATGCACAACCGCTGTTTCGGGCGTGGGCCTATTCTCGGCAGTGGCCAAGTGAGCCTGACTTCGCGCGGTTGTGGGCCCCCTACGAGATGTACGAGCCCGACAAGGGGACTGGGCTGATCCAATGGGGCAGTGATCAGACCGAAGGGGAGTACTACTGGCTGGCGGACCGCTCTATGGAGCCCGACCGGTGGCCTGTGGTCGCGCGGTGGGACGGCATCGAGCCGTGGCACCAACTCGACATGTCGACGGCCGAGTTCGTCTACCGGGTGATCGCGGATCCGGAGTTCAAGCCGTTTACGGTGGCCGACCCGCCGCGGCGACCGTTCTACCTGCCGCACTGGGGGCCGTTCCCGATGAGCGCTGAGGACTGGGATGCTCTCACCGACCCGAACCGCAAAGGCTGAGCTACCCTTCCGGGGCTGCCCTTCAGGGACGAGAGTCAGCGGCCGAGGGAGTCGCCAAGACGTTTGAGTGCTTCCCGCGTCGCCTTCGACGAGACCTGCGTGTAGATCTCCATCGTGATGGAGAACCGGGCGTGCCGGAGAACCTGCATGGCGACTCTCGGATGGACGTCCAGGTCGGCCAGGAGCGTGGCGCAGGTGCGGCGGGCGTCGTGGACGGTGATCGGCTTGACGGTGGTCTTCTCGCACCTCGCCTGCCACGACCGCTAGAGCACGTTGGCTTACGGGCCTGAGTGACGATCACGGCGCACACGGCTGGACGTAGGCGGACGATGAAGGACGCGAGCCCACGACGTGTGTCGGGGCTGGTTGACAGGTCCTCATCGTTGCCTGGGGGTCAAGGGGTCGTGGCGCTGGCTGGCCCTCGGACGCGCGGTCGTCCGGATGGCAGCCCTGACTGTCCTTAGGATCGGACCATGCCCGTGCCGATAGATGAGCTGATCGCTTACAGCGAGGGACGCTTAGACGACAGGGACGTCAGCCGTTTCCTGCGGGCCTACGAGCGCGATTGCGGCAGGCTGAGCTGGGTGGGCGAGAGGGCGGAAGCGTTCGACGAGGTCGACCGGGATGGCGCGCGCCAGATCGGGCTTACACACGCTTTTCTAGCGCCGGGGCCATGGGCGACGCCTGCGGTGGAACGGCGGTTCTTTGCCGAGGTCCGGTGGCTGGTGGCGTGGCTGGAGGAGATCTCAGGCGAGCTTGGATTGGTGTTTGCGCTTCGCTACAACGACCGTGATCTCGGTTGGATACGCCGGGGCGTCACCGACGACGCGATCAGCGAAGGGCTGATCGCCGTTTGGGAGCGCGACTTGGAGCGCTTGGAACGCGACTCGCCGAGGCGCTGAGTAAGGCCGTCGACTCGTGCGGTCAGGGCTGGTCCGAGGATCGCGAGCAGCCGCCCCACCCCGTGGGATCGCTGTCGACAGCAACGGTGACAGCAACGAAGCGGGACGGGGACAGCCGCCGACTGCCGGGCGCGGACAGTGGCCCGAGGTCGCGGATGCGACCGGACCCCGCCAGACGAAGCGCTCAGAACTTGTATGCGAGATGTCGCCAGCGGCGGCGATGATCGACGTAGAGCCACGTGGTGCGGCAGGATGGGTCGGTGAACGACGCGCAGGACGCCGACGAGGCTGTGAACCAAGGGTGGTTCTCGGTGCGGTGCGTTTTCCAATATGGCAGCGATGCGCCGTTCGTGTATGAGGAGCGCATTACCGTGTGGCGGGCCGTGAGCTTCGACGCGGCCGTCGCCCTGGCCGAGGCTGAAGCCGCCGAGTACGCGAACGAGGTTGACCGCAGCTACCTCGGCTTCGCGCAGGCATACCGCATGTTTGATGAGCTTGGCCACGGTGCCGAGGTCTACTCGCTAATGAGAGACAGTGAGCTTCCTCCGTACGCGTACCTGGCGGCGTTCTTCGACACCGGTGAGGAGCGGCAGGGGACCTTGGGTGAGCCAGCAGCCGATCAGCAGGTACAGCGGAGAAGCACGGCAAGCAACCACGAGGAACAAGGAACTACCAGTTGAGTTCCGTATTGGGCCGGATCGAACCGCCTTGCCGGCAATCCGTAGATCCAGGGCCCAGCAGACAAGATCCGGAACATGCACGGAATGATCAAGGGACGTGCCGGGCAGCCATCGGGCGTAGGTCCAGGTAGGACGATAATTGCCCCAGCAGGCGCTACACCCTTCCTAAACCGTGTGCTTGAAGGCCGACGGCAGCTCGCAGCGCAGGTTGTGATGGCCTGCTCTACTGACGGGATGCGTGCCCGCCTACTTTTCTGCGTTGCGTTGCTGGCTGCGGGCGTGATGACGGCAGGGACCGGACTCTTGGTCGCCTTGGGATACGTCGAGCAGCCCGGGCCCTTCAACGAGGCGATACTGGGAGCGCTCGGCGGGGCCATGGCCTCGGCTGGTTTCCACCGTTGGCGGAAGTACCGCTCCTCGGGCTTGGGGGCGCACACGGGGCACAAGACAGCGTGAAACGTCGGCAGCCAGTCAGCAGTGACGTGAGCCCAAGACGCGGCGGGACCAGCACGCCGAGCAGGCCGGCGCAGGTCGCGGGGAGGGGCCATCTAAGTTCCGCTTCAACGTCTCAAACCGGCCTGTCCCCACAGGCCAGGCGGTTGAGTCATTGGCAAGCGGCGCATGCAGCAGGCCCGAGTTTCGACTGGCGCATTCCGGAGCGATGTCGGCTGCAATCGTGGGGTCGGTCGTCGAGGACCGCGTCAGGAGGGTGAGGCGGTCGGAGTCGACGCCGGGTCGTAGTTGGCGTCGGATCGGAATAAGACGACGCCGCTCGCCGAGTCCAGCAAGTATGAGACTGACACGGACGAGCCTTCCTCGCCGTCGCTCCAATCGAGGCCGGTCCCGCCGCGCCACTCCGGTTCGGCGGGCAGCCAGGACGACAGCCGCGGGTGTGGCGCGACATCATCGGGGATGTCCACGTCCAAGGCTGTCGTCAATTCAGTCAGCCTGGCAACGTCTGCCGGCGCAACCCGGACCGCGCCCTCACGCACCAGGAAGAGGTCGCCAACGTTAAAGTCGCAGCGGCCGTTTTCTGTCCACTCCCACCAGTGGACCTCCAGGACCCGACCCAGCGGCTGCAGCGCCGGCTCGATCGGCGCGGTCTCGGTGTGCACGGATGCGTCGACCGTTACCTCCGGCTCCGGGCAGCTGAATGGCATAGAACAGCCGCCCTGGGACATCGATAGTGCGAACAGGGCAAGAACGCCCACCACACGGTGCCTCACGTCACTACCCGGACGAGCATTGTGGGTAGCCAGGAGTCGATCATCCGACCCATGGTACGGACGTCAGGCGCCAGTTATGGCAACAGATTCGATCGAGGACGCCCGCTGGCGGGAACGTGCGGACAATCGGTTGTTCGGCGGGAGGCAACTAGTACCTCACCGTCCGCGCGTGCAGAACCACTCGCGGACGAGCGCGGACGCGTGGTGCACAGAGTTAACGGTCAACAAGGCCGCCTCGGAAGCACCTCGACTGGGTGCGTGGCACCGATTCCCTGGCGCCCGGGCCTGCACGATCTGCTCCAGGACTGGGCCGGCACGAGTCGCTGGTCAGCTGCGGGCGTCGGCCGGCGCATGCAGCGTGAGGTGCGCGGACAGGGCGTTGAGGAAGTCGGGGGCGTCGAAGACCGCGCCGGCGGAGACGACGCCGGTTGCCCGGGTCCGGCCGGTGAGGAGGCGGTCGACGGCCTCCACCGCGAGCGGCGCGCTGATGGCGTAGATGTCCTGACCGGTGGCGGCCAGGCGGCGTTCCGTGTCGCCGGAGCGGACGGCGACGTCGATGACGAACGTCTGTGCGGAGCGGTTGCGCTCGTCGACGGCGGTCGGTGCCGTGGGGTTGGGGGAGAACAGGTCCGAGGCCGCCTTGGCGGTCATGTAGGTGCGGACCTCCGGCACGTCCAGGTGGCTGGGAACGGTGACGACGTCGGCCATGGTGAACTCACCGATGACGCTCTGCGGGCCGAGTGGGGCCGGGAAGGACCACTCCAGGGTCGGCAGCGCGTCGTCGTGGTACTGCAGCTGTCCGTCGGCGTAGCGGACCCGGCGGCCACCGCGCCGCTGCGACGAGACCGTGCCCGATGCGAGCGTGCCGTCGGTCGGGTGCCAGCTGCTCAGGCCGTAGGCGACGTGCACCTCGTCTGCAGCCGTCCAGTCGCCCATCGCGGTAGTGACCAGCAGGTCGCCGAGGCCGCCGAAAAAGGCCATCGCCGGGACCACCACGGTGCCTGCGGCGCGGGCGCGTTCCGCGAAGTGCGCGAACGTATCGACGTTCGCCTCGATCTCGGCCGCCACGTCGACGTACGGGATGCCGGCGCGCAGTGCCGCCTCGACCACCGGGCCGGCGGTGAAAGCGAACGGCCCGGCGGTGTTAATCACCGCGTCCACACCGTCCAGTGCGCGGTCGAGCGAGGCCGGATCGTCGACCGACGCCTGCCGGGCCTCAAGGTTCGGGTAGTCCCGCACCAGCGCCTGCAGCTTGTCCTGGTCGCGACCGAGCAGCAGCGGGACGTATCCGCGCTCCTGCAGTTCGGCGACCACGAACCGCCCGGTGTGCCCGTACGCGCCGTAGACCGCGACGTTTCCAACCGTTGCCATGTCCTGCTCCTCCGTGCTTGAAGTGATCCGCTGCTAGAGATCTTGGCCGTGTCGGCGGGCCCCTGCCAGTGTCCGGAACGACATGACCCGTACAATTCCCGACATGGCTGCTCTCTCGCGCTCCGTCGCTCTCGCCGTCACCGACCGGATGCTGCAATTCGAGCTGGCCCTGGCCTACGAGGTCTTCGGCTCAGCCCCGGACGCCGTGCGGAGCCCCTGGTACGACGTGAGCGTGTGCGGCACGCGGCCCGTGCGGGTCGGCAGGTTCCTGCTGGAGCCGGACTGCGGGCTCGACCGGCTGGCCCGCGCCGGCACTGTGATCGTCCCCGCCCTGGCGGACGTCGACGAGGACCCGCCGACCGAACTCGTCGAGGCGGTGCGCGCGGCCCACGAGGCGGGCGCGCGGGTCGTCTCCCTGTGCACGGGCGTGTTCGTGCTCGCCGCCGCGGGTCTGCTGGACGGGCTGCGGGCGACCACGCACTGGGCCCACACCGAGCAACTGGCCGCGCGCTACCCCCGGGTGACGGTCGACCCGGACGTGCTCTACGTCGACAACGGCAGCGTGCTCACCTCTGCGGGCAAGGCCGCGGCGATGGACCTGTGCCTGCATCTGGTCCGCCGCGACCACGGCTCGGCGATCGCCAACGTGGTCGCCCGCCGTCTGGTCGTGCCGCCCCACCGGGCCGGTGGTCAGGCCCAGTTCGTCACCACACCGGTACCCGCCCAGGACGGCCATCCCCTGTCCGAGCTGCTCCCGTGGGTGATGCGGCGGCTGGACCAGCCGCTCACCGTGGAGGACCTGGCCCGTCAGGCGAACATGAGCTCCCGCCACCTGGCCCGGCACTTCCACTCGGTAACCGGCACCACCCCGCTGCAGTGGCTGCTGACGCAGCGGATCCGCCGTGCGCAGGAACTGCTGGAGACCACGGACGACACCGTCGACACCATCGCCTCGACCGCGGGCATGGGCACGGCGACGACACTGCGCCGCCACTTCCACCGCACGGTCGGGGTGCCTCCGGACGCCTACCGCCGCACGTTCCAAGCGTGAGGCTGCCCTTCTCGCCCTGACGGCACTCGGCCGTCAATAGCCGACGGGCCACCAGCCTTGCTGGCCGACTCGGGCTCGGCCGCACAGAGCAGCACTGGGGGCCAAGGAGTCGGCCTCGCACTGGGCACAATGGGCTCACTTACCAACGCGGATCGACGACCGGCGGTGGGCGCTATCACCGCCTTGGTGATCGCCCCGACGAACCCCGGCGGCTGGATCTTGCTTGCATCGCTCGGCGGCTTGCTTCGGGATGGCGCTTCTATCACCTCTGTGATTTTGACTGCCCGTAGAGAATGCGTGAAAAAAGCAGCGGCCCCCTTGTCGGCGTTCACACTGCGCTACCAGACTTCTACCGTCACTGTTCAAGGAGGCGAAATGCCACGGGCAGGTATGGGCGTTGTGGTGCTCATGGCGTTGCTGATCGGAGGCTTGTTCATGATCGGCGGGTCCCTGATGGTCATTCCGGGACGCGTCACCCGCCTGCTCAATGAGGCATTCGTCATCGTCCCTCGGGTTGATGGGCGCTTTGCCCCCGTCAAGCGGGTGATCGCGATGCTCATCGGTGCAGCGCTCGTCGGCTACGGAGCATTTTTCCTCTACGATGTCATCCTCGCAGCCGTGTTCTTCAATGACCCGGTGCGGCGAGGATGACCAGCCGGGGTAGCCAGGCTGCCCCCTATATGCCGGCCTCAATGGCGATAGCCTTACCGATGACCATAAATACGGCGGGTACGATCCAACGCCCGGAGCCGGTCGCCCTGGTCGGACACTCCTACGGTGGCGCGGTGATCACCGCGACGGGTACGTCGCGGCGTTCGCGCCGGATCGGGGCGAGTCGGTCAACACGCTCATCGCGGATCCGCCGCCCCAGTGCCGCCGATCCTGCCGCCTCGGGACGGATTCCTGTTCCTGGACCGGGAGAAGTTCGCCGCCTCGTTCGCCGGTGATCTCCCCGCCGAGCAGGCGGCCTTCATGGCCGACTCGCAGGTCCCGTGGGGTCTGGAGGCGCTGAGCGGTGAGATCACCGAGCCGGCCTGGCGCACCAAGCCCAGCTGGTATCTGGTCGCCACCGATGACCGCATGATCCCTCCGCCGGCCCAGCGGGTGATGTCCGAACGCGCCGGCTCGACAGTGGTCGAGTCTCCGGGCAGTCACGCTGTCTACGTGTCGCAGCCGGGCGCGGTCGCGGCGATCATCCACGAGGCCGCCACCGCGCTGAAGTGACCGGGTACGACGCGTGGGTCGGCCGGCGCGCAGGTGAACGCTGGTCTGGCGGGGCTTACCCACGCGTTCCCGAAATTCACATCGTGGGGCGTCAGCGCAGCGCGACCTCACCCGCCTGGATGGCACGCACCGTGCGCTCGACAGTCTCCTGATTTTCGCCGACCGGAGCCACGTAATCGATGACGCGACGTGCGGCGTCCTCCCCGAGCACTCGACTGATCACCCACGCGGCGAGGTACTGGGAGGCCAGGCAACCGCCAGCGGTGGCGATGTTTCCCTCGGCGTGGAACGGTGCGTCCAGCACGGTGACGTCGCAGGCTTCGACAAAGGGCCGGCTCGTCATGTCGGTGCAGGCCGGTATGCCGGCCAGCAATCCGAGCCGGGCGAGCACCAGCGCGCCGGAGCACTGCGCGCCGATCAGCTGTCGCGCAGGGTCGAGCACCAGCTTGGAGAGCAACCGGTCGTCGGAGACCACGTCTCGCGCCTTCACTCCGCTGCCGATCAGCACGACGTCAGCTTCGGTCACGAACTCCATCGGGCGCTGCCCGGTTACCTCGACGCCGTTCATCGACGTGACCATCGGTGTCGGCGTCGTTATGAAAGCCTCCAAACCGTCCTTGCGGCACCGGCTGATGAGCGCCGAAGCGATGAAGCTGTCGAGTTCGTTGAACCCGTCGAAGGTCACCACGGCTACCTGCATCACACAACTCCCTCACTTGCGGCATCAGATCTGCAATGTCCCTGGCGGGCAGTTGCAGGTCGAGAGCCAATCAGCGTCTGGCGGCATGCCAGACGCGCCCTGTTATAGGCGCTGCGTCCGGTAGAAAGGAGTGTGGCCATAATGGAATATTTCGGGAGGCGTGGGTGGATTCGTACCCTGCGATGGAAGCCCACGGCTTGATCGGTGATCTGCAGACTGCGGCGCTGGTGGCGAAGGACGGGACGCTGGACTGGTTCTGTGCCCCTCGATTCGACTCACCGAGCGTGTTCGGCGGCCTGCTCGATCGGCGCAAGGGTGGGCACTTCCAGGTGGCGCCGGAGGGCGTTGACTACGTCAGTAAGCAGTTGTACCTGCCCGGCACGCCGATCCTGATTACCCGCTTCCTCAGCGCGGACGGCGTGGGTGAACTCGTGGATTTCATGCCCGTCGCCGGGGAAGAGCCTACGGATCGCCACCGCCTCATACGGATGCTGCGAGTTGTCCGAGGTGTCATGCGGTTCCGCGTCGACTGCCAACCCCGCTTCAACTACGGGCGGGATCCGCACGAACTCGACGCCTACCCCGCAGGCCACATCTTCCGCAGCCCTGGTATCTCGCTCGCTCTGAGCCTCATTCGATACCCCGAAACTCTGCCCGCCGAGCAGGCGGTCCAGCGTAGGGGGGATGGCATCTGGACCGTCGCCACGCTCCGCGAGGGTGAGGCCGGAGGCACCGTGCTGGAAACAGGAGTGTCGCCTGACCCGCCACGCTTCTACACGCCGGGCGAGGTGCAGGGGCTGCTAGAGCAGACCCGCGATTATTGGCGGCGATGGCTCGGTCGTTCCTGTTACAGCGGCCGTTGGCGGGAGATGGTCGAGCGGTCGGCGATGACGCTCAAGCTCATGACGTACGCGCCGACCGGCGCGCTCATCGCCGCCCCCACCGCCGGGCTCCCCGAGCAGATCGGCGGCCAGCGCAATTGGGACTACCGCTACACCTGGATCCGTGACGCGTCCATCTCCGTGCACACCCTCCTCAGGCTGGGGTTCACCGACGAAGCGTGGCGGTACATCCACTGGGTCGACGCCCGGGTCCGCGATGCCAGGGACCGGCACACGCCGCTGCAGATCATGTACCGCGTCGACGGGTCACCCGATGTCTCCGAGGAGGTACTCGACCACTTCGAGGGTTACCGCGGATCAGCGCCCGTGCGGATCGGCAATGGTGCCGCGAACCAGCTGCAACTCGACATCTACGGGGAAATACTCAACGGCCTCCACGAGGCCGACTGCCATGGTCTGCGAAGCTCTCACGAGTTGTGGCTGAACACCGTGCGACTTGTGGACTGGGTCTGCGAGCACTGGGACCAGCCCGAAGACGGGATCTGGGAAACCCGCGGCGGCCGCCAGGACTTCACCTACGGGCGGATGATGTCCTGGGTCGCCCTCGACCGAGCTGTCCGCCTCGCGAACCGGCGCGGACGACCGGCCGACACCGCTCGGTGGGTCCGTACCCGCAACCAGATCTACGAGCAGATCATGGCCCGCGGCTTCCATCACGAACGCGGTGCCTTCACGCAGCACTACGCAACCGACGTCCTCGACGCTTCGCTGCTAGCGATGCCCACCGTCGGCCTAATCTCACCAATGGATCCGATGTGGCATTCCACGCTGCGGGCAATGGACGCCGAACTCGTGTCCGACAGCCTGGTCTACCGGTACGACCCGGCCGCCTCGCCTGACGGCCTTCCAGGCCAGGAGAGCACCTTCACCATGTGCAGCTTCTGGTACGTCCGCGCTCTCGCCGAGTCCGGGCGGCTCGAAGACGCCACGCTGACCTTCGAGAAGATGCTGACCTACAGCAGTCCACTTGGCCTCTACTCTGAGGAAATCGCCCCCACCGGTGAGCAGACTGGCAACTTCCCGCAGGCCTTCAGCCACCTTTCCTTGATCGGCACGGCTGTGAGCCTCGACCGACTGCTCGACGCCCGCCCCTGAGGCGTCGTGGAAGCGCTTGGTGAGGTCGGTGGGCAGGCCTGACCCGCTCGGCCACCGACGCCGGCGGGCTGCCAGCGGCGTATGAATGCCGCGTCGATGGCAGCAGGCGGCAGACCGGCGCCTTCCGCTGTACACCGCCGCTCGCGCGACGCTGGCGCACGTGCGGGACCACAGTGCCGGCCGTACGGTCGGGGACCGGCCGGCCGGCACTAGCGGGGCGAAGTGGCGTTCCGTACGTGGCCCTCGTCGGGCGGTAAAGGAGCCCGACCTCGACGAACTTCTCGGCCCGGTTGGGTCAGTTCCGGTAGCGGTCGGCCGGAACCGACCGAGACAGGTTCGGGATCAGGGCCTGGCGGGCGGCGTCGAAGGTGTCCCAGTCGGTGATGTCCGGCAGGGACAGCAGGGTCATGGGCTCGCCCGCGTCCAAGCCAGCGAGGGCGGCGTCGACCGCGTCGTCGGCGGACATGACCCACTCCTCCGGAAGCGCAGTGACCTCGATACCGGAACCGTCCCAGAATTCCGTACGGACCGCGCCGGGGAGGACCGCCTGTACACGGATCTCGGACTCGGCGAGCTCCTGCTGCAGCGCCTGGGTGAACGCGACCACGTAGCTCTTCGTTCCGCTGTAGACAGCGCTCACCGGCAGCACGTTGAGCGCCAGTGCGGACGACAGGTTGATGATCGTGCCAGTGCCGCGCCGGGTGAAGCCCGCGAGCACCGCAGTGGTCAGGCGGGTCAGCGAGGTCACGTTCAGCGTGATCAGGTCTTCCAACTGGGACGGAACGGCCTGGGCGAGTGGACCGAAGACGGTGCCGCCGGCGTTGTTCACCAGCAGCGAGATCGACTCGTCGGTGCGTAGGCGGGTTTCCACCGTCGCGAGTTGGGTGGGGTCGGCGAGGTCGGCGGCCAGTACCTCGACCGTGCGTCCGGTGTTCTCGGTGATCTTCGCCGCGACGGTGTCGAGCCGGCTCTTGTTGCGGGCGACCAGCAGCAGGTCGTAACCGCGGCGGGCGAGCCGGTCGGCGTACACGGCCCCCAGGCCGGCGGAGGCCCCGGTGACCACGGCGATGCCTTGCGCGTTCGTGTGAGACATGGATGCGTTTCCTTTGGGGATGGGAGGCGGCTGCCCAATGGCACCGCGCTACACATTTAGATTATCCCCATCATCTAAACGATGCAAGCGGGGTTGTCGAAGTGATCGAAACGGGACGGGCGTACACGAAACGCCGCCCGCCGGGTACTTCAGCGGGCGGCGGATGGTCAGCGCGAGGGCTTGTTCAGTCCTCCCCGCGGCGGCGGGGTGCCTCAGCCTCATGGGGCGTGGCCGTGTCGGGTAGCGCCTCGTGGGCCGCGGTCAGGATCCGCTCGGACAGGTCGGATCCGGCGGTGGCGCGGGCGAGCGTCAGTGCGCCGACGAGCATCGAGAGGGTGGCAAGGTCCTCGTTGTCGTCAGTGGAAAGCCATCGGGCGAACAGGCCTACGCCGTCGGCATAAGCCGCTCGGGCGGAGCCCCCGATATCCTCGCTCGCGATGTCCGAAGACAGGCCGGTGGTGGGGCAGCCCTGCCCGAGGTCGTCCCGATGTTCCGTCGACAGGTAGTAGTCGATCAGATCCTTGCGGGCCGCGTCGTGGTCGCCCGGACGCTTGGCGTCAAATTCCGTCAGCAGCGCTGCGAGATCGGCGAACGCCTGCACGGTGGCTTCGGTGAGCAGCGCCTCCTTGGAGGTGAACTGCTTGTAGAAGCCGCCGTGCGTGAGGCCGGCCTCGGCCATGAGGTCGGCGACGCTGACTGCCTGGACGCCTCGTTCACGGAACAGCCGTGCCGCGGCGGCGACCACCTGCCTGCGGTTCTCCTGCGCCTGTGCCTGCGATACCCGCCCCATGCTGCACCTCCTCTGGCAGTATAGATGATGCCCCACATCTATTGCGCCCAGTGGGCGGCCGAGGTACTGTACCGTTCGTTCCCAATAGGCGACGCGATTTCACGAGGGGAGGCTGGCCGTGGCTCGACAGAAGGAGTTCGACCCGGAGGTCGTCCTCGATCGTGCGATGACCCTGTTCTGGGAGCAGGGCTACGAGAAGACCTCGATGCAGGAGCTTGTCGCCCAGATGGGCATTCACAAGCGCAGCATGTACGACACGTTCGGCGACAAGCGGGCCTTGTACCTGAAGGCGCTGGACCGCTACGCGGACACGGTGGAGCGTGGCAACCTCGAGGCCGCCGAGCGGGAGGTCAACGCCCGGGCCGCCCTGCGAGGGCTGTTCGAGTCGGCTTTGGCCGATGTCGGGCAGCGGCCAGCCGGCTGCCTGTCGGTCAACTGCGCCACGGAGCTCGCCCTGCGCGATCCCGACGCGGCGGCACGGGTGGGAAAGAGTTTCGAGCGCGAGCAGCAACTCGTGTTCGACCTCGTCCGGCGCGGCCAGGAGGCGGGCGAGATCACCGAAAGTCATGATCCGCGCGGTCTGGCGTTATCGCTGTTCAATGCCTGGGTTGGTCTACGGGTCAGGGTCCGCACCGGCGTGCCGCGCGCACAACTGCAGCAAATGGTCGAGGACATGCTGGCCATGCTCGACTAATTTTTTTTTGTCCTCATTCTGCACCGATCGTTCCCAAGTTATGAGTGCGGTCCGTCATGAACGACCGATGGCGCCTGACTTGCTGATCAAAGGAGGAGTCCGTCTTGACACTGGCCGACCCATACGTTGCACCAACCCCGACCAGAGGGTCCTGGGCCGCCGTGGTGGGCATCGCCCTCGGTGCGTTCGCGCTCGTCGTCACCGAGTTCCTACCGGTCGGGCTGCTTCCCGACATGACCCGGGAGTTCGGTGTCTCCGAAGGAACCGCTGGGCTTGCGATCACTGCCACAGCCCTGTTGGGCGCCATCGCCGCACCACTCACCACCATCGTGATCGGCCGGCTCGACCGTCGGGCGGTCCTGCTCGGCTTGACGGGCCTCCTCGCCGTTGCCGGCGCGATTTCGGCGATCGCGCCACAGTTTGCAGTGCTCATCGTCGGCCGGGTTCTGCTCGGCGTGGCGGTGGGAGGTTTCTGGGCGGTCTCCCTCACCGCGGCGGCAAAGCTGGTGCCGCACGATCGGGTGCACACCGCATCGTCGCTGGTCCTCGGCGGCATCTCCGTCGGCGCCGTGGTCAGCGTCCCAGCTGCCTCCTTCATCAGCGCCCACTACGACTGGCGGATTGCCTACGGGGCGGCCACCGCACTCGCGGTCGTCGTGTTCCTCATCCAGCTCGTGTTGCTTCCGAGGATTCCCATTGACCGGGCGGTGGCGGCGGACCACTTCCGTCAGCTGCTGGCGATGCCCAAGGTTCGGGCGATCCTGCTCACCGTGGTGCTCATCGTCGGCGGCCACTACGCGGGCTACACCTTCATCACCCCGTACCTGGAACAGCTCACCGGACTTCGGACGAACTCACTGAGCATTCTCCTACTTGCCTACGGCGTGGTCACCGTCGTCGGCACGTTCATCGGTGGAGCAATGGCCGCACGCCACCGGCAGCGCGCCGTCCTGGTAACCACGGGCGTGTTCGTCGTCTCGATGACCACTGTGGCGGCCTTCGCGCACAACGCCACAGTCACCACGCCCGCCGTACTGGCGTGGGCTCTCGCAATCGGTATGGCGCCGGTCTGCACCCAGTTGTGGCTGTACGCGAACACGACCCGGTTCGTCGAAGCGGCACAGGCGATGAACACCGGCGTCTTTCAGCTGTCGATCGCCCTCGGTTCACTCCTCGGTGCGGTGACGGTCGACCTCGTCGGCCTCCACAGTGCCATGTGGTTCGGCGCGGCCGCGCTGGCACTAGCCGTCCTCGTCGTCCTCGCCGTCGGGCGGGTGTCCCCGGACGACGAGTCCGATCGCCAGCACGGCACCGAAGCGCGCAGTCCCGCGGCGACCGGGGAGCCGGCGAATTCGCCGTAACCATCTCTGCGGCACCCAACTGTCAAGCAAGCGGCCGCCCCTCTCCAGAGGGCAGCAGCACAACCACAGACCAGAGCGAGGAAACACATGGCACTCCTTCACATGAAGGCCGTCACCCAGCACGTGTTCGGTCCGCCGGACGTCCTGCAGATCAGCGATGTTCCGCGGCCCCAGCCGCTTCCCACCGAAGTGCTCGTACGAGTGCACGCAGCAGGTGTGAATCCCATCGACTGGAAGACGCGGGCTGGACACGGTCTTCCTGGCATCGGCGAGCCACCGTTCATCCTGGGCTGGGACGTCTCCGGCGTCGTTGAAGAGGTGGGCTTCGGTGTGCACACCCTGCGCGTCGGTGACGAGGTGTACGGCATGCCGTGGTTCCCGCGCCAAGCCGGCGGCTACGCCGAGTACGTCACCGCTCCGGCACGCCAGTTCGCCGCCAAACCCACCACGCTCGACCACGAACACGCGGCGGCCGTGCCGCTCGCCGCCCTTACCGCCCGGCAAGCCCTCGCCGACGCCGCCCGCATCACACCCGGCCAGCGGGTACTTGTACACGCGGCTGCTGGCGGCGTAGGCCACCTTGCGGTCCAGGTCGCGAAACACATGGGTGCTCACGTCATCGCTACCGCACGTGCCGCAAACCACGACTGGCTACGCGACCTCGGTGCCGACGAACTCATCGACTACACCGAGGGATCCTTCGAGGAAGCCGTGAACGACATCGACGTCGTTCTCGACCTTGTTGGTGACGCCACTGACAGAACCAGCATCCGATCGCTTGACACGCTGCGCCCAGGCGGACTGATCATCCCCATTCCGGGAGCGTCTGCCGAGCTCATCGCAGAAGCGGGCCGCCGCTCGCTCACCGTGACACCATTCCTGGTGGAACCGGACGGTGTTGCGTTGGCCAACCTCGCACGGATCATCGACGCTGGAGAGCTTCATGTCGAGGTGCAGAAGATACTGCCGCTCGCTCATGCCCCCGCGGCGCACGTCCAAGGCGAACAGGGGCACAACAAGGGCAAGCTTGTGCTGAGGGTCGTGGACTGATTACACAGCGACGAAGGTCACGTCGTCGAGAGCGACGGCCCTGCCGCTCTCATCGGTGAACGCCACTTCGAGTTGCTGGCCCGTACTGCGGCTGCGGCGCTGCGCGCTGGGTCCGGTGGCCGGTGCACAGTGCTGATCGCCCCACTGCTGAAGCGCGCCGAGGACGATCCGCAGTTCCTCGCCCGCGGGCGTGAGGTGGTACTCGTACCGAAGGCGGTGACCCGGCGCCTGATACGGGTGCTTGTTCATGATGCCGGCCTTGACCAGGGTGGACAGGCGATTGCTGAGCAGGTCGGTGGAGATCTCTAGCGCGTCGCTGAACTCCCCGAACCGGGTGCTTCCCGACAAGGCCTCGCGGAGGATGAGGAAGGTCCAGCGTTCGCCAACAATCTCCAGGCTGCGGGCGATGGAGCAGACCGGGTAGTTCTGATCATGCGTCACCTTCTTCATGGGGCCAGAGTACATCTAACTTGTTATTTCAAAGTCACGTGCTAACTTTGAACTTCAAAGTCAGGCATTGGCCTCCACCTGAGCGCCGATACCCGTGAAGCAACGGAGATCCACATGCCCCAGATCCATGTACGCCAGCACAGCGCCGCCTACTGGAGCGCGACCTTCGACAACGGTCCGGTCAACCTCATGGACCCGGACACGATCTACGAACTCGACGCCCTCGTGTCACGCCTGGAGACCGATCCCGACGTGCAGGTCGTCGTCTTCGACAGCGCCAACCCCGACTACTTCATCGCCCACTGGGACCTGGCCGCCGACCCGCAAACCGTCGTCGGCATGGCGACCGAAAGCTCGAAGCGGCGCGGCATGCACCCGTACACCGATGTTTTCACCCGGCTGAGCCGGCTGCCCGTCGTCACCATCGCCTCGGTGCGCGGACGCGTCCGGGGCGCGGGCAGCGAGTTCATCCTGGCTTGTGACATCCGGTTCGCCAGTCGGGAGCGCGCCGTCCTTGGACAGTTCGAGGTCGGGTTGGGTGCCGTACCCGGCGGCGGCACGACGGCCTGGCTGCCTCGCCTGATGGGACGGGGCCGCGCGCTGGAGGTGCTACTGGGCGCTGACGACTTCCCAGGCGACCTGGCAGAGCGATACGGGTACGTCAACCGGGCCCTGCCTGACGGCGAGTTGGACGAGTTCGTCGACCGCTTCGCCAGGCGGATCGCCGGCTTCGACAAGCAGGCGATCGTGGAGACGAAGGCGCTGGTCAACCGCGCCGGCCTGCCGTCGGACGACGAGTTCGTCGCCGCCCTCGACGGCTTTTTCGCGTCCGTCTCCCGCCCCGGCACCCAGGCCCGCGCGGCAGCGTTGTTCGAGCTCGGATTGCAGCAGCCGGGCGATGGCGAACTCCGGCTTGGTCATCACGTAGCGCAGTACGAGGAAGGCGCCGGGGCGCAACGCTAACCGGCCCTTCAGGTGAACAGGGCCGCCGAGTTCCGCGGTGGCCCTGTTCACGGTGCTGCCGATGTGCCAAGGGTCGGCGAGCAAGCGCGACCAGAGCGGCACGGGCCGGGCGCTGACCACCGCCGGCGAGTGGCAGCCGATGGCGAGCTTCTCAGCCGACGGACATCACTAACCCGGTTGCCGGTTGGGGCGGGACTGCCTAGCTTGCTCATCGTGGAGAACAAGGGTCGTAGCGCAGACATGCGCGCCGGGTGAGCGGTCGTCTTCGCGAGATTGCCCGACAGACGGTTGAAATCGCCGATTCGGGTCACTATCGCAATGGCGCCGGTGACGAGGTCGGCATCGGCGAGCTGGTACGTGCTGCAGTCGCCGGCACTCGTCTCCACCTGCCGGACGAGGTGCCCGCGGTGGGAAACGCGGAGCCCGGCGGAGGCCGGGTGGAGGTGACGTACGAGTCGACGTTGCAGGCAGCTCGTCGGCTGGCGCCCGCAGCGGCCTGTCTGGTGTTCGCCTCGGCGAAGAATCCGGGTGGTGGGTTCCTGGGTGGAGCGAAGGCGCAGGAGGAGAGCGTCGCCCGTTCCTCGGCGCTGTACCCGTGTCTCCTTGCCGCCCCGGAGTTCTATGCGTTCCACCGCGAACAGCGGGACCTGCGGTACAGCGACCGCGTCATCTTCTCCCCGGACGTGCCGGTCTTCCGAGATGACAAGGGCAATCTGCTCGACCAGCCGTACACGACGTCGTTCCTGACCGCTGCGGCGCCGAACCTGGGCGCGATCCTCCGCAACCAGCCCGAACACGTTGCGGACGTACCGGCGGTGCTGGCCCGGCGTGCTCGCCGGGTGCTGGAGGTCGCGGCCGCGCACGGACATCGGACGTTGGTGTTGGGCGCGTGGGGATGCGGCGTGTTCCGCAACGATCCCGCTACGGTCGCCGACGCCTTCGCCTACGCGCTGCGGGAGGTCGATCGCTTCGACCACGTGGTGTTCGCCATCCACGACAATCTGCCGGGAACGCCGGTGTATCGCACGTTCGCGGAACGCTTTGACGACCGGAACGCTCTCACCGACCCGAACCGCGAGAGCTGAACTACGTCCTCGGGACCGCTGCCGTTCGGGGACAACAGTTGGCAGGCCGTCCGAATGCCTGTTGTACGGGGTTCTCGCTCTGAGGTCCGCGAAGTGCTTTGCTCGCTGTCGGATGGCAAGCTCATGTTCCATGATCGATGATTTCGCGAAGGACTGCCTGCACGGCCGACTCAAGGGGATCCGGGAGACACTGGTCTGGAAGCTCGACGGCCTGTCCGAGTACGACATCCGGCGTCCCCTGACAGCGACGGGGACCAACCTCCTCGGCCTGGTGAAGCACATGGCGACGTTGGAGGCCTGGTATTTCGGTGAGGTCTTCGGCCGACCGTCCCCGGATGCGCTGGGACGATGGCAGGACGCGGACGGCAGCGACCTGTGGGTGACCCCGGGCGAGACCCGCGAACAGATCATCGGCTTCTATCAGCGTGCCTGGGGGCACGCGGACGCGACGATTCAAGCACTTCCCCTCGACGCGCCCGGCCACGTGCCGTGGTGGTCGCGGCCGGACGTCAAGCTGTTCGCCATCATGATCCACGTCCTTCAGGAGACCACCCGGCATGCCGGACACGCCGACATCCTGCGTGAGCAACTCGATGGGCGGACTGGGCTGAGGCCTGAGTACGAGGAGCAGATCGACGCGGCCGCCCGCGAGGCGTACCGGATGAAGGTCGAGCGGGCTGCGCTGGAAGGGGCGGGCGGCTCGCGTCATGCCGGCCGGTCCGACACGGATGGTGCATAGCGCCACGTCGCAGAGCTGCTGCTCGCGTGTCGGCTGGAGCCGGTAGAGGGAACGACCGGGTGCCTACTTCTTGAGACGCCGGCTTCCGGCGTGCCAGTCCTCGACCTTGCCCGTCTCCTGCGCGGTGACGCCGAACGACGGCAACTGTGGCTGCTCGCGCAGGCTGCGCTTGAGCTCGGCAAATCCGGGGAACTGGGCGAGGCCGACGACGTGGTCCCACAGCTCTGCGGCCTGCTTCTCGTCGGGCAGCCGGCTGATCACCGGCCCGAAGAACGCGGCACCGTCCGGCGGTTCGAAGTGCACGATCGGCGTGCCGACGTCCTTACCCGTCAGCGACAGCGCCTCGTTCGACTCCGCTTGGATCTCCACGTCACGGGACGTGTCGTCGAGGAACTCGACCAGCGAGTTCGGCAGGCCGGCCTCGGTGAGCGCGGCGGTGGCGAGTTCGGGAGCACCTTGCCAGCCGGGCTCCCGGCCGTCGTCGGTGCCCACCTCAAAAATGTGGGCACCGTACGCGGCGTAGAGGGGGTCGATCGCCTCGCGACCGTGCTTCTCACGCACCGCCGAGGCCATCCGCAGCAGCCGCAGCCCCGCCGTGTGCTGGGCTTCATACTCTGGCGGGAAGTGGCTGTCGTAGTCGATGTGCGAGTTGATCAGGCGCAGCGAGATGAACCGCCAGTCGACGGTGTAGTCACGTTGTGCCTGCACGATCCTGATCCACTTGCTGGTCATCCACGCGAATGGGCAGATCGGATCGAAGTAGAAGTTGATGTCAGCGGTTCCGGCTGAGCCCGCGCTTCCAGATCTCATGTGTGTGACCTTCCCACTCATTCTTACCGACAATCGTGCGCTGCTAGCTGGCTTGGTCGGGAGGCGCGCACCGCCACCGGATGCGCGACGGACAGTTCTAGTCACTTCCCGGGCGTCGGGTTGGGAAGGCGTGACGGCGGGCGAGGATCACCACGAGCACGGTCGGCACCAGGAGCACGACCGCAGCGATGAGGAGCGAGTGCGACCCGAAGCCGGCTAGAACCGCACCGCCAACAAGTCCGCCGAGGCCGATCCCCAGGTTCCAGGTCGTCACCATCGACGGCTGGGCCACGTCAGCGTGCTCTCCTGCCGCCCTCATCAACGCCGACTGCAGCAGGGTGGGCGCGCCCCCGAACGCAAGTCCCCATGCCGCGACCGTGACGTAGTCGACTACAGCGCTGGAACTGGCCACGGTCAGCACTGCCGCGGCTGCGGCGAACAGCCCCGTACCGACCAAGACCAGTCGACGGTGGTGCCGGTCGATGAAAACGCCCGTGAGCCAGATGCTGACGATCGAGGCGATGCCGAAGTCGAGAAGGATCCACTGGACATGATCCGGCAGGCCGGCGTCGGTGAGAATGGGCGCGATGTACGTGTACAGGATGGCGTGCGCGAGCACGAATGCTCCCGTCACCACGAGGACCGTACGGATGCCCCGCAGTTTCAGGATGTTGCGCAGGGGAATCCGGTCCTCGGCCTTCTGGCCGGCGAAGTTGGGCAACTTCCGCGCGGTCCAGATGATCAGCAGGGCGGTAAGCGCCGAGGCGAGGCCGAAGGTGAGCTGCCACCCGACCGCCTTGCCGAGATACGCGCCGACGGGCACGCCGAGAGACAGAGCTACCGGGGTGCCGGCGAAGGCGAACGCCATCGCCCGGCCTTTGAGGGCGGGGCCGACCAGACGTGCCGCGTACCCACCGAGAAGGCTCCAGACAACTCCGGAGGCGGCACCCGCCACGAATCGGGCAACCATCGTGACCGAGATGTTGAGGGACAGGGCGGTGACGAGATTGGCGATCACGAAGCCCACCAGCGCTGCCAGGAGCAGGTGACGTCGTGGCCATGTGGCGGTGGCCAGCGCGACGGGGATCGCCGTCAGCAGCGTTCCCGCTGCGTAGATCGTGACGGTCTGACCGGCTACGGACTCCGAGACTTCGAGCGCCTGACTCATCTGCGGCAGCACGCCGGCCGGTAGCGCTTCGGTCAGGGTGGTGATCAATCCGGCGGTAAAGAGCGCGATCAGGGACGGGAGTGGCAGACGTTCCTTGGGCGACGTCTGCGGAACGTCCAGATGGGTGGTGGACACGGGTCATTCCTCATCTAGTGCAGGTCTCAAGCCGCCACTGCTGCGGCGGCGTAACCATGCTGTAACCTTCACATCAATGTGATGGCAAGGGTGCTGTGAGGGCGGTCTCGTTGAGGATCAAAGAGTTGTCCGAGCGGGCTGGCGTGTCGCCGCGGCTCTTGCGTTACTACGAGGAGCAAGGCCTGCTCAGTCCCAGGCGCGAGGAGAACGGGTATCGCGACTACGACGAGGCCTTGGTCGAAAGGGTCGAGCAGATTCGCAGTCTGCTCAACGCAGGCCTGACGACAGAGATCATCAGGGAAGTGCTGCCCTGCCTGGCCGAAGCGGCGATCTCGCAGTATCCCGCCCCGGACTTCGTGAGCCGGGTTCAGCGGGAACGTGACCGGATGGCGGAGCGTCTCGACAGCCTGACCAAGAATCTGCAGGCCATCGACGCGTACCTGGACGCCGTCGCCCAGAGGTAGCTCAGCCCAGGTCGTCGTGGCAGCAGCGCTCCTGGCCGCGGCCCTCCCGGGCGTCGAGTACCTACAGCACCGCCTCGCGGAAGTACCTGACAAAACGAGCGTTGAACTGCGCCCGACGGCGCCGAACGTCGGTCAACTGCACCGATCCCTACCTCCGGGTGGGGTGCGACCGGACCCCGTCGGGGGTGGAAGACGGATAGCCCTCTGGCGAAGGTCGGTGTCTGCCCTAGGACGGCCCAGAGGAACGACAAGGCTGGATATCGCCGAAGTCGCCGAGCGGACCGGGATGACGGCATCGGCGCTCAGGTTCTACGAACGGCGTGGACTGATCGCTCGGCACGCCGGCGGACGACCGTAGACGCTGCGGGCCGCCGCCCGACCAGCCGAGACGTGCGCAACGTCAGGTCTTGTTGAGAGTGACGCAGTAAATCTGGCCGAGACTGATCAGCCATGCACCGTCAGCGGAACACTCCGACACATCGCGCGCGGTTCGGATGATCTCGGCATCGTGGGCAGTTTCGCAGCCGACCACCCTCGCCCGACCGCTCACCTCGCGGAGTCCATCAGTCGCGACGATGCTCGTGTCGTCACCCACCTGGAAGCAGGTGCCGACGTGGAACGAACCGGAATGCTGGTCCCAGTTGCGGACGCCAAAGGTCACGGCCACCCCGACCAATACCGCGGCCAGCGCGACCAGCCATGCGATCCGCCGTCGGCGGGGCTTGTTGACCCCCGTGTCGTCAGCCATTGCCACCCCTCCCGTTCGCCGCAGCGCTGAGACTAGAGCAGGGTGCGAGCCTGCGGTGTACTGGCTGATCATTTGGATCCATGCCGTTGCGAGACCGATAGGCGCGGCCTCGGCCCCGCGTTCACGCGTGTGCCTTCACGCGCAGACGCGGCCGCTGAATCATCGACAAGTCTCCACGTCTTGGCAGCGGCGCGTGCCTCCGCTACCGTCCATGGGAACGCTCCCATGAACTTAGATACATCTATGCAATCCGGAGGTAACACGTCGTGCCTACCCTCTCCTCGCTCCGCCGCAGATCGGCGGCCATCAGCGTGGCGGCCGTCGCGGGCGCCACCGCGGTCGGCGTCTGCCTCGCCGTCGGCAGTGCCTCCGCCGGCACGCTGTCCGGGTCGCTCTACCGCGACCCGAGTTCGGCGGTCGTCCGCTGGGTCGCCGCCAATCCCGGCGACTCGCGTACCGCCGTCATCCGTGACAAGATCGCGAGTCAGCCGGCGGCCCGCTGGTTCGCCAACTTCAACCCGTCGACTGTGCAGTCCGAGGTCTCCGGGTTCATCGGCGAGGCCAACGCGGCGCAGCAGATCCCGGTGCTGTCGGTCTACGAGATCACCAACCGCGACTGCGGCGGGGCCAGTGCGGGTGGGGCGCCGGACCTCAACCAGTACCAGACGTGGGTGTCCAACTTCGCCAGAGGGCTGGGCAACCAGACCGTCATCATCGTCCTGGAAACCGACTCGCTCGCTCTGCTGACATGTCTGAGCAGCAGTGAGATCAGCGCGCGCAACCAGGCGATCACGACGGCCACCCAGACCATCAAGTCGGCCAACCCCAACGCCAAGGTGTACCTCGACGGCGGCCACTCCACCTGGAACAGCGCGGGCGAGACGGCCAACCGGCTCCGCGCTGCCGGCGTGCAGTACGCCGACGGCTTCTTCACCAACGTGTCGAACTACAACTCCACCTCCAACGAGGCGAACTTCGGCCGGGCGGTCATCTCCAACCTCAACGGCATGGGCATCTCGGGCAAGCGCCAGGTCATCGACACCAGCCGCAACGGGGGTGCCAGCGGGGACTGGTGCGGCGACGACAACACCGACCGGCGCATCGGGCAGTACCCGACGACCAACACCGGCGACAGCAACATCGACGCGTACCTTTGGGTAAAGCCGCCGGGGGAAGCGGACGGCTGCCGCTACACGGCCGGTTCGTTCCAGCCCGACCTGGCCTACAGCCTGGCCAACGGCGTGCCCAATCCGCCCACCACCGCGCCTCCGACGACCGTCCCGCCGACGACCGCTCCTCCGACCACGGCCCCGCCGACCACCGCGCCGCCGACCACGGCTCCTCCCACCACCGCGCCGCCGACCACGGCTCCCCCCACCACCGCGCCGCCGACCGGTAACGGTTGCTTGGCGTCGGTGGCGATCAACCAGTGGTCCGGCGGCTTCACCGCGAGCGTGACGGTCACCGCCGGCTCTGCGGACATCAACGGCTGGACCGTGACCGTCACGCTGCCCAGCGGCGCCGCCGTCACCGGCGTATGGAACGCCCAGGCCAGCGCCACCAGCGGAACCGTCCGGTTCACCAACGTGAGCTACAACGGACGCGTCGGCGCGCGGCAGTCGACCAACTTCGGCTTCCAGGGCACCGGCACCGGCCCGGGCGCGACGGCCACCTGCGCCGCCGGCTGACCCCACCCGAGGCCACGGCCCGGCGCGGAGGCCCACTCTCCGCGCCGGGCCGGGCTGGCGGTGACCGGTCGGGCCAGCGACGGCCGGACGGCGGTGAACTCCCGGAGCCGGCACGATCGTTTGGACGGCGGCGGGCGTCGGCGCGGGCGCAATTCCCTGCAGCAGTTCGGATGGCCGTGGCATTATCGTGCGCCATGTGGGCCGACGACCCGAGGATGACTCTGCCGTTCCGCTGGAACCTGGTGACGCCGGATCGGCTGGGTTCGCTCCTGGACGCCGACTGCCGCCCCGACCTGTGGTTTGCGGCAGAGTTGGTGGATTGCTCGGCCCGGGTGTTGGCCCGTTCCGGTGGCGGCGGGTTGCACTTCGTCGGACGCTCGTTGGATTCGATGTACGACCTGCTTAGTGGAGTGCTGGCCGAGGATCCGAGGTTGATGCGGTTGCCGTTCAGCAGGTCTTCAGAGGTTTGGGTGCCGTGCGATGAGTGGCGCGAAGAGGCTCGCGTCATCCTGGCTCGATGTGGCGTGACGCCGTTCCGCCTGGCCCGCACCAGCGACCCGGTCTCGTTCGTCGACATTGTGTCCACCGGAAGAACGTTCGAGAGCCTGTACTCGCTGCTCCGCGACTGGGTCGAGGAGCAGCGGGAGCCGTGGGACGTCGTACGCCGAAAGATTCGTTTCATCGGCGTCGTCGCCCGCGGCAAGACGAGTCCGAAGACGCGACGTTGGCAGCAGCACGCGGGCTGGACCACGGACTTGCCGTCCGGCGCGGTCAGCAACGTGTCGATGGATCCGTCGCTGTATTCCTATCTCGCGGATCGGCAGGTGAAGCTGACAGCTAGCTTCGGTCCGAGCCTTCGCGAGGAGGTCGGAATCCGACGCGACAGCCGCACGCGATATGCCTTGGCGGAGGCGGTCGCATTGGTGGCCCACGGCCGACGCCCCGAAACCCTGGCGACGTTGATCCGGAACCTGTCGACTCAGAAGCCATACCCGAAGAAGTGGCTCGCCACGCTCAGTCGAGCGTGACACTGCGTCGTGTCGAGGGTTATCGGTCGGCGCGGCTGAGGGTGCGGCTGATGGCCGGGACCACGGCCAGCACGAGGGCATAGCCGAGAATCTGCAGGCCCAGCGCAATCGCGTAGTTGGTACCGGTGAGAGTGACGCCTTCGCGTACGCCGAAGGGCGCGGTTGGCACGGTGGCGTCCAGGGCGAGGAGCAATGCGTTGGCGTTGGCGTTGCTGGTGGGTGTTTTGGGCGCGACGTCGTGTAGGAGTGCGGCGCCAGTGACGACGGCGGCGACCAGCCAGAGAAAGGCCCGCCAGGGCACATATCCGTAGCCGGAGAGGGCGTCCACGAGCCAGCCGGGGATGCGCCAGGCAAAGGCGAGCAGGGGGCGCAGGTAACGCGGTGTCCGCCAGGTGCCGGGAGTGATGCGGCGGCGGGTGCGCTGTTTGGCCAACAGCACACGCCGGGCGTCGCGGTCGTGGCCGATGCTGCGGTAGTAGGCGGCGAGCTGCTCATAGGGCTGGGGGTGGAAGCCGCCAGGGTCGCGGCGTAGCCAGCTGATTCGGTGGCGTACCGGTGGATCGGGGTCAGGGTCCAGGTCGGTGTACGCGAGTCCGGTCAGCAGCATGGGCGCCTGGTTCAGCGCGGGAGCAATGTCGAGGACGCCCAGGCGAGCGTTGGCCAGGTCGATCCGCCCGTCGACCAGTGACGGCAGCCGTACGTACGGACATTCGACGCCCTCCAGATCCAGAGCGAGTCCGTCGGTGTTGGTCAGGGTGGCACCGGTGAAGGCGAGTTGGCTGCCAATACGCGCGCCGAGGAGTCGTATCTGGCCGGTGGCGGTGAACCCGTCGCTGCAGAACAGTTCTTGGTCGACCGTGAGCCGGTCGGCGCTGAGAGCGTTGCCGTCGGGGTTGGTCAGGGTGGCGTCGGTGAAGGAGAGCTGACCGTGGATGTGCGCGCCGAGGAGTCGTATCTGGCCGGTGGCGGTGAACCCGTTGCTGCAGAACATGCCCTGGTCGACCGTGAGCCGGTCGGCGCTGAGAGCGTTGCCGTCGGGGTTGATCAGGGTTGCGCCGCTGAATGAGAGGTGGCCGCCGATGTGCGCGTCGATGAGGCGTACCTGGCCGGTGGCGGTGAACCCGTCGCTGCAGAACATGGCCTGGTCGACGAGGAGCCCGTCGGCGCTGAGAGCGTTGCCGTCGGGGTTGGTCAGGGCGGCGCTGGTGAAGGAGAGTTGGGCGCTGATGTGCGCGCCGATGAGGCGTACCTGACCAGTGGCGGTGAACCCGTTGCTGCAGAACATGGCCTGGTCGACGGTGAGCTGGTCGGCGCTGAGAGCGTTGCCGTCGGGGTTGGTCAGGGCGGCGCTGGTGAAGTCGAGTTGGCCGCCGATGTGCGCGCCGATGAGGCTTACCTCGCCGGTGGCGGTGAACCCGTCACTGCAGAACATGCCCTGGTCGACAATGACCCCGCCGGCGCTGAGAGCCTCGCCGTCAGGGTTGGTCAGGATGGCGCCGGTGAAGTCGAGTTGGCCACCGATGTGCGCGCCGGGAAGGCCTACCTCGCCGGTGGCGGTGAACCCGTCGCAGCACAACATGCCCCGGTCGACGATCAGCCCGTCGGCGCTGAGAGCGTTCCCGTCGGGGTTGGTCAGGGTGCCGCCAGCAAGGGAGAGGTAACCGCCGATGTGCGCGCCGATGAGATGGGTCTCGCCACAACACATGCTCAGACGGAACGATACGGAGCCGCGGGCCTGCCAGTCGCGTCCGGTCAATCCCGGCAAGCGCGTCCTGTAAAACGTCGTCGGCCCAGAGCAGGCGCCGGTGAAGTCCGGCGGTGCATCCACCCAACAACGGCTGAGGACAAGCTCGCATTCGGTGTCGCCGCCATCGATGTCCAGCTCACCGATGACCCGGGCGCCCGTCAGCGCAACCCGGGCGACGTAACCGGCCTCCTTGTCCTGGATGCCGAGCAGCAGGCGCGCGATCACCTCGCCGCGCACCTGGCGATCCTCAGACCAGGTGTCGGGGTCGAAGTCCTCGGCTGTGGGATCGCCATCCCCCAGATCCACCACGGTGCCGCGGGGGAACGCGTCCCACAGCGAGCGCTCAGCGTCGTTGAGCAGGTCCGATCGCTGCATGGCCACCCTCACAAAGCGCGTGTGTCGCGAGTCGGCTCGGCGGTACCGTGGCGGGAGCCTCTGGCGTCAGCTTCCAGCTCCTCCTGCCACCGCTCATTGACGAGCATGCTAGGCCCCACTAGCAACGGCGCTGCCCTGCTGGAGGGTCGTCACTGTGCTCGGCTCTCCCAGACCGGCTGCTGCGGCTCGTCGTTGTGCACGACGATGTCGACGTGATCGGTCGGGCGGACCTTGGCGAAGTAGAGCTGTTGGGAAGGGATGTAACGCTCGCGCCAGCGCCGTTCGACGTCGGCCCGAGATGACACGCGGCGTTCTCGGATCACGGCACGATCCACGGTCGTCTCGAGCGCGGTCGATACGAAGATGCGCAGATCCCACCGATCAATCAGTTCCGGGCGCATGAGGAAGACGCCGTCGAAGATCAGCACGGCGTCGTCGGGGGCAGTCGCGATCGGCGGGGACGACGCGGTATCCGTTGTGCGGTCGTAGACAGCGTGTTGGAAGCGTCGATCTCCGCCCGGGCCGAGCGGGTCGAGCAGAACCCGGTTCAGCGCGTCGTAGTCGTGGGCGTCGAAGTAGCATCCCTCGGCCGAGTACTCGCCGCGTGGGTAGCGCTGTGCCCGGGGGAAGAGGAAATCGTCGATCGTGGCGCGGATGACGGCACGGGCCTGTGTGCGCAGCACGGCGGCCAGCTCGTCGGCGAGGGTGGTCTTGCCTGCGGCGGGTGGTCCGTCGATGGCAACCCGCGTCGGGTGTGCGACGGTGACGGAACGGACTGCCTCAGCCAGGCGGCCGAGCAGCACGTTGCGGGTGGCTTGCTCCATGTCCTGCCCGTCCTGGTCTCGCGAAGGTCGCTGTGTCGAGCCGCTCGTGCAAAGGCGATGCCGTGCGGGCGGGTGTGGCGGCGCGGCCCCGCCGTGCGTCCAGGGCGAGCAGCGTGAGGGCAGCCAGCGTCAGCAGTCCGCCGACGAGCGCCAGCGGACGTGCCCCCGAGATGGGCAGGAGGGCACCGCCGAGCAGTGACCCGCCGGCAATGCCCGCGTTGAAGGCCGTGCTGACGCCGGCCGACGCGATGTCGGTGCTGCCCGGAGCCAGTTGCAGCATCCGGCTCTGCACGGCCGAGCCGAACGCCGCGTAGGCGAGGCCGATCCCGGCGATGAGCGCGACCGCGCCGGGCCGGAGCGCGCCGAGCGCGTACATGCCGAACAGCGCGGCGGTGCCGATGCTCAGCGGCGTCAGCAGGGAGGCGATCGGCCGGGTGTCCAGGGTCCGGGCCGCGGCCAGGGTCCCGACGACGCCGGCGGCGCCGGCGACGAACAGCAGCGGCGCGAGGACCGCGTCGGCGAAGCCGCTGACGTCGAGCAGAAACGGTGTGACGTAGGTCTGCAGGGTCATGAAGCCGCCGATGCCGAGGGCGGTGGCGATCAGCAACACGGCGAAGCGCCGCCCGTCCGGTGCGGTGCCCCGGGCGGCGCCGCCAGCCGCCGGGGGATAGGAGGGAAGGAGCACGTGCACCGCGGCGGCGATCGCCAGACCGACCCCGGCCAGCACCGCGAACGCCACGCGCCAACCGGCTTGCTGCCCGATCCAGGTGCCGAAGGGTACGCCGAGCACCGGGGAGAGCGTCGCCCCGGTTGCGAACAGCGCCACCACCCGGCCGCGTACCGCGACCGGGAAGGGCCCGATCACGGTCGCCGCGGCGATGGACCAGAACAGCGCCTGGGCGAGGGCGGTCACGAGACGGGAGCCGGCCAGCACGCCGTACGTCGGCGCCAGCGCGGCGGTGGCGTTCGCGGCGGCGAACAGGAACATCGTGCCGCTGAGCAGGTGACGTCGGGGGATCCGCTGGGTCAGGCGGGCCAGCGGCACCGACGCCACCACGACCACGACGGCGTACCCGGTGACCAGCAGGCCCACCTGCGAGCGGGACCGGTCGAGATCGGGTGCGATGTGGGTCAGCAGCCCGACGGGCAGCAACTCGGTCGTGATGAACGCGAACGCGGCGAAGGAGAGCGCGACGAGCACGGCCCTGGCCCTTCGCGGCGACACCTCTGGCGCCATGGCCCACCCCCATTCATGGCCACCGTAATCGAGGGTCCGACCCCGCAGCGCACTGCCATTCGGCCTCGATCACTGCTTGCGGCGTAGCTCGCGTAACACGCCGTGCCGGCGCACGGCCCACGCGAGACGCAGGACGCTCGGGTGCCGCACGAACAGCACCGCCGCCCGGCGGATCAGGCCGAACCGGTTGTCGCTCACCTGGTTCTCGATCGCCTGCCAGATCAGCTCGCGCACCTTGGCGCTGTCCAGCACGGCCCGGATCTCACGCCGTACCGCAGGATCCTCGGCCGCCGAAGCGATTGCGGCAGCCTGACCCGGCCGGTCCGCAAGCGGCTCCACCGCCGCCGCGACGAGTGGCCTGCGCACCTCGTCCTGCTCCAGCAACAGCAACACGGCTTTCCGGATCTCGACCGTGTCCAGGCCGGACCGCAGCAGGCTCAACAGGCTGCGCTCAACCTCGCGGTCATGATCCGGGACGGACAGCGTGGCCAGCAGCACCGCGATCTCATCGAGATCGATGAGGTGTCGCAACCCGGTGCGGAACTCCGGCAGTCCCCACGCAACCTGCAGACCCTTGACGAGATTGCGGTTCATGAGCCATCCGCTACCCGGAAGCGACAGCCGGCGAAACCCCCGCGACCTATCCGAACGACGGTTCGGCGGGCTGGGCCGTGAAGAAGCGGACGATGTCTTCCGCCGCGGTCGGGGACAGCATCATCGCCTGGACTCGTGCGGACATCTCGGCGATCGGGTGGATCCTGGCGAACATCCCCTCCTCGTACGCCCGGATAGCCGAGTCCGGGTCGTCGGGGTTGGCGGCGAGTCGGCTGGCGAGTTCGGCGCCGTCGAGCATGGCCTGGTTGGCACCCTCGCCGACCGGCGGCATGAGGTGCGCGGCGTCGCCGATCAGGGTGACGCCGGGCCGGCTGGCCCAGCGCGTACCGATGGGCATCGTCTCGATCAGACGCGGCGTCGGCGCGCTGTCGCTGGCCTCGATGAGCGCGGTGAGGCGTGGGTCCCAGTCACCGAACATGTCCAGCAGGGCGCGCTTGTTGCGGTATGTGTCGATGGGGCGATCGTCTGCGCGCAGCGAGATCCCGACACGGAGGCTGCCGACGCCGAGGCGTTGCGCTGCCAGGATCTGGTTCACGCCGACGCACCACAGGTTCCCGGGGCCGACCAGCTCAGCGAGATCGGGGTGGCGCCGGTCGACCTCCTCGATGTGCAGCTCGACGAGAGTGGCCACATGGGACAGTTCAACGTCGGCAAGCAACGACCGGACGACTGAGCGCGCGCCGTCCGCGCCGATGAGGATGTCGCAGCTGGCTCGGTGGCCGCCATCGAACGTCAGGTCCCAGCCCTCGTCAGGTCGTGGAGTAGCCGCGACCAGCCGGCGCTTCCAGACGACCATGTCGTCCGGGAGGGAGTCGAGCAGAAGATCACGCAGTACGCTCCGGTCGATCTCGGGACGTCCGGAGAATGAGCCAGGTTGCGGCTCATGGTGTACCAGGGTTCGTCCGGTCGGGTCGAGGATGCGATGTTCCTCGCCCTCGGGCCGCGCCTCCGATCGGAACCGGCCGCCGAGACCCGCCTCGGCCAGGGCCCGCTGCCCCGACTCCGGGTGCAGGTCGAGCGAGCCGCCCTGTCGCCGCGCGGATCGGCTCGCCTCGCGCTCGTACACCACCGCATCGATGCCGTGTCGATGCAGGACCCGGGCCAGCGTCAGCCCGCCAAGACCGCCACCAGCGATCGTGATTCCCATGCTCACCCCGTTACCGTACACTGTATTTGTGGATACACCGTACGGTAGCGAACCGTTGCCTGTTTGGGAACGGCCCGAGCCTCAGCCGCGGGCCGCGCCGGTGCCGTTGAGCCGCGAGAAGATCGCCGCCACGGCGATCCGGCTCGCCGACGCGCACGGCCTCGACGGCCTGTCGCTTCGAAAGATCGCCAAAGAGCTCGGCATCGGGCCGATGCGGCTCTACGACTACGTGACCAACAGATCCGAGCTGCTCGACCTGATGGTCGACGTCGTCTACGCGCGGATCGCCGAGGTTGGCCAGCACTCCGGCTGGCGCGCCACGGCGCTGGCCATCGCCCACGCCACCCGCGATGCCGCCCTTGAGCATGAGTGGTTCTCCGACCTGCTCGGCGGAAGGCCACACCTGGGACCTCACTCGCTCGCCGTGGGCGAGGCGACCGCGGCCGCGCTGAGCCAGGCGCCCGGCGTGCGCGGCATCGACGATCTCCAACGGGCCGTGGGCGCCCTCAACGCCTTCATCATCGGAGCGGTCCGCAGGGAGGTCACCGAGCGACGTACCGCCCGGTCCACCGGCACCGACGAAGCCGCCTTCCAGGCCAGCCTCGGTCCCTATCTCACGCGCATGTTGGAAACCGGCAGGTACCCCACCATCGCCCGGCTCGTCATCGACGGCGCCCACCTCAACGCCGAGGAGACCTTCGACCACAACCTGGCCATCGTCTTGGACGGCATCACCAGCCGACCCCGCACGTGACCGCCGGACCCGCCGCCGAGCAGACCACTGCCCCGGTCGACGACGTCGCGAAGATCTCGCCGTCGACCGGGGTAGGTCGAACCACCGCTTTCCGGTAAACCGTCAGCCGCAGATCAGGTCGTCGAGCAGTGCCATCTCCCGCTCTGTGATCGCCGTTGCCCGGTCCGGGTCGGCCAGTTCGGTGGCCAGGTACAGGACCGTCGAGCGGTGCCCGTCCGGGGTGACCGCGGTGAGGGTGCTCATCCCGGGCATGGAGCCGACGTGCGCCCAGGAGCCGCCGCACCGGTTGGGTATCCACATGATGCCCAGCCCGTAGCGGATGCCTGGTCGGATCCCCTGGAACCCATCGGCCAGCACGGTCTGGCGCAGCGCGGCCATCTGTCCGGGCCGCAACAGCTGGCCGCGCCCGACCGCCTGCCAGAAGCGGGCCAGGTCGGTGGTGGTGCTGACCAGGCCGCCGGCCGAGGCCGTCACGGTCGGATTGAAGACGGTCGTGTCGACCAGCGGCCCGTCCGGCGCGAACTGCCGGTACCCCTGGGCGTGCGGCTGAGGCAGGGTCGGCCGGTCGCCGGGGTAGAACGTGTGGGTCAGTCGCAGCGGCATCAGGATCCTGGAACGCACCTCGATGTGCCAACGGTTTCCGGTGACCCGTTCGATGAGCATCCCGGCCACGAGGTAATTGGTGTTCGAATAGCTCCACTGTGTACCGGCGGCGATCAGTGGTGGGTGCAGCATCGCGGCCGCCACCAACTGCGTCTCGGTGTAACCGCGCCGCCGTCGCCCACGGCAGCGCACACCCGGTGGCCGTGGTCCTCGATCAGCCGGGCGAGCCCTGCTCGGAGCCCACACCGACGTGCAGCCACTGCCTGCTCCTTTAAGGTCGTCAGCCCTGTCGGCTCGTCCAGACCGGGCTCTCCACATAGTGGTTGTCGTAGCGGTCCTGGGTCTCGCCAACCTCCTGCCAGGTGGCTTCGCCCTGGTGCACCTTGTCGAGCAGCCGGTAGTAGTCGAACCGGGGCTTGCCGGGGGTGATCACAACGAGGAAGTCGGCGTCCTGGCCGTCGGCGGGGGCGAAGGCGTGCGGGGTGCTCGGCGGGACGAAGAGCGTGTCTCCCTTGTGCAGGGTGTGCAGTTCGTCGCCGACGAGCATTTCGAGGGCACCGTCGAGCACGAAGAACAGCTCGCCCGAGCCGGTGTGCAGGTGCGGCGGAGCGCCATCGGTGCCGTTCTTGAGCAGGGTGCGGTTGCTGGTCAGGGCGCCGCCGGTGTGCTCGGGGTCGAGGAGCAGCGTGATCACGCTGGCCGGGTCGCTGTCGAGAACTTCGGCCTGGGCTGCGCGTACCAGTGTCATTGTCGGCTCCTTCGGTGTTCGTTGATTCCTAGACACTAGGTGTCCAGAATCCCTGACGCTAGCGATCATGGCATCTGTCACAAACTCTGGACATGTAGAGTCCAGGATTATGCGGATGAGCCAGGGCGTCGAATGGGCCCTCCACACGTGCCTCAACCTGAGCTGGCTGGACGCCCCGGTGCCAACCAGCACCCTCGCGGCGTTCTACGAACTGCCGCCGGCTTATCTGAACAAGCAGCTCCAGGCCCTGGTCCGGGCCGGGATCCTGACGTCGACCTCGGGGCCACGCGGGGGCTTTCGGTTGGCCCGGGCCCCAGGGGCGGTCTCCCTGCTGGACATCGTGACCGCGATCGAGGGCCCGGAGGAGCTGTTCCAGTGCGACCAGATCCTCAGCAAGGGGCCGGGGGAGCACGCGGGCGTCGACTATCGACAGTCCTGCGCGTTCGCCCAGGCCATGCGGGGTGCCGACCTGGCCTGGCGGCGGGAACTGGCCGGCAGGACCGTGGCTGACGTTCGGGCCGACGTCGAGCGCGGGCACCCGGAGGCCCCGGCCAACACCCGGGCCAGGATCGTGGAGCTGCGCTAGCGCCGGGGATCCGGTCAGGCGAGCCGGGCGTCGTGGGCGAGCAGCGCGATCTGGGTACGGTTGTCGAGATCCAGCTTGGTCAGGATGTGCGAGACGTGAGCCTTGACCGTGGTGACGCTCATCAGCAGCTCGGTGGCGATCTCGGCGTTGGAGCGTCCCTGCGCGATCGCCAGCACGACGTCGCGTTCCCGGGGCGTGAGCAGGGCCAGCCGGTCGCGCGCCTGCAGTGAGGACTCGGCCCCGGACGCCACCCGCTGCATGAGACGGCGCGTCACGCCCGGCGACAGCATCGGGTTGCCGGCCGCGACGGCGCGTACCGCCAGGCTGATCCGCTCCGGCGGGGTGTCCTTGAGCAGGAAGCCGCTGGCGCCGGCCCGTAGGGCCCGCACCACGTGCTCGTCGGTGTCGAACGTGGTGAGCACGATGATCTCGGGCGGCCGGTGGCGGCGGCGCAGGCGCTCGGTGGCGGTGATGCCGTTGACGCCCGGCATCCGGATGTCCATCAGCACCACGTCGGGCAGGTGCCGGTCCACCGCGGTGATCGCCGCACCGCCGTCGGCGGCCTCGCCCACGACGACGATCCCGTCGGCGCCGTCGAGCATCATCGTCAGCATTCCCCGAACGAGGGGGTCGTCGTCGACGATGACGACCCGGATCGGGTCCGTCACGTCGGCCACGGCAGCCATGCGGTGAGGTGGAACCGACCCGAGGCGTCGATGTGA
Organism: Micromonospora parathelypteridis; assembly: GCF_014201145.1. Lineage (NCBI taxonomy): Bacteria > Bacillati > Actinomycetota > Actinomycetes > Micromonosporales > Micromonosporaceae > Micromonospora > Micromonospora parathelypteridis. The sequence continues at coordinate 5,075,273 of NZ_JACHDP010000001.1, forward strand.
TGGGTGACGCGACCACCGGTGAGGGCGGCCCGTTCGGCGAGACCGATCAGGCCGGCTCCGCCGTCCCCGGTGGCACCGCTGTCGGGCGTGGTCGGGTTGCTCACCGCGATGTCCAGACCGGACCCGGGTGTGCCGCCGAGAGCGAGCCGGACCGGCTGCCCGGCGGCGTGCTTGCGGGCGTTGGTCAGCGCCTCCTGTGCGATTCGGTAGGCGGTGCGGCCGACCGTCGGGGGGAGGTCGACCGGCGGGCCGAGCGGGTCGTCGACCTCGATCTGCTGTCCGGCGGCCCGTGCCTCCTCGACCAGGCGCGGCAGGTCGGCGAGGGTCTGCCCGGGTGGTGCGTCCGCCGGCGACTCGGTGTCGTCGCTGCGCAGCAGCGTGATGACCTCGCGCAGTTCGTCGAGGGCGTGGTGTGCGCTGGCGCGGATCACCCCGGCGGCGGCGCTGAGCCGCTCGGGTGGCGCGTCCGGCCGGTACTCCATCGCGCCGGCGGCCGCCGCGAGCAGCGAGAGCCGGTGCGCCAGCACGTCGTGCATCTCCCGCGCGATCCGGCTGCGCTCGGCCGCCCGCGCCTCCATGACCCGCCGTTCCTGCTCCTGCTCAGCCCGCCAGGCCCGGTCCCGCAGTGCGGCCAGCAGGGCGTGCCGGGCCTGCGCCCAGGTGCCCCAGCCCAGCAGGGCCGCGTAGGCGGCCGTCATCAGCACCAGCCGCCACGCGTACGGCAGGCTGGGCATCGGCCGCCAGATCGCCTGCACCGCCTCGCCTGCCACGCCGATCGCCGCCACCGCCGCAGCCTGCCGGAACGGCCGGTTGCGGGCGGTGAACAGCACCGCGAAGCTCGCCACCGGGGTGACCACCGGCGACAGCGCGACCAGCAGACCGGCCAGCACACCACCCACCTCCGGGCGGCGGGCAACCAACGGGACGAGGGTCAGGGCGGCTACCGCCAGCGCGACGTCGGCGCGGATCAAGAGGGTGGAGCTGGAGCGGGTGGCAGACCACAGCACGGTCGCGACGAGGAGACCGATCGCCACGGTCGAGACACCCACCGGGGCGGTACGCCACGCCCGCGGTGGGCCAGCATCGCATGTCGCCGCGTCCACCAGCGCAGGCTACTGGGCTCGTGGCGGGCCGGACCACCTCCTTTGGTAGTACCCGGTGCTGCCAACGGATGTAGCCGCTGTGGCGTCTGGACCGACGTGCCCGGCCCGGCCGGGTCCGCAGACTCAGGGCATGACGAACAACCTTCTCCTGCGTCGAGCCGCGGTGGCGGCCGGCGCGATCCTGGTGGCGACGGCCGAGTTCGCGATCCTGCACTCGGCGGCCGACGTCGACCTGGCGGCCAACTCCGGAAACTCGACCCGGCAGATTGCGGCGGCCGCGGTCGTCGTGGCCGCCGCGGTCGCGGCACTGGCCGGTTGGGCGCTGCTCGCGGTGCTGGAACGGCTGACCAACCGGGCCCGTGTGTGGTGGACCTCGATCGCGGTCGCGGTCCTGCTGCTGTCGCTCCTGGTCGGGCCACCGAGCGGCGTCGGCGGGGGAGCGAAGGCGACTCTCGCGCTGCTCCACCTGAGCGTCGGCGTCGTCCTCATCCTCGGCCTGCCCCGGGCGCGCCCGGAGAGGCTGAACCGATGACCGCGCTGACCGTACGAAAGCAGGACGGGGTCTTCGTTCTCGACTCCGGTGCCGGGGGTTGCGCCTCGCTGCGTACCGGCTGGACCTGGCGGCGCGGCGAGATCCGCACCGGCGCGGGCCTCTGGACGGTCGCGCCGACCGATCGCCGGCGCATCGGGGTCACCGCCCAGACCGAGCACGGCGTGGCGGTGCGGCTCGACCCGCTCCGGTCGCACGTGCCGGGGCCCGGCGGGGTGGCGCGCTGGGCGCCCGGTCGCTGCGGCGGTGAGCTGGTACGCGACGGGCACCGGATCGCGGTGCGCCTCCCCGGACGGCTCGGCGGGCCGATCCGCGTCGACGTCACGGGCGTTTGGGCCGAGGTGGAGTTGGTGACGCTGACCGCCTGCTTCGCACTGATGAGTCGCCGGCGGCAGCGCACCTTGAACACCATGGCGGTGATCAGCATCGCCACGCAGGGCCCCGTAGGTTGACGCGGGCACCCAGGGCGCTTGGGGCCGCCGTGTCCAGCGGGCCTGGGCGTCACTGTAAAGGCCTTTGTCGCCTAGGCCATGTCGAGGGTAGTGTGTGGGGCATGGCCACGCACGAGAGCCAGGACACGGCCGACCCGCGGATCCCCGCGCCGGCCGCGGCGATCGTGGACCTGCTCAACTCCCGGCCACACGCCACACCGGCACTACCGGACACCCTCGACGATCCCCGGCAGGCCGGCGCGATCCTCAGCCCGTTCGATCCCACGGCGGAGGACGCCCCGACCCCCGTCCGACTCGAGCGGGTCCGCGCCGTCCGTGATCACCTGATCGCGGTGTTGGCGGCCGACACGCCGGCGCGAACCGCCCAGGCCTGGACGATGGTGACCGAGCAGGGCAACGAGCTCACATTCCGGCAAACCTTCACGCCGGACGGGCAACCACAGCTACTGCAGGTGTCCGGCGATCCGGTCGTGGGCCGGATCGTGCTCACCGTCGCCGAACTCGTCAACGCGAGCACCTGGTCGCGGCTGCGCATCTGCGGTAACGACATGTGCTCCCGCGTCTTCTACGACACGACCCGCAGCCGCACCCAGCGCTGGCACTCCTACGAGATCTGCGGCAACCGAACGAACGTCGCCGCCTACCGGGCACGCGCCCGCGGATCCCGCACCAGCGGCGATTAGCTCGACACCGTGGCCGTTCGTGTCGGGCGGCAGTCAGGGTGACGCGAACGAGCACCGTCCGGGATAGCCTTGCCGTATATGGCTACCTATCGCAGTGCATCAGTGCTTCTCTCCGCAGACGGCACCAGGACCCCGGGGACTGCCGCGCTCTTCGCCGAGCCCGCCCGCAGGGGTGGGATCCCTCCGTGGGCAGGTGACTTCCGACCCGCCAACAGCGCCGGCAACGGCCCCAAGAACGCGGTCGGGAAGACCTTCACCCTGGAGTTGCCCGACGGCAGCACCGGCAAGGTCGTGGTCCAGAGCCTCAAGAGCGGAAAGGGAGGCGTCGTACTGGCGTTGATGGGCGAGGACGCGCCCCCCTTCTGATCGCCACCCGGCCGATGTCAATGCCTTCGGCCCCGCCGACAGGGCCACCGGTCAGCGACGGCCGGTGGCCAGGGCGACGAGATACTGTCCGCCGCCTGTGTCGACGCTCGCGGTGACCGGCAGCCCGGGCACCAGCCGGGAGAACCGGTCTACCAACCAGTCCGCCGCCTCCTGGGCGTCCTTCTTGCTCGGACAGCGGGCGACCAACTCGCGGCCACCCTTGCGTTCGAGCCGCTCGGCGACGGTGATCAGCGGCGCGGGCTCCACCACATGCAGATGGTCCGGCCAGGCGATGACCACCTTGACCGCGCCCTTGCGGGTGTTGCAGGCACGGTGCGCGAGTCGCTCGGTGACCTTGGCCTTCTTGTCGGCGGTCCGGCTGTCGACGCTGGGGCCACGCGGGTCGTTCACCGACCTGTCGGCGTCGACCGGCTCGTCGCACACCCAGCATCGCCAACTGTCACGACTCGCGACGTCATCGAGAAGACTCATCCGAGCAAACTAGCCTGTCAGCCTGGGCACCGGCGTTCTGGCGTACGCATCGGCCCTGGGGTCCGGCGAGTCCTCGTCAAACGGTCGCCGAGTCGCCGGGCCGCAGGTCGACGAGTACGTCCGCCAGGCCCGCTTCCGCGAAGGCACGCACGACGTCGTCGGCACCTTCGGTGTAGTGCCCCCAGCCGTCCTGGTGCACCGGCACCACCGCTCGGACGCCGAGCAGGGCCGCCGCCCGTGCCGCCAGTTCCGCGGTCAGGGTGAGGAAACCCTCGCCGCGTACCGCGATGTAGGCCGCGCCGAGGTTGAGGATCGCGATCTCTATCGCCGGGAACCGTTCCGCGACGACCGCCACGACATCCACCGAGGCGTTGTCACCACTGACGTAGACGGTCGGCCAGCCGCTCGCCTCCAACACGAACCCGATGACCGGGCCGTTGACCACGCCGATCTCCGGTGTGCCGTGCAACGCCGGAACCGCCGTGACGCGAATGTCGCCGACCTGGGTGTCCTCGAACGGCCGCAGGCCGATGGCGCCGGGACCGAGTTTCGGGAACCCCGCCGCGGTGGTGAGCACGCGCGGGGCGCGTCGCGCGTACTCGCGCCCGGAGATGTCGAGGTTGTCGATGTGGTGCTCGTGCGAAACGAGCACCACATCGACCTGGTCGAGGTCCTCAGCGGCGCTTGGTCCGGTCAGCTTGGTCGCGGTGACCGGCCCGCTCTGGTACGTCCGTGGTTCGTCGAACGTCGGGTCCAACACGAGGCGGGAGCCCGCGTAGTCCAGGACCGCCGTCGGCCCGCCGATGACGCGTACGGTCGGCTTGTTCATGTTCTTCTCCCTGGTTCCTGCGCGCGCGCAGGTGTCGGCGTGATCGTGTCGCCGGGCTACCGGTGGTCGTCCGGTGCTGTTACCGGAGCGGTAGGTCGGTGTCGTCCCCCGAGGGCCGCGGGCCGTGGAAGCGGCGCTCGTCCGGGGTGATGGGGACATCGTTGATGCTGGCTTCGCGGCGGCTCATGTAGCCGTGATCGTCGAACTCCCACTGCTCGTTGCCGTAGCTTCGCCACCACTGGCCGGCGGCGTCGTGCCACTCGTACTGGAACCGTACGGCGATGCGGTTCTGGTGGAACGCCCACAGCTGTTTACGCAGGACGTAGTCGAGTTCGCGTTCCCACTTCTCGGTCAGAAACGCTTCGATCTCGTCGCGGCCGGTCAGGAAGGTGGATCGATTGCGCCAGGTGCTGTCGGGTGTGTAGGCGGCGGCGACGCGCTGGGGATCGCGGGTGTTCCAGGCGTCTTCGGCGGCCTGGACCTTGATCCGAGCGGTTTCTTCTGTGAATGGGGGCACCGGGTGTCGCAGCGGTGCGCTGTCGTTGGCGTCAGTGCTCATGGCTGTCCCTGTCTCGGCTCGGGGCGGGGAGGGGGCGACCGTGCAGTTGCTCGCGTAGGGCGCGGTTGTCCGCGCGCAGGCGAGCGAGTTCGTCGCGCATCGGGGCGAGCGCGTCCGACAGTTCCGCCTCGGTGAAGCGCGGCGTGATGTGTTGGGGGCAGTTCCAGTCGTAGCCCCGCACATCGACGGTTATCAACCGTTCCACCTTGCCCGGCCTCCCGGGCACGCCAAGCCCTTCCATCAGGCCTTCGGCTTCGCGGTCACGTACGTCGGTGACGTGGGCCGTGCCGATGATTTTGAGGCGGCGTTGGTGGGGGTAGTCCATGAGTAGTAGTGATACCTGCGGCGAGGCCCCGAGGTTGCCGACTGACAGATATTGCCGGTTGCCGCGCAGGTCGGCCCAGGCGAGGACGCTGTGCCCGTCGACCGGGTCGAGCACGTGCAGGAAGCCGGGCGGTCCACCGCGGTGCTGCAGGTACGGCCAGCCGTTCTCGCCGACCGTGGCGAGGTAGAAGCTGTCGCGTTCGGCGATGAAGGCGGCCTCATCGGTGCCGAGCACCGCGTCGGTGTCCCAGCCGGCGACCATGCGCTGGATGGCCGGCCGGCTGCCGTAGCGGTGTTGAGCGGCGGCCACCGACGGAGTGGTCAGTTCTTGCAGGTAGCGATGTGGCATGACGCTCGACCTCTCTAACCGCCTTAACCTCTTTTGCCGGTGAGAAGACTACACGCCCAACCTAACCTGTCAAACTGCGAACGGTGGTAAGATCGCGCACATGACACGGCGACCGCTGGCGGGCGAACCTCTCGCACTGGACCTGGTCAACACCCAGTGGGTCGAGCGGGGCCGCATGGTCGACTTGTTCGACGAGCCCGACGGACTGCGGGGCTGGCTTGCCGAGCATCGGCTGGCGGGCGACCCCACCTCGGTGGAGGTGCCGTTGCGCCAAGCCCGCTCGGCGTTGCGCCGCGTCCTCGAACAGCCCGGCGAGGACGCCGAGCGGGGGGTCAACGCGATCCTCGCCCGCGGGGCTTCGCGGTACACGCTTCGCCAGTCGACCGTGCACGAGCGCCATGACGTCGACCCGGAGTGGCTCCTCTCCTGGCAGGCGGTCACCAACTACCTGGACCTACTGCGCCAGCAACCCTTCCGAATCCGGCGTTGCGGCAACCCCGACTGCGTCTTGTACTTCTACGACACGTCGCGCAACGGCACCCGGCGCTGGTGTTCCATGGACGGCTGCGGCGGTCGTGCCAAAGCGGCCCGCCACTACCAACGCCATCGCCCCACCCCCGCCTCGTAGAGCGGGCGCCGCAGGCGGTCAGTGGCGCAGTCCTGACGTGAGCCGTCCAGCTTTCGAGTCGTGCCGGGCCTGCCAGGGACCCGTGTAGCATTTCGTCGGACACTGTGTCTGACAGTATGACCGACTGGCTGGACCGTAGCGATCCGATCCGGGGCGGAACCTCTCGTCAGACCCGTCAACCCGCACACCCTGGAGGGACCGATGCCCACGCAGCCGTCGACCTACCTGCTGATACCCGGCGCCTGGCATGGAGGCTGGAGCTGGTGGCCGGTGGCCAAGCGGCTACGTGCCGCCGGGCATCGGGCGCTGGCCGTCACTCTGCCCGGACTGGCCGACGGCGATGATCGGGCCGGGCTGCGGCTCCGGGATGCGGTGGACCACCTGGTCGACGAGGTGCAACGGCGGGACCTCACCGAGGTGACCCTGGTCGGACACAGCTGGGCGGGCTACCCGATGACCGCTGCCGCTCACCGGTTGCCCGGCCGGATTTCATCAATGGTCTATTACAACGCGCAGGTTCCGGGTCCCGGCGGGTCGACGGCGGACGACAATCCACCGGAGGTCGCGGCGTTCCTTCGCGATCTGATCGAGTCCACGCCGGACCGGTCCATCCCACCGACTGTGGAGTTCGTCCGGCAGACCTTCATGCAGGACGTCGCCGAGGACGCGCAACGCCTGCTCGCGGAGCTGCTGACCCCCCACCCCGGCGCCTACTTCCTGGACGCGCTCGACGCACCGGACACGGCAGCCCTCGACCTCCCCGCCCGGTACATCCTCGGCGAGCACGACCTCGCGCTGCCTCGCCCCGGGTCCGAGTTCGCCGCCCGGCTCGGACTCGAACCGGTCATGGTCCCCGGGACGCACGAGGGCATGCTGACCCACCCGGACGCCGTGGCCGACGCGATCCTGGCCGCCTGAGCCAACCCGTTGGCGGGCCGCGACTGCCGGTTTCCGTCGCCTGCCGCCCGCCGGATGGCAAGGTGACGTCCATGGACAGGAAGCACGTCACGGATTGGCTTGCCGCCTACGAGCACCTCTGGCGGACACCCGGAACGGACGCGCTGGGCACGCTCTTCACCGAGGACGCGAGGTACCAGCAGGGGCCGTACTGGACGCCCGTCGTCGGCCTGCCGGCCATCGCCAGGATGTGGGAGAAGCAACGCAAGGGCCCCGACGAGGTGTTCCAGATGACCGGGGAGATCGTCGCGGTCGACGGTGACACCGCGGTGTCACGCCAGGAGGTCCGCTACGGCGACCCGGTCGACCAGGAGTACCGCGACTTGTGGATCATGCGGTTCGCCGAGGACGGACGCTGTCGGTCCTTCGAGGAGTGGCCGTTCTGGCCGGGACAGCAGCCGGCCAACCCTCCGGATGGGCCGTGAGCCCGAGGACCTCGTGTCGCCCCCGGTCGACGTAGCGCCCCGTCCGTGGCGGACGGGGCGCTACGTCGTACGAGTCGATCTACCCGGGAGTTGACCGGTCCTGGTCGGCCGGCGATACGGGCGTGGCGGCCACCTCGATGCGGGGTGACCGATCCGGTGGAAGGTGGGCCAGGTCGGCGATGACGATCACGTCCACCTCCCCGTCGACCATCGTCTGTTCGACGGACTCCCACGGATCCCGGATGATCCCTTTCAAACGGTACGAGTGTCGGCGAAGGTGCGTAAGACATACCGCTACGGCGGGCTCCGACGGCTCGATGTCTGCGGGGATCCAGATTACGGCTATCTCCATGACCTCTCCTGATCAACGTCGCGGACGCGGGTGGGTGATCAGGAGTTACCGGGGCGGCGGAGGACTCCGCTCCACAGGTCGGCTGGCAGCGCGCATGTCGACGGCGGCGACGGTAAGCCCTCGGCGGGGCGGCGAGATGAGCGGCGAACCTTCAGTTGCTGGCGTCGGTGGAACGACAACGCCGGCGCCGGCACCGGCAGGTGCGGAGGCGAGCGCCAGCACGAGTGCCGGTAGCCCCGACGCGGGACGGGCGGGCGTGCTCGGCGTCGGCGCTGTGACAGCGGCCATCGCGGCCGGCACCCGAACCGGCACCCGGTCCTCGACGGCGGCGGGGGCACCGCCTTCGGACACCGTCGCTGTCCCGGACGTCGGCGGTGACGACGACGGCGGTGGCGGTGACGATGACGGTGACGGCGGTGACGACGGCGGCGTTGGCGACTGCGGCGGCGGCGAGGTGGGGCGGGCGGCCGGGGAGGCCGACGCGGACGCGACGGGTACGGGGGACGACGAGGGCAACGACGGTGGACGGGGTAACCGAGTTTGTATGACCACGAGGGGCTTGGCCGACGGCAGAGGCAGGGGGATGGCCGACGGCAGTGTGAGTGGAATGGCCAGTGACGTCTCGACCACGTCGGGCAACAGAGCCTGAACGATCGGCGGCGAAGTTGCCGCTCCCGCTGGCTGGAGACTGGTCGGCGACGGCGACGGCGGGTTCGCGTGGGCGGGGTCAGCGCCCAGGGCTGCGCCGAGCGCCACCGCCCCGAGCGTCACCGCGGGCAGGCAATGCCTCAGCCGTATCACCCGAGGGCTGCCGACAGTCGCGTCGCGAGCCGTGCCCGGTGCGGTTCAGCGCTCTGGCAGCGCTGGCCGAGCAGTTGCTCCGCGCCCTCTGCCGTCTCCTCCATGCGCGGGTTATTGCCCGTGGGAAAGGCGGACTACACCTTTCATCGATATCTCTGTCGACAGCCCGGCGAGTGGGGCTGGCCCACCGGCAGTGGTTGTGGCAACGGAGCGATAGCCTGCCGTCGTGGCGAGTGCCGAACTGGATGAGTTGGTCGTCGCGGACGCCGACGCGCTGCGCGCGTGGTTGTCGGCCAACCACGCGACGTCGCCCGGTGTCTGGTTGGCCCTGACCAAGAAGGGCGGCACAGTCACGACGCTGACCTGGCAGCAGGCGGTCGACGAGGCACTGTGTTTCGGGTGGATCGACGGGCAGGCCCGTAAACGGGATCAGGAGAGTTCCTGGATCCGGTTCACCCCTCGCCGCCCCCGCAGTTCCTGGTCGCAACGCAACGTCGCCCACGTGGCGCGGCTGGAGGCGCAGGGGCGAATGCAGCCCACAGGCCGCGTCGCGGTGGAGGCCGCGAAGGCGGACGGTCGCTGGGCGGATGCCTACGCCCCGCCGTCGGAAGCCGAGGTGCCGGCCGACCTGCTCGCCGCCATCGCCGCCGAACCCGCCGCCCAGGCCATGTTCGATGTGCTCACCAAGACCAACCGGTTCTCTCTCATCTATCGCGTCAATGCCGTGAAACGGGCGCAGACCCGCGAGCGGAAGATCGGCGAGATCGTCGCCATGCTGGCCCGTCACGAGACGATCTACCCCCAGAAGGCCAAGCCTCCGACCTCGCCGTAGTAGTCGCGTGGCCGATGCGATCGACGCCATCCGGGCCGCTCGAATGCCGGCTGACCGAGCTGGAGGAGTCAGCTCAGCGCGGCCGCTTTGCGTAACAGCACCGAGCGTTCGTGCTGGTTGGCGCAGAGCCGGGCAGCCAGCTCGAGTTCGGCGCGCGCTTCCGGTCGCCGTCCGAGGCGGGTCAGCAGCTCCCCGCGTACGGTCGGGACCAGATGCGAACCGGGGAGCCGGTCAGAGGCGATCAGCTCGTCGACGATGGCCAGGGCCTGCGCGGGGCCCGAGGCCATGGCAACGGCGACGGCACGGTTGAGTTCGACCACCGGCGAGGGTGCGACCCGGCCGAGTGCCTCGTAGAGCACCACGATCCGGTCCCAGTCGGTGGCCTCGACCGAGGGTGCCGACGCGTGGGTGGCGGCGATCGCGGCCTGTAGACCGTAGGGGCCGAGGCCGCGGGTCGATGCCTTGGCCAGCGCGGCCAGCCCACGGTGGATCGCCGAGAAGTCCCACCGCCGCCGGTCCTGGTCCTCGAGCAGGATCGGCGAGCCGTCCGGGCCGGTCCGGGCCGGGAAGCGCGCCGCCGTCAGTTCGCACAACGCGAGCAGGCCGTGCACCTCCGGTTCGGCTGGTTGCAGCGCGGCCAGTGTGCGGGCCAGGCGGATCGCCTCGTAGGCGACGTCGGGGCGCAGCAGCCGGTCGCCCGACGTGGCCGTCGACCCCTCGGTGAAGATCACGTAGATGACGCTGAGCACGCCACCCAACCGCTCCCGGCGCTCGGCGGCCGGCGGCAGCTCGAACGGCACCCCGGCCGCCGCGATCGTCTTCTTGCCGCGGGTGATGCGGGCCTGCACGGTCGGCACGGGCACGAGGAACGCGCGGGCGATCTCCTCACTGGACAGGCCACCGACCACGCGCAGGGTCAGCGCCACCCGGGCCTCGGGGGAGAGCACCGGGTGGCAGCTGACGAACATCAGCGCCAGCACGTCGTCATCGATCTTGTCGGGATCGATGTTGTCGTCGACGGCCGAGTCGACGGCCAGGTCGGCTGCCAGCAGGGCGTACCGGTCCTGCAGGGCCGTCCGGCGACGGATCGCGTCGATCGCCCGCCGACGGGCCGTGGCCATCAGCCAGCCGGCCGGATTCTCCGGCGGAACGAGCGGCCACGACACCAGCGCCTCGGCCACCGCCTCCTGGGCCGCGTCCTCGGCCAGTCCGAAATCGCCGGTGAAGCGGCTCAGCGCGGCGACGATCCGCGCCGACTCGATCCGCCAGACGGCCTCGACGTCGGCCGTACCCATCAGATCTGGCCGTTGCTCTCGCGCCCGGTCCAGTCCATGTCGATCACTCGTCGACCTGCGGGACCTCGTCGCTCCCGGGCACCCGCCGGACCTCGATCTTGGACCCGGGGGCCGCCGGGACCCGCTTGGCCCACTCGACCGCCTCCTGCTTCGAGGCGACGTCGAGCAGGAAGAAGCCCCCGAACAGTTCCTTGGTCTCGCCGTACGGCCCGTCCGTGACCACCGGGGTCTCGCCGCTGAAGTCGACCACGACGCCCTTGCCCGGATCGTCCAGCCCCTCCGCTGCCAGGAGAACGCCGGCCTTGACCATCTCCTCGATGAACTGGCGGGTCGTCGCCATCATCTCGTCGATGTTGGCCATCATGGCCGCGTTCGACTCGTCGGTGCCACGCATGATCAGCAGGTACTTCGACATCGCGTCCTCCTCGTTCGGCGGGGCCGCCTCTCGGCTCTCGCACCCTCATGTCGAACGAGCGGCCCGCAGATCGACACGGCTCCGGAGAAATCTCTCGCGGCGACGCAGCCCATCTCTCCGACCCTCGTTCCGCCCGCCGGGGCGGTCCCCGAGCGATGGCTGACGCCGGCGCCCAGCCGATCGAAGAGCCTATCTTTCCGCTGCCGGGACTGGGGAGACGCGACGGGAACCTCTACCCGCCCGGCGGTCGTCGGCGTCGCGATCGCCGTACGGCGAACGCTTCTGATGTCCGCGCTCATCTCCCCGAGCGGTGCTGCAACCGTCGGTCAGCCGGCGAGCTGGTCGCGGCGGCGGGTGAGGTAGGCCCGTTCCGCCGGGTTACCGGCGAGAGCGATGGCCCGGTCGTACGCGGCCCGCGACTCGCCGCCGCGCCCGAGCCGCCGCAGCAGGTCCGCGCGCGCGGCGTGGAAGGCGTGATAGCCGTCAAGAACCTCGGCGAGCCGGTCGACCTCGGCGAGCCCGGCCCCGGGACCGTCGACCTCGGCGACCGCGACCGACCGGTTGAGCCACACGATCGGCGAGGGGTCGAGCAGCACCATGCGGCCGTAGAGGGCGACGATCGTGGACCAGTCGGTGTCCCGGGCGGATGGGGCATCCGTGTGGACCGCGTTGATCGCGGCCTGCAACTGGTAGCGCCCGGGTGGGTCACCGCCGGCGGCGAACGCCTTGATCCGCTCGCGAATCAAGGCGCTGCCCTCGGCGATGAGGGCGCGGTTCCACGCGCTGCGGTCCTGCTGGTCGAGGGTCACCAGCTCCCCGGTGCCGGAGACGCGCGCCGACCGCCGGGCGTCGGTGAGGAGCATCAGGGCAAGTAGGCCGGCTACCTCGCCGTCGTCGGGGAGGAGAGTTCGGAGCAGGCGGCCGAGGCGGATCGCCTCGTCGGTGAGGTCGACGCGTACCGGGTCGTCCCCCTCGCTGGCGAGATAACCCTCGTTGAAGACGAGGTAGACGACCGCGAGCACGCCGGTGAGACGCTCGCGGATGTCGTTGGCCCAGGGCACGCGGTAGGGGATGTGTGCCGCCTTGATCTTTGCCTTGGCGCGGGTGATCCGTCGCGCCATCGTGGTCTCCTGCACCAGAAATGCGCGGGCGATCTCGGGGACGGTGAGACCACCGAGCAGTCGCAGGGTGAGCGCCACCCTGGCCTCCAACGCGAGCGCAGGGTGGCAGCAGGTGAAGACCAGTCTGAGCCGGTCGTCCTCGACCGGACCGGTCGGCTCGTGAGGGGTGTCGTCGTACACGATCCGGGCCGCCTGGTGCTTGGCGTCGTGCTGCGACTCTCGACGGAGCCGATCGATCGCCTTGCGGGTCGCGGTGGTGGCGAGCCAACCGCCGGGATTAGGGGGTACGCCCTCGCGCGGCCACCGCTCGGCGGCGGCCAGGAATGCCTCCGCCGTCGCGTCCTCGGCGACGCCGAGGTCGCCGAAACGGCGCGCGAGGCTGGCGACCACCCGCGCCCACTCCTCGTGGTGGACGCGGGTGATCACCTGCTCGACAGTGGGACCAGTCACGGATTCAGCAGCGCTCCGACGGCGCTCTTTCGGTTCGGCAGGGGCGCACCTCGACCGCGCGGCGGCACGCCTTCGACCCCTCGACGGCGAGCGCCAGGGCCACGTCGAGGTCGGCCGCCTCGATGACCCAGAAGGCGTCGAGATGCTCGGTCGTCTCCAGGTAGGGCCCGTCGGTGTAGGCCGGCCTCCCACCCTGTCCATCGACCGTGGTGGCGGTCGTCGCGGGCTCCAGGCCGTCGGCGAAGACAAGGCGACCGTCTCCCTGGAGCCTCTCGGTGAAGGCATCTGTGTCGGCGAACGCCCGCAGCTCGGCCTCCTGCTCAGCCGGTCCGTAGACGGACAGCAGGTATCTGGGCACCCCGCTCACTTGCCCTCGGAGCCGTTACGCCGGGCCTCCCCGGGACCGCGGAACCGGTGCACCTCCTGCGGCCAGTCGAGCGCGGCGGCCGTGCCCTTCTCGTGGATCTGCTCGGCCGTGTGGGGAGGCACCCACTCGTCGTTGAAGGTGATCAGGTACTCCGTCACGATCGTCTCCTCTCAGCCCGGACGAGGATCTTTCCCGACTCCTCGTGTCCGGCGGCCCGGCCGGCCGCCGCACACCAGCTCCACGAACGGCTGCGCCTTGATACGACACCATCCCGGAAACGCCTTTTCAAGGAAGCCACGAACGGGTCGACCAGCGGCGTTGAGCCTCCGCCTGGTGGAATTTCAACGCTGCGCGTCGATGTCACGCAGCGCGAAGCGAAGGTGCTCCCATTCCTCGTCGAAGATCACGTGAAGGCAGCGCAGGACGGTTTGGTGGTGTTCGGGTGACCACGCGCTTGGCCGAGACTCGGCCAGCAGGTCCGGCGTGACGGTCGCGAGGAAATCCCGCACCATCGCCTGGCGCTCGGCTCGCAACTGACGTATCGCCGCGAAAGTTGGCGGGTCGACGGCAAAGATCGACATGTCGTAACCGTCGGTCTCATACTCGGCGTGCGGCTGGCCGAGCGGGTGGAAGGGCTGTGGCAGGCGCAGGATCGCCTTGCCGAGCCATGTGTCGGTGGCGAACGCGAGGTGGCGCAGCGTCTGCGCGAACGACCACTCACCGTCAATCGAAACGTCGGCGCTGCCCTCGGGCATGGACAGGACCCGGTCGATCGCGGCCGCCCAGGCCCGTTCGAGAGCGGCCCACGCCGTGCGCAACCCCTCCGGGTCCTTGGCCTGCCTCAGATCGCGCCCTGGGAACCGCCGGTTGAGCTCAGCTTCGACGATCGGCACGACGTCGACACCGTTCACCAGGAGAGCACCTTCCGCCAGCCACGGCGCGTCGATGTCCAGCCCGTTCACATCGACGCCCCGCATCACCGCGCCGGCCAGTGTCGACCTGTTGAACCGTGCACCCCGCAAGTCCTTGTCGACGAACGTGGTGATGTTGTCCTGGGCCATGGCGCACTCCCATCCCCTTCAGCGGAAGCAGCGATGCTAGCGCTCAGGTCCGACATCCCGAGCAGGCGCAACCACCCGGCGGGGCGCATCATCGGCTGCCGTCTGCTCCTGGCGTGGCCGGGTGGCGAGGGCGTAACCGGTGGTCGTGACGCCCAGCGACACTCCCCAGCCGAGGAACACCAGCAGCGTGGCGGTTACCGCCCACCCGTCCCAGACGTCTGACCAACTCAGCTCACCGGCGCCCAGTTGGCTGACGAACACCGCGACGCTCAGCACACCGTAGGTGACCAGCGCGAGTGCCACCACCCCGGCCGGGATCACCGCCATGAGCCGGGGGACCTGTCGACCGCGCAGTCCCGGCACCCAGCGCGGGAACTGCTGCCCCCATCGCTGTACCAGGCCGAGAACGAGCAGACCGGCGAGCGGTGGGACGAGTGTGATCGCCACGCCCGTCTGCGTCGAGAGGCTCCGGTGGATGTCGTCCAGTTTCGACTCGGAGATGCCGAGCGGCACGCCGAGCACCCAGAGCCCGTGCGGTACGGCCCAGCCGACAACCGGCAGCGCGACGGCCACGTACGCCCAGAGGCGCGTCCACCGCGGCACCGGCTGGAAGCCAGGAGTCACCGGTCCGCGCCGGGGACCGGTTACGTTCGCGAGCCCGGCGAACAGGACACCCCCAATCACCAGCGCGAGCCGGGCGCCGAGGTCACGCCAGTCCGAGGGACGCCCGGCCAACGCCGCAGGGACCTCGAAGAGCAGGTGCAGCGGGAACGCGACGAGCAGGAGCAGCGCGGCCGCCAACCAGGTGGCCGTCGCCGCCGAGCGGCCGGAGTACCGGACCGCGCACGCGACGACCACCGTGAGGGCCACGCCGATTCCCACCGCTCCCCATCCCGCCCAGAACGGCAGCGTCTCGACGCGGTCGGCGCCGCATCCACCCGCCGGATCGACCAGATCGGTTCGGTCGCAGGCGGTGTACCCCCACCGGCCACCGGCGATCCAGAACAGACGCAGAGCCACCTCCCCGGCGACGAATACGACACACGCCAACGCCCATTGTCTGGCCCGGTCGGCCGCTACGGATCGGTGCGTGCCACAACGTGTGCTCGATGGCAACCACATACCGGCAGTCATGAAACAAATGATCTGTGGCGATGGGACGAGCCGTCCTCCCTGGCAGCGGGGATTGCGCTCCCTCTGCTGGGGGTCAGCCGTCCGGTACGAGGCCGCCATCCCGCGCGGGCATCAGTCGCCTTCTTGCAGCCAGTAGACGGAAATGGCGTGAAGGTCCTCCGGTCCGTCGTTCCGAATCTGGTGCGGCATCCTGCTTTCGAACGCCGCAATGTCCCCGGCCCGCAGAACGCCCGTCTGGTCGGCAAACGTCAACGTTCCGGTCCCGGACAAGATGATCCACACCTCACGGGACCGGTGGACATCGAGATCGTTGGACGTGTTCGCGGCCACCGAACAGCGCGCAACCTCGAACGGGGCGGGCGCTGTCGACGGAAACGGCAGTAGCGCGCGGTGCACCGGACCGCCCTCGGTGAAGTCGTACCAGTGCTCAAATGCGACGGGACCACTGGTCATCGCTGGATTCGTGCTCGTCATGACCTCGAGACTGCCGGCCCGGCACCGTGGTGTCTGGCGGCATTCGGACGCGGCGTTACCAGAAGCGGCGCAGGTTGTACCGCCGCGACAGCAGCACGCTGAGTACCGCGATGGCCAGGCCGAGCCCGGCCGCCATGAGGAAGATCAAATCGTAACCGGCTGCGAGGGCGGCGGCCGGAGAACTCTCGCCAGCCGCCGTTGCGGCTCTTGCGCTGGCAGCTGTCGCGAACACCGCCAGGCCTATCGAACCGCCCACCTGGCTTGCCGTGTTGGCCAGACCACCGATGGTCCCCGCGTCACCCTCGGGGACGTCGGCGGTCGCCACCACCATGAGGGTGGGGAAGGTCAGCCCGATGCCGACCGCGATGAGCAGCGTAGGTCCCAGCACGCTGGTGGCGTAGCCGCTGTCGGGGTGGGCCTGGGCGAGCCAGCCGAATCCGGCCAGGAAACAGGCCGAGCCGGCCAGCACCAGTGGGCGCACGCCGGTTCGCGGCAGCAGAGCGGCGGCCCTTCGCGCGATCACCATGAACGTCACGGCTGCGGGTGTCTGCCCGAGCCCGGTTTGAAACGCGCTGTAGCCGAGGACGTTCTGCAGGAACAGCGAAGTGAAGTACCACATCGCGATGGCGATCGCGCCGAACAGCAGCAGCATGCCGTTGCCGACGGCCACCCCTCGGATTCTGAACAGCCGTAGGGGCACCATCGGCTGGGTGGCGAAACGTGCCTCCACCACAGTGAAGACGACGAGCAGGAGCAGACCCGCGATGGCTGGCCCGACGACCATCGCGGAGGTCCAGCCGTGGTCGGCGCTCTGCATGACCCCGTAGATCAATGCGGCCAGCCCTGCCGTCCCCGTGACCGCGCCGGTGAGGTCGAGCGATTTCCGCCCTCCGGTTCCCGTGCGCGCCAGCGACACCATGGCCACCGCGATCAGCACCGCGCCGATCGGTACGTTGATCAGAAAGATCCAGCGCCACGACAGGCCAGTTGTGATGGCACCGCCCGCAACTGCGCCGGCCAAGCCGCCCACGCCGCCTGCGGCTGACCACGCGCCGAACGCCCGGGCACGCGCGTGCCCCTCGTCGAAGCTGGTGTTGATTACGGCGAGCGTGGCTGGGGCCAGCATGGCGGCCCCGATGCCCTGCGCCAGGCGGGCCGCCACCAGGACCTCAGGCTCGGTTGCCAGGCCGCCGGCCAGACTTGAGGCGGAGAACAGGAACAGCCCTGCGGTCAGCATCCGGCGCTGGCCGAACAGGTCGGCCGCGCGGCCACCCAACAGCATGAAGCCAGCGAAGGTAAGCAGGTAGCCGTTCACCACCCAGGCCAGGCCCGTGGGTGTGAACCCGAGGTCCCGGCGGATCGACGGCAGAGCGACGTTGACGATGGACGCGTCCAGGATCACCATGAATTGGCAGGCGCACACCAGCGACAGGACCAACCAGGCGGGGCCGATGATCGGCTTGACCCGCTGAGTTGCGGAGACGGTGCTTGTCATCACTGCTCCTTTGCCGAACCGCAGCTCAGGCGGCCGGGGAGGTGGTTGCGGTCCTTGCTGCGCGGGCATTCTGGTCGCCCGCGGTGGCGCCGACGCCGCCCGACAGTCGGATCGTGATCTGGGCCAGCCGCCG
This sequence comes from Micromonospora parathelypteridis, assembly GCF_014201145.1. Classification (NCBI taxonomy): domain Bacteria; kingdom Bacillati; phylum Actinomycetota; class Actinomycetes; order Micromonosporales; family Micromonosporaceae; genus Micromonospora; species Micromonospora parathelypteridis. Next base: position 5,092,920 of record NZ_JACHDP010000001.1, read on the forward strand.
TCCCTGGTACCTCGCCGCTTCGAGAGCCGGGCCGTCCGGGCCGTCTCCGGTCGGGCCCGTCACGGACGAGGTGCCGTACGGGTTGCCGCCGGCGGTGTACACGACCGGATCGGTGTATCCGGGCGGGACCAGCAGCGCCCCCCAGTGGTAGAACACGTTAGCCAGCGACAGGATCGTGGCCTCGCTGCCGCCGTGCCGATTGAACGCCGAGGTGAAGGCCGTCACCGGCTTGTCGGCCAGGCCACCTTCGCGCCACAGCCCGCCGGTCTGGTCGATGAACTGCTTGAGCTGCGCGGCCGGCGTGCCGAACCGACTCGGGGTGCCGAACGCGAATGCGTCGGCCCATGCCAGGTCCTCCACCGAGGCCTGGGCGATCGACGTGGTGGCGTCGGCGTGCTGTCGCCATAGCGGGTTCTCGTCGATCGTGGTGTCTGGCGCCAGTTCGGCGACCCGCCGCAGCCGCACCTCAGCTCCGGCCGCGGCTGCACCTTCGGCGACGGCCTGCGCAAGTGTGTGCACAGTGCCTGTCGCGCTGTAGTAGATGACGGCGACCTTCACGGTCACGAGGGCTCCTCGATGTCGTAGAATTAGTTACGCGCATAATGTTATGCGCGTAACTAACCTGTCAAGGAGGGTTCGTGGACTTCGAGTACGCCGACGCCGTCAACCAAGCCATTCGGCTGCTGAGCCTGCGTCACCGGGCCAGGGCCGCAGCGCTGCTGGCACCGCTCGGCCTGCACCCCGGCCAGGAGGCGCTCCTGCTCGAGCTTTCCCGGACCGGGCCGATGATCCAGGCTCAGCTCAGCGAGGCGCTCGGTTGCGAGCCGCCGAGCGTCACGCTCATGACCCGCAAGCTTGAGGCCTCCGGCCACATCCGCCGCAAATCCGCTCCCTCTGACAAGCGCGCCAGCATCGTCGAACTCACCGAGAGCGGTGAAGCTCTTGTTGAGCAGGTCAAACAGTTGTGGTGCGCTCTGGCGGAGGAGACGGTGACCGGTCTGCCCGCAGAAACGGCGGCCGAGCTACCCGGGATCCTCAAGACCCTGACCGGCAATGTGGATACCAGGCGCTCCCGCCGGCACAGTGTGTAGTCGCGCATGGCGCGCTCGGCCCGGTACGCGCACTGAGGGCCGCTGCGGCCCGCCAGCCTTGCGCAGCACCGTGCTGCTGTCAATAAAAGGATCATCAAGGGTCAGTATTGACGCTCGTCCATCTATCGCAGAGGATGGACGACGATGACATTTAGCGGGGGTGTTGTCGCGATCGGCCGGTAATGCCGTTGCCATTCAGAAGCGTGACTACTTTTGATGCACACCCCCATCCGGATCGGTCAAGGGAGTGGCATGAGACGTACGTTCGCTGCACCTCTGCTTGTTGTCAAGGTCCTCGCTGTCGGCTTCGCGGTCGCCCTGGCCACGCCAGGGTATGCGCCAGCCGCCGCGGCTACGGTACAACCGTTGTCCACCAACGATTTCCGGGTCGCTACGTCATCGGCCACCCATGATGTCGGCACATTCGCCCGCTCGGCTACGGTGATCGAGTTCGAGGCGGCGGCCCAGAGCGCCGTCACGGCGGAAGTGTCTCTCTCCGTTGCCGGCAAGAAATTCACGGCCAGCAAGGACATCGCCAAGGGTGTCGCCAAATGGTCCGGTGGTGAGGCTTCGCTGCAGCCAGATGACCGCACGGCGCTCGACGCTTTCGCCAAGTCTCTCGAATCGACGTGGATCAAGCCGGCCAATGCCACGAAAACGCCGGTCCCGTTGCATCGGGACTTGACCATCCGACTTGCCATGCTGGTTGCTGAGGCACCGGTCGGCACCAGGATCGGCAGCCAGGAAGTGCCCCGCCCGGTGGAGCGATTCGGTGCGAAGCAACTTCCGGAGAAGGCTGCGGGTGTGGAGTCGTGCCTCAAGGAGGGCGCGTCCGCTACGGCGCCGAACAGCGCGTCGCGGTCCGCGGTGATCGCCGCGTGCCAGGAGAGCAACGAAGACGGAATCCTCTACACCGGGTGCAACCAGAACGCGTGGGTCGTCCACGATGCCGACAGTCACTGTTTCCTGGGTGAGAGCATCTATGTTGGTCCGGCCTCATACGACTGCATGGGCAAGTGCGGCGGCGGATGTTTCATCATCACCGGCTACACCTACGACTGTGCTGACCACGATCGCTGCGGTCGTCAGCACGGTGGGTCGACGAACCCGTGGGACAGCGAGTGCGGCGACGAGTACTTCGAAGCTGATGACGACTTCCTCTGGTCGAGCAACCAGTGTGGCTAGAGTCCGAGACTCTCGCACGATGAAGCCACTCCTCGTCACCGTGGCGCTCGTCATGCTTGCGTTGTCGGCGTCCGGCTGCGGGTCCACTGACAAGTCTGTGGACCCGCCGCCGAACGCTCTGGCTACGGTGGCAGGCGAACCAATCACGGTCGAACGCGTCCGAACGTTGATGCCCGACGATCCTCTGCCCGCCGTGTTGGTCGCCGGCGGCTACTCCGGTCCGTGGGGAGAGGCGCTGAACCTGGCGATCCGCGACGAGCTGCTGGGGCGTGAAGCCGCGCGTCGTGGCATCGACGGGTCGACCAGGGCGCAACAGATCGCCACACTCATCACGCAGGAGCAGCGCGACACTGCCGGCCTCGCCATCGAAGGCATCACAGAGGACGAGGCACGTGCGTGGTACCAGGAGCACCGCAACCTGTTCGGCAACGTGGCGCAGGCCGAGGTGGCCTGGGCGGAGTTCGCTGACAGCGGGCAGGCCAAGAAGGTCATGGACCGGGTCGCCGGTGCGGATCAGCCGACGTTCCAACGGCTGGTAAGCGAGGACAAGGCGACAAAAAGCGGCGCCGCGACAATGGACGATCACGGTGAGGGCGTCGACCCGATGATCGCGCGCGCAGCCTATGCAGTCGCCGCCGCCGGGGGCGTTGGGCTGTCCGCGGACCCGAAGAACAATCGATGGTGGGTGGTCCGTGTCGAGCGCATCGCGTTCAAGCCAGTGGCTTGGGACGATGCGTTGGCCTACCGTGTGAAATCGGCAATGACCGCGTACCGTCAGGATGAACACCTGCGCCAGCTCGCCGACTCGTTGCGGAAGAAGTGGCCGGTCCACGTGTACGAAGCGAGGCTCGCTGACGTCATCAGGACGGAGGAATCGAAATGAACGTGGCTACCATTGTTGGCGGCCTTGTCGCGCTCTTCATTGTTGCCGCGGCGTTCGTGAGCCTACGCAGGCGCGGTGCGGCAGCTGGTTCGGTTGGTTTGATGTTGAGACTGCTCGCGATTGCCGCCACAGCCTGGATTGTCGTCGCGCTGTTGCCGTTCACCATTGACGACAGCGGTGGTGCGGCCAGCTATCTGCTGGGTGTACCTGTGGTCGCGGCGGTATGTCCCCTCATCGCAGACCTGACCCACCGCGCTGTCGGCGTCACCACAACGGTCTCGGCGCTGGTGATGCTGCTGTGGGGGCTCCTCCTCGGTCTCGGCATCGGCCTCTGGTTCGTCCTCCCGGCCCTGCTGCTGGGGGTGGCCGCGATAGCCACGATGGCTACCCGGCACGCGGCGGTGCCCAGAAACCAGGATGCCTGAAGGCAGGTCCAGCTACCGTGCAGATCTTGTTCATTCAGGGCGGCGGCGCGGGCACGCACGACGAGTGGGACAACAAGCTTGTCGACAGCTTGCGGCGGGAGCTCGGTGACGGGTACGAGGTCCGCTACCCGCGGATGCCCGACGAGGACGACCCGAGCTACGCCAGATGGAGCGCGGCCATCCGGCGGGAGATCGCGGCCTTGGGTGACGAGGCGGTCGTCGCGGGCCATTCGGTGGGCGCGACGATCCTCGTCAACGCGCTCGCTGAGCGGCCGCCGGAGCGGGCGCTCAGGGCAATCGTGCTGATCGCCGCCCCGTTCGTCGGTCCGGGCGGCTGGCCGGGCGACGAGTTCGAGCGGCCGTACGATCTCGGCGCGCGGCTGCCGCACGGCGTGCCGGTGCATCTGTTCCACGGGCTCCAGGATGAGACTGCTCCGCCGTCGCATGCTGACCTGTACGCCGGTGTCATTCCGCAGGCGCAGGTGCACCGGCTACCCGGGCGCGATCACCAGCTCAACGATGACCTGAGCGAGATGGCGAGAGTGATCAAACCCGTCACCCAGGGATAGCGGAGAACCCAGAGCACGGTTGGTGTGCCTAGGACTTGCGGACGCGGTTGCGGCGGTGGTGAACGATCAGCGCGACCGCGCAGAGCAGCGCCACCAGGCCGAATGCCGAGCTGATCCACGGGTTGTCCGCTGCGGTCGACAGCACGACGTTGGCCGCCGCGCTGACGAAGAGCACCAGCCACAGCAGCGGGCGCAGCCAACCTCCCGGCCTCTCCGCAGCGGTGGCGGGCGCATCGGTGATGCGGTACGGATCGGTCATGGCTGCCTCCCTCGGTGAACGTTCATCGACGCCGTCAACGCTAGGCGGGCGGCTTGGCGGGGGCGATCCCACCAGCTCGACGATCGGAGTACAGCAGGCTGTACCTCCGCTGCGGGCGCTGCCGGCCGCGGCCCGTGGTGGCCTAGGTTGGCAGGGGAGGTGGGGTGGATGGCGAACGTGCGGGGGTGGGTCCGCTCCTCGGTCGACGCCCTGGAACGCCTCGTCGGTGGGCTGGGCACCGCGCTGCTGGCGCTGGCCGCGCTGATCTGGGCGGCGACCGTGGCGGTGGCCTGCCTGGGTGGGGTGGGGCTGCTGCTGGCGCCCGGCGCGCTGCGGGCGGTGCGCTCGGTGGCCGACCGCGAGCGCGCTCGGCTGTCCCGCCAGGGCGACCCGATCCCTACCCCGGGTCCGGTGCCGGCCGGACTGCGGACCGCAGTGCGCGATCCATTCGTACGCCGGGAGCTGGGCTGGATCGCGCTGCACTCGATCATTGGGATGCTGACCGGCCTGGCCGGCCTCCTGCTGCCGCTGTATGCCGTGCAGGACATCACGTTCCCGCTGTGGTACCGGCTGGTTCCACCCGAGGCCGGCGCGCCGGGCATCGGCTGGTGGCGCATCGACGGGCTGTCCGAGGCTCTCACGGTCGGGCTGCTCGGGGTGGGCTGGCTGGCCGCCGCGGTCGGATTCAGCCCGGGGCTGGCCCGCCTTCAGGCCTGGCCGGGCCGGTGGCTGCTGTCCCCGCCGCCGGGGGTCGACCTGTCGCTGCGGGTCGCCGAGCTGACCGCGACCCGGGCGGCTGCGCTGGACGCGCACGCGGTCGAACTGCGTCGGATCGAGCGGTCGCTGCACGACGGCACGCAGAATCGGTTGGTCGCGGTCAACGTGTTGCTGGGCGCGGCGCGGCGGGCGGTCAGGCGCAACCCGGACCGGGCCGACGAGATTCTCGGGCAGGCGCAGGACGCTGCCGAACAGGCGCTGAGCGAACTGCGTACGGTGGTGCGCGGAATCCTGCCACCCGTGCTCGACGACCGGGGCCTTGCCGGGGCGCTGGCGGGTCTGGCCGGCAGTTGCGTGGTGCCCTGCCGGCTCCAGGTGGAGGTGGCCGTGCGCTGCGCGGCCTCGGTCGAGGCCACCGCGTACTTCGTGGTGGCCGAGGCGCTGACCAACGTCGTCCGGCACAGCGGTGCGAGCCACGTGGACGTGGCAGTGCGCCGCGAGCACGGCCGGCTGCTGGTCAGCGTCGAGGACGACGGGCACGGCGACGCCGACGAGGCACGCGGCTCGGGGCTCACCGGCATCCGCCGGCGGGTCGAGGCGTACGACGGGCGAATGACGCTGACGAGCCCACCGGGAGGGCCGACGAGGATGGACGTGGAGCTGCCATGCGGATCGTGATCGCCGAGGATGACCCGCTGCTGCGTGAAGGGCTGGCGCTGCTGCTGCGGGCGGAGGACCTGGACGTGGTCGCCACGGCGGGTACCCCGGGCGAGTTCCTGGTCGCGGTCGACGAGCATGCCCCGGACGTGGCGATCGTGGACGTGCGGATGCCGCCGACCCACACCGACGAGGGGATCGTGGCCGCGGTGGAGGCGCGACGCCGCCGGCCGGGCCTCGCGGTGTTGGTGCTGTCGGCGTACGTCGAGCAGGCGTTCGCGACCGACCTGTTCTCGGTCGGCGCCGCCGGGCTGGGATATCTGCTGAAGGAGCGGGTGGGCCGGGTCGAGGAGTTCCTCGCCGCGCTGCGCCGCGTCGCGGACGGCGGCAGCGTGATCGATCCGGAGGTGGTAGGGCAGTTGCTCGCTCGCAACCGCAGGCCGGACACCGCGCTGAGCGAGCTGTCGCCGCGCGAGCGCGAGGTGCTGGGGCTGATGGCCGAAGGGCTCGGCAACACCGCGATCGCGGAGCGGCTGGTCGTCACGGACGGCGCGGTGCACAAACACATTCGGAGCATCTTCGCGAAGCTGCAGCTCCCACCGGACGACCGGGCCGACCGTCGGGTCACCGCGGTGCTGCGCTTCCTGAACGGTGATCGCCAGTAGCGCCTGCTGTACCCGGACCTGGTAGCCCGCTGGATGGTCTCCGTTCTCCCACCTCAATAGCGTTTCTGGTGCGCGCAATCCATGTTGTTGAGAGCGAGAGGGCCACCAGAATGCCCGACTATCCGGGTCAGACCGACCCAGCGGTACGCGTCGAACAACTCACCCGGGTCTACGAGGCCGGCCGTACCCAGGTGACCGCGCTGGCCGGCATCGATGTCGGCTTCGACCGCGGCACGTTCACCGCGGTGATGGGGCCATCCGGCTCCGGCAAGAGCACCCTGCTGCAGACCGCCGCCGGGCTCGACCGGCCCACCACTGGCCGCGTCGTTATCGGCGAGACCGACCTGTCGCGGCTGTCCGAGACTCGCCTGACCGAGCTGCGTCGTACCCGGATCGGCTTTGTCTTCCAGGCGTTCAACCTGATCGGCGCGCTCACCGTCGAGGAGAACATCGTGCTGCCGATGCGGCTGGCCGACGTCCGTCCGGACCGCGCCTGGCTGACCCGGGTGGTCGAGCGGGTCGGGCTCACCGACCGGCTGCGCTATCGACCGGCCGCGCTCTCCGGAGGTCAGCAGCAGCGGGTGGCGATCGCCCGGGCGCTGGCCACGCGCCCCGAGGTGATCTTCTGCGATGAGCCCACCGGCGCTCTCGACTCGCGCAGCGCGGCGGAGGTGCTGACGCTGCTGCGCGCGGTCGTCGACGAGCACGGGTTGACCGTGGTGATGGTGACTCACGATCCGGTCGCCGCGTCGTACGCGGACCGCGTGCTCGTGTTGGCCGACGGCCGGATCGTCGCTGACCTCCCGCAGCTCGGTGCTGCTCGCATCGCTGAGCACCTGGCGTCGTTGGATCGGCGGGCCGTCCGATGACGGGGCTCGCCGCCCGGCTGCTGCGGCACCGTGTCGGCCCGGCGGCTGCGACGCTGCTCGCCCTGCTCGCCGGAGTGATGATCCTGGTTGCCATGGGCACGCTTGTCGAGTCCGGACTGCGCTTCCGCCCGGAACCCCGGCTCTGGGCGACGGCGGACCTGGTCGTCGCCCACCGCACGGTCAGCCACACGATCAAGGAGTTCGACGGCGGGACGACCACGAGCACCGTCCGGCTGCCCGAGGGCGGCACGGTGGACGCAGCCCTGGTGGACCGGATCCGCCAGGTGCCCGGCGTCGCGGACGTGACCGGCGACGATCGGGTGCTGGTCGGCTCGTCCGGTGTCGTCGGGCACGGCTGGGGCACGTATGGCTTCACCGGTCGCCCCATCAGCGCGGGCGCCGCGCCGCAGGCCGACGACGAGGTGCTGGCCGACGTCCGGCTCGGCTCGGTCCCGGGTGACCGCATGGACCTCGTCGTCGGCGGGATCAGCCGGTCGTACCGGGTGAGCGGGACCGCGGAGACCGGTTCGGCGGCGGTGTTCTTCACCGACGCGCAGGCTGCCCGACTGTCCGCACATCCGGGCCGGGTGGACGCGATCGGCGTGCGGGTGGTGCCCGGCGCCGATCGGGGCGCGGTCGGTGACGCGGTACGCGGGATCGCTTCGGCGGCCGGCGCCACGACGTACGCCGGGACGGACCGGGCCAAGGTCGAGCAGTCCGAGAACCTGTCCGCCCAGACGTTGCTGGTCGAGGCGGGATCGGCTTTCGGGGGGTACGTCCTCCTGCTGATCGTCTTCGTGGTGGCCGGCACCATCGGGCTGTCCGTCCGGCACCGCCGCCGGGACCTCGCGTTGCTGCGCGCGGTCGCGGCCACACCGGGCCAGTTGCGCCGCATGTTGATCGCCGAGGCCGCGCTGCTCGCCCTGGCAGCCTCCGCGGTTGGCGCTCCGGCGGGCCTGCTGGCCGCCCACTGGGTGCACGGCCAACTGGTTGGCCGCGGGTTCGTCCCGGCCAGCTTCCCGATGACCGGCGGCCTGTTCGCGGTGCCGGTCGCGGTCGGTACGGCGGTCCTCGTGGCGATGCTCGCCGCGTTGATCGCCGGTCGCCGGGTCACGGGGATCAAGCCGGTCGAGGCGCTCGGTGAGATCGCCGTCGAACCTCGGCGCAGCGGACGGGTGCGACTCGTCGCCGGTGTGCTGACGCTGGCGGCGGCCGGCACCTCCGGGGCGTTCACGCTC